>DATHKT010000035.1:0-218657 GCA_035489035.1 Mucilaginibacter sp.
GATATTGCGTTCATGCTACATCAAGCAGGCTGATGTACTGCAGGGGATTTACTTTTTTGAAGATCAGTATGATATCGATACCATCCGCCGTAACTATGATTTTTATGAGCCACGTACGGTGCATGAATCGTCTTTATCACCGTGTGTGCATGCAGTTATCGCTGCCAAATTAGGTGACGAGGCACGGGCTTATGAGTTTTACCTGCGTACCTCGCGCCTCGACCTGGATGACTATAATAACGATACAGAAGATGGCTGTCACATCACTTCGATGGCCGGTACCTGGATGTCGGTAGTTGAGGGCTTTGGCGGTATGCGGGTACGTGATGAGAAATTATCTTTTCAGCCATTCCTCCCCGGCAAATGGCAATCGTTCTCTTTCCATATCGGTTTCAGGGGTGCATTACTCAACATAAAAGTGAGTAAGGATGGCGTGCAGATCAAAAACCTGTCGGGCAACGAAGTGGCTGTATTGATTTACGGTAAAGAGCAATTGGTGAAAGCCAACAATGAGTTGTTGGTTGAAGCCTAAAATGCTTTGAATTGAGTATGAGAAAAAAAATTGCCATTGCCTGTCTTGTTGCGGTATCATTGATGCCGCAATTTGTATTTTCGCAGATAAGGCCTCCCAAAAAACGTCCTAAAATGGTATCAATCCAAACAAATAATAAGCTCACCATATACCAGTTACTACCGCGTCTGTATGGTAATACCAAACAGGTAAACAAAACCAACGGCTCTATTGAAGAGAACGGCGTAGGCAAGTTCAACGATATTAATGATAAGGCTCTGCAGGAAATAAAAAAAATGGGCTTTACACATGTTTGGTTTACCGGGGTGATAGAGCATGCCACCATGACGGATTATTCCAAATTCGGTATTAAGGCTGATGACCCGGATGTGGTAAAGGGGCGTGCAGGCTCGCCATATGCTGTAAAGGACTATTATGATGTAGACCCCGACCTGGCCGTTGATGTAAATAACCGGATGGGGGAGTACTTGACACTTATAAACCGCTCGCATGAGAATGGCTTAAAAGTGCTGATGGATTTGGTGCCTAATCATGTGGCCCGTACTTATGCTTCGGATGTAAAACCTGCAGGCGTGCGTGATTTTGGGCAGGATGATGATAAGACCAAAGCCTTTGATCCTAAAAATGATTTTTATTATACACCGGGGCAGCATTTTGTAGTTCCCCCAGGCTATAATCCGGGTGGTGATGGATTTAAAAGCCCATTGAAAGACGGCAAGTTTGTTGAAAGCCCGGCAAAAGCAACCGGGAACGACGTTTTCAGTGCTACGCCATCTATTGATGATTGGTTTGAGACAGTAAAACTGAATTACGGCGCGGATTACCAGAATGGCCGCCAGTCGCATTTTGACCCGGTACCACCTGTATGGAACAAAGTATATGATATCCTGCATTTCTGGAGCGAAATGGGAGTAGACGGGTTCCGTTGCGATATGGTGGAAATGGTCCCTTTTGAATTTTGGGGCTGGGTGATTCCGAAATTAAAAACTGAATTCCCGCAGCTGATTTTTATCGGCGAGGCCTATGATGCGCATAAATATCACGACTATATTTTCAACGGTAAATTTGATTACCTGTATGATAAAGTTGGCTTGTATGATGCCATCAAACGCCTGACCCGTAACGAACCAAATGCAACTACATGGGATATCAACAGGGTTTGGAATAATGATAGTAAACTGATAGATAGCCACATGCTGCGCTTTATGGAAAACCATGATGAGCAACGTATCGCTTCTCCCGGTTTTGCGGGTAACGCCTGGCTGGCCGTGCCGGGCATGATCGTTACCGCTACGCTGAATACCGGGCCGGTGATGGTTTACTTCGGACAGGAAGTGGGTGAGCCGGGCGCAGGCAAAGAAGGTTTTGGCGGAGATGATGGCCGCACCAGCATATTTGATTACTGGGGCGTGCCCGAGCATCAAAAATGGCTGAATAACGGCAAGCTGGATGGCGGGCAATTGTCTGACAGTCAGAAAAAACTGCATGAATTTTACAGTAAACTATTAAATATCGTTCAGCAAAAAGAAGCCATTAAAACCGGCAAATTTTGGGAGTTGATGCTTGCTAATCAGAATAACGAAAGTGGCTTTAATGACCGTATTTATGCCTACGTACGATTTACGGACAAACAGCGTATATTGGTCATAACCAATTTTAACCGCGACGCGAAAAAATTGCACCTAAAACTACCAGCCGATTTGTTAGCCGAATTGCATTTGAATGGGAATGTGCAATTTAATGACCTGCTGAGCGGTAATAAATACAGTGCGGATGATATTACAGGGGGATTGAATATTACACTGCCAGCTTCAAGCGGGGTACTATTAGAGTTTTGACCAATTAAACCATTAAACCTATAACAATTATGGCAACAAGCACCATCCTCCAAAAACCAAAAATGAGTTTTTGGCAGATATTTAACATGAGCTTCGGCTTTTTGGGTATACAGTTTGGCTTTGCGCTGCAAACGGGTAATGCCAGTCGTATCCTGCAAACATTTGGGGCTGATGTGGAGCATTTGTCATGGTTTTGGCTCGCCGCGCCTATTACCGGTATGATCGTTCAGCCTATCATCGGGCATTATAGCGATCGCACCTGGACGAAACTTGGCCGCAGGCGTCCCTTCTTTTTAACCGGGGCTATATTATCCGGCCTTGCCTTGTTTTTTATGCCAAATTCATCTATGCTGGCCGCCATTATACCGCCGATTGTAGTGGGAGCAGGTATGCTGATGATCATGGATGCCTCATTCAATGTGGCGATGGAGCCTTTCAGGGCTTTAGTTGCGGATAATCTTCCTGATAGTCAGCATAATGATGGGTTTTCTATGCAGACCTGTTTGATCGGTGTCGGAGCCGTTATCGGTTCGTGGCTGCCTTATGTTTTTGCCAATTGGTTTGGCATCGCTAAAACTGCTGAACCGGGGCATGTACCTAATAACCTGCTGTTTTCATTTTATGTTGGCGGCCTGGTGCTGATCGCCAGTATTTTGTGGACAGTCATCAAAACAAAAGAATATCCACCGGAGGAGTATGCCAAGTTCCACGAGCCCGAACCTAAAGTGGAAGGGAAAAAGAAAAGTGGCATTGCCGAGATCATGTCCGACCTGGTCAATATGCCAAAAACCATGAAGCAGTTAGGTGTAGTGCAATTTTTTTCGTGGTTCGCGCTATTTTCTATGTGGGTATTTACTACACCGGCGATAGTTGATCACGTTTATCATATCAAAGCGGGTGATACTTCATCCGTAGAATATAATAATGCCGGGAATTGGGTAGGCGTTTTATTTGGTATTTATAATGCAGTTTCGGCCATATATGCCTTATTACTTCCACGCATAGTGCGCTATACCAGTCGGAAAAAAACGCATGCATTTTCTTTAACAATGGGCGGTATCGGATTGATATCCATATTCTTTATTAAAAATGATTACCTGCTTATTTTGCCCATGATTGGTATCGGTTTGGCCTGGGGAAGTATTTTGGCCATGCCTTATGCCATTTTATCAAGCTCAATCCCGGCCACGAAAATTGGCGTATATATGGGTATTTTTAACTTTTTCATCACATTTCCACAAATTGTGAATGGCATTATCGGCGGACCAATCGTTAAATACTTTTATAATGGTCACGCGATATATGCGCTGGTTATGGCCGGGGTGTTTATGTTTATGGGGGCTATAGCGGTGTTATATGTGCAGGATGGTCATAAGATACAGATCATTGATAAGGCCTGATTAATACGCAGTTAAACAATTCAACCGTCGCTATTACAATTATTAATTAAACTTTAATACATTAATTATAAACCCCAATCGTTATATTGCGTAGAAGATACACAATACATATTTGCAGAAGAGACGAATTTGAATGGAAGATAATAATATACTAAATCCCGAATTGTTACCCGCTAAGCTGACCGAAGAAGAGGAAGAATTTCACCATATAAATAACCCGGCAGCGGGCATCAAACCCATCGTAAAAAAATACCTGGGTATGCCTATCGGCGCTGAACAAAAAGGCAATAAATTCTTTTTTACTGATGGCGACGCTAAAGTGGAAGTTACTGTTGTAACTGACGAAATTATACGCGTTAGACTGGCCCCCCATAGTGTTTTTTTAGACGAGTTTTCATATGCTGTGCCTAAACTAGAGAAAAAAGTATCCTTGTTTAGCCTTGGTGAGTATGAAGATGAGTATGTGGTTTCTACCAATATTGTAAACTGTCACGTACGTAAAAAAGATTTCTTTATATCTTTTTCTGATAATCAGAACCACGTAACCAGTTCGGATGCGGTGCCGATGCACTGGGAGGAGAATACGAAATTTGGTGGTTACTATGTTTATTGCACCAAAGAATGCCATACACAGGAAAGCTTTTTTGGCATGGGCGATAAGCCGACCGAATTTAACCTCCGCGGAAAAAGACTAACTAACTGGAATACCGACGCCTACTCATTTGCCTGGAACCAGGACCCTCTATATCGCAGCATCCCTTTCTATATCAGCCTGAATGAAGGAATTGCCCATGGCATATTCTTCGACAATACATTTAAAGCGGAGTTTGACTTTGGCGCCGAAGATCCAACCAAATCAAGTTTTTGGGCTGATGGGGGCGAACTGCAATATTATTATATCCACGGTCCGCATATGATGGACGTGGTGAAGCGGTACCATCTTTTAACAGGTACACACCCGATGCCACCGCTTTGGGCGCTGGGTTATCACCAATGTCGCTGGAGCTATTATCCCGAATCGAAAGTAAGGATGGTAACCAAAACCTTCCGTGAGCAAAAGATACCTTGTGATGGTATTTACCTCGATATTGATTATATGGACGGTTACCGGTGCTTTACCTGGAACCGAAAATATTTCCCTGACCCTAAGAAGATGATCAAGGAGTTATCTGACCAGGGCTTTAAAACGGTGGTAATTATTGACCCCGGAATACGTGTGGATGATAACTATTCGGTATTTAAAGAAGGAAAAGAGAATAGATATTTCTGTCGTCGTTGCGACGATTATTTTATGGAAGGCCATGTGTGGCCCGGTCGTTGTCAATTCCCGGATTTTACCAATCCCGAAGTAAGGGAGTGGTGGGGCGGATTGTTTGACGAACTGGTGCAATTGGGTGTGGCCGGGGTATGGAATGATATGAATGAGCCGGCCGTATTTGGCAGCGGCACTTTCCCGGATGATGTACGTCATCAATATGACGGGCATCGCGGTTCGCACCGAAAGGCACATAATGTATACGGTATGCAAATGGTACGCGCTACTTACGAGGGTATGCGCAAGCTGATGAAGAATAAACGCCCTTTTACCATTACACGGGCGGGATATTCGGGCGTGCAGCGTTATTCGTCAGTTTGGACTGGTGATAACGTGGCCTCGTGGGAGCATTTAAAATTAGGTAATATTCAATGCCAAAGATTATCCGTATCGGGTATATCTTTTTGCGGTACGGATATAGGCGGTTTCAGCGGCGAGCCTGATGGCGAGCTGTTTACCCGCTGGATACAGATGGGGACATTTTCGCCGTTTATGCGTGCGCACTCGGCGGGTGATACCAAAGAGCGTGAACCCTGGAGTTTTGGCGAGCCTTTTACTACAATCAACCGTAAATTTATTGAGCTGCGTTATCGCTTGCTTCCATATTTATACTCCGCTTTCTGGGAACATCACCGTTATGGCTTCCCGATATTGAGGCCGGTAGTATTACAGGAGCAGGATGAATTGACTAACCATTTCCGCCAGGATGAATTTACCTACGGGGATAAAATATTGATATGCCCGGTATTAGAGCCTGGACAAAAAAGCCGTAAGGTATATCTGCCTAAAGGCAAATGGTATAACTTCTGGAACCACGAATTAGTTGATGGCGGCAAGGAAGTGGTAGTGCTTACACCGCTGGATATCATGCCGATATTTGTAAAAGCAGGTTCGGTGATCCCGGAATACCCTGTAATGCAATATGTAGGTGAGAAAGAAATTGAAGAAGTGAAACTGAATGTTTATTACAGCGATATAGAGGCAAATTCATTTTTGTTTGAAGATTACGGCGAAACATTTGCTTATGAGCAGGATATCTACCTCGAAAAGAAATTTGTAGTAAAAGGAAAAGACAACAAGCTCACCATACAGCAAAGTATGGAAGGCCTGTACACACCGCGGTATGAAAACTATCATTTCAATATTGTAGGCCTGCCATTTAAACCAACAAGGGTAATTGCCGACAATAACGAAGTAAGGGATTTTATGATAGCCGCTGATAAATCAGTGCAATTGAAACTGAGAAAGAATTTTACGCAGTTGGTTATCAGTTAAGTATCATCGAGCCTTAACTCTTTGATAAGCACGAAACGTTCCTATGGAACGTAGATACATATTGATCTTTTTACAACCCATCAAACGTCCCGAGGGGGACGACTGGTTAGTTGTAAAAAAGATAAATGTCAACCGGCATTTTGTCTGAATGCTGAATTTGATAATAATACCCCAGGCACGTCCCATCGGGACGTATGATGGGTTGTAAAAAGTAAATGTCAACCCGAATTTTGCCAGAATGCCGAATTCGATAATAATACCCCAGGCACGTCCCGTCGGGACGTATGATGGGTAGTAGAAAAAATAAATAGTTGTTCAATTCAAGCGTTCCGTAGGAACGCCTGGTGACGACAACAGAGTTATAATAGATTTAGCAGACCAATTTTAAACCGACCTATTCTATTTTTATTGACCAAATGACTAAACAAGGCTTGCAAAGGGTTATTGTTGAACATGTAACACCCGAAATCGACGCCGGCAGATTTAATATAAAAAAAATCGTTGGCGACACCGTTCGGGTGGAAGCAGATGTATTTACCGATGGTCACGACCACGTAGGGGCGAGGTTATTATACAAACACGAAAGTGAAAAAAAATGGTCGTTTGTACCCATGCACCCCACCAGCAACGACCGTTGGTTAGCTTCATTCGATTTACCAAAAACAGGATTTTATCATTATACCGTAACCGGCTGGGTTGACCATGCGCTCACCTGGCTCGAAGGCTTTTTAAAAAAATACCAGGATGCTCAGCACATGGGTGTTGAATTATTGATAGGGGCAGGCTTTTTAGAAGCCATGCTGCCATCAGCCAATAAAACTGACCAGAAACAGATCAGCAAGATCATTGCACTGCTTAAAGATGAAGGCAAATACGACCTGGCCGTGAATGCGGTATTAGGTAGGGAGTCACATCACTTTATCGACCTGTATCCCGACCTGGGGAATGCGACTATTTATATAAACGAATTAAAAGTTTATGTTGATCGTGGAAGGGCAGGTTTCAGCAGTTGGTATTGTTTTTTCCCGCGCTCAGCATCACCTAAGGAAGGAAAGCACGGCACCTTTAAGGATTGCGAAAAGCTGCTACCCCGCATTGCCGAAATGGGTTTCGATGTGCTGTATTTTCCACCGATACATCCGATAGGTGATACTTTCAGGAAAGGAAAGAATAATACGGTGAATGCTTTGCCGGGCGATGATGGCGTTCCTTATGCCATCGGCTCCAAAGATGGTGGGCACAAGGATATTTTGAAAGATTTGGGTACGCTCGAAGATTTCAAACGTTTGATAAAAAAAGCGACGGAGCATGGTTTGGAAATAGCACTGGATTTCGCCATACAATGCTCACCTGATCATCCCTATGTGAAGGAACATCCCAAATGGTTTAAATGGCGGCCCGATGGAACGGTGCAATATGCCGAGAATCCACCCAAAAAATATCAGGATATATTGCCCGTTAATTTCGAAAATGACGACTGGCAAAACCTTTGGAAAGAGCTGAAAAGTATACTGGATTATTGGTGCGAACAAGGCATCCGCATATTCAGGGTTGACAACCCGCATACCAAATCATTCAATTTTTGGGAGTGGTGCATTGCCGAAGTACAAAAGAAATATCCGGGAACAATTTTCTTATCGGAGGCTTTCACCAAACCTAAGGTGATGAAGGAACTGGCCAAGCTCGGTTATACGCAATCCTATACCTACTTCGTATGGCGCAGCACTAAACAGGAGCTAACGGAGTATATCACCGAATTGACGCAAACAGAAATGAAGGACTATTATCGCCCTAACTTCTGGCCCAATACACATGATATCAATCCATATTATCTGCAAAGCGGGAATGAGGCCAGTTTTATAGCGCGCTATTTTATGGCAGCAACGCTGTCATCCAACTATGGCATATTCGGCCCGGTTTACGAGCTGATGTACCATGATCCTTATCCCGGTAAGGAAGAATATCTGAACTCTGAAAAATACGAGGTGCGCCATTGGGATTGGGCCAAACGCAACAAACTTACTGACGTGATCACCAAGGTGAATGCGGCGCGGAAGGTAAACCCGGCATTGCAAAATACCAATAATATCAAGTTTTGTGATATCGACAATGAGCAGATGCTGGCCTACTACAAGAAAGAGGGTGATAACCATATTTTGTGTATTGTCAATCTTGATCCTTATCAAAAGCAATTTGGCCATGTACATACACCACTGTACGAAATGGGTATTTTTCCCGGCCAGGATTTCACGGTATTGGATGTTTTGACAGGTACAAGCTATGTATGGAACCGGGAGTGGAATTACGTGGAGTTATCACCGGGCGATATGCCGGCACACTTATTCAGGATAGAATTGTAAAGATCAGGAAATGGCAAAAGCAAGTGTAACAAGCAAAACCAATTCGCTATCGCTGACTTTGCCATGGGCAGAATTTGCCAAAGATAAAAAGGCCATCAGTTGGCTGGAGGAAAACGTATTTTATGAATATATGCGCAAATGCCGCTGGTTTGCCGGCAAGGCGCGTATGATCAAATTCCTGAAAGTACAGCAGCTATTGACCATGCCTATTGACGGCGACCTGGCTTACCTGGTGATCCTGCATATCGGTTACACTTATGGCGATGAGGAGAAGTACGCCATGCCGGTTTCTTTCCTGCCGGATAGCTATGATCTGATAGGCCAGGTGAACCCCAAAGCATTTATTGTTAAAATTACTGTTGATGGCAAGCCCGGCTGGCTGATTGATGCCATTTATGATTTTCGCTTCCAGACGGAACTATTTAAAAATATTTTCGATAACGCTTCAACCCCACAAGAAACAGGCGCTTTGACTTACCATAGAGGTAAAGGCCTTGCCGTTACGGATGAGGACATGGGTTACCTGTGTGTAATTCCCGACCTGGAGCAAAGCAATTCATCATTGATATTCGGCAATAAATATTTCTTTAAGCTGTATCGCAAATTATTCCGCGAGATCAACCCGGAAGTGGAAATGCTGCAGTTTTTGACTGAAACCGGTGGCTTTAAAAACATCCCTGCCTATTGCGGCAGCGTAGTTTACGAACGTCCCGGCATTTCGCCGGTTACACTCGGACTGATGATGCAGAAGGTAGCCAGTAAATCGGATAGCTGGGTAGCTACGGGTGATGACCTGAACGACTTCCTGTTTATGTTTGTGGATAAGCATTTCAGTATACACGATATCGTGTTTGATAAGGTGGAGCTGCTTGGAAAACGCACGGCCGAAATGCACCTCGCTTTATTATCAGATAAAAAAAATAAAGCATTCAAACCTGAAAAATACAACCCCGATTATATAAAATGGCTCCAGGAAAGTCTGACTAAACTGCTGAACAAGCGCATCACCCTGTTAAAGGAAAACTATACCCGGCTTGATAAAAACGCAAAACAACTGGCTGATGATTTTATAAACAGTGAGCAGATCATTCAACGTTTTTTTGAAAAGATAGCAGGTAATGACCTCAAATCATCCCGCATACGCATACACGGTGATTATCATTTGGGTCAGGTGCTTTTTACGGGAACGGATTACCTGGTTATTGACTTTGAAGGTGAGCCAGAAAGCTCCATTGCTGACCGTAAAATCAAACATTCGCCGCTGAAGGATGTTGCCGGTATGATACGTTCTTTCCATTACGCGGTTTGTGCTAAGCTTTATTTCAGCAGCGAAACGAAGAGTATTGACCCTTTAAAATTACAAAAGGCTGCCGATAGGTGGTATAAGCTGATCACCGATGCTTATGTTGATGCTTACATGCATACAATAGGCGATATATCGGCTATATTTGGTAGCAGAACGGAACTTAATTTTTTACTCCAGTTGCACCTGCTTGAAAAAGCTGTTTATGAACTGGGCTATGAGTTGAACGGACGCCCGGATTGGATCAGGATACCTTTAAAAGGCATCCAGCAAGTATTGTTTGAAATAGAGAAATTTAACTAAAGCCTGCAGGCACAAGGATATGGCAACAAAGAAAACCGAAACCGGAAATGATACCCCAGCCAAAAAGGCCGGCGCAGAAAAAAAACCTGCTGCTAAAAAGCCGGTTGCAGCAACCAAAGCTGTAAAAAGCGCTTCAACTGAAAAAAAGGTTGCAGCTAAGCCAGCGGCGAAGAGCGTTGCATCCGTAAAAAAATCACCCTCAACTAAAAAAGCCATGCCTGCAGAAACAGTAAAAAACAACGTTGAGGTTTATAGCCGTTTTACCGATTTTGATATCGGTTTATTCAAATCGGGTAAGCATTTTAAATTGTACGAAAAATTCGGTTCGCACGTAATCAAGGTTGATGGCGTTATTGGTACTTACTTTGCCGTTTGGGCGCCAAATGCGCAGCATGTATCCGTTATTGGGAATTTTAATGGCTGGAATCGCAGTTCGCACTCTTTGCATGTACGTTGGGATGCCTCCGGTATATGGGAAGGCTTCATTCCGCGTATTGGCGATGGCGAAACCTATAAATATTATATCAAATCATCCACAGGTGAAGATTTAGAGAAAGCCGATCCATTTGCCTTGCGCTGGGAAGAACCGCCACGCACAGCATCTGTAGTGGCCGACACTTATTATGAGTGGAAGGATACCAAATGGATGAAGGATCGCCACGCGCACAATTCCTTAGACGCGCCATATTCCGTTTACGAAGTGCATATCGGCTCCTGGGCACGCAGCCCCGAAAGTCCGGATGCATTTTACACTTACGAGCAACTGATAGATAAACTGGTACCTTATGTGAAGGAAATGGGCTTTACGCATGTAGAGTTTATGCCGATTGCCGAGCATCCCTATTATCCAAGCTGGGGTTACCAGGTAAGCGGTTATTACGCCGCGTCAAGCCGTTACGGTACACCAAAGCAATTGATGAAATTGGTGGAGGCTTTTCACGCTGCCGAAATAGGGGTGATATTGGATTGGGTGCCATCGCATTTCCCCGGCGATGCACATGCGATCTATAAATTTGATGGTACGCACTTGTATGAACACGCCGATCCTCGCAAGGGCTTTCACCCCGATTGGAAATCGTATATATTTAACTATGGGCGTAATGAGGTCCGTGCATTCCTGATCAGTAACGCCTTATTTTGGTTAGACCGCTACCATATCGATGGCTTGCGTGTTGATGCCGTAGCGTCAATGCTTTACCTTGATTATTCGCGGAACCATGGCGAGTGGGAAACTAATGAGTTTGGCGGTAACGAAAACCTGGAAGCCATATCATTCCTGAAAGAATTTAACGAGGCCTGTTACAGTCACTTCCCCGATACGCAAACTATCGCGGAGGAATCGACTTCCTTTACAGGCGTAAGTCGCCCGGTTTATACCGGTGGATTGGGCTTTGGCATGAAATGGATGATGGGCTGGATGCACGATACGATCAAGTATTTTTCTACCGACCCGCTGTTCCGCAAATATCATCATAACCAGATCACCTTTAGTTTGATCTATGCCTTTACGGAAAACTTTATGCTGCCTTTCTCACATGATGAGGTGGTGTATGGCAAAGGATCGATGCTCCGCAAAATGCCGGGTGACGAATGGCAGCAATTTGCCAATCTGCGCATAGTTTACAGTTATATGTTTACCCATCCGGGCAGTAAATTGCTGTTTATGGGTGCTGAATTTGGACAAGGAACGGAGTGGAACTTTAGCCAGTCGCTGGATTGGTTTGTGTTGGAATATCCTAACCATAAGGGAATACAGGAAACTGTTAAGGCCTTAAATAAATTATATAAAACTGAGCCAGCCTTGTATGAGAAAAGCTTTGAAGGAACCGGGTTTGAATGGATAGACGGCGGTAATGCCAATGATTCTATATTGATCTATGGCCGAAAAGGGCACGATGCCAAAGACGACCTAGTTATTGTGCTGAACATGACACCAACGCCGCACCAGGGTTTCCGGGTCGGAGTTCCTGCAGCGGGCAGTTGGAAAGAAATATTCAACTCGGATGAGAAACAATATTGGGGCAGCGGCATGACCAATACTAAAGCAGCGAAAAGCGAAAAGGAGCATTGGCACGGAAAAGATAACTCCGTAATAGTTGACCTGCCACCTTTAGGTGCAATCGTATTAAAAAAGGGTTGATAAATAGAATAGGGGCCGAACTCTGTAAGTTTATTGTTTTAATTGTAGCAATTTGCCGTTCCGCTTCGTATGGATTATTGTAATAATATCCAGAGTAAATATGAGACCTAAAGTTACCTTATTAGCTATCGCCATAATATCAATTGCTTTTTATTCTTGTAAAAAAGATAACAATACTTCTATAGCCGGGAAATGGCATATTGTAAAAACAGCATATCACAATGCACACGATACAACCATTAACGGGACTTCCGCTGATTACTACAATTTCGGTCCAGACAATGCGCTGAGTATACAGGATCATGCGGATATCTATACCGGGAAATACAACCAAAATGGCACTAAGTCGGTAGACATTACCATTTATACCGTAGATGGCCATGGTATGGGCGTGGTTACCCCGCCAAGTGTTTATACCATCCTTTACCAGGATAATAATAGCATTACACTCACATCCCCTGCAAATCCATTTGGGCAAGAGGTAGTTTATTTGAAAAGGTAAATTAACTGCCTTATAATCAAGTAAAAAAAACTATAGGCTGATAATATAGTTAACCTATTATGAGCTATAAGTTTTTTTATTTATACCTGGCCGGAGGTACGCTCGCCTTGATATTTCTCATTGTCCAGGTAATGGCCTGGCCATCGGATTTGAGCGAGGCAGGGATATTTATTAACTTAATACCCGTGCTGCTGCTTTACTACCTGGCTTATAAAGTACGCCGCGAAAAGGACGATCAGGATTTGATGTGATATCTGTATGTAATATATTATTCATCCGCTGTTTGTATCCTCACAAACAGCACCTCACAAACAACCCATGCCTACGTTCACTTTCGTACGTAAACTGTATCATATCCGAACGTATTAGTAGTGTTGTCTAAATGCTAATTATTTTATTATCAGTTAATTATAAAACAGGCATATTCTTGGCTAGCAAAAGCTATAAATCATTTTGCTATGCTTAAAAATTACCTGCTGGTTGCCTTCAGAAACCTCACTAAACATAAGGCCTTCTCATTTATTAATATTGTTGGGCTGGCCATAGGTATGGCTGCCTGCCTGTTGATTTTGCAATATGTAACGTTCGAATTAAGCTTCGATAATTTCCACGCCAAAAAGGACCGCATTTACCGCATCAATCAGGACAGGTTTAACAATGGTAAACTAAGTACAAGATGGGCGGGAGGAGCATTTGCACCGGGAACTGTTTTTAAAGCCTCATTACCCGAAATTGAGGATTTTGTTAAGATGGTGCCCGCCGGGGAGGTTTTGATCAATTATAAAGATTCAAAAATTGTTATCAAAAACGACTACTTCGTAAGTAATTCATTCTTTAATATATTTTCTTACCCATTGCTAAGCGGCGATCCCAAAACGGCCCTTAAGGATCCAAATTCGGTTGTAATAACAGAAACGGTGGCCAAAAAGCTATTTCATAATGTTGCCCCGTTGGGCAAAATAATTACTATGAACAATTCAACCCCATTTAAAATTACCGGGGTGATGAAGGATCTGCCTGCCAATACACACATGAAGCTTGAGTTCCTGCAATCTTACAACACGCTTATAAAAAATTATGCGCCCCAACTTGATGGCCAGTGGGAGAGTGATGGTTGTACAACATATCTTTTATTAAAGTCCGGGACTGATCCCAGGGTTTTGGAAAAGAAATTTATACCTATCGCCAAGGAGGCCTATTCCAAGTCTCCGGGTGAATCGGCAATATATACCTTGCAGCAGATGCAAAGTATTCACCTGTACTCTAACCTGATGTTCGAATTGCAGCCTAATGGCGATGGTAAATCTGTTTACCTGTTGTTGGGCATTGCCATATTTGTGATCATCATCGCCTGGATCAATTATATCAACCTGGCCACGGCACGTGGTATTGGCAGGGCAAAAGAGGTAGGTGTGCGTAAAACTTTAGGTTCGGCTAAAGGCCAGCTCATCATCCAGTTTATGCTGGAGGCGGCCCTGCTCAATGGCATCGCGTTAATTTCAGCATTTGTATTGATCGCTATCTTCCTGCCTGTTTTTGGCAGTGTGTCCGGGCTTAACATCAGCTTTACTTTGTTTGCAAACCCGGTATTCTGGCTCACTGTAGCGGGTATATTTTTGGTTGGGGCGTTCTTCTCCGGCTTTTACCCTGCAATCGTGCTTTCGTCCTTTAACCCTATTGATGTGATGAAAGGTAAGCTGTCCGCCACATCCAAAGGAATTATTTTAAGAAAAGGCATGGTGGTGTTCCAGTTTGCCGCATCTATATTTTTACTGATCGGTTCGCTGACTGTGTTCAGGCAGATCAATTATATGCAGCAGCAAAAGCTGGGAATTAATATCGACCAAACGCTGATCATCAAGCCGCCATTGGCCAGGGTAGATTCTTTTCTTCGCGTCATGACGGCATTTAAAAATACCAGTTTAACCAATGCATCCGTTAAAAGTGTTACCGTATCTACTTCAATACCGGGCGAACCGGTAGCCTGGAACGCCGGTGGGATCAAACTGGTTGGTACCGATCAGTCGCAGGGCAAACAATACCGCATTATTGCCGGCGATTACGATTTCCTGACTGCTTATGATATGAAATTGCTTGCCGGTAGAAAGATATCTAAAGAATATCCGGCAGATACAGCTTCGGTGGTTTACAGCGAAAAGGCTGTTCATGAGTTAGGATTTGATAAACCGGAGCAGGTAATAGGTAAGCGTATCGACTTTTGGGGAAAGGTGTATACCATCGTAGGCGTAGTTGACAATTTCCATCAACAGTCGCTGCATGACGCATATGATGCATTGATATTCCGCTGCATACCTGATGTGCGCGGTAATGTATCGGTAAAGGTCAACTCTGCGAATGTTCAGCGCACGATAGAAACACTAAGGGCTAATTGGAAAACATTTTTCCCCGGCGACCAGTTCGATTACTTTTTCCTTGATCAGCATTTTAACGAGCAATACCAGGCCGACCAACGTTTTGGGAAAGTGTTTGGCGTGTTTACTTTGATCGCCATTTTTGTGGCCTGTTTGGGCTTATTCGGGTTAGTATCCTACACCATCGTTCAGCGTACCAAAGAGATCGGTATCCGTAAGGTATTGGGTGCTTCGATAAACAGTATCCTGCAACTACTTTACAAGGATTTTGCCTTGCTGATCGTTATCTCATTTTTAGTTTCGGCGCCGTTGGGATGGTATGCTATTAACAAATGGCTGCAAACCTATGCTTTCAGGCTCGACATCAGCTGGCCACTGTTTGCCATTCCATTTGTAGTGGTATTGATCATTGCATTTGCAACAGTATCTTATTTAAGCGTAAAAGCGGCATTGATGAACCCGGTAAAGAGTTTAAAAACAGAATAATAAGACTTACAATAAGTAACAAAGCCCGGAAACTACCGGGCTTTGTTATTTTAAAACTTTAGTCTGCGAGTTCACCAAAGGACTTTTCAGTAGGATATACAATCATGGTCTGTATATTTTTAGTTAGATTTTTGATCTGATCCTGCAGTGCTTTATTACCACTGGCAAGCTTTGATTGAGATTGGTAATCAGCTTCGTCTTTATAAAAAGAAATCACCACCAGCAGGTTTTTATCTTGTATCACAGGCAGCGACGGATAATCGTTTTGCGTTAGTTCACTCACCCATAAGGTTGTATTATTTAACGGGGCAGCAGGTAAGGCCTTGCTTTTATAAACACCAATAAGTGCGTCTAATTGTCCTTCGTTAGCAGTATAGTAATCAATTACAACTATCCCTTTATGTTTGGCAAAATCGTTGGTGCTGATGCCTTTGCTAAGCTCATTGGTGCCATTAATATCATTCAAAGGCCGCAATAAATGCACATCGTCATTATCATCCAAAAGCTCGTTTGCTCCCGGCCCGAATTTTTTCCAGACCAAGCTTTTGCGATAAAATTCGGGTAAATAGACGCTTCTTGTACTCATATCATTAAAGCCCCTGAACCAAAGAAACCGGTTGTCAGCACCCTTGATACTGAATTGGCCTAAAACGTATCCGCCTAAAATATTCTGAGAGGTAACAAAATGCTTTTCAAAATAATTAATAAACTCATCCCTTTTGCCGGGTTTCAAGATATAATTGCGCAATTCCAGCACTTTAATATTTTGATTTTCACTAAATGGAATATCTTCGGTGGGGTTGCTTTTTGTAAACGTATGGTACCAGTTCCATTCCCACGTTTTCCCATTATCGGTTGAGAATGCCTGGCTCCAGGTAGGCTGCTCAGGATTGGTCTTATCCCATTTAAATACCACAATCACGTTTTTGCCTTCCCAGGTATCTTTAGCATAAAACAAACCGATGTTGTTTTCAAAAGAGCCCACTTGTGGCGGGTCCATTTTGCCGTTATTGCTGTCGGCCCAATAAATACTCCACAGCCTTGTTTTGGGATCAAATAACCGTAAAGTGTACCCTTCAAAATCCTTCCCGTTAATTTTGGCATAGTAAGGTTCAGTATTACCAATGCCGCGTAAAATGGTGGTGTTTTTCAGTTTCGCACTAAAAGTTATCCACTCGTTTGAATGTTGTAGCCTGGCCTTTAATTTCCGGGCAGCAACATCCCAGGCACCGGTAAAAAAATCAAAATCATTTTTGGATGATGATTTTGAAGCTGTTACCTGCAAGTTCCACATCGCATCAATGTGAGCGTTTACCATGCCCGCATCTGGTGCCTGGTTGTTTGATTGGGCCTTTGCCGGCGGTGTTGCAATAGCCAGTTGAAATGCGAAGTCGAAGATCATTGCCTTTAGGATTAGTTTGGTGTTCATTTTAGGTTTCTTTTTTGACAAAGAAAAACACCGGCACTGACAACCCTATGGCAGTGTGTTTTTAAAGAATGAAGATTATTTTAGAAAAGGCAGAAAATCGGTCACCTGTATATGATCCGTTTTTTTATAAGGTTGCTGCGTACAACTAATTTTCGAAAGCTGCTTTACTTTGAAATCCCTGTAATCGTTTCTTTTCCAGCACCAGGCTATCAAGTGCCATTGCATGTTGTAAAAAACGAGCCCGATTGGTTCTATTTCGCGCGTGGTTTTTATATTTTGATTGTCGGTATAATCAATAGCGATAATAATTTGCCTGGCTATGGCAGCCTGGACATCTATCAAAAAGTCGTTTTCGGTTTTTTCGCTTTCCGGGAGATACACATTGATATGATCGCTAAACCGGGCTGTTTTATCCTTATCAGATGACCTTAGCACTGCTTTGATCTTGGAAAGCGCGTGATTGCTGTGCCTGGCAATTGATTTATCCGCAAATCTTTCGGCTAACGATGCCATTAGAATCAGCGAGTTTGCTTCGTCAACAGTAAAAGAAAGTGGGGGCAGAAAATAGCCTTGTACAATATAATAACCCTTTGGCTGCTCAAAACTAACAGGAATACCCAATTGCTCTAACGATTTAATGTCCCGGTAAACAGTTCGCACACTGATCTCGTATTGAGCAGCCAACTGCGATGCAGTAACATGCTTTTTTGATTGCAGGGTTGTAAGTATGCCAAATAATCTGTCTATTCTATTCATAGTTGTTTTTTGCCCCGTTGTCTATGTTCCGCCCCGTGTCTGTGTCCACACAGGCGCCTGCCGTTCCCTCCCCGGTGGCTGTGTCCTCTGCGCCCGTTGTCTGTGTTCTCACAGACAACTAATTGCTCATAACCTACATTACATCCATATAATGAGTAAGCCAGCTAAAACGTTGATCGCCCTGCTCATAAAATGAACACGACGAATATAAATAATCATTAGGGTCAGTGACCAAATTCCAATGTTGTTGCAAGGGATTCAAATGAATATAGTCTAATTTTTGTTCTAATATTTTCCTGTCATACAATCTTATAGGTAAAGCATTCCTTTGCCAAAACTGATGTTTTCTGCTGTTGCTTTCAACCTGGAATTGTTCTAACAACATTGGATCGTTTTCCCGGAGTCCTTCGAGAAATTGATGCCCGGTAAATTTCATAAAACGGGCATGCGGCTTTTCTTTACCATTCATAGTTGTATTTTCCCAAATCAGGTGGATATGATTAGGCATAATTACAAATCCGTAGACTTTTACCTTTTTCTTTTCTATTAGGTGGGTAATGCTATTCAAAATAATGAGTTTGAATTTATCTGGTTGTAATAATCGCTTCCAATCGAGGATACTGGCAGTATAAAAATAGATCTCACCCAATTGCATGCTTGAAAGATAATAATTTATTTGATTGAGTTAGGTAGATTGGTGTCTGTGAGGACACAGACACCGGGTAGTGTTTTCTTTGTCTTTATCCCCGCTGTTTGTGGGGACACAAACAGCCTTTATACTCCCCCGGTGTCTGTGTCCTCACAGACACCTATTACCTCAGAACCCAAAAACAAAAAAGCCCCGGCTTATGCCGGAGCTTCAAATATCATATCAAAATAAGATTAGATCTTACCCAATTCCTGAACCAAATCGATCAGTTTGTTTGAGTAACCCCATTCGTTATCGTACCATGATACCACTTTAACAAAGTGATCATTCAAAGCGATACCGGCTTTGGCATCAAAAATTGATGTACGGGCGTCACCTTTAAAATCCTCGGATACTACGTCATCTTCAGTATAACCCAAAATTCCTTTAAGGTCACCTTCTGATGCTGTTTTCATAGCTTGTTTGATCTGCTCATACGTAGCGCCATTTTTAAGGCGAACGGTTAAGTCAACAACAGAAACGTCAGCAACCGGAACACGGAACGACATGCCTGTTAATTTACCTTTTAGCTCAGGGATAACCAAAGTAACCGCCTTAGCAGCACCGGTTGACGAAGGGATGATGTTCTGGTAAGCACCACGGCCACCTCTCCAGTCTTTAGCTGATGGACTGTCAACAGTTTTTTGAGTAGCTGTAACAGCGTGTACGGTGCTCATTAAGCCCTCTTCAATACCAAAGCTGTCATTCAATACCTTAGCGATAGGAGCAAGGCAGTTGGTAGTACATGATGCATTGGATACGATAGTATGCTCAGCAGTCAGTTTTTTGTTGTTTACACCCATTACAAAAGTAGGGGTATCATCTTTAGCAGGGGCGCTCATTACTACTTTTTTAGCGCCTGCATCAATATGTTTTTGGGCGGTTTCCTGGGTAAGGAACAAACCGGTTGATTCAATAATTATTTCAGCGCCAACTTCATTCCATTTCAGGTTAGCGGGATCTCTTTCGGCAGTTACGCGAATAGTTTTACCGTTTACAACCAAATGTCCGCCTTCAACAGCAATAGTGCCTTTGAAAGGGCCATGGGTTGAATCGTATTTTAACATGTAAGCCATATAATCAGGCTCAACAAGGTCATTAATACCAACAACTTCAATGTCGGATCTTTCAATTGCAGCTCTGAATGCCAGGCGGCCAATACGGCCAAAACCGTTAATTCCTATTTTCATGTGTTTTAAATTTTATTTGAATAGTACGTTAATAAATTATTTATGGGTTCTTTAATAATAGTTGCGATTGTAAGGTTTGTACCGGCTGTGGCCTCATACAGGTAGTCTTGAAAATTTGCGGCAACAGAGCCGGCAAAGTGAACGGGTGCATCGGGATGTTGCTTATGTAAAGGTAATAAATAAGTATTTATTAGCCTATTAAAACCATCTATTATGACGTTCTTAAGATAATCGTCATCCCTGTTTTCGAGATAAAATTCGGTAAAGGAGCTTAAAAATACAGCCGGTTGTTTTTGGCGGTAAACTTTTTCTAACAGCGTCTTTCTGTCAAGGTCATATTTATGCTCAAACTTCTTCCTGATGTTTTCGGGAAGCGTTTCGCTCATGAAACCTTTGAGTAATTGCCGCCCAAGCCAGTTACCCGAACCTTCATCAGCCAGTATATAGCCAAGGCCATAGTTATTGGGTTTAACCTTTCTGCCATCATACCAGGCAGCGTTGGAGCCGCTTCCACAAATACAGATGATACCCGGCTTATTTTTACAGCAGGCTATGGCAGCCGCATCAATATCATGGTCAACAGATACTTTGCCAAATTTGAAAAAAGCGGACAATGCGTTGTGCACGGTGGTTTTAAGCTCATTAGAAAAAGAGCCCGCGCCAAAGAAATAAATTCGTTTTATTTCTTCTGCATGATGGATGAGGTTTATATTTTTGTTAAGCAGCTGGATAATGTGTTTCTCATCATTAAAATAGGGATTGATGCCGCTTGTTTTAAAAGAAGCTATCGTACGGCCCCTGTCGGCAAGGCGCCAGTCGGCATAATTTGAACCACTATAAACAACTGCGATCATTATTTAGATAGATAATATTTCGGCCATCTTCATCAAATCTTCTTCCAGTTTAAATTCATGTTGATTAAGCGCTTCTTCAAGGCCGGTTATTTTGATATGATTGGCTTCCAAACCAACCATTTTTTGTGTTTCGCCTTTGAGCAGCGCATTTACAGCAGCATAACCTAAGCGGCTGCCCAATATCCTGTCAAACGCCGAAGGGCTGCCACCGCGTTGTAAATGGCCCAATATAGTCACTTTTACATCGTAAAACTTCACCTCTTTCTGTACGATGCGTGCTATATCATAAGCGCCGCCATGTTTGTCACCTTCAGCCACGATCACAATGCTTGATGATTTTTTGTTATGCTGACCCGCTTTCAGGTTCTCTATAAGATCATCTATAGCGGTTGTTTTTTCAGGCAATAAAATAGCTTCTGCGCCACACGAAATACCGGCACGCAAAGCGATAGCGCCCGAATCGCGTCCCATTACCTCGATAAAGAACAAGCGGTCATGCGCATCGGCCGTATCGCGTATTTTATCTATAGCTTCAATAACCGTGTTGGTTGCGGTATCAAAACCCAGGGTGTAGGTTGATCCGTAAAGATCATTATCAATAGTACCGGGCACACCCATAACGGCTATATCCGGATATTTTTTTGAAAAACGCAGGGCGCCCGTAAAGGTACCATCGCCGCCAATTACTACTATGGCGTCAATTTCCTGCGCCTTTAAATTCCTGTAAGCGGTCTCCATTCCTTCCTCTGTGCGGAAGGGCAGGCAGCGGGCCGTCTTTAATATCGTTCCGCCAAGGTTCAATATATTGCTTACCGAGCGGGGTGTCATATCATACATATCGTTTTCGATAAGCCCCTGGTAACCTTTACGTATACCCACTACTTTTAAGCCATTATATATCCCTGTACGCACAACTGCTCTGATACAGGGGTTCATTCCGGGGGCGTCTCCGCCTGATGTTAATACTGCAAGTTTTGAAATTTTATGCATCTTTGCGCAACTATATTTTCCGGTACGAAGATAGTGTGTGTATATTACACCATTGAATTTTATTTTATTTTTTTTATATTACAAAATTCGCGTTATATCTTTAGATTGTAAACCTTAAATAATTCATCTTTTGGACGTAAAGTTACCTACATTTAATTCAGTATTCTCAATCGACTGCGTTATATTCGGTTTTGAGGCGGGAGAGCTTAAAATATTGCTGATTGAGCGAAATGAAGAGCCTTTTAAAGACTGGCTCGCTTTGCCTGGTTATATAGTAGAACAGGATGAAAGCATTGACGATGCAGCCGAACGTATATTATACGAGCTTACTGGCCTGCGCGACCTGCACATGCAGCAATTCCATACGTTTGGCGAGGTAAACCGTCACCCGCAAGGCAGGGTGATCACGGTGGCTTACTATGCGTTGATCCGTATTAACGGGCAAAAGGAGCTGCGACCGGTAACGCAATATGCGCGTAAAGCTTTCTGGCACCCGGTTAACGAACTGCCTAAACTGGCATTTGACCACAGCGAGATATTTAAAACAGGGTTTAATAAAATACGCCGCAGGCTAAATTATCAGCCAATAGCTTTTGAACTACTTCCCGAAAAATTCACCCTTACCCAACTGCAGTTGCTTTACGAAGCAGTACTGAACAAAAAGCTGGACAAACGAAATTTCAGAAAAAAGATGTTGAGCTACGGATTTTTGAAGGAGTTGGATGAAAAGCAAAAAGGAGTATCCTATCGCGCAGCCAAATTGTATAAGTTTGACCGCCGCAAATACGCCAAAATATTTCAGAACGAGTTGAATCTTGAAAATAAAGGCAGGGTAGTTTAGATCCTCTAATCTTCCGCCAATGGGCGGAGAGACTTTAATAAAACAAAAAATGCGTTCTGTTGATCAGAACGCATTTTTTTGTTTTAGTTAGATTTATAACTGGCTTGGCGCCAATTCCAAATGGTATTTTACCAGGTTATCTATAGGCGAGCGGATAATGTTGCCTACAACCATCCCGTTTTCAGTAACTATTTCTTCCAGCACATTCCTGAAATTATAGCCTACCGAACCTATACAGTTAAAAGTATATTTCTGATAGTTGGGGTAATGGGTCACCAGGTTGCGGAAAAAATCCTCAAATGAGGTACGTACCAGGTTCCTCGAATACTCGATATGTACGTTGTTATCATACACAAATTTACTAAAGCTGGCGCAGAAACGGTTTGCACGCGGTTGCGTATACACTTGCTCGTTCACATCATCAGGTGTAAGCTTAAAGGTATCCCAGAAAAGTTTTCTTACGGGCTCCGGCATATATCCGCGCAGGTAATCTGTAAGCAGTTTTTTGCCGATATAACATCCGCTGCCTTCATCACCCAAAATATAAGCCCCTGAATCGATGTTGTGGATTACTTCTTTCCCGTTGTAGATGCAGGTATTGGTACCTGTGCCTAATATAGCTGCAAAGCCTTCACTTGTGCCCAGCAGAGCCCTTGCGGCTGCCAGCAGATCATGCCCAACATAGATCTTAGCCTTGGTGAAAACCGCTTGCATGGCTTCGGCTACTATTTTGCGCATTTCGTCTGTAGAGCAGCCTGCGCCATAATAATTTACTTCGGTTATTTCGTTTTTTTCCAGGTCTGTCGGCAGGTTTTCCATCAGCGACTGGACAATGTAAGCTGTGCTTGAAAAATACGGGTTATAACCCTCAGTATTAAAGTACACTTTTTTACCTTCTTCGGTAACTAAACACCAATTGGTTTTAGTGGAGCCACCGTCAGCAATTATGATCATAAATTAAGTTTATCTAAAAAATCGGTTAAAAGTATGATTTACTAATTGTAAATAAAACACTTTGTATTTTTAAAATGTAAAAAACTAATACAAAGCTATATAATATCTCATTTTTATATATAAAATGCCTTATTTTCAGGTAAATAAATTAGTGAGATATTTTGCTGTAATTAAAAGTTTTTTGGGATGTTTTATAAAAACAGGGTTTGTTTACCATATAAAGTAACAGGTTTACGATTGCATTATCAACAATTGTGTGTTTATATAGTTTTTGCCCCGCTTATTTTATATTCATTTTTATAAGGAGGCAGTTATTAAAGAAAATCGTTTAATTTTTGAACAGATTTGTGCATATTTGCACCGCGAAAAATTGCAAATGGTCCCATAGCTCAGCTGGATAGAGCAACAGATTTCTAATCTGTAGGTCATAGGTTCGAATCCTATTGGGATCACTTTCAAATCAAAAGCCTCAAGTCGAAAGTCTTGAGGCTTTTTGTGTTTTATTGGTACAATGATGAGGTGATACATGAGAACGTATCAGAACCAAATTATCCATCTTTTCGATTGAAAAATCCATTTAATTTTAGGGATATTAATAATAGTTTTAAAAATATTTATTAACCTGATATCTCTGATCATGAAAAACATTGCATTACTATTATTTGTGCTATTCACCTTTTCATGCAAACAAAAAGCACAACCGGTTAAATTATCAGGAAAGTACGTAGTTGTGGGGTTTAAGGTTAAAAATGATATGCAAAAAAATGGCAGCCGTTTAATTTCAGTAACCAACGGTATTGATTACGCTTTTAATTTTATCAGTAGTAAATCGTTACAAATAAACCCAAAGCTGGGCCTCGCCTATTTTTCCGATTCGATTTTTAAATACGAGATAACCGACAAAACACTTTATTTATTGGGTAAAAACGGGGAGCACTTTATTCCTTACAGGCGCGATGGCAGCGTATTGAACTTGTATATCAACAAAAACGGTATAGATACCTTACAGATTATCCCCGCAAAAACGACTGCACTGAATTAGGCTGGTTAAAACATATCCTTACCGGTATAGCATGCAAATTCGTCTACTTTTTGTGCAGTTGCTCTACAAAATTTTGCGCTTCCTTCAGTCAACCCTACCTTTGATTCCATGAAAGCGATACTAAGAACGGGTTTGTTATTTTTAGCCGGCATATATTTCAGTTCCCTGTATGCATGTGCGCAGGTAGCAACGGCTGATAAGTCATCAGCTCCTGCTGTTTTCGTAGCCAGTACTCCCTGCAGCCCGGGAAGCAAACCATTGCCCGGTATCCCCAGGGAAGCCGGCTGTGAACTCATTAAATGGGAACTCCAGATCTTCGGTGACACTGGCAAACACGCCTCCGGGACTTATATACTCGATTGTACCTACGGAATGCCCAAACAGGGCACCCGGGGCTTTATCAACGGCGGCAGCCGCCTTCACCTGGAAGGAAAATGGGTAACCATAAAAAGTACGGCAACAAATCCTGCCGCGATCATTTACCGGCTGGATGCCGGAAAGTCCGGGGGCTCTATTTCATTCCTTCGCTTAAATGAGAATTTGCTTCATTTACTGGACACCCATGATCAGTTGATGATCGGGACCGGTGCCTGGAGCTACACCCTAACTAAAATACGATGATGAAGCAGCTTATTTTTATCCTGTCCGTGTGCCTGAATTTGACCCTGGTCCATAGCGTCATGGGGCAGACGGCCGCCGCCGACAATAAGGTATCAGAAAGTGTTACCTTCCGCGCAATGCCGAATGATCCAGCGGTTTATGGGATATTTGAAGGCCGTTCGCCCTGTGGGATCAGCCGCTGGATGGATAGCAGCATGGGGAGTGACTGCGATCACCTTAAATGGCAGCTCATACTTTTCCAGGATACCAGGACGCTGAAGCCCACTACATTTTCACTGACCACCGAAATGTTCAGCGGGCGCCCGCTGAAGGGAAAATGGACAACCATTAGCGGTAACAGGAATGAGCCCAAAGCTGTTGTCTATGCGCTCGCTTATGGCGAATCAAACCAGGTGCTTTACTTGTATAAAGGAGATGAAAA
Organism: Mucilaginibacter sp.; assembly: GCA_035489035.1. Taxonomy (GTDB): domain Bacteria; phylum Bacteroidota; class Bacteroidia; order Sphingobacteriales; family Sphingobacteriaceae; genus Mucilaginibacter. The sequence goes on from DATHKT010000035.1 coordinate 25,613, forward strand.
CGTCCTTTTTATCCTGGATAAAAACCGGAGATTTATGGCAGGCGATAAGGATTTCAGTTACACCCTGAACCGGGTTCATAAAGTACTGCGCCCACTGCCGGATCATTAGAAATTTAACCTGTGGTCGGTATTTTCGCCGCACCACTAATATACATTAAAACTAAAGCAACAAAAAAGCCTCACACTATGTGCAAGGCTTCAATACTTTCTTATTTATCACCCCAACTAATTCAATTGCGTAATGATACTCGATGGCAGTATTGCTGCGCTTATTTTGGCGTTTAATATATTAGTGCCCCACCCTATAGGAGTGGCGTTGCCCGCACCCAGATAGGTGTTGTTCAAGCCCCATTTCTGGCTGGTAAAGTTTACCTTGTTGCCGCTGATGGTAATATTTGAGCTGGGTAATCCCGATTGGTTCCAATAGTACAAACCAACATTGGTAAACGACTGTGCTTTAGCATATATGCTATTGTTGATGACAGACATATTGGTACCGCCCGAAACGGCCATACCATATTGTCCCGGATCAACCAGGATATTATTTTTAGCAGTAATGTTCGAGCCGCCGTTGTCGCCCAGCATAATGCCCCCGCCTGTAACGCTTGGCCCGCCGCCTCTTATCCAGTTACCTTCGATCATGATCGGATCACTCGCAAGGCCATTGCTTTTATACATACTGATCGCGTCTTCAGGATAACTTTGACCCAAAATATTTTCGAACTTATTAAAGCTCACCCTGCAATCCGCCCCGCTTACATTATCAAATTGAACAAAAGCGCCCTTTGGATAAGGGCCCTGCATATTTTTAGCCTGGCAATTAGTAACACTGATGGATTTACTGTCAACCGCATATACCCCTGTGGAAACATTGGAGATATAACAACTATCGATCTTGATATTGGTGCAATTGGATGTTTGAATCCCAGTTAGCTTATTGGGCCCTATTTTACAGTTTACTATGGTGATATTATAACAGTTGTAAAGACTGATGCTTGCTGTAGCTATCCCGCGGATAACCTTATCATGAGTGCCTGATAATACGATCGGGCTGGATGCTTTGTAAGTTATCGTAGTGGCTCCGCCTGTGGTGGGAGTAGTGGGAGTAGTTGTCGGTGTTCCGCCTGTAGTCGGTGTTGTTGTATGAGTCCCGCCGGTAGTGGGCGTAGTCGTGGTTCCACCCGTGGTCGGTGTAGTTGTACCGCCTGTTGTTGTTCCTGTATGTGTTCCGCCCGTAGTTGGTGTCGTTGTAGTTCCACCCGTGGTCGGTGTTGTTGTGGTAGTTCCACCTGTAGTTGTTCCTGTGTGTGTACCACCGGTTGTGGGAGTAGTTGTAGTTCCACCGGTTGTCGGTGTTGTAGTTCCGCCGGTGGTAGGGGTAGTCGTGGTTGTTCCGCCCGTGGTGGGTGTGGTTGTAACAGTTCCGCCAGTTGTTGTTCCGCCGGTAACAGGAGTTCCTGCAGCGCCGGTAGTAGTTGTGCCTGTTGTCGTTGTATTGGTAGTATCAGTATCGGGTGCTGTTGTCGAATCTTTTTTACACGATACAAAAAGGAGGGTAAGTATTATTAAAAATGTAAACAAGGTGACAATTCCTGTCTGTGGAATTAAGTTTTTTGTTTTCATGGTCAGCAATATTAAGATTTCTTCTACGATACCGACTCAATTAAGTTTCGATTTTAGAAGTATAAACCTAAATAGTTTTCCACATTCTGCAAACGGGAAAAGATTCCACCGGATTTTTGCAAATTACTTGTTAACAGTGTTTTATAGGTAAACTGGCATAAAATTCAGCATCTTAATGAAGTGGTACACTCAGTATATTGTCAAGAGAAACAAGGAACACTGAAATTGTCCTCTCACGCTGAAATTTTTCATTACTGCTATAGGTTTTACCACCGGCGGTAACGAAGCAGGAGTTTATACTTGCATCAAACTTTGCCTCGGTATATTTCCTGTTATCGATCAGGGTTAAAGTGACCGACTTTACATAGAAATAATTTTTCCGCTCTTCAGCCGGGATACTCTCTGCGACCTGTTTTACCACATCAACATCGATCAAACTATCAGGAACTGCTGATTTGGCGGCATCCTGGATATTCAGCTCCATAATTTCATCTTTACTTACGTTAAGCCCGCCGATCAAAAAAGACCCGTTAAAGCTGGTGTTCGAGTTTATTTTAGCGCTGTAAAGCATGCCATCATTAATAGTAGTGGCAACAGGGGGCTTATTACCTTTTATAATGGCTTTTAAGGTTTTAAACTCGTATGATGTATCCTTAGGATTGAATTTAACAATGTTGCCGGGTATCATAAATAAGTCGTAGGAAACTTCGGATATATTGTTAATGAATTTTCTTTGCTTGTATGATCTTGGCAGGTCTTCCACAATGATAAGAGGCTCCTGCTTTTTTGAGAATAGCGCTGCACTAGATGTACTTGCAAGATTTAACGAGCCATTTAATGCACCGCCCTTGTTATCACCTGTTGCGGCGCTAGCGCTCGTGCCGGTATTAGGATCATTAAAATCAAGAACTTCCTTTTTGCCTTTATTTACTGAGAACTTCGGGCCGTTTTCAAGTAATTTAACTTCATTATTATGGCATGAACAAAGTATAAATAGTAGAAGAACTGGGATAAGGTATAAACTTTTCATCTCCGTAAAAATTTTATTTATAGATATCATGTTTTTAATAAGGTTTAATTTCTATAAAAATATTAATTTTTAAATATAACTGTTAAAGATAGTATTATCACTGCTTTTTTGAGGCGAATTGCTAGCCTCACCATTACTAAATAGGATAATATCCTTCAAAGTCGTCAATTATTAATAAGTATAAGATCATAATTTGGTTGCCCGGCAAACGGCTATGGGGAATTTGCTGCCTAACATGCTGAAAGCCAAATAGTCAATTATAAACTAATAGCGCCCTATCCTTAAATACGTTATGAAATTTATTTAAATCTTTTTGACGACATCGGTCTCATAATTGCTATCATAAGTAAAGTACGCTAAACTATTAAAGGACTAAAAATATATTTCCAGTTGATTTTCCATTATTAAAAAATTGCATTTATTGATTTTTTAATATATATATTTAGTAGCATAAGTTGCTGAAATATAGTGTATTAAGTATTGTTATTCAAAACTTAATCAATAGGTTATATAATAATAACTAAAAGATAAAAAATGATAAATTTCTAAAGCTGAATAAAACCCGGAGTACAAGCGCTCACTATTTAAAGACCCTAACTTAAACGAAATGAAAACGATTAAAAAACTAACCGCTATTTTTTTATTGCTCTTCTTAATTACCCTAAGTGCGAAAATATTTGCCCAAACCAAGTTCAGGTATGTGGCAACCGCCCCCATCAACTTAAACGGTAAAAGCAACATGACCATAAGGGGAGATTCTATTAACGGAGGTACCGCGATGTGCCTTCACCTAACCAACTGTTCCAACATACACATTACCAGGTGTAAGTTTCAAAACTCCAAAGAAAGAGGCATAAGGTTGGACAACTGTACAAACATTACCATAGACAGCTGCTATTTTACTAAGGTTGCCGACGGTGTATATGCTTTTAAATGTACTGGTGGCATAAAGGTAAATTATAATCAATTTTTGAATATGGTTGGCCCGGTGCCAAGAGGCCATGCAGTTCAATATAACAATTGTTCGGGTGGTGGAAACACTATTAACTATAACCAATCCGAAATAGTTAACGGAACTGGTCCAAATCCAAACCCTGAAGTGGGTGATATCATAAATTTATATCAGAGCAACGGAATTCCGACAGATCCTATCAGGATGTATGGTAATTTGCTGAGAGGCGGCGGTACAGCAACAGGTTCAATGGGGATGGCAGGTATTGTAGCCGGTGACGTTGGTGGCTCATACCAGGATATAGAAAATAACCGCTTGGTAAATACCGGGTATGTTGGTATACAAATTCAGGGTGGCACACACATAACAGTTAAATACAACCAGATCTATTCTGATCTTTTACCATGGTCGGCTTTAGGCCTGGGTTGTGCCAATTATTCTGGAGCGCCTTGTAATAATAATACAGTTGCCTACAATCAGGTAAACTGGCAGGCAGGATATCTGAACATGAAAAGAAGGGATACCTGTTTCAAGCCGGGCACGGGAGCCACTCTTTGCGCCAGGCCTACCGGATGGGAAACTAACATAGTTAATGCCCCGCTCAAGCCTGTTGCTTTTTTTCCAACAGTATTGATCAATGTTGCGCGTTTACTGCCAACTAACTAAACCTCGCCGTTCGCAATAATAATAACCTACTAAAAAGAACCGCCCCATAAGAAATTATGGGGCGGTTCTTTTTTAACTCATAATTTTACTGCTCTGCTGATAACAATTCCCATTCAGCATTTACCTCCTGGTACTTATAAATTTAACCGTAACCATTTCATGGATGTACCCGTTAAAATAATATCCGGCTGTTTATAAACCTATTATACTTAAAGCAGTTGGTTGATTAACAGCGATATAGTTTGTTAACATCGATTACAGACATTTGATATATAAGGGCTTTAATTTCGTGAGAATATAAAATATAAACCATTGAGTATGTTTTATATCACATAATTAAACAAATCATGTAAAATCGTGTTATACAAGTTATAAGACCCTATTCAAAACAGCAGATAAAACGTGTATTTAAGATGAGAGCGATAATTTTAAGATCCTGTTTCTTTATAGCAATAGTGGTATTAGGAAACCTTACAAAAGCGGATGCCAAATCCAAGCGGCATATAGGAAGTATCAAACTTACAACTGTAGATACGTTAGGTACCGACATTTATAAGGGAACAAATAATATACAAAAATATGTTTTCACTAAACTGGGAGCAGCCCTTGAACGCGAAAAGTTATTGGATAAATTAAGCAAAGTCCCGTCCGATTTCCCTGAATTCTTCTCAAATGCAAAAGAGGAGTTTTTATGGCGCGAAAAGGTAAAATCTCAAATGGATGCCAATCAAAAGCCGGCAACAGAACCTAATGAGTCGGGTGATCTGCAAAGATTGCATGTGAAAAATACAGGGGGAAACCAGAAAGCACCCTGATAATTTTAAGTTTTTTAAATAAACATATATACTGTTTGATATAAGGGCCGGGTAATTTTACCCGGCCTTTTTTTGTATGAGCCGCTATATTTTAAAAAAAGATGTGCTAAAATTATAAAAGGCCCTATATTGTAATACCAATCATCGAACCATTTGAAAATATTTAAGCTAACTGACGGGATATTACTGCAGCACCAATCTGTAAACTACCTGCTTCGGCATCAATGGGATGCATTGATCAATAGGGAGGCACTATACCATTATTTAACAGAAATATTACCTGAACTGCCTGTGCTTTCTGCAGAAATCGCCGCTGCTCATCTCAAAGAGGGCCTGCTCCCTCCAATTGGCAGGCAGGAGGTTTGGGCTGCCGGGGTTACTTATCTCAGGAGCAGAGAGGCCCGTATGGAAGAATCTGCTGATTCCGGTGCAGCCGATCTGTATGATAAAGTTTACGCTGCTGAGCGGCCCGAACTATTCTTTAAATCGATGCCTTACCGGGTTGCTGGTCATCAGCAAAAAGTTTATATCAGGCGCGATTCCGTATGGAATGTACCGGAGCCGGAAATGACCCTTTTTATAAACTCCAAAGGGAATATCCAGGCCTACACCATCGGCAATGATATGAGTTCGCGCAGCATTGAAGGAGAAAATGCTTTATATCTGCCCCAAGCAAAGATTTTTGAACGGAGCGCCGCAATTGGGCCATGCTTATATGTCCCGGCTGAGCCAATTGCTGCGGATACAGCCATAAAGATGAGCATCCACCGGAATAACCAGGAAGTATATAAAGATGAGACCTCTATTAACAGGATGAAGCGGTCATTTACAGAACTGGCCGGATACCTGTACCGTGAATGTGATTTCCCGGATGGAAGTTTCCTGATGACCGGAACCTGCCTGGTGCCCGCCAATGATTTTACACTGCAAGAGGAAGATGTGGTATCGATAAGTATCGACAACATCGGCACTTTAATAAATACCGTAGGATTTAAACCACTATAACGATCATTATATGAAACAGATCTCAATTTTTTTACTGCTGAGCTTGTTTACGTTTTCAGTAACCGCACAACAGAAATTTAATGGTTTGGATGTAAACCTGGGCAATCTTTACCGGACTTCGGATGCAAAGACCCGTTCCATCAGCCCCGAAAATTTTAATGGTGAAAAAGGAAAGGGCGGCATGGCCACAACCGGTACCGGCGCAGGGCCATCGCGCGACCTGGGCCAGAAATGGAAGGTAAGCCCCAGTGTGGTTATTAAAAAGCATACCACCTATACCGTTGCCGAAATAGACGGCTCCGGTGCCATACAACATATCTGGATGACCCCTACTGGTAACTGGCGCTATTCCATCATCCGCTTTTATTGGGATGATGAAACAACCCCATCGGTTGAGGCGCCTGTAGGCGATTTCTTTTGCATGGGCTGGGGCAAATATGCTCCCCTGCAGTCATTGGCGGTGGTGGTCAACCCGGGCAGCGCGTTTAACTGCTACTGGCCAATGCCGTTCCGCAAAAAATGCCGCATTACGATGGAAAACATTGACAATGCCGATATGGTATTGTACTACCAGGTTGATTATACTTTGACCGAAGTGCCGAAGGACGCGGCTTACTTTCATGCCCAATTCAGGCGGGTTAATCCATTGCCTTTTAAAAAGGATTATGTGCTGGTTGATAGCATTAAAGGCAAAGGGCAATATGTGGGCACTTACCTGGCCTACGGCTCTAATAAAAACGGCTGGTGGGGCGAAGGGGAGATAAAATTCTTTATGGATGGCGATACCGAGTTCCCTACCATTGCTGGCACCGGCACCGAGGATTATTTTTGCGGCTCGTATGATTTTGATACCCACAAAAAAAATGATGCAGGAGTAGAGAAAAGCGGTTATACGGAACACAGCGGCCCTTACACGGGTTTGCCACAGGTGATCAGGGGCGATGGGCATTATGATATAGCGCAGCGGTTCGGATTATACCGCTGGCATATTATGGACCCTATACGTTTTGAAAAAGATCTGAAGGTAACGCTGCAGGACCTGGGCTGGCACAGTGATGGAAGGTATATGCCCTTACAGGATGACCTGGCATCGGTTGCTTTCTGGTATCAAACCGAGCCGCATATGGCGTTTCCTAAATTACCGGCTAAGGATCAACTGGAGGTAAATTAAACTTAGTTGTCATTTCGAACGACAGAGAGAAATCTTATACAACCTGTATAGTCTGCTTTTCGCTTATACAAGATTTCTCCTCGTTCCTCGTTCGAAATGACATTATTTTTTACATCTATTATTATGAAATTCAAACCAACTTATCTGTTCATTTCTGCAGTCCTGCTTTTCTGCGCATGTCAGTCCAATGAAAACAAAAATAACCCGCCATCAGGTGCCCCTAAGAAAGGCACATTTGCTTACGATTTGGATTTTCTGAAAAAGAAAGACAGCGTCATTTTGCTCAAAAGTAGTGACGGGCTTTCGCAGGCAATTGTTTCAGCCAAATACCAGGGGAAGATATTCACCTCAACAGCCGATGGCGACACCGGGAAAAGTTTTGGTTGGATCAATTATAAAGCATTTGATGCCAAATTAGATACCCATATGAATGCTTATGGTGGTGAAGACAGGCTTTGGCTTGGCCCCGAAGGCGGAAAGTATGCCCTGTTTTTCAAGCCGGGTACCAAGATGGTATTTGACAACTGGCACACACCCGCTACTATAGATAATGAAGCCTGGACCGTCATCAGTAAAAAAGATAAGGAAGTTTCGCTGACCAGGAATATGAGCCTGCTCAATTATGCGGGTACCATAATTAAACTAAAAGTTGGCCGGGATATTAGTTTGCTGGAACGTGATGATATTAAAAAGGCATTGAATATTGATCTGGATAATGTTGTAAAGGCAGTCGGAATCAAAACGGATAATTGCATCACTAATACAAGCCAGGTAGCCTGGACTGCCAAAACCGGGGCTCCTTGCCTATGGAACCTGGATATGTTTACCCCATCGGCAGAAACCACAATTGTTATCCCCTATTACGTGGATGCTACGGGCAAGGTAGCTACCACAGATTATTTTGGCCAGATCCCGCCGGATAGGGTCACTTTTAAAAAAGGCCATTTATTTTTTAAGGCAGATGGAAAGTCAAGAGGTAAGTTAGGTATGCCTGCCGGGCGTACAAAATCGATAGCAGGGAGTTATGACGCGGCAAACAACATCCTTACCATTGCATCATTTGATGTGAACAGCAAATCAACCTACTTAAACCAGGAATGGACGCCGGACAAAGACCCCCTGGTAGGGGATGCTGTAAACGCTTATAATGATGGGCCTTTGGCAAACGGTACACAGATGGGGCCATTTTTTGAAATTGAAAGTGTTTCGCCGGGTGCATTCTTAAAGCCGGGTGAAACGCTTACCCACCGGCATAATATTTTTCACTTTACAGGTGATAAAGCAGGTTTGAACAAAATCGCCATAAAAACATTGGGTATTTCGTTAGATGAAATTCAGTCGGCATTTAAATAATGACGGGCACAAAAAAAGCACCGGGGTATTCAAGCCCGGCGCCCATAAAGGTTAATCTATAAAACTAAAACATAATCACTTCGATACGAAGATCAGGCAGCGTTTTGCCTGCAAATATTACCGGTATCTGTTTGTGTGCAAATATTGTTAAGTACCTGTTTTGATAATGGCTTGCTGATGAAGGAGCTTACGCAGGCATATTTACCCGAGCGTTCCTTATCAGATTCCCTAACCGATGATGTCATTACATACAACTGAACGTGTTTATTCAAGCTGCCTTTAAGCTTTTCAAATCTGTCGAGGAATTCCCAGCCGCTAAAATCGGGCATGGTAAGATCAAGAAATATAACGTCAGGAAGTATGTTAGTGTCTGATTTATATTGCTCCATAAATTCCAATATCATACTCCCATCATAAGTATAGGTAGCTTGTTTGCAGGCCTCATTATTATGAAGCATTGTACGCATGATATAATGGTCGATAGGGTTGTCGTCAATTAAAACAAGTTTACACATGATGATAATTTTAATAGGTTTTAAGTAATAGTATCAAGGGGTTAATTACTATATTAACTTATATGCAAACACTATACCAGTAAGATTTTGCGAACCTATTAATTGGATTGCCGTATAAACAAGGGATCAACTATAATTTTGTCTTTTTACAATGCATCCACATATAACAGCAGTATTAAGCAGGACTAATCCATATAGCCCGAAACCTAATGACATTGCGCAGGACAATGCCGAAAAGGTTCTGAATTACATTGAGGACATAAATCTTGAAAAAATTTTAAGATTCAGGCCAACATTGGCTGGCAGCCTTTTTATAGCATGGAAGATAGGTGACTGGGAGTACCAAATGGAATGTGTAAAAAATGGTTATATAATTTACAGTTTCACCAAAGGGGGATACGAAAAAACAAGCGGGTGTGTATTGTTTGATGATTTTATTCCCCAATTTGAGAAATATTTGCTTATGCTTTAAACTATCCCGCCCTCAATGAAGATTGGGGGAATTCGCTGCTGATATTCATCTCAGGGTATCCAATATGCTGCGCGTACCACAACAAGGCTGACGCTACCAAAGGCCTTAAATAATCCTTTATATTCACTGTTTCAAAGGCCAGACAGGCTCCCTGGTACATGCTGTAAAACTGCAATTCGGAGGGATTAGGACAGAATGCCCCACCTTCTATTTGATGAATATTTATCCTTAGCATGGATTTAACATCCCGGATCATGTCACCAGTCTCGGTTTGTATTATGTAAAAGTTAGTGGACAGCATCTGCTATAATTTATTCTTATCAACACTTGTCAAAAAATGTACCACTTTAATGTTAAATTATTAACAATTACAGATTTGAACTTCTTGTTCAATTTATATCATAAAGTTCTGTAATAAAGCCACTCACCTAAGTTAATTGAAGTGGAAAAATTCCTGCTGTGATACTCGAAGAGAATTGTTGTATTCATCATTTTTTTATCAATGAAAAATTGTTGTAAAGCATTGATAAACAATTTACTTAAGATTTGGAATTGTGAAAATAAAGTTTTACGTTTAAGTATGAATTGCTCATCATAAAAAAATCATATTGTTTTGCCAGATGCATTGACCCCATTGGCGAAAATTATGATAGGTAAGTGATTTTAAGCCTGTGTAAATTATTACTAAGCCTTACCCAATAATATTGTCAATTTAAACTTTAAATCATGAAGCCTTGTGTGGATTTCATGGCTGAACAGGATCATTTCCTGATTTTATGAAATGCCCGGTAAAATAGCCCTGTGATTCGCGCTTTTTGAAAAATACGAAGGAGACTTAATTGTTACAAAAAAATATTGATATCTGTGAAACAAAATAAAAAATTAGGCGTCTTAAATATCTAATCCTCAATGGTTATGGTCAACCCGGTCAAATATTACTTAGACACAGAAAACGGCGAACGCTTGATTACTATTGAGCCCGTTTATGAAGAAATTGCCGGCGGCGATCTGTTTGCCACTGGCCGCTATATTTTAAGCGAAGAAAATGCAGGCATGGGCGAGATCAGGTTTGACGGTGAATTGTTTGAATGGGAATGGGACGGAAGCTATGGTCTTAAGGATGAAAATATATTCCAGATCGTCAATTTCATCAGGGAATATAATGAGCCTGAGCTTGCAATGTACCTGGATTAAATAGTTCCACTCGTTCAATTTTAAAATATTTTCAGTTTTTGGCCTTAGGGGCCATTTCTTTTTTAAACTGACTTTGTTTCTCTTTTCCCAATACAACATTATCCACAATAGACTTTCTAATTAATTTTAAAAAGTTTTTCAACATTTAGCATTTGGCTTTTTTATTTGAATTAGTAATTGCTACATTGTGTGCCATAACAGGTATCCAAAATTAAACCAAATTATAAGTATGGCTGAAACTTCGCCAAGATTTTTATCGCTTGATGTATTCCGGGGAATGACGATCTGTTTTATGATCATTGTGAATAATCCCGGCAGTGACGAAGCTTTTTGGCCACTTAATCATGCCGCATGGAATGGGTTTACGCCAACCGACCTTGTTTTTCCCTCATTCCTTTTTGCTGTGGGCAACGCTATGAGTTTTGCCATGAAACGCTACCAGGAAATAGGAAACGCGGCAGTATTAGGCAAGATATTTAAACGCACGGTGCTTATCTTTTTAATTGGGTACTTGATGTATTGGTTCCCATTTTTCAGGGTACATCAGGGGCATTGGTCGTTATCACCCATCAGCCATACCCGTATTATGGGTGTTTTGCAGCGTATCGCTTTATGTTACTGCTTTGCTTCGCTGATGATCCATTTTCTTTCAACGCGGACTGTATATATTTTATCAGGATTATTCTTAGTAGGTTATTGGGTCATCCTGCTCGTTTTTGGCAATCATGCTGATCCGTTAAGTATGACAGGCAATGCAGGCAGCTACCTTGATTCCTGGTTATTTGGTGATGCACATCTTTATCATGGCGAACATATCGCCTTTGAGCCGGAAGGTGTACTAAGCACTTTGCCTGCTATTGTGAATGTGGTTATTGGTTATTATGCAGGTAAGTTTATACAACAAAAAGGCAAAGGATATGATACGGTAGCAAAACTATTGCTTACGGGCTGCCTGTTCATATTCATCGCTATTTGCTGGGATTCGGTATTCCCGATCAATAAAAAACTGTGGACAAGCTCTTTCGTGTTTATCACCACCGGGATAGACCTGGTTATTATTTCATTCCTGCTGTATGCGCTGGAGATCAGAAACTGGAACTGGGCTAACTGGGCCAGGTTCTTTACCATACCGGGTAAAAATCCATTGTTTATTTATATCGTATCCGAAGTGCTTTTAATTATCCTGTCGTGGATCGTTATCGGCCAGAAAAATCTGCCTGATTGGTGGCGTTCATTTTCCCTGGGGCTGTCTCCAGGGCGCATCGGGTCCTTATTATTTGCCATTAGCTTTATGTTGCTTTGCTGGCTGGTGGGTTATGTGCTGGATAAAAAGAAAATATACATCAGGGTATAATCAAGATCTTATAATACAAGTCAACTAAATCTCCATCTCACGAAAAGGCCGCCATTTATGGTGGCTTTTTTTATGCAGACAACCAATCCTCTATTTAAAACGTACCTGTTATTAACAAAACACTATTCTGTGGCTTTATTAAAACTAAAGCTGCAGATATTCCTTTTATGTTCAGTTTATTAATATCTACCCTAACAATATGCCCTTTATAGCAGCAGTATCAAAAATAGACCTCCCTCATAAAACCTTACAACAAGATGCAAAAGAACAGGCCCGCAGCATGTTTGCAGAGAATTTTCCGCAGGTTGATAGGCTGATCCACGCTTTTGACAATACGGAGATCGTAACCCGCAATTTTTGTGAGCCTTTAAGCTATTACACCATACCCAATACGTTTGAAGAACGTAATGATGAGTATTTAAAAATGGCCTTAACCTGGTCGGTAAAAGCTATTGAGGATTGCATCGCGAAAGCAAATGTGAACAAAGAGGATATTACTGACCTGTTGTTTGTTTCGACCACAGGATTAGCTACACCAAGTATGGATGCCCTGATCATTAACGAAATGCGGCTTAATCCGCACATTAACCGCATGCCCATATTCGGTTTGGGTTGTGCAGGCGGCGTATCGGCTATGGCCAAAGCAAATGCTTTAGCCAAGGCAAACCCCGATGCTGTGGTGGTATTAGTCGCGGTCGAGCTTTGCTCATTAACCCTGTTGAGAAATGATTATAGCAAAAGTAATTTCATCGGCTCAAGTTTATTTTCTGACGGGATAGCGGCCTGCGTTATTAAAGGCGATAATTTTACGGGAGATGACCGGGTAAAGTACCAGGCATCAAGCAGTAAGCTGTATTACGATTCGCTGGAAGTAATGGGTTGGGATTTTAAAGATACCGGGTTTAAGGTATTGTTCTCCAAAGATATCCCGACTTTTATCAACGAACATGTAAAGGAAGATATCGATAATTTTTTAGCTGGTCAGGGGCTTTCATTAAGCGATATCAAAAATTTCATCTTTCATCCCGGTGGTAAAAAAGTACTCGATGCCTATGCAGATGCATTAGGTATGGAAGGCGACTTTTTACAAAAGACCCGTTCAGTAATGAACAATTATGGCAACATGTCGAGCGTTACAGTATTGTATGTGCTGGATTGTTTCATGAGTGATGGCTTTGAAGATGGCTACGGACTGATGATGGCCATGGGCCCGGGCTTTTCGAGCGAAATGGTGTTGCTTAAAATGAAAAATTAGTCAGAAAGTCCGTAAGACGGGAAGTCTGAAAGATTTCCCAACGCATATAAACTTCCGGACTTTCGGTCTTTCCGACTTCCGGACTAAAAAGAATCAATGTACTTTATCATCTTCATTATATTCCTCATCACCCAGCGCCTTACCGAACTGTATATTTCCAAACGTAATGAAAAATGGCTGCTGGCCCAGGGTGCTATTGAATATGGCCGTGAGCATTATCCCTACATGGTGGCCATGCATACCCTTTTTATTATATCGATAATAACCGAATATTATCTGACAGGCGGACATCCCATCAACTTTATATTTCTTACCTTATTTATCGTGCTGCTTGTGTTTAAATATTGGGTGCTAAGTTCCCTGGGTACTTACTGGAATACACGGATATACCGTGTACCGGGCGTTGTGGCCGTGCGGAAAGGCCCGTACAAGCTATTTAAACATCCAAATTATGTAGATGTGGTTTGCGAGATTGCCATTATACCTTTGGTATTTCAGTTGTATTATACGGCTGTAATTTTTACGGTATTGAACGCGATCATGCTTACGGTGAGGATAAGGGTAGAGAACAAGGTTTGGGCGGATTGAACGGAAGCTATTAACAAAAAAATCCCCGGCCATTCACAACCGGGGATTTAACCATTCTTCAAACCAATTAAGATATTAATCTCTTATTTTATTAACCACGTATTTGTACGGTAGAAATTAGCGGCGGGTTACATAAATTTTAAAGAATTTTTAAATTGGTGTTCAGTGCTTTATAAATCCTATTTAAACAGGTATTTAGCTTTTTTATATTTTACTTTTTAGTTTTGATTTTTAATGATATATTTGCGCCTCTTTTAGAAGGAAGAATAATGAAAAAAGATCTGCATCCAAAAAATTATAGATTAGTTGTTTTCAAGGATATGTCAAATGACTATTCTTTTATCACTAAATCATGTATCGATACCCGCGAAAGTGTAAAGTGGGAAGACGGTAACGAATACCCATTGGTGAAATTAGAAATTTCGCACACCTCGCATCCATTCTATACCGGTAAAATGAAGCTGGTTGATACTGCAGGACGTATTGATAAATTCCGTACCCGTTACAACAAAAAGTAATTTGGGTTTATTGATAAATTAATTTACAGGTCTCCCGATACATCGGGGGACTTTTTTTATTTTTGCGCCATGGCAATCATACTATTTGACGGAAACGCACATCAAACACTACTGCCTTTAACCTTCACACGCCCTGTAGCCGATTTACGCATTGGTATACTAACCATTGCCGAAAAGTGGGGCAAATACCTTAACAGCGACTTTTCTTATCATACACAGTCTTATTTAAGCTCCAAATTCCAAATAAAGACCAGTGCAGATAATTTGTTTATTAATGGTTCTGCTTGTCCTGATGAGCAATTACTGGAAGCTATTGATAAATTGTCCATTGGTCAGGCATTAAAGCATAAGGAGCAACTAATAGCGGTTAGGCTTAATAAAACGGATACCGAAAGCTTTGATCCGAATGCAGCATTTGCCAATGCTATTAATTATGAACCCGAAATAGTGATGGTTCGCTTTCCTGAAGACATTTTCAGGAAGAATGATAAAGAGCTTCGTAAGGATTACCAACTACTTACTAAAGGGCGAAGCAGCGCGACTATCAGTTCAACAAATACGATTATCGGCACAGACTTTTTCGCAGAAGAAGGGGCTACAGCTGAGTGTTCCACCTTTAATACCACAAATGGTCCTATTTATTTAGCTGCTAATACCGAAGTATGGGAAGGTACCCATATCCGTGGTGCATTTGCTTTGTGCGAAGAATCGCAGGTAAAAATGGGCGCGAAAATATACGGGGCTACAACCATTGGTCCTTACTGCCGGGTTGGCGGCGAGATCAACAACGCCGTGATCTGGGGTTACTCATCAAAAGGGCACGAAGGTTACCTGGGCAATGCTGTTTTGGGCGAATGGTGCAATATCGGGGCCGACAGCAATAACTCGAACCTGAAAAATAACTACGCCGAAGTGAAGCTATGGGATTACACTACCCAACGCTTCCGTAAAACAGGATTACAGTTTTGCGGCCTCATCATGGCCGACCACGCCAAATGCGCTATCAATACCATGTTTAATACAGGTACCGTTGTAGGGGTGAGCGCTAATATCTTTGGTGCCGGCTTCCCGCGTAATTTTGTGCCTGATTTTGCCTGGGGCGGTGCGCAAGGTTTTGAGGTGTATACCCTGAAAAAGATGTTTGAGACTACCGAAAAGGTTTTTGCCCGGCGCGATCACAGGATATTTAACGAAACGGAACGTGATATATTAAAAGAAGTTTTTAAGCTGACAGAAGAATACAGGCGGTTTTTATAGTTGTTGATTTACTGAATTATTGACTGATTGAAGGATAAAGAGTCGAATTAATTCCAATAACTAAGTAATAAACAAGCTCAAAATCAATAACTCAATAAATCGATAATTCAATAATTAAAATAGATATGAGAAAGAAAATTGTTGCTGGAAACTGGAAAATGAATTTAGACTATGAAGAAGGTTTATCCTTATTTTCTGAAGTCATTAATATGGTACATGACGAGGTGACCGGTAAGCAGCAGGTGGTGGTATGCAGCCCTTTTATTCACCTGCATAGTTTGGTTCAACTATCCAAAGGATACGCAAAGGTTTCTGTGGGTGCACAAAACGCCCACCAGGCTGAATCAGGTGCTTATACCGGTGAGATATCTGCAAAAATGATTCACTCTACCGGTGCTGAGTATGTTATCCTGGGCCACTCGGAACGCCGCCAGTATTTTGGCGAAACCAATGAGTTGTTGGCTAAAAAAACAGATACAGCCCTAAAAAATTCATTAAAGCCCATATTCTGCATCGGCGAAACTTTGCGGCAGCGCGAAGCTAATCAGCATTTTGATATCATCAAACAGCAATTGGAAGAAGGTGTTTTCCATTTAGACGCAACTGAATTTAGCAAATTGGTTTTGGCTTATGAACCTGTTTGGGCCATTGGTACAGGCGTAACCGCTACCTCTGACCAGGCACAAGAGATCCACGTATTTATCCGTAAAGAGATCGCTGCAAAATATAGCCAGGAAATAGCAGAGAATACCACCATTTTGTATGGAGGTAGCTGCACCCCTAAAAACGCGGGCGAATTGTTCGCCCAGCCTGATATTGATGGTGGTTTAATAGGCGGTGCATCTTTAAAATCGCGCGACTTTACCGATATTGTGAAGACATTCAACTAAGGTTTTTAAGAACAAGAATCAGAAAGCAAGTTTTTTAGTCTTGGCTCTTGATTCTTGGTTCTTGACTCTTTTAAAATGAGGAAACTGTTAAAAGTACTGGTGCCGCCATTGGTCGGTTTCGCAGCTTATTTTATTGCGATCAGGTATAGTTCAAAATACTTTACCCTGCGGATCGATGAAATGGGCGAAGGAACCATTGAAAGCTTTATGGCTTATTACCGCTATTTCATGCCTTTGCTGTTTACCGTGGCCGCGTTAACCCAATTATTGATCGTGGTTCCGGTTTGGGACAGAGTTTTTTTGAGGTCGGTCACGGGCAAGTTTATCTCTCTCCTTATTCTTTGTTTGATATGCCTGTTGTTCGCCGTAGGCATAAGCTATGCCATCTGGGATAAACAATCGGGTGAGTGGCATTTGGTTAAAGTATGCCTTTTTATGACAGCGGTACAATTGGTTTATTGGGGTGTGAATTTATGTGTGCTCTATCTCCTGCACAAAAAGCAGGATAAATTGGTTGAAGAGCAGGAAATCAAATCTGAAGAATGAATTATTACGAATTACTTTTTACCACTATAGCTGCCGAAGATTACCAGCAGGACTTGCTGATCAATGAGCTGGCGGAGATCGGGTTTGATACTTTTGAGGAGCTCGACCTTGGGTTTAAGGCCTATATTCCTGCCGAAAACTTTGATAAAGGAAAATTGGATGAACAATTGCTTCCCTATCATGAAATGTTCGCTTTCAGCTATGAGGTAACATTGATCCCCCAAAAGAACTGGAACGAAGTGTGGGAAAGCAATTTTGAGCCGATACAAATAAGTGACAAGATATGGGTAAGGGCTACTTTTCATCAGCCCAGGCCTGAGTTTTCTTACGAGATAGTGATCGACCCCAAGATGGCATTCGGCACCGGGCATCACGAAACTACATCCATGATGCTGGATATGATGTTAAGCGTGGATTTTGAAGGGAAAAAAGTACTGGATATGGGCTGCGGTACCGGCATATTAGCCATACTGGCCGGCAGGTTAAAGGCCGGGGATATTACGGCTATAGATTACGATCCCATTTGCTATGAGAGCACAATAGAGAACGCGGAGTTAAACGGTATCAATAACATTAAAGCCATCTGCGGTTCAAAGGAAGCTATCCCCGATGAGCAGTATGATATTATCCTGGCTAACATCAACCGCAATATTCTGTTGGATCAAATCGCACGTTACAGCGAAGTATTAAAGCCCGGTGGTGAGCTATACCTCAGTGGTTTCTACGAAACCCCCGACCTTGATATCATTAAAGAAGAGGCTAATAAGCAAGGTCTAAAATACGTCAGCCATAAAAAAACCAAAGAATGGGTTGCTGCCAGGTTTATCAAATAGAAGCAAGTATCCCCTTTGCGATTCTCTCTCTAAAAAAAGGTTTTTCATCTGAAAATATTTCCCCGCTTTACGCAGACAATTTGAATAACTATCTGTTCTGATTTTATATCAGGAATACTGATCTTTTGTATAAAAAACTTTACATTTAGATAGGTTAATATGTTTTATGACTGACAAACCTAAAACGAAATCTCAGTAATTTTGATTCATATTTAACTATTTAACCAAAATAGTCAAATGTAAAAATACCTAAATTATAGAGTTATGAAAACTTATCTTATACCCATTGATTTCTCTGAAACCTCATTCCATGCTGCTGAATTCGCCTCATTATTGAGCAGGCAAACCGATGTGACACATATTTTTTTGCTGCACTCTTATCACGTATCGGTCTACGAAAGCGTATTGCCAACGCCGGATATGATCATTCCAAGCGAAGTAGAAATTGAAGAGATCACAAGGCATAAAATGTCTCAATTGGAGCATTTAAGAACAAAGTTGCACAAACTGGTTCGCCACGGTGTAATCATTCATGTGCGCATCAGTAAATCGTCCCTTGTGCGTGCTATTAATGAAACTATTAATAAGGAAAACGCAGACCTGGTTATTTTAGGCAGCAATGGGACAAGCGGCGCAAACATCAGTCATATAGGTAGCAATGTGATCAGTATATCAAAACTAAGCCCTGTACCTGTTATCGTGGTGCCACCGGCTTGTCATTATGAGCCGATAAAACAGGTGGTGATGGCCTGCGATTTCCAGAAAGTTAAGGATACTGTTCCGCTTCAGGCGTTAAAACAACTGTTGAGCCGGCATGCTGTAGCTTTGCTGGTGGTTAATATTGATCCGGCGCAAAGGCATAAAAACGCCGATCCTGAACAATTGGCAGAAGAAACAGCTTTATATCAAATGCTGAAGGAATACCACCCTAAATACTACTACAACAGTGATGCGGATGTTATAAACGGGATATTGAATTTTGCCGGAAAGCATCATTCACAGATGGTGATAGCGCTGCCACACAAATACAGTTTTTTTCAGTCGCTACTGCACAATAGCGTGTCGCAGCAGCTTACGGTAAAATCAGCTATGCCGGTATTATTATTAAAATGATTGCTTCAAAAAGGATTTTGCGTTTATTTGTGGCTTTCCTAACTGTTAAATTTTTTAAATGAGGATACATTTTATAGCCATTGGGGGGAGTGCCATGCACAACATGGCCATTGCCCTGCATAAAAAGGGTTTTAAAATCACTGGATCTGATGATGTTATTTTTGAACCATCCATATCACGCCTTGCTCAATATGGCCTGCTGCCTGAACAAGAAGGATGGTATCCTGAAAATATCACGCCTGACCTGGACGCGGTAATATTAGGTATGCACGCCCGTGCCGATAACCCTGAGTTATTAAAAGCACAGGAGCTGGGGATAAAAATATATTCGTACCCTGAATATATTTATGAGCATTCGAAAAATAAACTGAGAGTAGTAATAGGAGGGAGCCATGGTAAAACAACCATCACTTCCATGATATTGCATGTGTTGAAAAATACCGGCCGGGATTTTGACTACCTGGTAGGGGCCCAGTTGGAGGGCTTTGATACTATGGTGAAACTGACAGACGAAGCACCATTGATCGTAATAGAAGGTGATGAGTATTTATCATCAGCAATTGACAGGCGGCCAAAGTTCCATTTATATAAAGCAAATATTGGAATTATAAGTGGTATTGCCTGGGATCATATTAATGTATTCCCCACTTTTGATAATTATATTGACCAATTTCGAATATTTATTGATACCATACAGGCGGGTGGAAAATTAATTTATAGTCAGAGCGATACGGTTTTAAATGACATGGTAAAACAGGATCAATCAGGCATAGAAAAGCTGCCTTATGATCTGCCTGCTTATAATATTAAATATGGTATTACAAATATTATAGTAGGCAAAAAAGAATATTCTTTGCAGGTTTTTGGAGAGCATAATTTGCTGAATTTAGAAGCCGCCCGCCTGGCTTGCGAAAATATTGGGGTTAAAACAGAGGATTTTTATAGCACAATCAGCACTTTTAAAGGCGCCGCACGCAGGCTGGAGCTGATGGGAAAGAATGAAAACGCGAGTTTTTTTAAGGACTTTGCGCATTCTCCATCCAAGTTAACGGCTACTATTCATGCGGTCAGGACGCAATTTCCTGATAGAAAGCTAATTGCATGCATCGAGCTGCACACGTTCAGTAGTTTGAATAAAGACTTTTTAGACCAGTATGCCGGTGCCATGGATGAGGCTGATGTTGCTATAGTTTTTATCGATAAGAAAACATTCGAACAAAAGAAAATGGCTCCCTATGATGCTGAAATAGTGAAAGACGCTTTCAAAAGATACGATTTGACCTTTTATAATGATCCGGCAGAATTGCTAAGATATCTTGAAAATATAGATATGGATCACACAAATTTGCTGATGATGAGCTCGGGAAATTTTGGAGGAATAAGTCTGCCTGACCTGTCGAAAAAAATATTATAAAAATTATTAATAATAAATTTTGATATGAATAATTTGTTGTAACTTTATTAACTACAGCGAAACCTTATCAAATTTAAATTATAGATGAAAGCACTCGGAAAAAAAATCAGGCTACTGCGCCACCAAAAAGGATGGAGCCAGGAGGATGTTGCAAAAAAATTGGATATCTCGATCCCTGCCTTTTCAAAAATTGAAACAGGAATAACGGATATCAATTTGTCGCGATTGGAACAAATTTCGGTTTTGTTTGAGATGACTGTGGTACAGTTACTTACTTTTAGTGAGTCGGAACAGGATCAAAAATTCATTAACGAACTGGACACGGTCAATAAGAAATTAATGGACCGGGAAACAGAAGTTATTGATCTGCAAAAGAAAGTCATTGAGCTATTTGAAGAACTGAGACATTCGAAAATTACAGCATAATAGCTGTAGTTTTTTGCGCCTCGTTTAATCAAAAAGGTATCGCATTGTTAAGTGTTTTTTCCCGAATGTACTCCCCATGCTATGGTGGAGTGCAATCATTTTATCATTAAAATCACCCACCCAGGATAGTTCTAATTCATTATATTGCTTTAAAGGCAACACATATTCTTTGAGTTTAATAAATAAGGCCGACTCCAGGCCGTGCTTTTGATATTTCTGTTTGGTGCCCATCACAATGGCCCTCATACGCGAAACACCTTTCCAGCGGTAGTATAAAAATTTGAGCTTGCCAATCAGATCCAACTTGCCATTTAGAGTTTTTATCATTTGATTGGCATCGGGTACGATGATCACAAAGGATGCCGGCTCGCCATCCACATAAGCAAACCATATCAGCTTTTCATCCATTATGGTCTTCATTTTTTTGAAGCTTTCCAATATGGTAGCATAAGTTATCGGTACAAAATTTTCGAAATCACGCCAGGCATCACTATAGATTTCTATAAAATCTTCAGCAAAGGCCGCTATCTTTCCTGTTTCAAAGTGTTTAAATGCATACCCCGGTTTTTGGGCTACCCAGTTCGCTATTTTTGTAAATCTTTCGGGAAAGGGATTATTTACTCCTAAATGATTGGTGATCTGTTCATATTGTTTTTTAAAGCCATAATGCTCAAAAAAAGCCTGGTAGTAGGGGTGATTGTAGTTCATCCCATAGGATGGTGGTGTAAAGCCTTCGACCAGCAAGCCCCAAAAATTATCATTTTCGCCAAAATTAATGGGGCCATCCATAGCCTGCATGCCATTAGCCCTGAGCCAGTTTTTAGCTGTATCAAATAGCAAAAATGCCGCTTTTTCATCATTAATACATTCAAAAAAGCCCATGCCACCGGTGGGCTGCTCATAATTATAAGCTTTTTCGTTATTGATGAAGGCAGCAACCCGCCCCAATAATTTACCATCATCGCCGGTTAATATCCACCGGGTACATTTACCATGCTGGTGGAAATTGTTTTTAAGCGGATCGAAAACAGCTTCGATATCATTATCAAGCGGGCATATCCAATTTTTATCATCCTTGTAAATTACCCGGGCTACGTCTAAAAATGTTTTTTTAGTGATTTTATTATTAACCTCAGTAATTTTCATAGCGCATATTTAAAAAATAAAAAGCATTCAGAGGCATAATCTGAATGCTTTAAATGTTAGTGTGATCAATAATCAGGATCGCATATTAGTAGTCATCGTCCTCGTCATATCCTTCGAAAGATTCATATCTCCCCAAATCATCCAGGGGCATATCAAAATCCTCATCGTCATCGTCATCAATGATTTTTTTCTTCACAGGTAAATCAGCGGCATCGTCTTCCGATTTTTTTGCGCCCGTGCTTTTTGAAGCAACATTTTTCTTTACAGGTTTCTTTGGCGTTTCCATAGCGACGTTTTTTCTAAAACATTACTTCAAGATAAACTTTAATCAATTTAAATGCAAATTATCATTTTTTGAAATGCTGAATTGCTATTCCAAAAATAATTAAAATCATTTTCAATGAAAATACATTTATAAATTATTCTGCCTGTTCCCCAATCGAAATAGAGTTATCCGTAAACTCTTTTATTTGAGGTAATTCAGTCAGGTCATTTATACCGAAATAGTCCATAAATTGTTGACTTGTGCTGTACAAAATTGGCCTGCCCACAGTTTCCGACTTTCCGATGATCGTGATCAGCTCTTTTTCTAACAGTTTTTGTATCGAATATTCGCTGTTTACGCCGCGTATTTGCTCTATTTCTAATTTGGTTACACTTTGCTTATAAGCTATTATGGCTAATGTCTCCAGCGCTGCCGGACTCAGCTTTTTCTTTGAACGCTGTAATTGCAGTAAACTGATAACCGCATGGTAGTTTTTTTTGGTAAGAAACTGGTATCCATTAGAAATATGCACCAATTCAATAGCGAACTGGTCATCATGGTATTTTTGTTGAATGTTATTAAGGCTGTTGGTTATTTCAGCTTTTGTAAAATCGCGTTCAAAGGCTGATTGAAGACAATAGGTTATTTCCTCAATACGGATGCTTTGTTCGGAGGAGAAGATAAGGGCTTCAATATAAAGTTCGGGGTTTTCCATTTATACAAACGGTTGTTTTTATTATTAAGACCCAAATATGTGAAAAGAAATAATTAAAGCTAATAGTTAAATATCCCTATTATGAACAAACCAATTCCACAACTGTGGATAAATGCACTTGTGCGGCAAAAAACGGGAAAAAAGACTACATATAGCGGAAAAAAATTCCACGTACAATTAATAAATGTAGTAAAGGTTAAGGCTATTTATACTGAAACGCACTATTTTTTTGTAATGGCACAGGATTTGGATATATATACATGACCCCCAAAAAGGGCTGTTTTTCATAGGTAGATGTAGAGGCCGGAAACTGCGAGAGTAACCGGCCTTTCTTTTTTCCTAATAATTGATCACCTGTTCCTCAATTTGCGCCGGAACATCACGCCACTCATATTTCTGGTTACGTAACTGTGGTTCAAAGCCTGCTTCGATAATGGAGGTCTGGATACCTTTTGCTGTAAAGCGGTGTGGGGCGCCCGCAGCCGATACCACGTTTTCCTCGATCATGATGGAGCCAAAATCGTTAGCGCCCGCATGGAGGCAGATCTGCGCCACCTGTTTGCCTACAGTTAACCAGGAAGCCTGTATGTTTTTGATATTAGGCAGCATGATACGGCTCAAAGCGATCATGCGGATATACTCATCGCCCGAAACATTATTGGTGATGCCGCGCACCTTACGAAGCAGGGTGCCATCATCCTGGAAAGGCCAGGGGATAAACGCCATAAAGCCATAATTGCCATCAGGCTTTTCAGACTGCACTTCGCGTATCCAAACCAGGTGCTCAAAACGCTCCTCGATGGTCTCTACGTGTCCAAACATCATAGTTGCAGAGCTGGGTAAATTCAACTGATGAGCCGCACGCATTACATCCAACCATTCTTTACCCCCGCATTTTCCTTTGGATATCAGCCTGCGCACGCGGTCGTTCAGTATTTCGGCACCCGCGCCCGGTAACGAATCAAGGCCCGCGGCTTTTAATTCCTTTAACACATCATAATGACTCATGCCTTCCAATTTGGCAACGTGTGCTATCTCGGGAGGCCCTAATGAGTGTAGTTTTAAATTAGGATAAAGATCTTTTAACTGTTTAAAGAGGTCGGCATAGAATTTTATACCCAGGTCGGGGTGATGACCTCCCTGCAGCAACAGTTGATCGCCGCCTAAACGGAAAGTTTCCTCGATCTTTTGCTTATAAGTTTCAATATCGGTGATATAGCTATCCTCGTGACCCGGCCTGCGAAAGAAATTACAGAATTTGCAATTGGCAATGCAAACATTGGTGGTGTTTACATTACGGTCTATCTGCCAGGTAACTTTGCCATGCGGCACCTGTTTTTTCCGTAATTCGTTGGCCACATACATCAAATCGGTAGTCGGGGCATGATGGTAAAGGTATACCCCTTCCTCCATACTCAAAAAATCAAAATTTAACGCGCGTTGCAACAGATCGGCTGTATTCATGGTAACAAAGATACGAAGTAGGAGGTGAAAGGTGAAAGCAGAAAGGTGAAAGGTAATTGGTAGAGAGATTTTTACAGGACTTAGACAAATTGAATGTCATATCATTTGTGCAATCATCTTCAGACAACACTCCCCTTATCCAACCTCAAAACCCTATCCACACTATTCGGTATCTCATGCTGATAATGCGTAACATATATAAGGGTCACATTACTTAGCTCACAAATGGTATCTATCAGCATCTTAAAATGTTGCTGCTGGTGCAGATCAAGGCCCTGGCAGGGCTCGTCAAATATCAGTAGTGCAGGGTTCTTAATTAAAGCCCGGGCCAGCAGGCACAGGCGCTGTGCGCTTGCGGGGATATTTTTTAGTAGTTGCCGGGCATGTTGTTCTATCTCTAAAGCCTTCATCCATCGCAGGGCAATGGCTGTCTTTTTTGGATCGCTGGGACGGAACAAGCCCATGGTATCGTAAAAGCCTGACTCGATCACCTGCAAACAGCTGTTATCTGTAGGAAAGTATTGATATAATTCAGGCGATATAAACCCAGTTTTACTTTTAATATCCCAGATACTTTCGCCGGTACCACGTTTGCGGTCAAATAAAACAATATCGTTTGCATAGGCCTGTGGGTTATCTCCATTGATCAAACTCAATAAGGTTGATTTGCCCGCGCCGTTTGGCCCAAGCAATGCCCATCGGTCGCCCTGCCTGATCTGCCAGTCAACATTTTTCAATACCTGTTTATCGCCATAGCGGATATTAACCTTGTCCATTTTAACGATCCAGGAATATGTGGGACTATTGGACTTCGTATTCAATAAAGCGGTAAGTTCTTGCCTGTCCAGTTTATCCTTATCAATCCTACTGAAAGCACCGGGATTAAACCCGCTCGCAGGCATTTGATGCGTTATGGTTCCTTTTTGTAAAACGGCCACATGAGTAATTGCCTCCGGGACCTCGAAAGGAGAGGTAGCCATGATCACGCTGATGCCCGATTTGATGATATCACTGATAATTGCATTAAATTCAGTTCTTGTTTGTACATCAAGCCCGGCGAGCGGATTGTCCAGCAATAGCAAGACCGGATTTTTTAGCAATGCAGCAGCTATCATCAGGCGTTTGGTTTCGCCGTTTGATAATTTTATCAGTTGCTTGTCCCATAAGTTATCCAGTTTGAGGCTTTGCAGTGTTTTTTCAAAAGTCCAATAAACAGCATCGTCATTAAATGGCTTGATAGCGAGCAGGTATTTCTCAACCGTTAAGGCATCTTCTGAGTCGGACGAATTATAGCGTTGCTGATAGTAAAAATCACTGGTATTGGAGAGATTGCGGAAATGGTGCCTCGATTCAACCATCGCTATCAACCGGTGAAAGGTTAAATGGGCATCGCCGACAGGCTGTTTCTGCAAAAACTCCTCGTGAAAATGATAGCGAATACTGCCGGCCGATAAATGAAATTTACCGGCGATAATTTGTAGCAGCGCACTTTTTCCCGATCCGCTTTCGCCTATCAATGCCCAGTGCTCCCCTTTATTAATTCTAAAATCAAGGGCATTAAAAACAGGTGTATTACCCAGTTTTAAAACTGCATGATCAATAGATAGCAAAGGGATATTCATAACAAAAATATAAGCAGGTGACGGGCCGAAATTAAAAATTCTTTGTCATAACTGCTTTCAAAATTGTTCACAATAAGCGCTTTAAAACTTTAGCATAGATTTTTTGTAGTAGGATAATACTCAAACCAAACCAATTATTTAATCTACCAGGTCAAATGAAAAAACTAAACATATTATTATTCGCGCTGGCCATTATAGTGCTAAGTGGATGCTCAGTTATTACAGGGATATTTAAAGCCGGGGTGGCAGTTGGGGTGATAGCCATAGTTGTGGTGATCATTATCATCATTTGGCTGATATCGATGTTCAGAAGCAAATAAAACAAAAAAGCTCCTGGCAGATGCCGGGAGCTTTTTTCAGACTTTAAAAAAGTGCTACTTATTTCTTAGTAGTGTCTTTTTTAGTAGTGTCCATTTTCATTTTGCCAGTGTCTTTCTTAGCAGTGTCAGTAGCCATTTTAGCTGAATCAGCCATTTTCGCAGAGTCAGCCATTTTAGCTGAATCAGCAGCTGAAGTACCAGTTTTACCTTTACAAGCTGCAGCAGAAACAGCGATTGCTAATGCTAAGAAACCGATTTTGAATGAATTTTTCATTTTAGTTTTTTTAATAAGTGATTAATAGTTTTGCTGATTAATACCAGAAACAACAAAAGGTAACCCATGATTTTAAAAAAAATACAGGTTACCTTTCGAAAAAGTAAAAAAACTAAAAATCAAAAGAAAAAACTAAAAGAAATATTTAGTTTAATTCAAAAGATTATTTCTTAGTTGTGTCTTTTTTAGTTGTATCAACAGCAGCTTTTGCAGTATCTTTCTTAGCAGTATCAACTGCAATTTTAGCTGCTGAGTCAGCAGTTTTAGCAGAATCGGCAGCAGAAGTTGTAGATGAACCTTTGCAAGCAGTAGCAGAAACAGCGATAGCTAAAGCTAAAGCACCAATTTTGAATGAATTTTTCATGTTATGTTTTGTTTTAATGTTTTGCTTTAATACAGCAAAACAAAAAAGGTAACCCAATCTTTTTTAAAAATATTATATTTTGTCTATGTGATTAGTGGGATAAGTATAAAATCACTATAAAAGACGACTTGCTAAAGGCCGTCTTATTAAATTAATGACAGTAAAATTCAGAGGACTATTTTTTGACGCTGTCTTTTTTTACTGTGTCGACTACTGTAGTTTTAGCAGTGTCAATATCCTTTTTAGAGGTATCAATAGATGTTTTGCCACTATCAACTGGAGTGGATTTACCCCTGTCCCCATCTCCGCAAGATGAAAGTGAAACAATAATGGCCGTGGCCAGGAAACCGGTTTTGAATGAATTTTTCATGGTGTTTATAATTAAAGTTTTGCATTGATACGGCAAACTTTAGAAAGGTAACCCCGCTGAAAAATATAAAAAAAGGCAACCCTTTTTTGGGTTACCTTACTCAATTTAAGAGAATTAAAGGCTACGGTTTTTTGGTGGTATCCTTTTTAGCAGTGTCGGTTTTCATTTTCCCGGTATCTTTTTTTGTAGTATCAACAACGGTTTTTGTTACAGAGTCGGTTACTTTGGTGGTGTCAGTAGTAGTGGTTGAACTGGTACCTTTACAGGCGGCAAAGGAGCAGGCTATTAAAGCAACTAATCCTAATTTGAACGTGTTTTTCATCTGGTTTTTGTTTTTAAATGTTAATAAAATTATCATCAACTATATTCGCCCCGGTAAATGAACGTTTAGTTGATGATGGTTGAATCTTTTTGAATCAATTAATTAATAATTTGTCCTAAATTGAAAGACGAAATTCAAGGGAGTAACCTTATTACGCGTAATTTTGTTTAATTTATTTGTAATAAATGGGTTACAATTTCGCATAAACTGTATTAAGTAGTGAGTAAAGAGTTAAAGAGTTCAACACCAACCGATAGCGAAATTGTTTTTGGTATCCTAAATAACTCGGAAAGTGCGATAAAACGGCTTTACGCGGCCTATTTTCCGATGGTAATGCAGTTGATCATAAACAACAGCGGTACCGAGGATGATGCCAAGGATATTTACCAGGAAGCTATCATTGTTCTTTACAATAAAATAAAAAAGGGTGATTTTGAGCTGAGCAGCAAACTGAAAACATTTATTTATTCGGTTTGCAGGAGGCTTTGGCTCAAAAGGCTTAGCCAGATGAATAGGTACGGGGGTGATCTTAAGGATTTCCAGGACTATTCACCTGTAGATGACGAGATAGAGCAACATAATGAAAGGGATATCCAGTTTACCAAAATGCAGGGTGCCCTACAATTGCTGGGCGAGCCTTGCAAAACGATTATAGAGGATTTTTATATCAATAACAGGTCGATGCAGGAGATCTGTGAAAGTTTTGGTTACACGAATGCTGATAATGCCAAAACGCAAAAATATAAGTGCCTGCAAAGGCTGAAAAAACTATTTTTTCAGCAAAAATAGAGGAGTAACGATATGAGAGACGAGCAACTTTTAGATGTTATCGAACGCTACCTTAACAGCGAAATGAACGCTGATGAGCGCAAAGCGTTTGAATTGCTTCGCAAAGAAAATGCGGATATTGACAGCCGGGTTATTGAACACCAGCAATTTACCGGTTTGTTGAAGCAATATGGTGAGCGGGTGGAACTGGAGAACAGGCTGAACGCTATTCACCAGGAAATTGACGTACATGCTATTGCCGAGGAAGTTACAGTTCATCCTTCATGGATCATCCAGTTGTGGCGCAATCATCATTCAAAAATATCTGTGGCGGCATCTATCGCTATTTTTGCAGTGCTTGGTACTTTATTTTTTACAGGTTATTTGAGTAATAGTTCAACTTATACCGAACTAAGGCGGAAGGTTGATATTTTGAACCGTTCAAACATCAACCTTACCAAATCGATAACCGATATAAGATCCAGAAATAATACAAGCGCAAGAATTACAACTCCTGACAAGTATCGGGGTACCGGGTTCGCAATAACTTCGGGCGGATTGATCGCAACAAATTATCATGTGATCAGTGATGCTGATTCGGTATATGTGCAAAATGCCAGTGGTAAATCATTTAAGGCTAAGGTGTTGTATTATGAAGCTAAAAATGATATTGCTATTTTGAAAATAACAGATACCTCCTTTAAAGGTTTGGGCGCTATCCCATATACGCTTAAACGTTCTGAAAGTGACCTGGCCGAAAACGTGTATACTTATGGTTATCCTCAGGACTCACCTGTTTATGGCGACGGAAGGGTAACATCTTCAAACGGGCTGAATGGTGATAGTATCGATTACCAGATATCAGTACCTATTAACCCGGGAAACAGTGGCGGTCCGTTATTGGATGGTAAGGGAAATATAGTAGGTATTGTAAAAGCAAAACAAACACAATTGGAAGGTGTACATTTTGCTATTAAATCAAGTGTGTTATTAAATGCAATAGAAAATATTCCTGCGGACTCATTAAACAGGAAACCGAACTTAAATACCAAAAATACCTTGTCAGGCTTAACACGCACGCAGCAGATCAAAAAGCTGCAGAATTATGTGTTTATGGTTAAAGTGTATGCTAAAAACTAATTAGTAATATTTTTGAAAGGAATGCTCTTATGTTTGTAAGGGCATTTTTTTTGTCTGAACCGTTGATTATTTTTGACTGAATGATTTCGCTGATGATCTATCTGCAAATCAACGATCCACTTCTCCCAATACAAAATCGATCGATCCAACAATCGCGATCAGATCGGCTATCATTACGCCTTTGGCGATGGCAGGCAGTACCGAAAGGTTATTAAAGCTAGGCCCGCGGGCCTTTACCCGGAAGGGGATCTCAGAACGCCCATCCGGGTCGGCAATAAAATAAAAGCCTAATTCGCCTTTCGCGCCTTCGCCGCGTACATAATAATCCTGTGGCTTGGGTGTGATCTTTCGCGGTAGTTTGGCACGGGGATCAAACTCTGGTGTGCGCTTTAATTCTTTTTGAAGACGGTCAAGGCACTGCTCCACTATTTTAAGCGATTGCTCTATCTCGTCCACACGCACTTTATAGCGGTCCCAGCAGTCACCTACGGAGCCCATTTCGCCTTTGCCTACCGGTATATCAAAATCCAGTTCAGGATAAACAGAATAGCCGTCAATGCGCCTTAAATCCCATTTAAGGCCTGAACCACGCAGCATCGGGCCGGAGCAGCCGTAATTAATGGCAACATCCATTGGCAGTATGCCGACATTGGCTGTGCGACTTATAAATACCTGATTATCGGTTAGCAATTGGTTAAGCTCGGTTAGCTTAGGTTTAAAGTACTCCACAAAATCGCGGCAGCGTTCCTCAAATCCTACCGGCAGATCATAAAACAGGCCGCCTATCCAGATGTAATTGTAGAGCATGCGCGAGCCGGAAACCCATTCCAGCATCCCCATAATATGCTCCCTGTCCCTAAAACACCAGAGGAAAGGGGTGAAGGCGCCAATATCAATCCCATAAGTGCCAATAGCTATCAAATGTGATCCGATGCGGTTAAGCTCGCAAACCAGCACCCTAATGTATTCTACCCGTTTTGGAATATCCTTATCAATGCCCATCATCCGCTCAACACCCATCGACCATATATGGCTGTTATTCATCGAGGCCAGGTAATCCATGCGATCCGTAAAGGGGATGGTTTGCTGGTAGGTGAGGGATTCAGCATGTTTTTCGAAACAGCGGTGCAGGTAGCCCATGTGGGGTATTACCTCTTTAACGATCTCACCATCAGTGATCAACTCCAAACGTAAAACACCATGCGTAGACGGATGCTGAGGCCCCATGTTCAGCACCATGTCCTGCGTGGCTGCATCGGCGATCTTTTTGTTGTATCGCTCAAGTGCTTCGTTGTATGTCGAATTTAGAATATCCAATTCAATCTATCTTTATGCCTTTATAATATTCCGCTGTCTTGTAATCCTTTCGTAAAGGGAAACCTTCCCAGTCATCGGGCAATAATATTCTACGCAGGTCTGGGTGTCCTTCAAAGAATATCCCGGTAAGGTCATATGCCTCACGTTCGTGCCAATCGGCGCTAAGGTAAACCTTGGTTATGCTTGGAAAAGTTGGCAATAGATCGCTTTCCCTGTCATGCTCCTTACTGATCTTTAGCGTCAATTGAGTTTGATAGGGGATAGAGGCCAAATGGTAAACCACGCCAAATTTCCCGGCTGCAACGCCATAATCTACGCCGGTTAAACAGGATAGGAAATCAAAATAAGTTTTTGGATTGTTTCTTAGTTCAAGGCAAACTACTGCTATCCGGTCAGTATCGATTAATAAGGCAGGTTGTAAACCCGTTCGTTCTTCGCCGGCAATAATATCTTCTCCAAACTTATCGGTAAGCAGTAATTTGATCTCGTCAAAACTCATGGCGCCAGGCGTACTTTTTTCCAGTTTTTGTTATCGATTTTTTTATACAGGATACGGTCATGCAGGCGGCTTGGCCTTCCCTGCCAAAATTCTATTAACCGCGGCTTTAAAATATATCCACCCCAATATGATGGTTTGGGTATATCTTTATCCAAATATTCCGCTTCTGCCTGTTGCCATTTTTTGTCCAATATGTCACGATCTGGTACTTCCTGGCTTTGCGGGGATGCCACAGCACCCAATTGGCTGGCCCGTGGACGGGTTTGAAAATATTTGGCAGAGTCTTCTTTGCTTACCTTTTCAATAGTGCCTTCTATACGCACCTGTCTTTCCAGTGTTCCCCAAAAAAACAGGAGTGACCCTAAAGGATTTTTAGCTATTTCTTTTCCTTTGCGGCTCAAATAATTGGTATAAAAAACAAAACCATTGCTATCAAAACCCTTTAGTAACACTATTCTTGCCGATGGTCTGCCATCATGTGTGGCGGTGGCCAGGGTCATGGCAGTAGGCTCCTGTGATTCTGCTTTTATTGCTTCATTAAACCATTTATCAAATTGTTTTATCGGGTCTCCACTCGCGTCTTTTTCGGATAATGCCGCTGCCTGGTATTCGCTGCGTATATTTTGTATTTCTTCCTTGTCCATCTATGCAAACTTACAAATTAATTACACCGTAAGTTAAGCAGCTATTTCATATTTTAATAAATGAACCTATTTTTACATATCTTGTTATATTATTATCGAACTATTATAATATGCTTAGTCTTATCGCGCCTGGTACAGGGCGCCTGCTGATATCGGAACCATTTATGATGGACCCCAACTTTAAGAGGTCGGTGATCTTACTGACCGAATATAGTGATGAGGGTGCCATGGGCTTTGTGCTGAACCATCAGAGCGAATATTTGTTGGGCGATTTGCTGCCCGATCTGCCTTATTCAGAGATGCCGGTATATACCGGGGGGCCTGTAGGCTTTGATACTTTGCATTTTATTCATTGCTGCCCCGAGAAGATAGAAGGGGGCATTGAAGTGGCCGATGGAGTTTTTTGGAGCGGTGACTTTGAAACGGTGAAAAGCCTGGTATCCAATTACCTGTTAACTGAAAGCGAGATCAGGTTTTTTGCGGGATATTCGGGATGGACTCCCGGGCAACTGGATGTGGAGATTGGGGAAGATACCTGGATAGTGACCAACAAGTACAATCCCGAACTCATATTCACCAATGATGAGCAAAATCTATGGAAAGAAGTGGTGATTAGCCTCGGGCAACGCTACGCTCATATCGCTAATTTCCCGGAGAACCCGGATATGAATTAGCGAAAGCACTAAGCATTTGCAGCTTTTGTTAAAGAAGCCGTTAAATGATTTTGAAAATTGGTGTTTTGATGGGTACTCATATTAAGCTGATAATCAAGATGCTCATTTTTAACGATAAATATTCTCTGAGAAGTTATCGTTTTGTTGTCGTTCATGATCTGGACGCAATTGAATGTAAACGTATCTTCGTTATGATCTGATAAGCGGTATACCTCCGCCCGGCCACCGGATTGAGCACTTATCAATTGGATGTTTTCTTCCTTATAAAGGATAAAACCAGTGTCCCAGAATACCGTTTTTGAATTACTCTCCGTATCGTTTTTGTACCATGCCTTTTGCACGTAATGGATCACCTGTTTATCAGTGTCAGGTTTAAATGTTAACTCCTCAGTATACCCGGTAGGCTCAATAGTTGGATAGGCTGCAAACCCTTCACCGCTCCAGGTACCGGTTAGTTTGTTTTTTAACAATTCAAAAACTTGCTCCATCATATCATATCATTTCAATTAAAACTAAATCTCTGCTTTAAAGTTTTTGCCCAAAGCTTTTCCCAACCCATAATAATGCCTGAAGTTGTAGATCAATGGCGACCAGTTATCAGGATCGATATGATCCGTTCCAACTACCAGGTCTTCATGCACCCTTACATTAACAACCTTAACCGTTACCGCAGCTGTATCCGGCTTGCCATCGAGGCCAAATTCTAATATGGAAAATCGCTCTAAAACCGCTTCAAGTTGTATAGGGCAGCCTGCTATGGCCGGTGGTTTTACAACCTGCGCATCTATCGCTGAAAATCCGCCGGCAGTAAATTTATCAGCCTCGTACTTGTAGAGGGCCTTTTTATCTTCAGGAACCGGGTTTGCTCCTGTAAGATTTGCTATCCGCTCTATATTTTGATGAAGATCAACAGAAGGCATATTAACGACACATTCTTTTTGCCCGATAAGATTGCTGAATGTTTTGCCATCGCAACCCAGGCCCAGCACGAGTTTATATCCCAACGCCCAAACGGACGACATAGGGCCAATATTTGGATGGCCATATTCGTCGATCGTTGTGATCAGGGCCACAGGCGTACCAAAGTATAATATTTTCGGCTTGATCGTTTTAAAAGCAATATGATGGGCTGTATCAGGCATTGATGTAAAAATCAAGGTTAATAATTTCCTTCAATGCCTTTTGGCCGTGATCTGTTATCGTTATCATTCTTTTCTCTTCGTGCCTGGCGATCCATTTTCGCTCCATCATAGCGTTACAAACAGCCGCGCCCAGAGTGCCTGCCAGGTGGGGCATTTTCTCTGTCCAGTCTAAACAGGCATAAGCATATTTCCTTTTGCCTTTTGCAATGTTTGACAGATCTACACCTAAAGCCTTAAATGTTTTTTCCGCATTGATGCCCAATGTGATCTCCTTAGAAAAATAAGAGGGCGAGACGATCGGATCAGCATAGACTATAGCGTTTTGGTCAACCAAAGAGTGGAAAATAGATACCCCCAATTTGCCGGCAAGATGGTCATAACAAGTGCGTGCCAAAGCAATTTTCTTTACCGGGTTCCTGGGGTTTGGTGATATTTTTTGAAGGTTTTGTAATAATTCGATCAGTTGGGCGGCGTCAGCGCTGGCAATTTCATAGCTGTTCCTCCGCCCATTGCTTATTTTGCGTACCAGGTTTGCCTTATACAATATACCCAGGTGGTTTGACAGGTTACTTTGTGAAACATCCAGGTGCTGTTGCAACTGGGCATATGTAGCCCGCCCGCGCATGAGGTAGATCATCACGGATAATCGAACCGGGTCGGCTATGGCAGAAGTGATATTGTATATATTCAGATCATTCATACAGCACAAAGGTATCAACTTTGCATGCTGCTTATATCAGTGAATACTGATGAATGGGTTGTAGGTGTTAAAGTAAAATGGTGGTTGTTATCTAATTGCCTTTTTCCATTTCTTTTGCTGATTCCTCTACCTTTTGCTTTAGATTTTCCTTATAGGCTATCAGGTCTTTAACAATAGTCTCATCGCCCGTAGATAATATCTGCGCGGCAAGTATACCTGCATTTTTAGCTGCATTGAGCGCTACTGTTGCTACCGGGATACCGTTGGGCATTTGCAATATGGATAGTATCGAATCCCATCCATCAATAGAGTTGCTTGATTTTACCGGGACGCCGATAACAGGCAGATGGGTTAATGACGCCACCATTCCAGGTAAATGGGCCGCGCCGCCAGCGCCAGCAATGATCACTTTCAAACCACGGTCAGCAGCTGACTTGGCATAGCTGAACATACGCTCGGGGGTGCGGTGAGCCGAAACTACCGTGATCTCGTAGGCTACGCCTAATTCCTTTAAAACATCGGCTGCATCCTGCATTACATTCAGGTCGGATTTGCTGCCCATGATAATGCCTACTTTGGGTTGGTTCATAGTGGATGGTTCATATAGTTTATCTATTTCTTTATTTGAGATAATATTTCCTAGCTCATTTGCAACTATTTTGAGGCCATTGATAATTGCTTTATTATCTTCTTCAGTTAAACCTAACTTTTTATCTTTAGTATTTGTGCCTTTTCCAGTAATGCGATGTCTGATACCCCCATTTGGATTTAGTTGAGCATAGTTTTTTAAAAAATACTTTACATTAAATAGGTCAAATATTTTTTCAAAAGGGTTCATTGGCGGAAGTTCTTATTTTAAATTATTGGGTCAAATTAATCAACTAACCACCTTCAACGTACTCTGCACAAACCTCGCCTTCTCAATCGCCTTTTCCCTGTCGGCATCCACTATGGTCACATGTCCCATTTTGCGGAATGGTTTGGTTAAAGCTTTGCCATATAAATGTATATATACGCCCGCACATTCTAATACTTTTTCAATCCCCTGGTACACGGCAGGGCCTTCGTAACCGGCTTCGCCCAATACATTGATCATAATGGCATGGTTCAAACAGGCGGTATCACCCAAAGGCTGGTTAAATATGGCGCGCAAATGCTGCTCAAATTGTGAAACCACATTCCCCTCGATACTTTGATGCCCGCTATTGTGCGGACGGGGCGCCAGTTCATTAACCAGTATTTTGCCATTCTTATCCAAAAACATTTCTACAGCCAGTAAACCGACAATATTTAAACATTCTGCAATTCTTTTGGCAATACGCTCAGCTTCTTCATGTATTTCAAAGGGCAGGGTAGATGGGGCAATTAAAAATTCAACCAGGTTGACTTCGGGGTTAAACTCCATTTCCACCATTGGGAAGGCTTTGGTTTCACCATTATCATTGCGGGCAACTATTACGGCTATCTCTTTTTCAAAATCAACCATTCGCTCAATCAAGCTTGGTTCGGTAAATGCTTTGGCCAGGTAGGAAGCATCGGCTACTTTATAAACACCGCGGCCATCATAACCATCGCGCCTCAATTTTTGGATATAAGGGAATGGGATGTGGCTATCCTTCAATTGCTGGGGGGAGGATATCACCTGGAACTCGGCTGTAGGGATATCATTTTCTTTAAAAAACTGCTTCTGCAGGGCTTTATCCTGTATCAGGCGGATAATTCGGGGCTGTGGGTACACCAGCACTCCTTCTTTTTCCAGTTGCTCCAGGGCGTCAACATTAACTTTTTCTATCTCGATGGTCAGCAGGTCGACTTTTTTACCAAAATTGTAAACGGTTTCATAATCGCCTAATGAACCAACTACAAATTCATCACATAATTTGCGGCAGGGGGCTTCGCGGTCGGGGTCGAGCACCTTAACCGTTACATTGTAATTGATGGCCTGTTGTATCAGCATGCGGCCCAACTGCCCGCCGCCTAAAATTCCAAGTTTGAGGTCTCCGTAAAAAGCTTTCATTGTCAGGATGCAAGTTTAGCCTAAATCTTTCAAAAAGCCTATATCATTTTGGTTACCAGCCTAAAAAATTGGCCTTTAAGCCGTATCTTTGCGCCAAATTTACCTCAAAGGATATTTACAATGAATATAAAAATAGCTGTAGCCAAGGGTGATGGAATAGGTCCCGAGATAATGGCTGCTGTTCTGCGGATTTTTGAAGCCAATAATGTGCCGCTTGAATATGAATATGTTGAAATGGGAAAATCTTATTTCGACGCCGGGCACTCAACCGGGATGACGGCTGCTGCCAAAGCAACTATTGAAGAATTGGGGCTCCTGTTTAAAGGACCCATGGAAACACCTAAAGGCAAGGGCGTAAAAAGCATCAATGTTACCGCGCGTAAAGTTTGGAACACTTATGCCAATCAGCGCGATTTCAGGACATTGAACGGCGTGGAAACTGTTTTCTCTAAAGCAGGCATCCCTATCAACCTTACTATTATACGTGAGAATATCGAAGATACCTATGGTGGTATCGAACACCTTTTAACTTATGACGTAGCTGTAGGCCGTCGCATTATTACCCGGCCAGGTTCGGCACAAGTTATCCGTTATGCTTTTGAAATGGCGCGCCGTAAGGGCTATACTAAATTGGCCTGCGGCCATAAGGCGAATATTATGAAATTGACTGACGGCCTTTTCCTCGAAACATTCCAGGAGATAGCCAAAGAATACCCGGATATTGAAAGCTCGGATATTATAGTAGATGACCTGTGCATGAAACTAGTAACCCATCCAGAGAAATTCCAGGCGATCGTATTAACCAACTTGCAGGGTGATATTGTGTCCGATCTTTGCGCTGGCTTAGTAGGCGGACTGGGTTTTGCACCTTCAGCCAACATTGGAGATAATATTTCCATTTTTGAAGCTGTACATGGTACCGCGCCTGATATTGCCGGTAAGGGGATAGCTAATCCTACAGCATTATTGCTTTCGGGCATATTAATGCTGCGCTATATGGGCTTTACCCAAAATGCCGCTGAAATTGAGAATGCATTGCTCTATACACTGGAGCGTGGTATACATACAGGTGATTTCGGCAACAAATCAATCCCTGCTGCTACTACCAATGGTTTTGCTGATGCTATAATCGCTAATTTGGGCCAGGTTCCGGCTGATGGCGGTGTAGTTGGAAAGGCCAACCTGGAAACCAAAGCCAATGCTCATCATCATACCCTTACAAAAAATAAGCTGACTGTTACCAAAGGTATTAAGGAAGAGATGGTAGGCGTAGATGTTTTTGTTGAAGCTAATGATCTGCAACCCGCCGAACTGGCCGAGCTGGCAAAGAAAAGACTGACTGATAACTTCGATGTGGTGATGATCTCGAACCGTGGCACACAGGTTTGGCCAACAGGCTCGATCTATACTGAACTGGTGAATGAATACCGCGTACGTTTTGAAAAGAAAGAAGGTAGAACAGTTACTCAAAAGGAGCTTTTACTGATAGCGGCTGCTTTTTCGGAAGATGCCAAAGTTTGTTCGGTTGAGTTCCTGATGAAATTTGACGGTAAGATAGGTTATACCCTGGCGCAGGGGCAGTAAAGTAGTCTGAAAGTCCGCATAAGTCGGAAAGTCCGAAAGCTCTTTTTAGTTAAGACTTTCGGACTTTCGGTCTTCCCGACTTTCGGACTTTCGGACTAAAATAATTTTAGTGTTGTCTATGCGATGTTCCTGCTCTGTGCCTTCTTGATCTCCGGCGTGCTTTTTTGATATAAAATCTGTCGGCCACAAATGATATAGGTAAACCCAGGCAGATAATTAATACGGCCATGCCTTTGAATATACCCATCCAATTGGTATGAAGCTGCTCTGGTTGTTTTGGGACATTGGTCAGCGGTAAAACAGCTATATTCATCACCACCCAAATGAGCAGCCCGTAAATGATTCCCCAAAAATATTTGTTTTTTATAAGCATCCTAAATTGGGGATGAAGAGAAAAAAATGCCGCACTAAAAAAAGTGGCTATGATATAATGGAATAAAATACCCCATAATATCATGTTGCTGCCCGTGAAAGCCACCCCGCCAAACAAGCCGCTGGCAATATATTTAAATATCGCAGCCGGCGCAACCGGGTAGCTGATAATGATTGCTGCAATAGCATCCAATGTTCCTGTAAGTAAACCCAATATCGCAATGGGCACCAATTTATTGTCGCTTAGTTTCGGCATACTTCTAATTTAGGTTTATGAAGTTATATAAAACTATTTATAATAGTGCAAGCTACCCACATTTAACCACTTATTATTACTGATGTAAAATTATTGCACTGATATTCAGTCGTTTGTAATAAAAATATAAATTTATAGAACTATGTATTGCATAATACTATATGAAACGCATATCTTTGATAAAACTTAACATTTAACAACTTAAAAATATGAAATCAATCATTCTCGCCCTTATCCTGCTGGTAGCCGGCAGCACAGTGAGCCTTGCACAATGTGATAAAAAAATTACCCTTAGTTCTTCAAAAACCCAACACCTTGATGGTAGCGGTGTATTACAAAATACAGAAGATGAACAAGTGGTGATCGATATCACCAAATCAGATATTATTGTTGTGGCAGAAAACGGCAATCATAAAATGACCGGAAAGATCAAGTCGCTGACCTGCAATTGGAAAGTGCCTTTTAAAGAAGGAAAAACAGTGATAGGCACCACGCTTAATGATGATAATGGCGACAGCAAAGATTTTACCATTACCATCGAAGGTAAGGAAGGAAAAGTTACCCTATTGGCAGAAAGCCCGCAAATGGAGGACCGAAAAATAAAACTGGCATTAGATAAGTTTGAAGAAAAAAATTAATTCTAAGCGATCAAATTAAAAATACACAACACAAATATGAAATCAATCATTCTCGCTCTTATCCTGCTGGTAGCCGGCAGCACAGTGAGCCTTGCACAATGTGATAAAAATGTATCTATTTATTCGTCCAAAAGCCAGCAACTTGACGGTAGTGGTGCCGTGCAGCAAACTATTGACGAGACAACCGATCTGCAATTTAACAAGACCGACATTACAGTTGTTACCGATAATGGTAATCATAAAATGACCGGAAAGATCAAGTCGCTGACCTGTGACTGGAAAGTGCCTTTTAAAGAAGGAAAAACAGTGATCACCACCACACTTAATGATGATAATGGCGGGGATGGCAAAGATTTTACCATTACTATTGAAGGTAAAGACGGGAAAGTTACTTTGGTGGCAGAAAGTCCGCAGAAGCCGGATAGGAAAATAAAACTGGACCTGGAGAAGTTTGAAGAAAAGAAGAGTTGAATAATTTTAGAAAAAAAAGCCCCATTCTCCGGATGGGGCTTTTTAACTATTAACTAACCTTATAAAGAACAAATGAAGAATTTTATGTTGTGATTTTTCGTTTAACATAAATAGCATTGAGATATGGGATGTCGTCAAAAACTATTAAGGTTAATTGAATTGGCTTAATTGCTGGCAATAAGTGTCTTATATACGTCAAATTGAAAATATTTGTTTAGATTTAGCTTGAGGAACCCTCTAAGTTAAGATGAACTGTGCGACTAAACCCTACAATGTATTTGCATTACTGGTAGTATTTCTTTTTGTTTCCGCCTGTAAACCTAACGGTCAAAAACGATCCGGTAATGACGAACCTGCAAGTATTGCTGCGGTCGAAACCGAATATTATA
Organism: Mucilaginibacter sp.; assembly: GCA_035489035.1. Taxonomy (GTDB): domain Bacteria; phylum Bacteroidota; class Bacteroidia; order Sphingobacteriales; family Sphingobacteriaceae; genus Mucilaginibacter. The sequence goes on from DATHKT010000035.1 coordinate 66,076, forward strand.
CGCATGGCGATTTTGTTAAAACTTTTGAATTAGCCTCTTCTGCCGCTAAAAGTTATCATCAAAAAAATGCTGTAAAGCAGGAAGCAGAAGCATTGCTATGGATGGCAGATACAAAGCTTGTACAAGGAGACTATGTGTCCTCTGAGGGCTATTTAAACCAGTCTCAGCCGCTCATCGGTAAATTAGAGGATGATTCATTAACTATTGAAGGATGCCTGCTGAGAGGGAAGTTATTTACAGCCAGGATACTTACCGACTCTGCTCAACGGTGCTTTCAACAGGCCGAAAAGCACCTTAATACCAATTCTCAAAATAGCCTGTTAAAAACAAAGCTCTGTTTGCTGCGCATTGCATTAAATGAACAGTTGCACCAGGCCCCCAAAGTGGATTCGCTTACCCGGCAGGTTTTGAAAGATCCGCATATAAAGACCGGGCACAAAGGATACTACTATGCCCTGGCCCTGGCCAGCCGTATTCAATTTATTAATTGGAACGGCAGCCCCGATAGCGCCCTGCTCTTATCAGGAAAACTTGCGGGTGAGGTAAATCAATCATTTCCTCAAAATAACTACTTGCAGGCCTTGCTTTACCAGTCATTATCCCGCTCGGGTCTTAATAATATGGATTATGAAGCTTCATTGAAATATGCAAAAAAAGAGTTGGTTTATGCTCATGCCAGCGGAAATCCAACCACCCTTTTTTATGCCTATTATGATATGCAGCAAGCCTGTGTTAATAACCAGGATTTTATGAAAGCGCTGAGTTTTACGGATAGTATACACCTGGTGAGGGAAAATAGCTTTCCTGAGAAAAGTATACAGGCAAGTATCGTCAATAATACCTATGGCCGCATATTAACCAATACGCATGATTATAATAGGGCAAGACATTATCTTTTAAAGAGCATCAGGCTGGACAGTGCCATTTTTGGAAAGAACAGCGGGGAATTGGCAAGCGCTTATTCCAACATGGGTAATTTATATTCATACCAGGGGGTGTTTGATTCAGTATTGTATTATAATCAAAAAGTATTGAGCATCAGAAAAATGATCTACCCCAAAGATCACCTGCAGATCGCGTTTTGTATGGATGATATTGCCCGCACTTATAATAACATGGACAAGCCGGTTAACGCGTTGCCTTATCAGCAGGAAATTGAAAAAATATATAAAAAGAACTATGGGCCCACGCATAGCTATATTGCCTGGGCCTATGATGCGGAAGCTGATTCATACGGGCAATTGAGGCAATACGACAAGGCGGTACTTTACAGCGATAAGGCATTGGAACTGTTCATCCCGGATATGAGAAAGGATACCAATGCCATTAACCATACCTCGGCTATACCATTTGATATTTATGTGCCTGATTACCTGACCAGCAGGATACAAATTTTTTGTAACCGGGGCATCAATGCGGTGGAGAAAAATAAAAAGATCAGTTATTTGCAGGAAGCCTATCGCATTAGCATGGCAGCAAATAAATATATACAAAGCTATACCTCGCATTTTGACTCGCCGGAGAGTGTGGCCATATTTTATCAACGGATGTATGAGTATTATAAGCTTTGTGCTGATGTATCTTATCGCCTTTACCAGCTTACAGGGGAAGAAAAATACAGGAGCAGCATATTAAACTATTCTGAGAATAAGCGCGGGGCCTTCCTCAGGAGCAATGTTTTCTCAAAATCCATAAAATTCTCGGGTGTTCCAGCCTCGGTGATCAAAGAAGAAGCCGATATCAGGAACGCGGTTACCGCAGCATCGGGCAAAACAGTTGCACCTTATAAAAAAGACAGCGTTAATAAGGTTTATGAGCAATTTCTTCATCAGCTATCTGCTAAGTACGCCAATTATTACCGCTTAAAATACCTGCCCTTCGAATTGAATGAGAAGGATATCCAGGCATGGCTCCCCAATGATTCTACCGTGTTTGCGGAGTATATGATCAGTAAAGAGCGTGTTTATATATTACTGGTTAGTAAGAAGTCGTGTTCTGTTATTGGCCTTGATAAAAAAGACTCAGTCATCGCAAAGATAAATGGACTTAGTCAGTTGCTTCGAAAATTTGACACTAAAGCCTATTACGCCCGGGCCTATGAGGTATATAAATACCTGGTGCAGCCAATGGAACAATATGTTAAGCCCGGCAGTAAGATCATCGTGAGTGCCGATGGGGCATTATCCACCCTAAGTTTTGAAGCATTGGTAACCAGGTCAAAACCCGCAGGGAAAGGTTTTGATGCGGGTGATTTTTTGCTGAACAAATATAATTTCAGCTATGCTGTTTCGGCTTTTTCATTGCTTAACCCTTTTGATAAGGGAGGTATTATAAAGGAGAAAGACAGGGCCTATTTTTCGGCGCCGGGTTTTGATGACCAGCTGAAAAGCGATTATAAGCAGTATGCGGTGAGCCACCAATTGTCAGTTGATAACGATTACATGTCCTATTTATATCAACCCTTTATGATGAAATTGGGGGATGTATTATCAGGCAGTTGGAAGGTTACCAAATCAGAGGGAGGTGAGGCCACAGAGTCAGCCTTTAAGGAAAAAGCGCCGGGGAATAATATTGTGCAGATCGGCTCACATGCTTTGCTGAATGATATCGACCCCATGAAATCGTGCCTGGTATTTGCAAAGGAATTATCTACGGCCAAAGGGGCAAATGATGGCTACCTGTACTCATCCGAGATCTATAACCAAAGGATCAATGCCGACCTGGTTATACTGACCGCATGTGAAACCGGCGGCGGGGAGTACAAGGAGGGGGAGGGTATGATGTCACTCTCTTACAGCTTTCAATATGCCGGTTGCAAAGGCGCCATTATGAGTTTATGGCCGGTTGATGAAAAAACAGCATCCACTATAACAGAATATTTTTATAAGAACCTGGCTGAAGGGAAAACAACTTCGGAAGCTTTATACCAGGCAAAAAAAGACTTTTTAAAAACAGCAGACGGGGGCCTTGTTAACCCTTTTTATTGGAGCGGCCTTGTATTGATGGGACCGGATGAAAATATAAAACTGCAGAAAAAAGACAGTATCTACCAATATGCCTGGTTCTTCGGGGCATTAGGAGTTGTAGTTGTAGGGGCTGTTGGTATTAAAAAATGGAAAAGCAGGCAGGCTGCTTAACGTGCTCACTTATCTCCGCTCAATTCTTTCAATAGTGCCGAGGCTTTTTTTGAATAAGCAAACTCAGGGTTTGTTAATTTTCCTAATATCGCTACGGCTTCTTTTGATTTGTTCTGATGTATTAATACCAGGGCGGTATACCATTTTGCCTTGAGGCCCAATTCATTTCCCGGTGTTGCTGAGATCGCCGACAATAACTGCAGGGCTTTATCTTCATTTTTCAGGCGTACCTGGCACAGGGCCTCATAATATTTTAGCGAATCGTTTCCGGGTTTAGCGGCTAAAAGTAAGTCAAACTTGGATGCAGCCTGCTGGTAATCACCTGCTTTATAATATACCATGGCATCATCAAAGGATGTGGTACTATTGCCCATTAATGATGGTACACCATCATCATCTTTAAAATGCTCAGCAAATAGCTTGTCATTTGCGGATGGAGCGACCCGGTATAAAAACAAGAACAAACCAATGCCCGCAATAGCTGCTGCTGCTACAATCCATTGCCACATATACCTGGTTTTGGTATGCTTTGCACCGGGTATCACATTTGTTTTTTCGGAAGTATATTCCTGGTGTATATTATCCAGCTGCTGTTTGATAGAGGCAACTTGTACCAGCCTTGCCAATTTGCGTTGCGCCTCCACTTCTTCGGCCAAAGCGGCATCCTCCTGCATGGCCTGCCTGAAGATATCGGCCCCGGCGTCATCCATGTGGCCGTTTATAAACTTTACAATATCCTCTGTATTATATTTACTACTCATTTTTTATCACCTCCTTACCAGCCTCTCTGTGTAAAGCTTTCTCAATTTTTCAATGCACTTATACTTTTCGTTCCGCATAGAACTTATTTCGTACCCGGTAGCCTCACCAATCTCTTTCATGCTTTTTTTGTCGTAATAGAACAGGGATAGTATCTGCCGGCACTTATCGCTCAATGCCGAAAATATCCCGGTAAATTCATTTATTTCCTCCCTTCTGATCAAATTACTCAACACCGTCTCATCAGTTTTCATATCGAATTCTTCGTCATCCGGGAGGATAATAAACTTACTTTTGGTTCTCAGTATCTCCATCCACTTGTATTTGCAGATGGTCCTGAAGTAGCCATGGAGCATGTTTTCATTGGTATGCCTATATTTTTCAGCATGGACATTATCCCATAAGGCGATGATCCCTTCCTGGAACAAGTCTTTTACATCATCTTCCGAACCGTTGTTTTTCAATACATATTGTTTAATAAGCGGGTAGTTCGCCTTATAGATCTCTCTATAAGCGGCCTCGTTATTATTCAACAATAATTGGTATAAATCCGATTGCATGGTTGTTAAAAGTCTTCACCTGCAATCTAATGATTTTTTTATTTTCAGTTCCTAATGTATTGCTGTTTTATAGGTAATAGGTATTTTTAATAAAATGTCGTCAATAGGGTATAAAAAAAGGAGATTATTTGGGTTTTTAGCACACTAAGATTATAAATACCCCTAAAAGGGGGACTTTATATTTCGGAGTAAACTGTAAGTTTGACATATTCTTCAACCCCCTGATATTGTAAAAAAAGCTATCACTTTTCGTATCTATACCATATATTGTATGTTTTGAGTTATAAAAATTCATGAGCCACAAAATTCAGAAACTTCTCTTTAAGCCGCTGCTATATATTTTCTTACTGCTATGCACATCAAATTTGTATGCCCAGCGCTATAATTTTCAGCATTACGATTTAGTAAATGGATTGGCCCAATCGCAGGTGCTCTCTATATGCCAGGACAAGCAAAAACAGATATGGCTTTCCACCTTTGGAGGGATCAATTGTTTTGATGGTAACCAGTTTAATCTATATTCTATACAGGATGGCCTTTCAACCAATGCAAATTTTGCCATAACCTCTGATGCAAAAGGTAATATATGGTGGGGTGGAAATAATGGATTGACAATTTTTACCAATAAAGGGCTGGTAAATTATGGATTTAAAGATAAGATCAATATCAGGAGCATTTTAAGAGTTGTACATGATAAGGATAACGGGGTGTGGGGCCTGGCGGGCCGCAAACTTTGTAAACTGGTAAATAAGCAATTAGTTATTCAAACCGTCTGGTCAGCAGATGAATTCGTCAGCGATCTTGTTCTTGATAAAGATAAAAATGTATATGCTTCTGTGTATCAATCCGGAATTTATAAATACGATAAGGGCAGTTGGAAACTGATTTTGCCTGAAAAGGAAAAATACATTAAGCAATTCATTTTCGATCACCAGACACCCGGGGCTATTATTTTTACCAGTGACTATGGAGTGTTCCGGTCTGATGCCAATGGCATTAAAAAGATAATGAATCCGGAATTAAATATGGATGGGCTGGAGTTTTTTAGCCTGGTGCAGGATCACAATCAAAATCTATGGATCGGGACTAATAAAGGGGTTGCTTTGCTAAATAAGCAATCTGTGAAATTCTTTAACGAATCTAACGGGTTTACCAATTCGCGTATTCTAAGCATTTTTTGTGATGCCGACAATCATTTATGGTTCGGTACAGATGGTGCAGGCTTATATTATTATGTAAACGATGATTTTGTGATTTATGACAAGTCGCAGGGCTTGACCAACGAAGTGGTAATGAGCCTGGCAAAAGATGCGAAAGGAACGATGTATTGGGGAACTAATGGAGGTGGGTTGTGGTCTTTTTCGAAAGATAAAATTAAGCAAGAGGTTGTTTACAGCTCACATTCTTCCAGGCTTCGCATCAATTGCCTGCTTAATGATAGCAATGATGACTTGTGGGTAGGAACGGATAATTATGGATTATGGAAGAAAAATAAGGGTAATGGGAAGCCTGCATATTCCCCGGTTTCAATTAGCCAGATGCTGATATTCAATGTCCTTATCGAAGATCCATCGCACACCATCTGGGCGGCAACAAACCGGGGGTGTTTTTACACCGATGGTAAGAAGTTGAAAGAGGTGCCATTATTCCGCCAGTATTGCAGCTCATTATTGAGCAGAGGCCCCGATTCAGTTTTGGTAGGGAGCTTAAACGGTATTACCCTGATCAGGGATAAAAAGGTAGATATGTCCTTTAAATTAAAAGACCTTGCCGGTAAGAATGTATTAACAATGGAAAGCTATCGCCAATTTGTTTTAATTGGCACCAATGATCACGGTTTATTTGTGTGGAATACAAAAACCAATGCAGTCAATAAGGTCACCATTAAGGATGGCTTGCATTCAAACACCATATACAGCATTGATATTGTGAATGGTGATGTGTGGCTGGGAACGGGACGGGGCGTGAATAAATTTAAGATCACCGACCTCGACCGGATGGTTCTGAATAAGGATGCCATATTTAATTTAATAGCCGAGACCAATCAAAATTCCATATTGCATACCGATTCGAACGTTTGGGTAGGAACAACACATGGTTTGTATGTATATAAAATAAACAGATCAGAACCTTTTTCACCTGTGCCAAATATGGTTATCCAGAATATTGGCTTATTTGTAAAAGATAACCACGACTCTATAAATTATACTTATACAAACGGGTATAAACTTCCCGTTTCCTTATCTCTCCCATCCGATCAAAGCCATATCTCGATCAAGTTCCAGGCTATCGAGTTTACTGATGAAAAAAGTATTTATTATCAGTATCAATTAGAGGGATTGGATAAAACTTACAGCAAACCGATACTAAATAACTTTGTAGATTATCCCAGCCTCCCGCCAGGCCGGTATAGCTTTTGGGTGAGGGCTGTAAATGGCATGGGCCAATACAAAGACCCTGCAGTTTTTTCTTTTACTATAACGCCGACTTTTGTTCAAAGTATAGGATTTAAAATACTTTTGGTGCTTTTGTTCCTTTCTGTAGGTTACAGCGTGTATTTATATAAAATTTATCAGAATGATAGGAAAGCAAAATATATTGAAGCATTAAAACTTGAGGAACAGGCGGCAGTGCGCCGGCAAACGGCTGAGGATTTTCATGATGACCTGGGGAATAAATTAACCCGTATCAATATGCTATCCGAACTGCTGGATAAAAAGATCGACAAAAATAAAAACGATGAGAAAGTGCTGATCAAGCAGATCAGATCAAGCGTTGCAGAGTTGTATGCAGGTACCAAAAATATTTTATGGGCCTTAAACCCCGACAATGATAACCTGTATGATGTATCCGCTTTGATCATAAAATTTGGCTGTGAATTATTTTCTGAGACCAATATTTCATTCAAAGTAGCTGAAGAAAATCCGGAAAATAGAAAAATACGCCTCCCGCTTGGTTTTGGCAGGAACATAATTTTGATAGGCAAGGAGTTACTCCATAATATTTTACAACATTCTAATGCAAAAACTGTAACAATCGCGATAGAAACTACGTCTTATGGGTATATCTGTATTACGATATCCGATGATGGCAAAGGGTTTGAAAAGGATCAGATATTTGCCGGCAACGGGCTTCGGAATATGCAGAACAGGGCTAAAAAGCTAAATGGTCAATTAGATATCGAATCTACAGTTGACGTTGGCACTATTAGCCGGTTAATTATGCCAATTCCTTAACATATGTATGCCTGTATACGCGTAGTAATTATTGAAGATGACAAGATTTTGCTTCAGGCTTATAAACAGCTGATAGAGGCGGAGGACGGGATAGTCGTTGTTAACGGCTATACTTCTTTTGAGCATGCTGAAAAGTACCTGGCCGATGATAACCCGGATATCGTATTACTGGATATTCAATTACCCGGCATAAGCGGTATTGAGGCTATCCCGAAGATAAAAAGACAATTACCGAAGGTACACGTGTTGATGCTGACCGTTTTTGAAAGCGAACAGCAACTGTTCCAGGCGCTTGCCAATGGGGCCTCAGGATATATTACGAAAGACTCTTCCTCCCAAAAAATAATCGATTCCATATTTGAAGTAAAGGACGGGGGAGGCCCGATGAGTACTAATATAGCCCGCATGGTGGTCCGGTCATTTCAAAAAAGCCTGGAATCCCCGCTTTCTAAGCGCGAAACGGAGATATTACGCCTGATAACCGATGGCAAAAAGCGAAGTGAGATCGCCGATGAGCTGTTTATCGAATTGGAAACTGTTAAAACCCACATTAAGAATATCTACACTAAACTGGACGTTCACTCCCGGTCAAAGGCAATCAATATCGCCCGTAAGAATAAGCTTATCTGATCCCTCTCTTTTAAAACAAAAAAGTCACCCACCTCGCGTGACTGACTTTTCAATTAACTATTAACTGACCAAATATTTTAACGACAAACTATCTGGCTATTACAAACATAATTTATTGTTCGTTGCCCTGATATGCGAAAATCGCCTAAAATGGGTGAACAAGGCACAAAAAAGCCGGCTTGTTATAAGCCGGCCCTGGTTTATTAATTGGTTAGTTGTTATTAGTATCCCGGGTTTTGTTTCAGATTTGGATTGGCATTAATATCCTGTAACGGTATCGGGAATACCAGCTTATTTGAATTGTATGGCTGGGCACCAATTGTTTGTTGCAACCTTTTTGCATCGTGCAAAAAGAAACCACCCTCGAAAGCTAACTCATGCCTTCTTTCAGTAAGTACGTTGGCAATAGTAACAGTAGCCAACGGATCTAAGCCTGCCCGGGCACGTATGGTGTTTACGTCATCAAGTGGCGTATTACCGGCAGTTGTAGCTGCACCGGTACGCAGGTTTGCTTCGGCCCTGACCAGGTAAAGTTCGGCCAAACGGATAATATGCACGTTTCCAAAAACGTTATCAAATTTATCACAACGCAATATATCATCACTGTCAAGGTTAAACATGGAAAGGCGTTGATCGCCTTCCTCAAATTCGGCTACAAAACTATCTTTAATAATAATATCGCCACGACCGGCGTTATCCGCCGAAGCATAATAGGTGTTAAGTGTATTAACGCCTTGCTGATTGGTAACCTGTATGGCAAAAATATCTTCAGACGTATTGTCAACATGCACTGCCGCTCCGCCCGGATAGGGGAATTCATCCGCATAATTAGCATTCAATGTAAATTTGCCTGAACTTATCACCTTGGTTGCTTCGGCAGCGGCATTGGCATAATCGCCCTTTTGTAAATACAAGCGCGCTAATATGGCCGAGGCCGAATATTTATTAGCATAAAAGCTGTTGCTTGCGGGCAGTTTTGTTTCGGCGTCCGTAAGATCAGTTAGTGCCTGCTGGTAAACCTGTGCTACTGTTGACCTGGCAACGTATGAAGCTGAGGTTATTACCGTTGTAGGCGTCAGCACAATAGGTACTCCGGGATTCGCGGCCGGATCACCATCGTTCCACGATTTTCCATAAAGGCGTACCAGGTCAAAATAGGTCAGGCCTCTTAAAAATTTAGCTTCACCTTCGGTGCGGGCTGCATTAGCTGCGGTTACTTTATCCAAATTGGCTAACACATTATTTGCCTGGTTGATCACCTGGTAAGCATCCGCCCACACCAAATTAACGTAGGCGTTATCAACGGGGATAGTCTGGTTAGTCATTTGTGTCAGTCCCTGGAATGTGCCTTGCCAGTCTACAACTTGTTGTGTTGCCGTCAAATCGGGATATAAGAAAGCGCCGCCGGCATACATACTTCCCAAACCAGCCTGGTTATAGGCGCCTACTAATGTTATTTGCACATCCTGGGCCGTTAAGATAGCCTGGCTTTGTTGTATTTGCTGAAATGGCTTCAGATCGAGCTGTTTATTACAGGAGCTAAGTACTATCAGTACAGTACTTAAAATTCCTATATATGTTTTATTGAATCTTTTCATGGTTTTGATTTTAAATTATAATCCAACATTCACCCCGAAAGTAATTGTACGCGGCTGTGGGGCCGAGTAGAAGTCGTTCCCCAAATTGACGTTGGTCGCCAGGAAATCGGTATTTACTTCAGGGTCCCAGCCCTTATACTTCGTGATCTTAAACAAGTTAAAGCCGTTAACGAATATCCTCAACCGGTCGATCTTAAGTTTGGCCAGAACAGCTTTTGGAAAGGTGTAACCCAGGGTTGCGGTTTTTAAACGGACATATGAACCTGAGGACAAATACCTGCTTGAAGGATCGGTACCATTGGCGTAGAACAGGCGCGGCTCAGGTATATCGGTAATGTCTCCCGGTTTGTCCCAGTATCTCATCTGGTCGATGGTTTGATTATCCAGGCCATTACTTGCTTCGGCGCTCATATACTGGCCCCCGCCGTTGTATATTTTATTGCCAAATGAGCCATAAATAGTGAACGAAAGATCAAAACCCTTATAGGCGAAATTATTAGTGATACCACCTGTCCAATGTGGTGTAGGATCACCTAACGGAACATTTTGGGCCGCGTTATAATCACTGGTTGTGCCACGGTTAAGCGTTCCATCGGCATTTTTGGTGTTCAGGTAAAATATGGCATCACCATTTGCCGGGTCTACCCCTGCATATTCACGTCCATAGAACACGCCAATCGGCTGCCCCTCTATTACGCGGTTCAGATCTGCACCCTCATTAATGATCTGCCCTTGTACATAGGTCACCACGTTTTTATTGTAGGAGGCATTAAAGTTGGTGCTCCATTTGAATTTACCTACAAAGTTTTCTGATGATAAAGTGATCTCAAACCCCTGGTTATAAAGCTTACCCAGGTTTTGTAATTGAGTACCTATACCCAACGTTTCCGGGATGTTGACATTTAATAACAAGTCGCGGGTGTTTTTCCTGTAGAAATCGAAGCTTCCAGATAACCTATTGTTAAAAAATCCCCAGTCGAGTCCTATATCAACCTGGGCTGTTTTTTCCCATTTCAAATCAGGATTCTGCAATTGGAAAAAACTTTGTCCGGCCACACCGTTATATCCCGCGTTACCCGAAAATAAACCTAAGGCAGCATAATTGCCTATTTCGGCATTACCTGTTAAACCATAGCTGGCCCTGATCTTGAGGCTGCTCAATGAATTGAATTTCTTCATAAAATCCTCTTCACTTAATATCCAGCCTATGGAACCTGCCGGGAAAATCCCATAACGGTTATTTATACCAAATCTTGACGAACCATCAGACCTGACACTGCCAGACAGCAGGTACCGCCCTTTATAAGCATAATTAGCCCTGGCGAAGTAAGACACGAAACTAAATTCGGCCTGTGAAGATGAACCGGCAGATATGACAGCGGCTGATGCTATCTGTTTATAGGCGTCTGAAGGGAATTGTTGTCCCTGCACATCGTTCGCTGTAGAATGACTGTATTGATAGCTGTTGCCAACTGTAAGGTCGAGCGAATGATCGCGGGCTAAAGTGTTTTTATAAGTTAAGTAATTATTAACCGTAAAGTTTACGACATCCGAATTAGTATTCCGGCCAAAACCATGAGGGGTGCCAGTGTCCCTGGCTGTTAAACTACTAAAATAGCTATCCTCGTTTTGATTGGTTTGATCTACGCCAAACTCCGAACGGAAGGTTAAATGATCTACAATGTCCCAGTTAGCAAAAACATTACCCAAAGTACGGTATACATTGGTATGGAAATAAGCATTATCAACACTGATGAGCGGGTTGTAGTAAAGCGGATAACTGCTGCTGGAACCCGGTGGCGTACCACTTATCAAACCTGTCCGTGGATCAATAACCGGGGTAACCGGTGACAGGGCAACTATTTGTAATGGGGTTGCGAATGAATCGTCATTACCCACACGCTTATTAAAGGTGTGTGTAAAATTGAGGTTCATACCTACATCCAGGCTGCTAAATATCTTGGTATCGATATTTACCCGGCCGCTATAGCGTTGAAACTGGTTGCCTTTTAATATACCGGTTTGATTAAGCGCCTGCCCACCAATAAAATAGGTTGTTTTTTCGGTTCCCCCTGTAAAATTAAGATCGTATTGTTGCTGGGGGGCTGTCCGGAAGGCTTGTTTTTGCCAATCTGTGTTGTTTTTTGTCCAATCTGTACTTCCGGCAGATAAAGAAGTGAATTTACCCTCTATATAATCCTTTTCATCTGCGAGCGCAGTTTCCAGGTCCGGTTCAAATCCGTTAGCAACATCCTGCGGAGCCGCGCCCACTGCTGCACGTTCTTCAAGCTGGAGCCATTGTTGTGTATTTAAGAATTTGCGATAGCCTGATGGCTTGCTGTAACCAAACTGGGCGTTGAAATTTATTTTGGCAGCACCCAGTTTCCCCTTTTTTGTAGTAATGATAATTACACCATTTGATCCGCGTGCCCCATAAATGGCCGAGGCCGCTGCATCTTTTAATACCTGGAATGATTCGACATCATTGAAGTTCAGATCGGCAAGCGGATCTGATGTGGCGCCATTGTTAGACAGATCTATCTGGTTAGCGATTATTCCATCTATCACCACCAAAGGTTGGGTGCCCCCGGATATGGAAGCTGTACCACGTACGCTGATCTTGATTCCCTGGCCCAGTTTACCGTTATTGGCCTGTATGTTAACACCGGCTGTTTTACCTTGCAGGGCCTGTTCAAAAGTAGTTACCGGGACATTTTCAGTTTCTTTACCGGATACAGTGGCAATTGACCCCGTTATGCTCGCCCGCTTTTGTGTACCATATCCTACTACTACAACTTCAGAAAGCTGTTTAGAATCTGTTTCCAGTTGTACATCCACTGTACTGCCGGTTACGGGCCGTTCAACTTGCTTGTATCCAATGTATCTGAATACAAGGGTATGCGAGCCGGCTGGCACAGTAATGCTATAAGAGCCATTAAGTGTGGTTTGTGTGCCACCAGCGGATAGACCTTTAACGGTAACGCTCACACCAGGCAAAGGCAAGCCGTCTTTCTGATCCGTTACTTTACCTGTTACCGTTTGGGCCTGTGCAGTTACTACGGAAATTGTGGTGATTAAAAGCACCAATAAGATGAGTAATTTTTTTTTCATAGTCGTTTTAATTATTGAGTTTGAAGCTGCATTGTTTGTCTGTCAGCTATGTTTTTTTATCTTATAAGGGGTGAGTTACGTAGGCGCGCTCTTCATCATGATCACAAGTAGTTGTTTGTTGTTGCCAGCATACCATACTTGCAAGAATTACAAGCTGATCTAATACTTTATCACAATGTTAGCCATAAACGTATCAGCCGGATATGCGTGAATCGCCACCCGATATGCGAGAATCTCCATTATGATAATTTTAGCATATTTGGAGAGATGCAAGCTTTTGAAAAGAAAGGATAGTCGTAATTTAATTTTATTCAGATCAGGCTATTATAACTGCGTTCTTCTATTAATAAATAACGGTTGCCCGATGGGTCTATAAATTCAATACCCAGCCCTATGGGTAAATACTGGGGTTCGTTACAAAAAGTGACACCCGCCATTTTTAGATTGTGATAATCATTTAAACAATCATCACTATTTAAAACAATATGCCCCCTTCTATATTCATTTGCAGTGTCTTTAACAACCACGATGAAAATATCAGGGCTATGGGTTTTTATGAGCATGCTTTCCTGTCCTGAAAAGATGGTCTTCTTGCCATATAGCTCGAACCCTAAATTGTCGGTAAAAAAACTTACCTGTTTTTCGATATCATCGGTAAAAACTGGTAGGTACTTAATTTTCATAAGTTAATTACAAGGTTTAATTGTGTTAGGTTTAATAATGTATAAATACACTAAAGTCTGTAGGTTTTGTATACTTTAAGTATACGGCAGGAGAAGATCAGTTGGAGGCAATAAGCTGCCTGACAATGTTAGCTAATAGCAACCGAGCGAAATGTGCGAAAATCACCATAATTATTGTTGTTGACCAGGGAGGAAGAGTTACCAAAAAAGAGGTAATAACGGGAAATCAGATCATAAAAAAACCGGTGATCTGAGTAATCACCGGCCGCTAATGATACTAACTATCAAAAGCTTTGCCTGTATTTAAGCGGAGTAGTTTGAAAACGATCTCTGAAGAGCCTGATAAATGAGCTTGGACAATCAAATCCTATCAGGTTAACTATTTCATTTACAGGATAATCTGTATTTTTAAGCAGATCCTTTGCCCTTTGTAAGCGTATCTGTACCAAAAATTGGTGCGGCGATACATGGAATGCTTGTTTAAAGGTGCGCAATAAGTGGGTAACGGATAAGCAGGCATATTCTGCCAGTTCTTCCAGGTTAATATTGTTGTTATAATTGGTATATAAATATTCTTTAGCCAGGTTCAACCTGCGCAGTATCTCAATTTTAGTACTCTTGTTCAGGAAATTCAGTCGCTGCGCTTTTTGAAAAATTTCTTCATTAAATATCTGGAAATAATTGATGAGGCAGTGGTGCAAGTACTCATTGATCAGTAGTTCATCCTGTAAGCCACGGTCGAGGTGGTGTTTAAGGTGATTGATATTGAAAAACAAGTCGCCCTTAAAAGGGTAAATGGTTTCATCGAAATCGTTTTCGTACCGGCTGGCATAGGGGTATTTACCAATACCCAGTAAAGTATCGTCTTTAAGCTGCCAGCTATTCTTGAAATCCTGCAGAAATTTATCATCAAAGCTTATCCCGAAGGATTGTACCGGTATGGCGCTCTCTGCGGTGCTTGAGTATTGCGTACCCTTATTCAATATCAGGAACGAATCGGTATAGATCGATAGTTGCCTTTTGCCAATGCTATATCTTTCGTTACCACTAAATACAAACCTGATGCTAAAATCAGAAGTGGTTTGTTGATTATATTTGGTGTTCCTGGTACCACTATATATAGCATTGTTGTTTTTTAAGGTTTTTAGGTATTCCATCTCATTTAGGTTAGTTGTTATAACTGCGTTCTTCTATTAATAAACAGCGGTTGCCCGATGGGTCCATAAATTCGACACCCAGGCCCATGGGTAAATACTCCGGTTCGTTATAAAAGGTAACACCTGCCTTTTTTAAAGAGTGATAATCATTTAAACAATCATCTGTGCTCACTACTATGCGGCACTTCCTATAGTCATTCCCATTGTCTTTGATTACTACTAAAAAAATATCAGGACTGCTGGTTTTTATTACTATACAATCCTGGGTTGACAGGATGTTTTTCTTACTATATATTTCAAATCCAAGATTTTCGATAAAAAAGCTTGCCTGCCTTTCTATATTCTCCGTAAAAATTGGTATATACTTAATTTTCATGTTAGTTCCCCCAGATTATTTGGTTAATGATTTAGAAAACCCCGTAATTAACAGTTAAGTCTGTAGGGTTTATCTATTTTGGCGAGATCAGTTAATACCAATTGAATACTCAAAGATAATGGCATCTAAAAGTGATAGTATACCCCCAATAGGGTGAATTTGGGTACAAATAGAAAAATCACCCTAAAAGGGTGATTTTTACCTAAGTTGATTAAATGGATGAATGATTATTTACCTGATAATTAATTTTTGGCAATCGCTTTTTGTTCGGTTGCTGCCACGTCTTTATCGTTAAATATTTTGCAAACCTGGGTTATTTTCCATTCCTTATCAGCATTTTTTTCGAGGATCAAATAATTTTGCTGAACAGTGTTCTCATAGTTGAAATCAACACGGGCAATAACCAGGGAACTGCTTTGGGCAACTACTTCATACTTTGATTGGCAGTTTTGCTTAAGCTGGCCGGTCTGTTTCATATCATCAACCAGGGCAGCTTTGGTTTGAACCACTACATTTTCGCCACGTGGGATTTTAAAGGTGGCGTCGTCATTCATGATCTTGTTTAACTTTTTGTAGTTGGCGTTCATGTGGCTGTCAATAAAATCTAAAATGATCTTTTTGTAATCATTTGCAGCCGGAGTTGTATTTGCGTTTGCTGTTATGCTAAAGGCTGCTAACACACCGATCAGGCAAGCCTTAAAAATTGTGATTTTCATTTTTCTGTTGGTTTTTTTATCAAATGTCAACAGGAAAGCATTAATTAAATGTGCTTATTAAGCCTTTAGATATGCCAGTCTCACCATTTGCATGGGTTTTGGCTGATAAAACGGATATATAAGGATTGTTACAAAAACAAGACGGGTTACCCTTAATGTTTCTGTAAATTTGTTTATCACTGTATCGGGATATAATTTGATTATGGAGAATCTGAAAGATGGGTACATTGCCACCGGGTTGAAATGCAAAAATTGTGACAAAGAAGCCCTTATCCGGATCAAGAGATCAGGTATTATAAAAGTGCTATTGTTTTGGCTGCCTATGAAAAGATATAAATGCCTGAATTGTATGAAACGGTTTTATATTTTTGGTAACAAGTAGCAATTTTCGCGCTCCTGATCAACCATGTTCATGCTAATAATATATGTTAGCAGCATCTAACTCCTTCTTTACCGGCGCTTCCGGTCCGGTTATAAAAATCCTGAGTGGAGTTTGCCTTACCCGGAAATTGCCTGTTGTTTGCACCGGCGCGTTATAAATATATTTGATCTCTATCTTATGAAATCCTTTTGCCAATGGCAAGATATATTCCGTTTCGGTCAGTCTTTCGCCGTCAATAAATAGCTGGGCGTTGGTGTAAGTTGATAAAGCGAGATTATAAGAACCATCAGCGGGCAGGTTGATAAATCCATTATAAACGATACCAAAATTGGGGTTATCCTTTTTAAATTGCTCAGCATCCAATTTTTCCATTGTAGCGACGGAGTCTTTGACCATGCCATAATCCAATTGATCGGGTACTGCAAAATGGGCCTTCACCATTTTATACTTTAAACCATGTGTGTTTGCAGAATAATTTACAGCCGGTAATAGAGCCCGATTATACATTAAGGTACGTGTTGCTATGCTCCTTCGTCCTGAAGGGGTGATAACTCTCGTCCTTAGTTCCCTTTTTTCATTTTGTGGGATATTAAAGGTTATCGGGCCATCATATTGCAGGTCGGTATCCAGGGGATCGCGCCCGTTAAGCGTATAATATATTTTAGCGCCGGGTACTACTGATTTCGGCGCGTAAGTAAACTGCGGGCCGATAACCATAGTATCAATAACGGTTAAAGCCGTTGGGACACGGTAGTTGTAATCGATAGCATCAAGCCTTGCAAAATGGTTAGCCAAACGTACTTCCGAAAAATTGGTGTAATCTTTATTTTCAGTTTTACTCCAGGCTACTTCGGAAAGCGCAAAAAGCCTTGGCAATATCTGGTATTGCAATTTGGCAACTGTTGGCACATATTCTGTCCATAGGTTTCCCTGGGTACCTATTATATATTGCTGCTCTTCCGGGGTAAGCGCTTTCGGAATGGGGTCATGATCATAGGTTTCCTGCAAAGTAGCATACCTGCCAAAAGAAACAGGTTCCTGTGGCGAGCCGCTTTGATAATGGTCAAAATAGTTGCCGGTTGTTTGCGGCGTCATGATCACATTATGTTTTTGCCGGGCGGCAGCTATCCCCCCGTCAACGCCTGTCCAGCTCATTACGGTGGCATTTTGTGCCAGGCCGCCTTCCAGTATTTCGTCCCAGCCAATAATGCTGCGTCCTTTTGAGTTGATGAATTTTTCGACCCGCTGGATGAAATAGCTTTGCAGTTCTTTTTCGTCCTTTAAACCTTTTTCTTTGATCAGGTTCTGGCAAAAAGGCGATTCTTTCCAGGGTTGCTTACCGGCTTCATCGCCGCCTATGTGAATGTATTTACTTGGGAAAAGCGCCATCACTTCGGTCAATACATCTTCTAAAAAAGTAAATGTTTGCTCGGTAGGGCAGTAGATGCTGTTTACACCTCTCGAAGCCGGTTTGCCTTCAGTTGTGTCGCACTTTAATTCAGGATAAGCGCGTAAAGCCGCATCGGAGTGTGCTGGCATCTCGATCTCTGGGATAACGTTGATATAACGATCGGCCGCAAATTTTACTACATCCCTGATATCATCCTGGGTATAAAAACCGCCGTAGGCAAGCTGGTCGGGCCAATCGCGGTTACCTCCAAACATGGTTTGCATACGATAGCCTCCAACTTCGGTCAATTTTGGATATTTCTTTATCTCGATGCGCCATCCTTGTCCATCAACCAAATGCCAGTGAAAATTATTGAGTTTATAAGCCGCCATTAATTCGATCACCTTTTTTACCTGGGCCACATTGAAAAAATGACGCGAAACATCCAGCATCATGCCCCTGTAGCCGAATCTTGGTTCATCTGTGATTACTGCGCATGATATTCTTTGAGGGGCTGAATGGTCAACCGGCAATAGCTGTAAAAGCGTTTGGATGCCATAAAACAAGCCGGCATCTTTCCCGATGATGGTAATTCTGTGCGGCGTTATGTTTAGCTTATAACCCTCCTTTGGTAGTTTTTCAGCGCCTTTTGCGGTAAGGATTATGGTAGTTCCCTTCAGCGACTTGTTTTTTCTGTTGTATTTGGATATGCTATTATGGAAATGCAGGTCATCTGCCAGAAAATTCTTGAGCCAAACAACTGACCTGTCTTTTGGGTGATCCGCTTTTATCAGGGTTTTCTGGCTAAAATTAAATGTCCCCTGATTTTTGATCACAGAAGCAGGTGCTGGGATAATTCCCATGTGAGGGTCGTCCGTAGGGGCTTGTGCTTTTATATCACTGACATTTATAGTTATGATAAATAAAGTGATTATGACGATCCAAAAGAAATTTGCTCTGGTTTTATGTGTTTGCTTCATATTCAGGGATGGATAAAAGGTATGATCCGGATGGAGCTAAGTTAATTATATATGGCTTTATTTTAAACGTATAAACTTATGTAACAAATAATTGACAGCGATGAAAAAGAGAATGGATTTTACCAGATAGAAAAATTTAGCCCCAATTGTACCCTGAAGCCATTTCTTACTACTTCATTTAACTGTGTTTTGTCGGTTTCGCCTGTGGTTAAGTAAAGCTGATCGGTGCCTGTGCCGGTTTCCCAGTGAAAGTACGCGGCACCAATATTTGCTGAAAGAAGGGGAGTAATGCTGTATACCAGTTTCGCATCTGCATCCATGCCATATCCGTTTGCGGAATGGCGAAAGCTGACAGGATGCTGAAATGTTTCGATCAGGTTCCAGTCGGCAGCAGCACGATAAATAACCTGGCTATAAGTAAGGTCTGCTGCAACTTTAAGTTTATTTGCAACCTTAATTGCTGAAATAACCTTCAAAAATGGGCCCTGCGAATGCGTTTTGTAAGTTGTGTTCAAGTTGTTGAAGTTGCCATTACTACCCAGCAAATAATAAGTTTGTTGATTGATCCCGTACCCTAAATAGGGTGACAGGCAAAATATCTTGTTTTTGATCAGCATATAACCAATGCCTGCCGACCAGGCAGAAGTACTGCCTTTATTACTGCTAAAATCCTGGTTGTAAACGGGAGCAGTCCGGTTGTCGCCACTGTAATCGGTATCATTTGATGTTCCGGAAGTGATAGACGACCTGCTATAATTTCCCAAAAGCAAAAAACTGTTCCATATATTCCATTGCAGTGCAAGGTCATACCGTGGGCCGGCAATGGCTTTCCATTTAAGTTCAGAATAAATATTTGGATTTTTGCCGTTGATATCCCCGGCTATTGACCAATGGAAGTCTTCCCGCTGGTAGCCCGTTCCTGCTGATATTTGTATTTTTTTATCATTATCCTGGGCATGGCAAATACCGGCATATAATATGATCAGGAGTAATAACGCCGGCTTTTTTAGGGTCATATCTATTTAACAGTCTTTTGGAAAAGGTATCCAGGTTTACCTTATCCGATAAAAATACTAAAACCAGCACCAGTTTATTACTGATGCTGGTTGAATAGTTAGATCTATATTATTGATTTACCTTAAACGCCTCCCATCCCGAAGCTGTTGCCCGGTTACAGGTCATGGGCATTGTGCCATTTTCGCTTGATACAAATTTACCGTTGCTGCCTTGTAAGGTTATTGTTCCATCGGCATTTGTGCCCCAGGTAAATTGCTCCCAGGCACCCGCGGTTGCACGATTACAAGTAATAGCTTGCGTGCCATTTTCGCTCGATACAAATTTGCCCTGGCTTTTTAACTCCACTTTGCCATTCCCGGCATCAACTATCAAAAATTGTTCCCAGGCACTGGCTGTAGGGCGGTTACAAGTCATAGCTTGTGTGCCGTTTTCGCCGCTTACATATTGGTTATTAAAGCCCTTAAGTGTAATCGTTTGCCCGATAGGAGGGCCGGATGTGTTGACCAATTTATAAACGTGTACATAATCAACCATCATAGTAGTAGGCAGTGCACCGTTGTTGATCGTATTCCCCGGAAGGTCGCCGCCTATTGCCAGGTTCAGGATAATATAAAACGGCAATTGAAAGGCACCGGTATTGTTGATATTGTTCAATGTGTTACCGGTTGCATACAAGGTATTATCAACAAACCAGCGTATGCCGGTATTGTCCCATTCCACAGCATATACATGATAATCGCCCGGAGTGGTATTGGTGCTGCTGCCGTACTGAACGTGACCATTGCCGCCATTCCAGTGCATGGTACCCAATATGGTGTTGGTGGTATTAACGTGCTCCATAATGTCGATCTCGCCGCATTGGGGCCAGCCAGCCGTGCCGATGTTAGTCCCCAGCATCCAAAAGGCAGGCCAGGTGCCTTGTACCATTGGCAGTTTAATACGCGCTTCTATCCGGCCATATTGTACCGAGAACTTACCGGAAGTATTCAGCTTGGCTGATGTATATGGTTGGCCGCCAACACTTTGCTGCCGTGCAGTTATTACCAGGTTGCCGCCGGTTACGGTTGCATTTGCTGCCTGGTAATATTCCTTTTCATTATTGACATTGGGGTTGCCCACATCAATGTTCCATTTGGAACCATCGACACCTGTGCCGTTGAAATCATCGGCCCACACCAATTGGTAAGTAGCTGCCCGTGGAACCGTAGGCGTGGCTTTCGCCATTTCTGCAGGATCTGTGGCAGCCTGGTTCGCATCCTTTTTACAGGAAACCACAAGCATTGCAAGCATCAGTACTATACCGGTGCTTTTTAATAGATTAAAGAATTGTTTTTTCATAACAGTATTGATTTGGTTTATAATAGGTTTTATTGATTCACCCTAAATGCTTCCCAGCCGGATATGGTTGCCCGGTTACAGGTCATCGCCATAGTGCCATTTTCGCTCGATATCCATTTGCCATTATTGCCCTGCAGGGATATGGTGCCATCGGGGTTCACAAACCAGGTGAATTGTTCCCAGGCGCCCGCGGTTGCACGGTTGCAGGTAATTGCCATGGTGCCATTTTCGCTGGATATAAATTTATTCTGGCTTTTAAGTTCAACTTTGCCGCCACCTCCATCTACTACCAGGAATTGTTCCCAGGCACTGGCAGTAGCACGGTTACAGTTCATAGCCTGCGTGCCGTTCTCGCCGCTTACATAAAGATTATTAATGCCTTTAAGGGTAATAGTTGTACCGATTGGCGGGCCTCCGCCAGTTCCGCTGGATTGTGTGCCTGCCCACTTAAAGGTAGCCACAGCCCCGGCAGGCAGGGTATAGGTAAATGACTCGGCACCCCATTTTATTTTGAATGACTGACTTGATGCAGCCGAATTTAATACGACCACCACCTTGGTGCCATCGGGGTTTTTAAACGCGACATTTTGTACTCCACCCGAAAACGTATTGGATGATATACGAACTGCGCCCGCCCTTACAAATTGAGAAGCGTGCGCTACTGTATAATAAGCGGTATTACGGGTATAAGAAGTACCGGAGATAGTTACGGCTCCTAAACAGGTGGAACAGCCACCGGCAGTATGCGGGTTATAATTTGGATCGGCAGCCAGGTTCCACTCTAACACAACTTTGCTCCAGTTACGCGGAGCACCGATAATGAGGTTATTAACATGCCATGAAAGGTCGCCTCCAAAATTGCCCGGGCCGCCTATAAATTGCTCTGTAAAATAAATGTTTTTGCTGGGGAAAGCATTATGAACCGTTGTTAAAGCGCTTATATCCCCTGCATATAAGTGAAATGCCGATCCATCCACATAAGGATTGGCCCCTGCATCACCCAAAACTGCTTCAGGGTAATCAGGGCGGTCGCAATTATGGTCGTAAGCTATAATTTTGGTGGTGATGGCATTTGCCGAAAATTGAGGGCCTAAATTATTTTTGATGAAGTTGGCCTCCTCGTTAGCCTGCATGGTCATCGCAGGGTTATTATTTGGATTCAGCGGCTCGTTTTGTGGGCATACTGCATAAATGGTTATCCCCTGGGCCTTCATGGCCTGTATGTATTTTACAAAATACCTGGCATAGGCATCATAATAAGCGGTATTTAAACTACCGCCTGTGAAGCCACCATTGCCGGTTGTTCCGGTCTTCATCCATACCGGGGCAGTCCACGGGGTTGCCAGTATTTTTATGGATGGATTAATGGCGATGATCTTTTTAAGCACAGGTACCAGGTCTGTCATTTCCTTAGTGATGTTGAAATTGGTCAGGTTCACATCAGTTTGGCCAGCAGGCATATCGTCATAAGTAAAATCGGATGAGCTTAAGTCCGAAGCCCCAATGGTGATCCTTACAAAACTTGACCCCACATGGCCCGAAGCTGTTGAAAAGATATCCGTAAGCATCGTGTTTTGATTGGCGCCCAGCCCGTTAATTAACGAAGCGCTTCCGCCGGTCAATGCATATCCAAAGCCATCAATGGTTTGATAAGTAGTATTCTCATCAACAGTAATTGTAGTTGGATTGGTTCCGGCATCGGCAGCGAAATTAATGTTGGCCTGTGCCTGCAGTAGTTTGGACTTGTCGGCCGTGGTTTCCCAAACATTTACCGTTTCATTAGCAGCCCTGGCCACCGTGCCGGTAACTACCGGGTCGACTGATCTGGATAGATCCTTTTTGCACGAAGAATAAAATATTGCCGGGAGCATTATTAGTACTGCCAGCAATTTCATTTTGGTTTTGTAGTTGATTCTCATAAAATTGGTATTAAAAGTTAGAATTGATTTGAAAGACTGATCGCATCAAATAGCATCATTATATGAATTGGAAATAAGCTATTTATGATATTTTTCATAAAATGATATTTAACCAATGCTAAAAAATATATTAACAGCATACCCGGGACAAATAACTGTTTAAGTGTTTTTTAGCAAAAGGCAGATGCAGTGGTTTTAACTGGTTTAATACAAATCTATAATAATTAAGGAGATAATTGCAAGTAAAATATTCAATAAATAATTGATTATTAGATAGTTGCGCATAAAACAATACGCTTTAAACACAATGAGCCAAGATGGCAAAATGAGCCTGCTGTCATGGAAACACAGTTTTTTGCAGACAGATAAAATAATAGTGATACGGTTAGTTCGCATATTAATTTTTAAGCAATAAAACTTATTTAGATGTTATTTTTTACCCGAAAGATATTTTTTATTTCAGATATGCTGGTTAGTGTCTATAACCAATTTGCTCCATCCCTTATCTCCGGCGTTATTAAGTTCCTTTTTTCTGCTGTTCATGATCTTTTTGATGCGCGAACTATAGGCCCAGCAGGTACTTTGCCTGATCGAAAGAATTTCGGATAGTTTATGGGATGATATTTTCCCTTTGGTGGAATACATCAGGAAGATGATATAAAAGGCCTTATTAATAGGTATGCGTGTGTTTTGCAATATGGTATAAGCGATAACAGATTCTTCATAGCCACACTTTGAACATCGGCGGCTGTAGGGAAGATGGCCATGTCCGTAATGTGTTCCAGTGCATTTACGGCAGATATAGCCTTTTTCCCATTTCAGATCAGAAAGAAATTTAAAACAGGTTTCCCTGTCAGGATATATTTTGCTGAATTCTTCAAAATCCACCTCTGCCGACATTACCCTGTTATGCGTTACCTTCTCAATATTGTCATGCAGAAGGGTATTATCCTTTTCAAGCAAAACATTCATGCGCGATATTTCTTCACCCTGTTCCTTCAACAGTTGGTTTACTGTTGTCAACTCCAGGTTTTGCTGTTCAATAACCACCGCCTTTTGAACCAGCTGCCTGGTTCGTTCCTGCACTTGGTCCTCCAATCTTTTATTTAAGCTGTCTTTAAATTCTTCATTCTGCTTAAGTTCTTTTATAATGCGCTGCTGTGCATGATCTTTTTCCATTTTTAATGCCCTTACCTTATCACCAATGGCAAATGAAACAAAGAACATCTCCATAATAAAGCAAAAGCTTAACGTGTAATAATTAAACGCAGTAACCGGCAGCCACCAAATGTTGAAAGCTATTAACGCCTTAATAATAAAGCCAAACAGCAAAAAACTATATCCCACCACAAAGAACCGGGCAGGCCGGTAACCTTTATATAAAATGTAACATCCGGTTATAAAAGCCACCGTAAGCGGTATTATTTCAATTATTTTATAGGTAAACCAATTCCTGTTGACCGTTAAACACAATAGGAAGAATATACATCTGCCTACAATTATTAATTGCAGGGCTTTATTTAAACGAGGGGCCCTGCTTTTTACATTCAACAAGCTTTGTGCAAACAATACAGCAAAAATGCTTGCTGCAAATAGGGCAATACCATAGGCATAGTGGTTCCAATTGGGCGACAAGGGCCATATATACTGGTACGCGATGCCATCGGTGCACATTTCGTAAAGGCCGATGCTTATGTTATACACTATATAATACAGGTATTGCCTTTGCCGCATGGCAATCAGCATAATGAGATTATATAACCCGAATACCAGGATCATCCCATAAAACATCCCAAACAGAAAATATTCTTCAAGTGCATAACTGATAAACCAACTTATAGAACGTAACACGATAATCACATTTACCGACTGCTGTGATCTGACACGGATATAATATGTTTTATCCCCATCCAGCTTATTATCAAGATTTAAACTAAGGTTTTTGTGCTGATAAAGCCTGGCAGTGAACGCCCGGCTGCTTCCGAGCAATGCGGCCGTATAATGGTTGTTTTTATCCGGCGAGTAAACAGTGATACTATCTATGGTTTGGTCAAAAAATTCGAGTATCCAATTGTTTTTACTTCCGGGGTTGTGCCTTAGGGTGATCCGGTACCAATAAGCCGAATTTGGATTATGGGTAACCGGGGTTGCTGCAACATTAGGGTGAAATTTATTGGCCAGGGCAGGGGATGATACCTGGTAAAAAGTAAGATGCCCGGTAGTATCTTCCAGGAGGTTAAGTTCCCTGTATCTAAACACATGTTGTTTCACGATATCGCTGATCGGGACAACAGTTTGTGCATGGGTAAAGGTTGTTTTGCACAAAAAAATCACGATAAGAAGAACCTGGTATTTCAGGTAAAATTTTAGCATAATAACATATAGTTATAGCTTTTTTAGTTTTACAGGCTACGTTCCAAAAAGCTTTTTGGTTGTTTATATATTGGTATAAACAAGTTTACTATTATTAAACTTTAAAACCTATTAAGGGTAATTAATACATTTATTATAGCTTTTAGTGATGAAGCCTGATGCTTTTGGCTGGCATTACTTATTACAGCGTTAAAACGGGCGAAGAGGTTTAATGATCTGCTGAACAAAATCTCTAAATATTTTGATAAAAAAGACATCGATAATGACAGCGCATCTTTTTCGAGATTAAATAAGTATGCGACTGAGAACCGGGTGTTTCAACAATGTTTTTGAAATAGTTTAAGGTTTGCTATTAGCTTAATGAAAAGCATAACCTCACATACTTACATTGCAGTGATATGCAGTATGCCTTAAAGCGTATCTTTGCAGCATGTTGCAAAGGTTGTTAAAATTAGTCCTGGTACTGTCCCTGTTGTTTGCCGTCCAGGTAAATGCAACAGCGGGCAATTCCCGCGCCGGAATTAAAAAACAAACAACAGACCAGGATATTCAAACCCGGTTGAAAAGCGGCCGCCTCCCGCTTGATACCTATGCGGAAGTTGGCAGGGTTATTCATATTCCGGTATTTAAAACCTCCGCATCACCGGGCTATGCCTTTTTGCCTGAGGCCGATTTAATCACCTATAAGAAAGTTACTGATCTGCGCTCCTGCAGGCCGGCAACTATTCAAATATTTCAATACTATAGGCAGATACTCTTTCCCTTTCATGTATTCTGGTAAAACACGCCGACTATTTCAATTTTATTAATTAACAAGGATATTTCTATATCCCTATTTATAAATATTAAAAATAATCAGCATGAATCATACTGCAGAGAACGCCCTTATTGTCGGCGCATTTTTGACTACAATTTTATTACCAGTTTACCTGGTAATACGGCAATCCTCAAAAAAAAGGAAAGCTAAACTAACAGAACGCCTGAATACTGTTATCAACGATCATAATTTAAGTTTAACACGGTCCGAACAGATCGGTAATAAAATGATCGGGTGGGACCAACCAAACAAAATATTGGTCCTTGCCGATAACAACCAGCCTGAGGTCGAGGTAAATGACCTTAAACAGGCATCGAAATGCTATGTATTAAGGAATATGAGCGGGAACTCGGTCAGATCGATCTTCCTCCAGATAGTTGATCCCCACAATAAATTATTATGTAGCATCCCGTGCTATGAACAGTTTGTTGATAACGAAATGAAATTAAAACGCGTTGATCAGCAAGTGAGGGATTGGGAACAGTTACTGAACGCCCATCTTGTCAAATAAGATTGACAGGTTATAATTTTTGATGTGATTGAAAGGCCCTTTTTTACGAGTAGAAAAGGGCCCTTTATATAACGAGGCAATTATTTTTCTTCGCAAAGATCTTTTAAAGCTGCAAGCGCTTTGGGCCAATCGTTGCTGAACATCTTTTCCCATTCAGGATAAATGGTCATCGAAACTAAAAGTTCTGTCACACCGTTTTTTTCAGAAAAGGTATATTCTTCGACGCTGCCTACCCAGTTTTTTGCCATTTCGCTGTCGCGGTCCTCGGCACCGCCATCCAGCAGTATAGCGTTATGGATGGCTTTAATGTGCTTGTGGGGCTCTACAATTGTCAAATGGGCTAATGTTCCGCTGCCATTAGCGCCAACAAAACGCATGTTTTCTCCTTGTTGCCATGCTCCCACATACATGGAGCCCGGCCAGGCGGCGGCGGTCCATTTTTGATAAGTATCCTGCGCAAGCATGGTATCCCAAACTTTTTTTACGGGTGCGCTAATTTTGGCGCTGAATGTTAAGTTTTTCATCATATTGTTTTTGATAATACGAAGATGGCGACAATAAACCACCTATGCGAGGGGCGCATGCGACCTTTTGAGGGGTGTTTTGAGACAGCAAGCAATACAAGATTAAAGAAAAACTGCGCCTTTGTTGGTGTTGTCACCTCCAAACCGCAATTTTACTTTGGTAATCGAAGTAATTGTACTTGTTTGTGATAATACCAATTGGTAATCCTTAATACACAGTTTTCTGACTTATGTTATTGAAATACCACTGCACCGAAAGTAAGGTCGGTTGAGCCTACTGATGAATCAAAAGTCAAATTGACATGGCTTGACTCTTTGTTGTCGACCAGGATATCAGCATTCCCGGTAATAACTGTATTGGGCGATGTAAGTCCAATGAAAAATATGGCATTCTTAAACCCTGAGGATTTATTAGAAGTAATGGTTTTTGAAAAGGTGGTACCGGTAAAAGTTGTATTTACCCGCTGGGCATTGGGGCCTGTATACGTAATATTATAAGATGCGCTTGTATTGGTTGTAAAGCGGTATTCGATGGTAACATCCAGAGTAGGAGCTGGCGCGCTTTTCTTACTGCACCCAACCAGGGTGAACAGGGTGAATAAAAGTAAAATCTTCTTCATACTTGATAGGTTATAGTGGTTTACTACTGACTGGCTTAACAACAGAAATATAAATTAAATATAGTAATAAAAATTAAATAAACAACTGATAATTAACAGTATACTGTAATATACAGTTTTAACCAAGTGCTTCTATTGTATGGGACGTGATGTGGGGATTTACCCCAAAATAAAAAAACTGCCCCAAGTGATCTTGAGGCAGTTTTTAAAATGTAGTGGCTCTAACGTCGCAAATCCCGAACTTTTTGTTGGTGATTGGGAAAAATTACCATCAATGAATAATCAGGTTTTAAGGATTCTCAATTAATAATAAATATTAAATCTATAGATTTAGTAGATTATATAAAATATTTATATATTTGACCTGTTAAATAAAGGTCATGAAAACACTTTTACATTTTTTTTATATAGCGGCAACTCCGGTCTCTATGCCAGCATTACAGCAAATGTGCTGTTGTTGCTAAGTTGATCAAAGAGCAAATTCTTTTTACTTTCAGAAACGTCGCAGTTAATAATTAGGCTGCCAAAAATCGTTCCAATTTTTAATACTAATCAAGCACAGAAAATGAAATAGATAATTGAGTACAAAAATAACCGGCAAGGAAGCCTCGCCGGTCAATTCATGAATGATCAGGTCGTAACGCCAATCACTACTGATCATCACTAAGTTTTAGTAACGAATATTCATTAACATAAAACCATTTAAATATATGGAAATATATATACATTCCATTTTTCGGGGTGCATCAAAATTCCTAAAATATCCGCTCTGCCTGCTCTTGTTGTTTATAATAGCCAGTAAAACAGCAAGATCCGAAAACGCTATCAGCCTTGACAGCAGACATCCTTCAAAATATGCAGAAGCCAAAACGGATTCCATTAAAGATGATGAGGAAAGGACAGTATCGGGTACCGTACTCGATGAAAATGGGCAGGGGTTGCCCGGTGCAACTATCAAGATAAAGGGGACTGAAACGGGTATAACGACCGACAGCCAGGGTAGGTTTCATTTACCCGCTATAAATAACAATGCGGTGCTTGTGGTATCATTTGTAGGCTATCGCCAGCAGGAATTGCCATTAAAAACGCACAGGAATTTTATAATCAGGCTCGAACCTGAACATAATACATTAACAGATGTGGTTATCGTTGGCTACGGTACACAAAAGAAAAAGGAGCTTACTGGCTCCATTTCAACAGTTGCCAAAGAAAATTTAAACCTCGCTACCTCATCGGTTGATAATTTACTGCAGGGTGCCGCACCGGGAATACAAATCACCCAAAGCTCCGGTCAGCCGGGGGCATCTGCTACGGTAAGGATAAGAGGGGGCAATTCCATAACCGCCGGGAACGAACCGCTGTACGTGATTGATGGTTTCCCGTTTTATAATGATAACACCAGCACCCAGGGAAGTGTCGACCCTAACAGCAGTGCGCAGGGATTGAATGCCTTATCCACAATTAATCCCTCGGATATCGAATCCATAGAAGTGCTTAAGGATGCATCCGCGACAGCGATTTATGGTTCACGTGGCGCCAATGGGGTAGTGCTGATCACCACAAAAAAAGGAAAAAAGGGCCATGCCGATGTGAGTTATAGTGTTTATGCCGGCCAGCAGCAGGTACGGAAAAAACTGCCTCTTTTAAACGGCACCCAATTCGCTCAACTGACCAATGATATCCAGGCAAGCCAGAGCCTGCCTGCTTTTTATACAAGCGACCAGGTAAATGCGTTCGGTACAGGTGCCGATTGGCAAAGCGCGGCTTTCCGTAAAGCGCCTATTCAAAATCATTCAGTTTCTGTTTCGGGAGGGGATGACCGATCAACTTTTGATATTTCCGGGAATTATTTTGACCAACAAGGGATCATACTTAACTCTGGTTTTAAAAGAATAGCTGTACGTGCAAACTATGCCCGAAATGTTTCTGACCAGTTTAAGATCGGGTTGAATACCTCTGGGAGCCAATCCTACCAGGAAGGAACTTCTGGAACCAATATCGCTTCAATTTTATATGTTGCGCCGACTGTTCCCATATACAATGCGGATGGGTCTTATAATACGTCCAACCCGTTTTCTGCAACGCCAGGCAACCAAATACAGGACCTGAATATCGTGGAGAATAAAACAGATGCATTCCGTGTATTGGGCAACTTTTATGGCGAATATGAGATCATCCCAGGTTTAAAAGCTAAAGTGAGTGTTGGAGCCGATGTGATCAACACCCGGCAATACCGGTTCGCACCTTCCAATTCCTCTTCGGGTTATGCTACTAACGGAATCGCGAATATCGGCGCTAATAAAGTAGCCACGTGGGTAAATGAGAACACGCTTACTTATAGCAAAGCATTTGAAAAACACTCTTTTAACGTGCTGGTGGGGTATACTACGCAAACCTCAACAGGCAATTTTAATACCTCAGGATCGCAGAATTTTATTTCAAACCTTTCGGGATACAATAGCTTGCAGGGTGGTTCGGTACCAATATTGCCAACCTCGGGTCAATTTAGCTCAACCCTCAATTCATACCTGGCCAGGATAAATTATTCATACCTGCACCGGTATAACTTTACAGTAACCGGCAGGGCAGATGGTTCATCACGTTTTGGCACCAATAACAAGTGGGGGTATTTCCCATCGGCAGGTTTTTCCTGGAATGTAAAAGAAGAAAACTTTCTTAAAGATGCCACATCGATTTCCAATTTAAATCTTCGCCTGAGTGCCGGTACAACAGGTAACCAGGAAATAGGAGAGTACCAGTCGCTGATCACCCTTAGTCCAACCAATTATTTCTTCAACGGCTCGGTGCAAACCGGTTTTGCCCCGACCAGCCTCGGCAACCCCAATCTGAAATGGGAAAAAACGGCGCAATATGATGTAGGTATAGATCTGGGCTTATGGGATAACCGTGTCAATATTACGGCGGATGCGTATTACAAAAAAACGAGTAACCTGCTCATAAGCGTACCTGTTCAGCTTTCATCAGGCTACGCGGCTGAGTTGGAGAATGTGGGCAGTGTAGAAAATAAAGGGCTTGAGATCGCGATAAATACGGATAACATCAAGAATGGCACCTTTAAATGGAAAACTTCCGCCTCTATTTCCTTCAATCGTAACAAGGTATTGAGCCTGGAAGGTCAGCAATCATTTTTTGCACAGATCCCGGATGCTTACAGCGATTTGTTGTATAAACTGTCACCGGTAATAATAAAAGTAGGCTCACCACTGGGTACTATTTGGGGATATAAGTCAGCCGGGATTTTCCAGTCAGGTGATAATATAAGCCAACTCCCCACCTTCGGCACCCAGCAGGCAGGTGATCGCCGGTATGTTGATCTGGATAAAAATGGTGTGATCAATGCTAACGATAAAACCGATATCGGTAATGTGCAGCCTAAATTTATTTACAGCTTTTCAAACACATTTACCTACCGCAATTTTGACCTGTTTGTTTTCTTCCAGGGATCATATGGCAACAAAATTTATAATCTTTTGCAGGAAGAATTGGAGTTAACCAACCTTGGTCAAAACGCATCGACGGTTTTGCTTGATCGCTGGACACCCACCAATCCCAGCAATTCTGTACCCAGGGCGAGTTATAGCCCGGTTGCACAGGTTCTGGACAGGTATATGCAAAATGGTTCTTACCTGCGGTTGAAAAATATTTCGCTGGGATATACTTTGAGCCCGTCAATAGCCCATAAGATTTTGGCAAAACAGATACGCATTTATGTATCGGCCCAAAACCTGCTGACCATTACACACTATACCGGCTACGACCCCGAAGTGAACACATTTGGACAAAATAACCTGCTGCAGGGGATAGACTTTGGTGCCTATCCAAGTTCTAAAACTTTCCTGGCGGGATTAAACATCACATTTTAAGCAATGAATATTATGAAAAAAATAGGACTTCTTTTATTGGCAGCGATTGCCTTTTCGTCCTGCAAAAAGCTGGATGAAGATCCCAAATCGATCATCGTGCAGGAACAGTTTTATCAAACAAGAAATGATGCCATATCAGCTGTAACTGCTGTTTACAGTTCATTGAATACCGATCCGGGAGGGGATTTCCCAATGTACGGCAGGCAGCTATATTTTATGACGGATGCCGCTACTGACGATGCAACTGAGGGCAACGCGGCCAGCAATGTGGATGTGCGCGCCATGGGCAGCATCACTTACATAGCCAATAACAACCGCATCCTGGGCAACTGGACACAACATTACCGGGGAATCAACTGGGCCAATGTGGCTATCGACAAAATATCGGCCATGCAGCTGGATACCACCATCAAAAACAAGTTGGTGCGGGAATCAAAATTTATCAGGGCGCTTTTATATTTTAACCTGGTGCGTTTGTTTGGCGATGTACCCCTGGTGCTTCATCAGGCTGCTGATGTCAGCCAAACCGCCGTTGAACGCGCGCCTATTGCCGATGTTTACAAGCAGATCATTGCTGACCTTACTGACGCCCAAAACCTGCCGACTACTTATTCGGGCAATGATATCGGCAGAGCTACAGGAGGGGCGGCAAAAACGCTGCTTGCCAAAGTTTACCTGACCAGGAAGGATTGGAAAAATACAATATTCAAGTCCCTTGAGGTGATCAATGGGCCTTATGGCTACGCGCTTTTTGATAACTACAGCGATGTCTTTAACAAATCGGCTAAAAACGGGAAAGAGCATATTTTCTCCATACAGTTTCTATCCAATTCCGGCGCAAACAATAGCCGCGACAGGATCATGACGGATGTGTTTTCCGGCTTTGGTAGTAAAATACCGCCCGATCTTCCGGCAGACAGCAGTTTATATAAATCTTATCTGTCTACCGATACGCGTAAAGCTGTAACCTTCTTTAGTACGCTGGTGAACCCGGCAACCGGTTTGCCATTCAAGTTCAAATACCTTGGGTTAAGGAAATATGTGGATACTACCCAACTGCTCACACCGGTTGAATCGGGCATTAATTTCCCGGTGCTGCGTTATGCCGATGTATTGCTCACCTATGCCGAGGCTTTAAATGAAGATGTGGGCCCTACGGCAGAAGCTTATGCAGCTATTAATAAAGTAAGGAGAAGGGCGAAAGTCGCCGACGTTCCGGAAGGTTTGTCGCAAGCAGATTTCAGGGCTGCCATTTACCAGGAACGAAGGTTTGAGTTTGTGCAGGAGGGCCATCGCTGGTTCGATTTGGTAAGAACAGGGCGTTTGGTTGAAGCAGTGAAAAAGGTAGCAGCAAAATCAGCTGTAAGCGACCGCAACAACCTGTTCCCCATCCCGCAGGCCGAAATAGATGTCAATCCAAAAGTAACCCAGAACCCGGGGTGGTAACAACCCATAAATATTTATTAACTCATCAACCATAATCATGAAATTAATTTTAAAATTGAAAAGTCTTCAGGGTTATCTGTTAGCCCCGATCCTGTTGTTTTCAGCATTTCAGCAACATGCAGATGCCCAAACTGATACCACATTTAAAGGAAAAATAGGAAAAACCTTCAGCGAATCGCAGGAGTGGTGGCCCGAAAAAAAGCATGCGCCAAAAGGAGCGCCTAATGTGATCCTGTTTTTAATTGACGATGCCGGATATGGTACCTCAAGCGCGTTTGGCGGTTTAATGCAAACCCCCACACTGGATAGCCTGGCCAACAATGGTTTGCGTTATACAAATTTCCACACAACGGCTATTTGCGGCCCTACCCGTGCCGCGCTGATCACCGGGCGAAATCATCATTCGGTACACATGGGCTATTTCAATTACAGCGCATTGGGTTTCCCCGGATATGATGCAAGGATGCCTTTTGATAAAGCTACTATCGCGCAGATATTGCATGAGAATCATTACAATACCTATGCGGTTGGTAAATATCATCTTACGCCCATCAATGAAATTACTTCGGTCGGCCCTTTTGATCGCTGGCCGTTAGGGCAGGGGTTCGATCATTTTCTGGGCTGGCACCTGGGCCATACGGATCAGTATCACCCCAACCTGTATGAAGATAACCAGGTAGCTGATATCGAGCCAAATACCAAACACGTCAGTACCATCCTTGCTGATAAGGCTATTAAGTATATCGCCAACCAACGTTCGGCCAACCCGGATAACCCCTTCTTTTTATACTTTGCAACCGGGGCCATTCACGCTCCTCACCAGGCAGATAAAAAGTTTATTGACCAGTATAAAGGAAAATTTGACAAAGGCTGGGATTGGTATCGCGAAGAAGTATTTGCCAGGCAGAAAAAATTGGGCGTAATACCCTCCAACGCTATTTTACCCGACCGCGATCCAACAGTTCCTGCTTGGGATAGCCTGACACCGGATGAGAAAAAGCTTTACTCCAAACATATGGAAGTGTATGCCGCTATGCTTACCCAGGCTGATTATGAATTTGGCCGTATCGTCAATTATCTGAAGCAAGCCGGCCAGTTAGATAATACCATTATATTAGCAATAATTGGCGACAATGGCTCCAGTCATAGCTCACCACGCGGCAGTTTTAACGGGTACATCAATGGCCTGCCGGGCAAAGAACAGGTAACGGAGGCATTAAAGCATATTGATGAGTTTGGTACAGCAAGTTCGGACATGGATGCGCCTTCGGGATGGACACAGGCAACCAATACGCCATTCCGCCTATGGAAAGCTGATGCCAATTCAGAAGGCGGCACGCACAACCCTTTGATCATTTTCTATCCAAAAGGAATAAAAGAAAAAGGCATCCGTAATCAATACAGCCATATTATCGATATTGCTCCGACCATTGTCGACCTTACCGGCTCCACCGTTCCGGAGGTGATCAACGGATATAAGCAAAAACCTTTTGAAGGTTCAAGCCTGGTTTACTCCATCAAAAATGCTGACGCACCATGGCAGCACACTATTCAATATAATGAACTGAGGGGGAAACGCTCAATCTACAAAGATGGCTGGAAAGCGGAAGTGTTCCATCAAACCGGGACCGATTTTGCCAATGATGTTTGGGAATTGTATGATCTGAACAATGATTTCAATGAGCGCATCGACCTCGCAAAAAAGAATCCTGAAAAGCTGAAAGAACTGCAGGATCTGTTTGACCATGAAGCACAAAAATATAATGTGTATCCGCTTATCGATGGTTCACAGGATGGCGGAACGGGGCAAAGGAAAAGAAGCGCTTTTGGTTTAGCAGACAAAATTGTACTGTATCCGGGAGTCGACCAATTTTTAACTTATAGCGGCCCGCAATTAACCAATCAATCGTTCTCTATAACAGCCCAGGTAGATGCCTATTCAAAAACGGATCAGGGGGTGTTATTTGCAAACGGGGGTGATTTTAACGGGTTAAGTCTTTTTATTAAAGATGGAAAATTCCTGTCTGCCCATAATACCGGCACACAAATAAAATACCTGGAATCGAAGCCGCTTCCAACGGGGAAATTAAACCTGCGGTTTGAATTACACTACGCAGCGCCCAAAGTACTTGCAGACGCTTCAAATACCGCTACAGGCAAAGCCCGCGCAAACAGCAACGCGAATGCGGGTACAGAATCCATATATGTAAATGATGTGAAAGTAGCCGAAAGAGATATAGTAGCCGGTGAAATAAGATACATCGGTGGTTATATCGATGCCATCGATGTAGGGCAGGATTTGAATTCAGCGGTATCTGATCGTTATAAAACGCCTTTTAAATTTACAGGTAGTTTGAAGAATGTGACCATTGAATATAAGTAAGCTGATCTCACTGCGGCGGAATATTAGAATTGATGTTTCGCCGCGGTATTTAATTAAATAATGATGAAAATTATAAAGCGAATAATCATATGGACTTTATTAGTGGGCTCCGGGCTTGTCTTGATATCTGGCAAACAAAAGAAAGGCCAGGCAAATAACCTGGTTGTGCCTCCTGCTACAGTAAAAAAGGCAATATGCTGCGAGTCGAATATTCCCAAAAGGTTTGCTTCGTTAAATACAAGGGTTGTAAATGTACCAGTGTTAAATACCGACGAACACCACAAAGGAATGGTCTGGATAAAGGCCGGCGCATTTATGATGGGCGCTGATAATAAACAAGCTTCACCGGATGAATACCCGAAGCATAAAGTTACCTTAAATGGTTTTTGGATGGACGCAACAGAAGTTACCAATGCCGAATTTGCCCGTTTTGTTAAAGCAACCGGGTACATTACTACTGCCGAGCGCAAACCGGATTGGAACGAACTGAAAAAACAAGTTGCGCCTGGTACTCCAAAGCCTGATGATAGTTTATTGGTTGCCGCCTCTTTGATATTTGACCCGCCGAAGCAAGCGGTCGATTTGAATGATTACAGCCAATGGTGGGCCTGGAAAAAAGGCGCCAGCTGGAAACATCCGCAAGGCCCGGGCAGTAACCTCAAGGGTAAAGCAAATTACCCGGTGGTACATATCTCCTGGTTTGACGCAGCAGCCTATTGTAAATGGGCGAAAAAGCGTTTGCCGACTGAAGCAGAATGGGAATGGGCCGCGAGAGGGGGCTTGCAAAACAAAATATATCCCTGGGGAGATGAGCCGGTTGACCAGGGTAAAATTAAAGCAAATACCTGGCAGGGGCATTTCCCGGATCATAATACTTTGCGGGATAAATTTTATGGCCTGGCACCAATCAAATCCTTTGCGTCGAATGGCTATGGCTTATACGACATGGCCGGCAATGCCTGGGAATGGTGCGCCGATTACTATAATAATAAGTACTATTCAACAATTGCAAAGGGGGCCTCAAACCCCAAAGGCTCAACAACCAGCTATGATCCTGAAGAGCCATATGCCAAAAAGCGGGTAATCAGGGGCGGGTCATTTTTGTGTAACGACAGCTATTGCTCGGGCTATAGAGTAGCAAGGCGCATGAAAAGCACTGAAGACAGCGGGATGGAGCATGTGGGGTTCAGATGTGTGGCAGACTGAAAAGCAGCTAAAAAAGATAAAAAGGAAAGGTACGGCGGAAGCAAAAAGGAAAAAATCGGATCAACCTGAAAGTGAGCTCAAATAAAAAACGATCATTACAATATGGCAATGATCGTTTTTAGTGAGCCCAAAAACACAAATGCCGAACTCCTTTATTGAGGATGTAAAGAAAATTGTAGCTTTAAAAATAATTACTAAATAGTTTCATTATCAATTACTTTCCATGTACCTGGCTCTTTTAATTCGGTCAGTTTTTTAAGTGAATTTGGAGGTAGGTTTTTTTTTATTTTATATTCCGAATATTGTCCGCCACGCCCTCTTTCATCGTCATATCCATAATTTATGTATTTCTTAGTTGAGAAATTGAAATCAGAGGTTGTGACTGAACTATGATATCCAGATTCGAAGGTATATCCAATAAGATAAAAATCATTTGATTGATACCTGATTATATAATGCATTGCTTGTCCACCACCCCTTACGCCCCATCTAAAATTAAGATGTAATACACCTTTTATAATTTCCATACTTTCATATGGATCATCAGGATATGTATCATCACCTTCGTTTTCCCGTAACAACATCTCATTTTGTTGAACCTTCAATTCATAATGATCCACCACCTTTAAGACAAGTAGCAGTATTCTCGGTTTCGTTTGAAGCTTTTGATCACGCCAAACGGCTCTCCTGCTTTCTACAACTGAATCTTTATATTCCACAATTATTGCGGCATCTTCTAAGTTATCTTTATTAAGGTCACCGGATATTGTATCTAACAAATTCCAATCTTTCGGTATGAAATCGTTAAGTATTTTGCCATATGTTGGCAGTGTTGGGTACGTGAACGATAAACTTGGTTTCTGTGAAAAAGCAATTTCACTAACAAAAAGCAATATAATAATTGTTAGTACTCGTTTCATTGGCCAAGTTATTCTTCAATAAATATAACGGATTCTATGTTGTTAATCGAAATAACGTTCGAAGAAATCAATAAGCAAAAAAGCACAGTAGTTTTCAGTACTACTGTGCTTTTGTGACCTGGGAGAGGATCGAACTCTCGACCCACTGATTAAGAGTCAGTTGCTCTACCGGCTGAGCTACCAAGTCATGTTTTGGGTTGGCAAATATACGATCTTCCGGTTAAGATGCATAGTTTTTTGCTAATACTCTGCCAATACATTAAAGCCAACGCCTGCTATACCCACCTTTTCCCAATTGGCCTGGCTTGTTTTTAAGGATTAGTTTGCAAATAGTTTGTAAATTATTTGAGCAATTAACACAAACCGTAACCATAAAACTCCAATTTATGGTTCATTTAAAAGTTGTTTTAGACACAAGAAGAAAGAAGTCTGATGGAACTTATCCTATTACATTTAGAATTACAAATGTCAAACAAGTTCATGTACTGCCTGCTGGAATATCTATAAATGAATTCGACTGGGATCAAAACAGGCTAAATATAAAATCTACCCATCCCAATGCAAATATTTTAAATGTTGGACTCAGCAAACGTTTTTATGAGATACAAAAGACCATTCTGCAAATCGAAGAAGCCGGAGCATTTTCATTTGAGCAACTTAAGGCCTGCCTTGAATTAAAACCGACAAAGCCCGAAGTTGAAGCGACCTTTAAAAGGTTTGCGGATCAAGTAGTAGGTGACATGTTATTAGTAAAGCGAACAGGTAATGCGCTCATTTATAAAACTGCCATCAATCGTTTATTGGATTTTGCCAATAATCCTAAATTGACATTTCATGATATGGATTTTACCTTCTTAGACCGTTTTCAGAATAAATTATTGCAAGATGGCGCTAGCAAAAACACAATTGGAAATTATTTACGTTCGATCCGAGCTATTTATAACAAGGCAATTAAAGCTAAAATTGTAAGTCGTGACCTGTACCCGTTTAATGAGATTTCGATAAAATCCGAGAAGACAGCCAAACGTGCAATAGAGGTCGAACAAATTAATAAGATATTTAAATTCGAAATAAAAGTCAATTCCCAAGATTGGCATGCACATAATTATTTCTTTTTAAGCTTTGCTTTACGAGGAATGTCATTTACTGATATGGCATATCTAAAACCCGAAAATTTAAATTGTGGATACCTTACCTATCGGAGACGAAAGACGAAGAAAATTTATACTATAAAAATAGAACCAGTTGCAAATAATATTCTGAAACACTATATCAACACCAATGCAAACTACCTACTTCCAATATTGCCTACGGACGTAGCAGAAGATAGTGAAGAAGCAATAAAAAGAACCAGGCAATGGATTAAAACTACCAATAAATATTTAAATCGAATTGCATCTAACTGTAATATTCGAAGTAATATTACTACTTATGTGACCCGGCATACTTGGGCGACTCTAGCTAAAAAGAAACTTGGTTATTCCAATGAAATTATAGCTGAGTGTCTGGGTCATGAATATGGCAATAAGATAACCAATATCTATCTTGATTCTTTTGATCAAAGTTTGATTGATGAGGTTAATGAAAGAGTAATCGGGCTGATAAATAATTAATGAGATAGCAGGGTAGGCTACTATCCTGCTTTTTTTATCTTAGTACCTTTTAAAACAAGATGCTACACTTCAATCCCAAACCAGACTTCCAGGTATTAAGCAAATATTTTCAATTTCCTCATTCTGTCGAGATCATGCAACAATACTATGCAGATGGATACCCGATTGTAATTGACTGGTATTATACGGAAGATTCGGTGAAGGCAATTGATGATGGGTTTAAAGCCATCGTAAATAAATACGCGCTTATAGATCATTACGACAATCTATTATTCCTTTCCTTGGGGAAGATTCAAGAAATAGAAGCAATTCTTTACGAATTAAACTTTCAATATGCGCAAAAGAAGCGTACAAAAGAATTGGCTGAATTGCTGTTAGCTTTTGGCGAAAGTTCTCTCAATCAGTACCACGGAATATTGCTTAAAACCCTGACCAAGACAGCCAAGATTACCGATAAAAAGATAATTCATTGGATAGGGACTTTGATCTCTGAAGGAGTTAAAAAAGGCAATCTGCCATTAACCGATTTTGAGTATAGTATTATGGATGCATTTTATGTTGACAGCGAAAATGGAAAGGATCTAAGCATCGAAAAGCTAAAGATGGAAGCATCTAAGACTGTTCATGCACCCAAGAAACAGGAAAGATCCCTTTATGCAGATTTTTGTTTTTATTTGTACAATTATCTTATAAAGGAAACAGAGATTAAACCCAACTCCGAAGTGTTAGTTTCAGACACGCAATTAAACTTTTATTTCGATTTACTTGAATTGTTCGGCTTTATTGATTCATCCAAAATTGGCTCCGAGAATAAAGATTACTTAAGCTCACTGCTACGCAATAGATTGAAATCATTACATCCTCATTATCAGGGAAATAAAATGGATTGATTTTAGCCTCGACCAGTTTCCTTATGATTTTCTAATCCTCGTCACTTTCGTATCGCCATCTAACCAAATGGCACGCAAATCATGAAAGTGTATGATAAAATTATTGAAAACATCAATGAAGAATTCATTGCTGCTAAAGTGGAGGGTACTGGTAAATTAGCTCCACGACAAGGTTATTATTTCATAAGGAAAATAACTTACAAGCCAGTTGGGGTCAATGGGGAAGTTCCGATGGCTTCTGTAAATTGGAAAGCAAAAACGGAAAATCATTTCGTCCAAGAGGCCTTGTTCGAAATAGCGTTTTCCAGCCTAAGCTCGTACCATCCTGACGAAACAGCAACTATGAGTTTTGAAGACCTCATTGAAAAGGTCATCTACATTCACCAGCCGGTTTTCGTAAAAAAAATCGTTGATGGAGCCGAAAAATCAGTGATCAATTGCACCTGGTATTTAGTTCGCGAGGAGCCAGTGTTCCTCATTCGCAATGACATACGCTTGTTAGGGTTCGGTGATGCTGTTACTTTCAAGGAAGCTTATCAATATTTAATTGCAAACGCTGGATATGACGTGCTTGAAGCTTTGGAATACGAGGCTCAGTTTGGTTACACTGATGACATTGATTATGGAAATGACATTCAATGTGACGCACCGGACGCTGATTTATCCGATGACATTGATCCAAAATTGGATTGATTCATTAAAAAGAGGTGTAGACTTACACCTCTTTCTTTTATCCTTTAATCTTTAAAATAATTTTAGTTATGTTACCATATAAAAAATCCGTCAGCATTGCTGATGTTCAATTCGATGAAATAATATCCTACTCTAAAGACGTTGAACGGTTTACAGAAATTGGAAAAGTAAACCCGATTCCATCTAATTCCATAATTTATAAAACTGTAACCGGTATAGGTGCTACACATAGTGAGATTGTTTCAAAAAGGCACAGCATTATCGTGTTCCCTCATATTTCTATAATCATTAGCAAGCACGAATACTACAAAGCCCAGGGTATTATTACACAGCCTATTTATGGTGATATCGGCCGAGATGACATTGCAAAGTACCTGGACTCAGATAATGAATACGCCAAGATACTGACCACTCCAAAGGGTGTCGCTAAGCTAATCAAGCTAATGGAGCTTGCCCAAGGCACGTATCCTGAAATGCAATACCAAAAGCTATTTTTCTTGCTAATTGACGAATGTCACAAGTTGATACAGGATGCAGATTATCGAACTGATATGTTAGAAGTAATGGAACAATTCTTTGATTTTGAAAATAAAGCAATGGTATCGGCGACACCCATACCACCAAGTGACCCACGATTTCTCACTCAAAAATTTAAGCATATTAAGGTAACACCTGATTTTAATTATATACAAGATATTGAATTAATTCATGCCAATGCTCTAGTTAATGGTCTTCAGGAATATTTAGATAAAAATGAAGCGAATCGTCATTGTTTTTTTTTCAATTCTGTAGAAGGGATTAAAAGCCTAATTAGTCAACTAAATATAAAAGATGATTATCAGATATTTTGTTCTCAGGATAGTCACAACATTTTAAAAATAGCTAAGGAGTTGAAGGTTAATTGGAAAATCGGCCCACTTAGTAAATACAATTTCTTCACCAGTAGCTTCTACAATGGTTTGGACATAACAGAAGGAAAACCCAATATCGTAATTCTAACAGATTATGGTTACCGTGACCATACTCTGCTAGATCCATATACCGACATTCTTCAAATAATTGGTCGATTTCGGAAAAAAAATAATGGCGAAAAAGGTTATAGCAAAATAGTTCATATCAATAATTCGAGTCACTTTACAACGCCGGTATCAGCTGACGAGGCAATCTTGCGAGTAGATCAAAGTGCATCTGTTTATAATCACATCGAGGATCTTCGCGAGTCATTAGCCAATCCGGAACTATTCGATTTATTTAATCAAGCTCTTAGCACAGTTAAACCATATGAAAAGGGTTAGATGTAGATTTAGGTGAATTACCTTATAAAGTAAAGATGAAGCTGCGATCCTGAATACGCATTACTGTATCGTAGAACGTTTTGAAGTCTGGCTTTAACTGCACTTCCGTTGCTTGCCGGTCAAGTGGATAAGGACGAAGCATAGGCCTTATCTCTGCTTCAAATGAGCAATCGTTAAACGCATACTCAACTCTGTAATAATAGTCAAAGCCGCATTCAAAATAGATGTAAAAGGATGGAGTAATGAAACTGTGCATTGCGAAGCAATTCTCTGTTTTATCATGTTTATAATTTCTGTCATAATACTGTTCTCCTGGCTTTAGAAATTGCTGCTTAACAGCATCTATAATGCGATGATACGCTGTTTCAAGGCAGCGATTCATGCCTCGTTGAGATTCGTAATTATGCCGTGACTCGGCTATGCACCAGCGTTTCGTCATTTGAAATCGCTTTGGTAAGGGATAGTGGGCCTCAATAATTGGCTTCTGGTTAGATTTTGATAGTTCGCTCATGGTGTTGATGGGTTTAAGAATGAAATATCTATACACACAAAAGCCCGATGGGTCTACCATCGGGCGTAAGCTTGAATGTCATACAATGTCAATTATGGAATCACACTAAAGAACTCAGGGCTCTCAGTTTCCAGAAGTGAAGCGAAAACGTGCGAAACTTTAGGCCTTACACTATTGCGTATATCGCTTACGCGATTGCCTAAACGAAGTTTCATGATAATTTGACTAATCACTTCTTCATGAACACAATCTTCGAACGCAAAATGGATGTGAAAGCTATGACAGTAATCGCACACAAGAAACCAATAAAAGTTATTAGTTAAGAAACAGTGCATGCCACCGATACCTTTTGGGTGCTCTTTGAGATTGCGTTCATAAGCTAACTCATTCGAGGATTGAAGTAGCAACTTGATTTTAACAAGCGCCTTATGATAGGCAACTTCAGTAAGAGCATTTTTCTTCTTTTGACGAAGATCTGTGTTAAGCGGAGAATCTGCTTTCTCCCATAGTGATTGCACTGATTGTTGGTTCTGGCTCATGGTTATTGATTTAATTAAGTGATTGATAAGTTTCTGACTTCAGGCGAAAGGGTGTGAAAGCGTTTCGAAGCAGTAGTTCTATATGAGATTTTACTGCTCTTTGGCAGT
The DNA here is from genome assembly GCA_035489035.1 of Mucilaginibacter sp. Classification (GTDB taxonomy): domain Bacteria; phylum Bacteroidota; class Bacteroidia; order Sphingobacteriales; family Sphingobacteriaceae; genus Mucilaginibacter. The sequence continues at coordinate 109,398 of DATHKT010000035.1, forward strand.
TATTCATATAGAATCGAAATGCGCGCTTTCAACTCACACTTCTTGCCTAAGAGTCAAGAAACTAATTCCCTTTTAGTCGACAACACGTGAGGGGCGATAATCACAGCGACTGGCTTACTTACAACACACCCAACTATTCTGTAGAAAATATATGTATATATAGCAAACTAATTTGGCTGTAGGGAGAGGGGGCATGAAATGGAATCCCCAGGGGGCATGTTTGAGCAGGCGGAGTATAATGGTGTGAAAGGTAGATTTCTAACAAATTCCAAATTCTTGTAATTGTCCTTACAGAAACAGAAATGATAAAAAAGTTAGAAAGATAGAATTATGAATGATAGTATATGACTGGCAACAGTTGTATATTAGCCGTACCTAACAATCACATATGAGATACAAGGCGCTCAACTACAGCTTAAAGGTATGGCTGACTACTATTTTTGTAGCACCTGTTGGAGTGGTATTTCTACAAAGGAATCCTCCTCGCAGATTAATAAATTATCTTCAAGGGTATCTATGGACGGTTCTAGGTGATTTGATACTGTTTGCTCCATCTATTCTTTTATTCATTTACGTAAGCTACGTTATGAGCAAAACATATTGCTCGACAATGATTAAGAAGTTGGTAATACTCGGGCAAGCACTGGCGTTATTTGTGGCCATTTGGTGGCTGTTTTTTTACTATGTCATGGATGTCAATATCTTCTCAGAGTCAAATGGGATGGAAATACCCATTGTTTACCTAAGTGTAATTGCTCTGGGTACGTTGTTCTACGACCTGAATAGTTTAGATACCGCGCTCCCAAACTAAGCTTTAATAAGAAGCTAGCACTTGTTTTATGAAATGACGTCTTATTTAGTTTAAAGCGGGAATTAACGTCTTCAGCCAACTAGCTGTTTGCCTTTTGCGAAATGAGGATGTAGCCCCATAATCCCATCTTTACAGGTGTCACAATAAAATCCCAATTCCATCCCTGACTTGTTATCATCATTTACATGATCTAGAACAAAAGATGGCAGCTTAAACTTCTTTCTTAAACTAGTGAGGTCTAGTTGACAGTCAAAGTATACCCATTCCCTACAATTATTTGACCATGCTTTGCCACGATAAGTTTCTTTCATACCTCGTTGCTTAAGGGCATTTTCTAGTTTAATCAAATGTTCACACATGATATGTCTTATTGTAGCATGGAATCACAATTTTAGTTTGGCTTTTAAGTAATTGATGAATGCTGAGCATGATACTAGCATAAACTTGGCATCTTCAAACTCAATAGCTACACCATCTTCAAGCATCGCATGTCTGATACCATCTGCATCACTTGTATATCCGTATATCTTTTTGTAAGCCTCCTTTAACGAAGCATGCAACGAATACTTGTTTTCAATGATAGCGATAGCATTAGCGAATGAAGCTTTTTCATCACCAACGATGATTTTACACAAAGCCTCAACGGCCGATATCGATTCTTTAATAGAGTTTCGATAGTCAGGCGACTGCCTATCCGAAAGTAAATCTAATGATGTCTGCAAGTGCAAATTCACTGATTTAAATGTGTTAGAACCCGATAATGCTTCTTCAATTGACTGAATTTCCTCTTCAGATGTAATTTGAACAATTTGGTTTTCGAGCAATCGATAAGCTGAAACCTCCTGCTTGAGCGCTTTGTTAATCGCTGATACAAATTTGTTGTTGATTGGCAAGTTCATACCTGCAAGGAATTCAATGAAATCAAATATTTCAAACCATTCAGCTTCCGAGAAGTACCAATCTTCGATGTATTTGATAACCCCGGCACTACTAACGGCGTGGTAATTGTTACTTGGAATTAAATCAATTCGCTGCTTGAAAAACTCCTTCCAAATCAACTTGCAAACTATATCTCTGTCGGACTCGCCATAATCATGATTGTTATGGAGTTTATCGAAGAATTGTTCAAGAAGCAGATTCCATAAACGATTTGTCAACTCCTCATCGATTGACTCCACTTGTAACAGCTCCTTTATCAGAGTCTTACCTATTCTTTGAGAGAAACGCATCGTTAAAGGTAACAGAAATCTTGAATAACCATCAAACAAGAAAAGCTGCACTAAGGCAGCTTTAATTACTTATGCTAACGTAAATCATTTGTTTCAGCTTGTATCACCGTTATCCGATTCCAATAAATTGGAAATTCAGCTATATCAGGAATTAAGTCTTTCAATACACATTGTGTGGATTTAATCCTATCTTCATCGCTTTGGTGGATCGCCAACTTGCCGTTTGCGGCTTCGCTATTACTTCTCACTTGTCTAAATTTAAGAATTAACCAAATTGTAAATACCAATATGATTCAAAACCTCTTGCAGGCTATAATCAGAGTATATTTCTTTTCTCATATATTCAAAAAGCAAATCCATTAAGCAGTAATAATAGGGTAATAGTATTACTCTATTTGTACTGGTCTTACTACTTACCAAGCGAATTTCTAATTGTTGTGAAACTTCCGATGCGGATTTCAATACCCTCACGTCGATTCTTATATTTCTTCTAAGACATTCGAATAATAATGCCAATCTTTCCTTTTCATTAGTCAGCAATGAATAGTAATAGTTAGCAAAATCTTTCTTCTTCCCTAGCCAGCATTTAAAGAGTTCTTTTATTGTCAATTTCATTGGTGTATCTCTTTTTTCACAGTGCTTCAAGTAATCCTTCAAAGGTGCGTCATCAATCTTAATGTTATTCTCATTTTTAACTGTTTGGGTCATTTTCATTTTTTATAAATATTTCTGTTGTAATTCCTACTCTCATATCTTAATAGGATTGCATTGTTATTGTCTAAAGTTTAACGACGGCTATATGCTGTTGAAATACGTTTCTTAACCGTTAGGGATAAACTATCTAACCAACTTAACTAAATACTGGGGTTTTAAAATGGAGGGAATGATTGATAAATAACTGCTTGTTTATCAGCTATTTGATACGTCAAAGATACGATTTTGATTGGTCTTGAGCAAATATAAGAAAAGAAAAAATAGATTTGAAATTGATGTAACCCTTTATTGGAAGCTATTCTTGGCTGCCTTTTAAAAGGTACAGCGAATAATTGCTGTATTAATTGAATGCTTAAAAATAGAGATGGAATGAACCCATCTCTATCTTATATTGCCCATAAATGAATAATGAAGTTATGCATCGTGAACTATGCTTAACAGCGTAATATAAAGATAACGAAAATTGGTGGTTTATGGAAGCTTCAGGCAGTCCAAAATCGAGATTTTCCTGAGAGGAATGGTAACTATATAATATGATATTTATCTCTGTATAGTTACAGGATATCTTGGGAATAAATGAAAATATCTAAACATTTCCTGTTAGGTTCGCTAACTATACATTAAATATTAACCTTAGTTAGAGTGCATTTGAGGAAGTATTCGAAGTTGGCTATTTAGAACAAATTATTTTCAAAACCTTTACTTTATAAGGTACGATTCCAAAAATGTTCTGACGGCTTACTCTGGCGATTTTTTGAGATTTTCCTCTTAGATTCGGTAACTATACATTAATATATTTCTGATATATAGTTAGAGTTTATCCTAGGAAAATTGAGGCTTTTTTTGTATATTTAATGACAGAAATCAGTTTAGCCCTAGACTAAGATTTTACTTCAGATAACTTTCGCATTCCAGATAAGCACCTTTTGAATGAATAAGTGAAGAATAACAGTGAACAATGTTAATAGGCGATTCGTTGCCATGCCAGACTTTTTAAAATTAAAAACCCAGAATCTAAAGTACCTAGATGCATTAACTTATGCTAGTATAAGATCATTCCACAATTCAACAACAGATAAATGTTATCCATCTTATGAAAAAATTATGGAGCGTTCAGGCCTATCACGAGGATTCATTGCTGATTCTATTAAGCGCCTTGAGAACTCAGGGTTAATTAATATAAATCATTCAAACAGACAAGGGCAGTGTAATCAGTATAAATTCAAAAGATTAGAGCGTTTCGAAAGAATTCCGTACGAACTTTTCACAGCGACGGACCTTTCAGTTTATGAAAAGGCAATGTTGTTATGCCTAAGACAGTTTTTCAATCATGGATTACTAAGCACATCATTTACAATAACAACCTTTGCCAAACATCTTGGGTTGACTTACAAGCAGGTTTATAACCCGTATAGAGCGTTAGTCGCCAAAGGTTACATCACGGAAGTACTGATACCTAACAAACGTACAGATACGTGTAAACGAAAAGTCTATCTATCAGGAAAACTTAACTGGTTGTATGAATATATGAAAGTCGTTCCTGCAAATGTCGTTTCTTATAAACTAAAAATAGCCTGACCGAAAGTCAAGGCTATTAATACCTGTTGCAAGGTTGCGCTAGTTTAGATCACTATTGCTCAAACATGCCTTTTCTGATCAACCTGAAAGAATTTTCGTGAGGTAAATATGTATGCTCTATCGTCGTCTTTCTTCGTTGATTTAAATTCAAAATACCTTTCAATGTCTTTAGCCTTGGCATTATAATCTGTTCTGAACTCGGTAAATATTGCATTTAGTGCAATCTTAATATCGAACCAGGTGTATTTAATGTTTAAACGAAACTCGGTATATACTCGACTAATAATCGGAAACGAATCTTTTAATTCATCCACATCAAGCTTGTTTAAGGCTTTTATAATCGCAGCTTTTCGAAACTTAAGCGTTTTCATTAAATCATAACCTAAACAGTCATATGCCTGAAATGCCAGATAAGATATTTTAGCAACTGAATTACGCTGTTCGTGGTAAATGTCTAAACCTTGATAATCTTCTAAATCAAGTAATGTATCCGCGATTAGCCTGTTCATTGCTGGCGAGTATTTGATACTTTCCTGTTGAAGCTTAATGATTTTATGCTTTTCGTAAATTCTCCTCTGATTCGAAACATTGTAAAGTCTGGTGTTTTCATATGCTGAACGTAACGCCGAAGGATCCTTGTAATAATTTTTTTTCGACGGCTCGCATATTTTTATACAGTCCTTGTAATTAAAAGGCCTTTTAAGTAATATTACCTTGACCTTCAGCGCACGTAATTATATGACAACCTTTGGGAATTTATTTCGTAAAAGTTAACTTGATTATTTGCTTTTATGAATACGATTTTAGGGAAAACATTGAAAATAATTAATTCGAACATCCTGTTACAATTTATTTTAATACTGGCATTATTTACAAGTTGCAAAAAGGATGGTGCAATTGAATCTGGTATTGCACCACTTACTTCCAAAAGTAATTTGACGTTAAACAACAACAATCCACTTGCAGCTACTGATTTTTTAACTGTTAATCCATTGGGAAGTGGCGTTGATAACGTTACCGTCTTGCAAAATGCCATAAATTCCGGAAAGCCTATTTCTTTAACAAAAGGCACATATTTAATTTCAAAGCCATTAGTTAAAAGTTCGGGAAGTTTGATTATTAAAGGTACTGAAGCTATTATACAGTTAGCGCCTTCATTCGCTGCAGGTAAAAGTGGTTACACAGGGGCTTTTGTACTATGCAATCTTACAAGCCTTTCTATTACAGGACTAACCATAGATGGGAATAGATCAAATTTGAAAAATGCTGGCCCTGACTGGACAAATTATATTATGGGTTTGCATATATATAATTCTTCCAACATACAACTATCAAGTTGCAAGATCATTAATGCGCCCTCTATTTCATTCAGCTTTCAAAATGTTAATTATTTAAAAATTGACAGCTGTTTGTCGACCAACGGGATGTATCATGGAATTTGCTTGCAATATTGCAACAATGTAAGTATTTCAAATTCGAAGATCATAGGAATCGGCAACCAGGGTACAAGTACCAATAAAGGGGGCATTGGTATTTTGGGTACAGGAGGTAGTTATTTGACATTTACCAGTAATTATATAGAAAACATTTCGGATACAGGCACGAAAACGGAAGGGGCCAATAACGTTACCTGGATCGGAAATACAGTAAAAAATTCAGGGAAAGATGGAATTAAATTTCAAAATCTTACGGGCGCGGGTCAAGTGCCTGTTGGCCATTCACCGGTAACAACAGCTTTACATGCGAAAATTGCGAATAATATCGTTGATCACATTTTTAACGGGAGAAGTGACGGAAGCTCGCTTATTGAAGTTTTTGGTGCCGAAGACGTGCAAGTGACAGGAAATACTATTATTGGCGGCTCTAAAACAGGGTATGAATATGGTATAAGTGTGTTGTCGAGTGTATTGCCGAAAACGACAAAAATAACGGTCGCCAATAATAAAATCACAAACACCAATAGCTTTATTTATTTAAGTAATGTAAGCACCACAACCATCAGTAATAATATTTGCCAGAATACAATCGCTCCGCTTTCTCAATACAATGGCTTCCAGGCAGAAATGTCAGACAATATTAGAATAATAAGCAACACTTTCCAGCGAAGCGGAACAGGTATAAAGGACGGTTTCGCGGCTTCTTTATTTGATTGTTCCTCATTTACATTTAATAACAATAAATTGTTAAATGCGTATTCTGCTTTAGCGATCAAATTGATTTCAGCACAAGCAGATTCGATATTAAACAATCAAATGGATAATTTTTATAGCTATGGTATATCTGTTTATTCGACTACGCCAGCTACTTTAGTGAAATCATTAGTATTTACAGGCAATTCTGTTTCTCACATGGGTATGGCCATGGCGCTGGGGTATATGTTCAAGATCGATCCGGCTAACCTGACCATTAATAGCCTGGATGTTTCTAATACTAAAATATCAGGTAATGGCAAAAATGGGGATTGGGGATTGACCATTCAGGGGACTAAAAATATAACGGCTATAAATATGACCAGCTTTTATGCTGATGGCAACGCAGCTTATCCATCATTGGCGGCCCTGACAGGGTGCAGCAATATTGTTGGATGGAAAAGCCTTTCCGCCCCAACATCCGGCTACTGGCAAAAAGATGCAATGGTATATAATGCTCAGTCGGCATCAGTAATTAAGGGCTGGAAATGTACAAGTCCAGGCACGCCTGGATCATGGCAACAGGTCAAATAAAGACTACTAAATTAATAAATAAGAATTTTAAGAATACCAATTAATTATCATTTTTAAGAATAATTTGCCTTGAAACAGTGCTTGAAACCAATTTTAAAATTGCTTAAAACGTTAAATAAGCCGATTTATATGACATCATCTTTGTAACTTATCAGTTACATCGTTGCGTAAATTTAAAATGATTTTCTAAAAAAATGTTTATTGAATAATGCAATTTAACGAAGACGCTAATTATTTTTTTCTCATGCAACTAGCTGGGCTGGTAATTAAGTTTCCTATTTATTAGCCACACGGAAGAGTAGTAACTAAAGATTAATTTTAAGATTTAACTCAAAGTTATTTGATTATTCAATTTTTATAAATAATTTTCGAGTACTAAACTAAACTCCTTTCACAAGATAAAAATGAAAATATTAGCAGTAGCATCAGCTGGCGGCCATTGGGTTCAGCTCATGCGATTAGTCCCCGCTTTTGATAACAACGAAGTAGCTTTCTTAACCACCAAAAAAAACTTTAGCGATAATGTTGAAGATCACGAATTCCACAGTGTTATTGATGCTGCGAGCGATGCTAAGTTTAAGCTCATTTTGATGACCATCCAGATTGCTATAAAGATTCTAATTATCAGGCCAAATGTAATTATAACAACGGGTGCAGCACCTGGTTTGCTATCCCTTGTTTGGGGCAAATTGCTATTGGGCTCAAGAACCATATGGGTAGATAGCATTGCTAATGTAGAAAAAATATCCCTCAGCGGAAAACTTGCCAAACGCTTCGCTGACCAAGTGTATACGCAATGGTCGCACTTAGAGGAAAGTGAAATCTTATATAGGGGCAGTATTTTATAATGATCTTTGTAACAATAGGTACACAACTTCCATTTGATAGATTGATCAAAGCTGTTGACCAGCTTGCATCAGAAATGAAGGAAACTGAATTTATTGCGCAAACGATCAAAGGCCATTACCAACCTAAATATATGAAGACAGTTTATGATCTGTCTCCAACAAAATTTACAGAGCTTTCAAAGAAAGCCCAGATAATCATCAGCCATGCAGGGATGGGTACTATCCTGTCTGCATTAATGGTTGAAAAGCCCATTTTAGTAATGCCAAGATTACTGAAACATAAAGAGATCAGGAGCGATCATCAAATAGCAACAGCAAATACGTTGGAAGACTTAAGATATATAAATGTGGCTTACAGCACTGCGGAATTAAAAAGTAAAGTACGGGATATGATAAATAACCCCGCGCCGCTTCATAAGATCGGGAATTTTGCCAGTGATGAGCTGATAAAATCGATAACCGAGTTTTTAGATAAGAGCAAAAAATAGCACTATCTTTTCTTTATTAATTTTGCCGGAACTCCACCCATAACACAGTAGGGTTCTACATCCTTAGTTACAACTGCTCCTGCACCTATAATGCTTCCGGTGCCAATCCTTACGCCGGGCATAATAACAGCATTCCTGCCTATCCAAACATCGTCTTCAATAATACAAGGCTGTTCAATTGATTTGCCCTGGAGGGCCATAGGTATATCCTTACTTTCATATATGTGGGTATTTGCATACAGGGCAACGTTGGGGGCAATCATTACATAATTACCGATTACCGCCTGCTGGATATATACATTCTCATTAATCATGCAGTGATCACCAATAATAATGCTATTGCCATCGCCAAAATTCACACGCGGTTGAATTTTGCAGTTCTTGCCTATTTTCAGAAAATTGCTTGCCAGGGCCACCCTGATTTTGTTAAACATTTTACCCAGCGGGAAAAAGCTCGATGGTAGCCGGTTCGCGATAAAATAATACAGCAATAAACTAAATTTCTTTTTCAAGGTACTAACCGTTAATTACGCTTTCATATAAGTCAAAAATTTTAGAGCAGACAGCATCCTGGTCCAATCCCAGTTTTCTTATTTTCTCCCTGCCATTCGTTATGCGGCTATTCTGATCAGTATTGATTAAAAGTATTAGTTTTTCTACATAATCTTCAACACCAAATGAGTCGATAACATAACAATTTTTCACATCATCCAACACGAAACCCACGTCACCAACATTTGAGGAAACTATTGGCACATTACAAACCATCGCTTCTTTAATAATCTGAGGCGATCCCTCGCTGTGAGATGTCATCAACAAACAATCCAATCGGCTTAGCTGCTCGGCAACTTCAGCGCGCGAAAGATTGTGAAACTCAATTATCTCAATTTCATGCCCTTTAATTTTTAACTGATCGATGATCTTTTCAAACAAAATATAATTTTTCACCGGCCGCTGTTTATCTCCGGGAAATCCAACTAAAAAGCATTTTTTTTTATTATTCCTGTTAAGCGCAAATTGATCAATGTTAATTCCACAGGGAATTATAACCGTTCTCTCTTTATAAGGTAGTAATAACCGCTCCATTTTCTCATTCAGGATAATTATTTTTTTAGCTCTTTTTGCAACACGTTTTGTAATACGTTTCATCAAGCCCATTAATTTAGTAGAATTAATATCACTCCCGTGTATGGTTAATATGACGGGGATATTTATAAAGGGATTGAATAATACAAATAGTCCAGACAAGCCAAAGTGTATATGTACAAGGTCAAACTTTTTTTTTGCGATTAATTTATTAGCAATAAAAATACTTTTGAAATAATTTATCTTGGAACTAAACCCATTGATAAAATATAACTGGTGATCAATGGGATAATGCTTAAGCAAATGATCTATTTGTTCTTTAACATGAATCCCATTATAAGTATGCGCCGCCGAAGGATACATGTTGGTGATATACAATATTTTCATTATTGTAAATTAGTCGATGGTTTATAAACGTTTTTAGTAGATATCATAAGGGTTTAAAATAAATTCTTCTGATCCTTGTTGTGATATGACCTTTGCTGGTATGCCTGCTATTACTGACCGATCTGGGAAAGATTTGTTAACAACAGCATTGGCACCTACGGCAACAAAATTACCAATCTTTATCTTTCCAAATAGTTTTGCTCCCGGCCCGATGTAAATTCCGTCACCTATTTCCGGTACTCCGCGGTTTTCACCTCTACCACTTATGCCGATTGTTACGCCTTGTGAAATGTTGCAATTGTTTCCTATTATGGCTTTAGGTGAAATGTTAATTCCGCCAAAATGTCCCATATAAAAACCATATCCTATAGTTGCGTCCACCGCCAAATCAATTCCATACTTTATCACATAACGGCGGTGAAATAATTTAAAAAATACAAATAGTAAAAAATTTCTCTTTTTGTAGTATTTCGCTAACCTGTAAAATAGCGTAATTCTAAATCCAGGATAAATAAAATACGCTTTAACGAATTGTGTTTTACTGTACGAACCACAATACCTGTATAAATCTGATTTTATATATTGACGCATCTTATTAGTTAATGAATTTTTGCCACACGCCTACCATCCTGCAAACCGCTTCCGCATTGGATACATTTTCAAATACCGCAAATCGTGGCAGCTCATAAATTTGCTTTAATGCTTTTTTAGTCAATTGCGACGGCTTGGTGGTATAGGCCACTGCATATCCCAACTCTTTAAGATACTGTATTTCCCGTTCGCCATAGTCACCATTTGGATAAGCGAAACTGGTAATATCTTTATTAACCCATGTTTCTATTATTTTTTTAGACTCCTTCAGTTCCTGGTAGGCCTCTTCATTTTCGCATTTAGGAAGGATCGGATGGTTAACAGTATGCCCGCCTATAGTAACATGCTTCGATTTGGCGATGTTTTTTACCTGATCCACAGTCAGGGCTTCCCTTTCAAGTTGCACAGTAGTTTTAATATCTACCAATATAGCCTTCCTTTCGGTATCCTGAACATTTTTAAGCTCTTCAATAGTATGGCTACTGATCTGCATTTGATTGGCTTTTTTCACATAAGGCCACCAATAGTTACCGTTCTCGATAGGCTCTGTCGAAACAAAAATCGTAACCGGTATCTTATATTTATTGGCTATAGCTACAATGTTTTCTTCATTGCTTTTCCATCCGTCATCAACAGTAATAATTACGGCTCCTTTCGGGAAAGCTATACGGTTTTGAGATATCGCTAGTACATCGTCCTGGGAGAGAAATTTGAAATTATTTTTGATTAACCATTTCACGCAAAATTCAAAAAGATCTTTGCCTGGCGCATGAAAATAAACAGATAAGATAAAGTCGCCATTGAGTGCTTTAAATTTGGCTTTCCTTACAAACCCAAACCAGATCAAGAAAGATGACAGCAGCCAGGCAGTACTATTTCTAACCTTTTTTTTCATACAAAATCACCTTTTTTCTTGTTAAAAACAATGTCCATAATACGTAAGATAATTATTTGCAGTTGTGATAACACTAAATTTATTTTTTACTTCTGTGACAGCCCTTTTACAATCAGCTTCAATTTTGTTTTCATTAAAGTTGGTCAACACTTTTTTAATTTGCCCGGCTAATTCATCAATATTTTCAGATTCGAAGAAATAGGCGGACGGGACATTTGTTAATATCTCAGCGGGGCCATCAACATTGGAGGCTATTACAGGCAGGCCAGCAGCAACGGCTTCAATTACCGTTAATCCGAACCCTTCATAACGTGACGGCTGAACCAATGCGTCAAACTCACACAGATTAGCATAGATCCAAGACCGGTCCTTTGGGCCAACAAAATTTATATAATCAACTAAACCTAATTCATCAGTAATACGCTCCAGGTATTCCTGGGATGGACCATCTCCTATAATATCTACAAAAATATTATTTAATTGATATTCATTAACCAACTTATGGATCGATCTTATTAATAAGTCCTGCCCCTTCTGTTCATGTAAAAGCCTGCTTATCTGAACTAATTTAAGACGCTTGCCGGCACCCAATTTATAATTTTTCTTCGTTTCAAACCTGGAAAAATCGATCCCGTTATAGATAACTTCAGATTCTAATTGTCCCCGCTTAAGCAAGTCCATTTGTACGGCTTTTGAAATTGCAAAAAGCTTTTTGTACTTGCCCAGGTTTTTTACGGCTATCCCCATGTTATGCACGGTGTAAATACATTTCCTTTTAAAAGGGGCTAATATGGATATCAGGTTCGGCGTGTGGCAATGAATTATAGCAGGATTGGTTTTAAACAGGAATATCCAAAGTTTTACCAGGTGGGCAAAACTCCACTTACTACCCTGCGGCCGTTTGATCAAAACAATATGTACCTTATTGGATATCCGGTTTAGTAATACCTCATCATATACATTATTAATAATTAACAGGTAAATTTCTGCCTTAGTTGATTGTTCATTTAAAATATCGATCAGCAAATTTTCGATGCCCCCGATAATAAATGAGAAGCAGATGTGGCAAACTTTCATAAATTATTATAGATAAACAGCAGTTCTTTTTGATTTAAAACTTCACTTTCAAACATGAGGTAATAGGCTAAAACTAAAATGGAGATCACTAATGTATTGGTGGACAGCGAATTGTTGGTTGACGCGACAAAAAACAGAGTGGCTAAAATAGGCAGTTTGATTTCTATTTCAACATCTTTCATCATAAAAAATAAAAACCTGATCAAAGCGATTAGCAATACCACCGTCATTATCAACCCAAACTTTAATATCCAAACAATATAAAAATTTTCAATGATCTCTACCCCGGATATATATTGTATATAATCGATTTGATTTGTGTTGTACCCTCCCCATAAAATATCCTTGAGTTGAAGGCCATTAAAAATAGCATAGGAGTCGACCCGTGCCTCTGCGCTATCGTCAACATGTGATAACGCGGCAATCCTATCGCCAAGTTGTGTATAACTTACTACAAAAAAGATTATTACCGCAAACAGGCCCAAATATAGCAGGCCGTTCCGGATATTTTTATTTGCTTTCTGCCTGTCGGATCCAATCATGCCTAACAGAATATTTAGTGTGATCCCGATGAAAACACCAAGCAAAGCTCCACGAGCGCCAAAGCAGAATATAGCAAGCATACCACCAATAAGGACGCTAAGTTTCAGCCAGTTATCTTTAGCCGCCAAAAACAAAATAATGGTCAACACGGCCATAATCAAACCATTATTTAAAGGATGACCAAATAGAGCGGAAGATCTGAAATATCCCAAAAATTGCCACTCTGATTCGTGGATGATCAATGTAGCACCTTTGAGTTTTTCAAGGATCGCTATAAGCGCATTGGTAAAAAAAAATACATACACTAAATTACGGCAACGAAGTAATATTTCTTTGCCGGTAAGTTTTAAAAGAATGGAAAGTAAAACCGGCAAAATCAAAGCGTCTAAAAAAAAGGATACCGCGTTAAGATTATTAGTTACCTGTAAATAACCAATAATAATAAGGCATACTGTTAAATACACCATTTCATTTTTCATCTGGCGTATCAAACTTGAAACCTGGAGCCGCCCTATTGAAAAATAATATATCAATAGCAAAATGGCGACGTATGATAAAGGATGGAGCCTGTAAATGGCTGATGTAGTAAAATCGCGGTGCGGATAACCCATTACTCCCAAAACATTATCCCCACAAATAAATGCAAGCACTAATATGATTAAAAGTATGAGGAAATTCATTTTATTGGGTTATAAATTAGGCTTTTTAAACCTGTCCTTGAATTTTTCGATCACCGGTGCCATGCTTGATTTCAGGCCGCTAAAATTAAAGTATTCATAGTTAAATAAAGTGACATGATTCTTTGTGAGAACAATGTACATCACCACGGTGCAAAAAGTCTCGGTAAGAAACCATGAAATTGCCGCGCCTACAGAGCCTATACGATTTATCAATAAAAGGTTTAATAAAATATTAAAAAATGAAGCTGCCAGTGTTATGGCAAAAAACTTTTTATCCATTTTTAAATTGACCATGGTTTGGATTCCAAATAGCATATTTAAAGCGAGCATCATCGGCATAAATGACAACAGTTTAAATATTAGTATACTGTCGTGAAATTTTGAGCCATAAAATATTAGTATGAATGGGCCGCCTAAAATTAAAATGCCGATAGCTATGATGAACGTTGAAAATAAAATGACTGGCAGAAATTTCTGCACGATTTTTAATCCTTCCTCATTGCTTTTACCAAAGGCCTGGCCAATGATCGGGAATAACACCATGCCCAGCGGTGAGATCAACAGGGCTTGAATTAATATAATCAACTTCCAGCCGGCCGTATAATAACCAACCTCAATTGTCCCCCGGAAAAAACCCAACATAATAATATTAAAAGTGGTGTACACTGTATGAGCAAATGAGTGAAAGAAAAGGGTTTTATCACTCCAGATTATTCGCCAAATTGAATTTAACCCGGGAAAAGCTATTCTCAGTTTATAGCGTCTTATAGCCCAAAGGAATGCAAAAAAACCTACAAATATTTGGGTCAAACTAATAATCAAAGGCTGGTATAAATAATCATCCTGTTTTCTGATGAAATACAATAAAGATAAATTCATTATCACCTTGGTGACTAAATTGAATAATGCGGTCTGTTTAAGATCCTGTTTTGCAGCGTAAAAATAATTGCAATCGAAAACAGTGCCTATGCAGATCAGAAAGGTATAAATGGCAATTAATTTATCCTTTTGTAAAGTCTCAAATCCCGATAATAGTAGTATAAAGATCAACGCTGAAAAAAAGAATAAGCAAATTTTCGTGAAGAAAACTCTACTGAAGATTTGATTTATTTTTTCATGATTATCCTGGTTCATTGCTATGTATCGCGATGCCGATAGTTCGAAGCTGAAGCTGATGAACAAAATAAAATAGGCAACTATTGAACTGGCATAATTGATTAAACCAAATTTAGATGGGCCAATAATCCTGACAATTACCGGGATGGTTATGATAGGCAGGATATAATTCAATATCTGGACACCAACAAGTGCCCCCATGTTGGTTATTGCCTTTCTCTTTGAGCTCAAAATTTGATCGTATTAAAATCTTTTGAAAAATTCACTTAGTGACAGGCCTAAGAAATTCTTTTTATCCTTATTTATGGCTTTATAATATTCGTTACCGTAATTATGTCCGTAACCGTATCTTCCTTTTTTTACCCCATTGAAGATAAATTTCATCTGCGGAAATTGCTGCTCCTTAATTAAAGATTTGATAAATAGCAATAATGATTTATACGTATAGGCCTGCCTGATAATATACAAGGTTACATCATTAAGCCTCGAAAGGATTTTCGCATCGGTAACTAAATTTATTGGCGGCGTATCAATAATGATATAATTATAATTTAATTTTAACCAGTGAATCAGTGAATCTATTTCGTCCTGCCCAAGCAGTTCAGATGGGTCAGAGGTAAATGCACCACTACTTATCACACTAAGGTTTGGGTGGACATTTGAGGCCTGGACAATTTCTTCTTTAGGGGATTGCCCGGTTAGGTACTCGTAAATTCCTGGTTTTTGAATGGAGAGATCAAAAATATTAGCAATTTTCGGTTTTCGTAAATCCATTTCAAGAATTACTGTTTTCTTTCCTGAAATTGCCAGAACGTGTGCAAGATTACTGCTTACAAAACTCTTGCCTTCATTCGAGATACTGGAAGTGACCAAAACCACCAATCCATCATCCTGCTTTCCTTTTAAAAAGTGGAGATTAGTACGGATCGATCTGAATTCCTCACCAATGACCACATTGCTTTTATTAAGTGATATCAAAGTAGACGAAGCCTTTGCATAAGTCAATTCTCCAAAAAGGGGGCCACCTGTAATATCCTCAATTTCCATTCTGGTGGTGATCCTGCTACTTAATTTATTGCGGCTGCCAATGAATATTACCGGTAGTAAAAGCCCCAGTAAAAGTCCCGAACCATAGGCAATCGCCTTTCGTGATGATTTTACGTTGTCAACGTAAGCCTTATCCACTATCCGTGCATTAGATATTGCAGAGGCATAACTTAAAGACATTTCCTCACGTTTTTGCAAAAGGTAGGTATATAGGTTCTCTTTGATGCTTTGCTGCCGCTTTATATCTATTAACCCTCTTTCCTGTCCGGGAATGTTTTGAATGGACGATTCATATTTTGAATTGTAACCCTGCAATTTATTCTTTGCTGCAACTAAGGATGATTTAATACTCTGAATATTTTCTTTAATACTGGCTCTCGCTGATCTTATTTGTCTATCTATGGGTTCATAAATAGGGTTGGTTTCCGGTGTAGTTGCGAGTAACTTGTCGCGTTGCAATTGAAGCAATGATAATTTTTCTATTAAGCTATTTAAAGATGGGTAATTTGCCAATGACGCTGATGCTGTCTGCACGTTTTGTGAGGTATTCAAACTATGCTCAATTCCATCGATTATATTCAACTGCACGTTTACCTCATTTAATTTATTATCATTAGCCTGAACGTTCTGAAGATATATTTGCGCTTGTGAAGAAATATCAGTAAGGCCGCGACTACTTCTAAACTGTTCAACATTTTTCTCTGAACTGCTTACTTCTGTTGCAAGAGATTCAAGGCGATCTTTAATAAAATCTAATGTGCTTTGGGTAACTCTATTTTTTTCAGCATTGGTAATGTCGTTATACGTTGTTATAAGATCATTAAGGACGTCCTTTCCTCTTTCCTGAACCTTATCCTTCACAGATAACCCTACAACTGGCGCGAGTTTATTTAACAACGACGCGTCAATTAGTTTTTGATAATCCTCTGCAACTTTGTTGGGGTCAGTAATGGTGATTTTGATCTCATTGCCGATGAATTCTTTAATGTTCGTCTGTGGCTCGAGTTTCCACACGCCAAAGCTGTTTTCCAAATTACTGTTAAAGGATATCTCTTTTAACTCGCCATTAGATTTCTCCAGAAAATAGGAGTTATTATCCTTTATTTTTATAGTTAATTTATGATCGCCTATAATGCCATGGGGTTCGATCAATTTAAACTTTACTGGCGAAACGCCGTAGAGATCCTCGGTTTTTAATCCGTTTTTTTGTTTATAGTCTACCCAAAGAGTTAGATTGTTAACGACCTGCAAAATCAAATTCCTGGATTTTAAAACTTCGATTTCATTTTCTACAAGTTTGGTTGATTTTAAGAGATCAAGTTCCTGGAGCTTCTGCTTTTCATCGGGATCTTTTTTTTCATCCTGGATAATTATTGAGGCCTTTATTTCATATACAGGACTTGATATTTGCAGATAAAAAAAAGCTGCGGTCATAGTAATGGCAATTCCAATAATAAAAAGTGGCCAATGGTATAAATATTTATTTATGATGTCACGGAAGTTGATTGAGGAATCCTTCTCTTTATCCATCAATGATGGCATGAGATCAGAAAGTTTTGCAGACATAATGAAAATAAGATAAAAGTCAAGTCCAATATACTCGTTTTAACCTAATAAGGTTTCAAAAACTTTTAATAAAAGTAATGAACTGGAAATAGTTAAATATAACAACCTGTAACCTTACCCTAAATGATCATTTAAATACCTACGAAAGTACTTTAAAAAATTACCTTTTAAGGCGAAAAGTTAGAACGGCATTTCAACAAAGTTCCAAATAGCGTTTCAACATTCACGCAAACAGCACCAAACTCGATTCTATGAAATTTGAAAAGTTTGTAACTTCGTTGATGAAACTACTTTGAATCAAATCCTGAGTCTGTTGACAATAGTTTTCGGTACTTTTAATAAAAATTTTAATCTCAGACTAGAGCAAATATCTTAATATACAATAACTGTGTATTTCTGAGGCATTTTAAGAGAATTCGTAATTTTATCCATGGCAAAACTCGAAATAGAAATCTCATCAAAGGCAATTGAAAAAGGAATTGATTTGGCCAAAGCATTCTTAGAGAAATTAATTGGCCCGGCTGTTGAAGAAACAGGCTTATTATTGAAAGAGGGGGTCGCATTATGGCGTTTTAGAAATCAAGTGAGTATTGTGAACAAAGCTAAGACCTACTGCGAAAGACATAATATAGAATCAAAGCAAATATCATTGAAATTACTTTGCCCGTTACTTGAATATGCAAGTTTAGAAGAAGAGGAAGTCTTACAAGACAAATGGGCTGTCTTACTTGGCAACATGGTCGATTCTAAGCAAAATATTGATAACCATGTATTTCCCTACATCTTAAGTCAAGTATCTCTTGAAGAGTTTTTATTTTTGGGAAATGTATTCGAGGAAAGGCAATTGAGAGTTCAAAAATGGACAGAGATGCTCGAAAAATTCAGAGATGAAAGGCCTTTGAATGAAACATCAATATATACACATTTGTTACCGTTAAAGGAGGAATTGGAAAAGCGCACCCAAACCAATTTGCTATTCCCACATCAATACTTACCGACGCATAATTTGTCCGGCGAAATTTACCAACTCGAAAAAGGCCTGAAAGATTTGCAATCAAAAGAACAGATGATGGTCAGTAAGATTAAAGAACCGCAATCTGTATCACCTAAAGGATTAAAAGAATATCAATTATCGAACCTCATAAGGCTTGGGCTTATTAAGGTCATATTAAGGCCTTATACTAACACACATACGTTGGAAATACCAAACAATCCAGATGATGATTACTTGGTGGTAGACTTCGATATGGAGATCGAGTCCGATCTAGAAGAACATTCGCTAACAGAATTGGGAGAACTGTTTATCAAGTCCTGCAACGAAAAAAGTCTTGACAGTGTTGTTTAATTTCAAGAAGAGACTTTAGAGTGATTTGCTTTTTTCTTAAAGTTCATTAGAAGAATATATGAAACTACTTTTTTTAAGAACTACAGGAGTGGCCTGTTAAAAACTCACTTCAACCATCTTCAATTTTCTACTTTCAAAGAATTGAATCAGTGCCAGTTTATATTCGGAAACATTTTTTATGGGAATGATATTTAATAACTCCTTACCAGCTTTTGTAAAAGCAACGCCATCGATTTTGAGAACTTTATCATACTTATGCAACTCAGTAGTAACTAATGCATAACTTTATCATTAAATCTAAAGCTCGCCTCAAAAATTGCTTTGACCTGTTCTTTAATAGTTATTGACATCATACCTTATAAAATAAAGGACAAGGCATCAATCCCCACTTACATCCAATTCTTTTGTTTTGCGACAGTTGATAAAAGGGGTCTTAATAATCCCTATTTTCGAAAAAGTGTAGCAGCCTAAAATGTTAATCCAAGTTTTACTATACCCCTATAAAGTAAGAAATCTTAAATATGTTGGATTAAGAATATGGAGAGAGAATACATAATTATTGAGCAAAGTTAGGACTGGTGCTTCTGAAGCGCAAGAAAGACTACGGCATAAACCCACAGTCCCCTCATAGTCCATTTATTCCGTTTCCTTTCTTGCTTGATCGCACCAAACCTGAGTGGGCATCATAATTATTTATTCACTTAATCAGAAAAGCCATGATAGACACAACTTAAAGCCAATTGCATCACAAAAGAAATTCGCTTAGATTAGCGATACAGTTAATTAATTTATTTACAAGGTTACGGTTTGCAAATAGTTTGCAAAAAAGTGTTCTTTAAGGCAAAAACAGGTCTAAATGATGTAAGGGGCGGCAGAGAAACAATTTAAGAGTCAGTTGCTCTACCGGCTGAGCTACCAAGTCATGTTTTTTTACCGGGCTGCAAATAAACGAATTTTATTTCAATTTCGAATGTCGAATTTGCAATTTCAAAATTGATAGATATTTCGCCTTTATCCTTTCTGCTTAAGCTAAAGCGTACATTTCATCTCTTTGTTTCTGCACCACATCGCTGTTGATGTATTCATCATAAGTCATCAGCTTATCGATCAGTCCGCCTGGCGTAAGCTCAATCACACGGTTGGCTACAGTTTCAGTCAGCTCATGATCCCGCGAGGTGAACAGAATAGTTCCCCTGAAATCACGCATGCCATTATTCAATGCGGTGATCGATTCGAGGTCGAGGTGATTGGTTGGCTCATCAAACAGCAACACGTTAGCCTGTTGCAGCATCATCCGGCTAAACATGCAGCGCATTTTTTCGCCTCCCGATAGCACGTTGCTTTTCTTTAATACTTCCTCGCCAGAAAAAAGCATCCGGCCCAAAAAGCCACGGATAAACTGGTCGTCCTTTTCACCCGGCGAATATTCGCGCAGCCAATCGATCAGGTTGTCGTCCTTGCCTTTAAAGTAATCGGCATTATCAATTGGGATATCAGCTGCGTTAATGGTTACTCCCCACTTAAATTCGCCTTTAAAGGCTTTATCACGCCCCATCAGAATATTATAGAAAGCTGTAGTAGCCAAACTGTTTTGAGATAGAATGGCAATTTTATCGCCTTTGTTTACGGTCAGCCTGATATTGTTGAATAACAGTTCGCCGTTAAGGTTTTTGCTCAAATTTTCAACCTGTAATATCTGGTCACCGGCTTCACGCCCCAGGTTATTGAATATGATCCCGGGATATTTACGGTTGGATGGCTTGATCTCATCCAGGTTGATCTTATCCAAAGCTTTTTTACGACTGGTAGCCTGCTTTGATTTGGAGGCGTTGGCGCTGAAACGGCGGATAAATTCCTGTAGTTCTTTTACGCGGTCCTCTGTCTTTTTATTCTGATCCGAACGTTGTTTTAAAGCCAACTGGCTTGATTCATACCAGAACGTATAGTTACCGGTGTAAATGCTCATCTTGGCAAAATCGATATCTACCACATGGGTACACACCGTATCCAGGAAGTGCCTGTCGTGCGATACTACCAGTACAATGGCCTCGTACCCGGCCAGAAAGTCTTCCAGCCAACTTACTGTATGAATATCCAGATCATTGGTAGGCTCATCAAGTAGTAATATATCTGGTTTACCAAAAAGTGCCTGCGCTAATAACACACGCACCTTTTGTGTATTATCAAGGTCTTTTACCAATTGATAGTGAAATTCTTCTTTTATACCGAGGTTGCTCAGCAGGGTAGCGGCATCGCTTTCAGCGTTCCAGCCATCCATTTCGGCAAACAGGTTTTCCAGTTCGCCGGCGCGTTCACCATCAGCATCGCTAAAATCTTCTTTCAGGTAAATGGCATCCTTCTCCTTCATTACGGCATACATTTCTTTATGCCCCATCATCACAGTTTCTAATACCGTAAATTCATCGAATGCATAGTGGTTCTGGCTTAAAACAGCCATCCGTTCGCCGGGAGTAAAACCTACTGAACCTGATGAAGGATCGATCTCGCCCGAAAGGATCTTTAAAAAGGTAGATTTACCGGCACCATTGGCCCCGATTATACCATAGCAATTGCCCTGGGTAAATTTTAAGTTTACTTCTTCAAAAAGTGTACGCTTGCCGTAGCGTAAGGATAAATTGGATACCGTTATCATGCTGCACCTGTAATTTGCCGCAAAAATACGGTAATTCGGGCAGATTTCATTACTGCTGAATACTTAATATTATTTATGATGCATGAAACGCCATCATTTAGGGGAAATTCATCCCGCAATAATTCCTCAACTTTTTTTAATTGTAGAAACTGTTGCCCGATATATAAATTAAAGGCCTGGGCACTTGTTAAGTTTATAGCTATTAGTAGGTTATACTTTGTTTGGAATGGCTTTTGCCTTCTATTCTGCATAAACCAATATACCTGGACATGATACTTTTAATTGTAGGATTATTTACCGTTAATATTGCAGCAGTTATACTGCATTTAAGGGTTAGAAGAAATTATTAATAATGTGTTAGTTAATGAATATTAAGCAGCAGATTAGCTTAATATTTCGGTTAATTTTTGCGTTTGATGATTGGCTAATTTTTGTAATGGGCCGCTTGCCAGCATTTTCATCATCATACTCAGTTCCGCAGATATGATGAGTACCGCCTCAGTAATTCCGGATACATCAGTCAGCAGCCATTTCAACTCAATGTGAAACGGCGGATTTTCGATAGACACGATCTTTATTTCAGCATTTTCTGTTAAGCTATCCATTTTTATAGCGAGAGAGGCCATATTTTGAATACTAAAATGCGCTTCTTCAGTCGAGGATGACCAATCCTTTATGTTTTCGGGCATTAATTGCTGATGGTTATTCATATCAGCCAGGAATTGATAAACCTCGCTTACCGGCTTATTTATGCTTGCCTTACTTTCAAAAGTGGTCATGTATTGGTGGTTGATTTGTTATCAGGTTGAACGGATAAATGAATGATTAAGTTCGGTTATTAACTTAATCCCACTAATTATTGTCCCCAGGTTGATGGTGATTTGCGCCATTGCCTTAGTATTTCAACATCATCGGCAGAAATATACTGATGAGCTTCAGCATATTTTAACAGGGCAGTATAATTTGATAAGGTAAAGAATTTACAACCAGATTGTTTAAAATTCTCAGTAGCCTCATCAAATCCATAACTGAATATGGCTGCCAGCCCGGCTATTTCATAACCTGCCGCCCGCAGGGCATCTACCGCCTGCAAGCTGCTTTTGCCAGTCGAGATCAGGTCTTCAATCACAACAACTCTTTTTTCTGGTGAAATTTCTCCTTCTATCAGACTACCCGTGCCATGATCTTTTGGTTTGGAGCGGACATAGATAAATGGCAGGCCCAATTCCTGCGCTACCAACGCGCCTTGTGGGATCCCCGCGGTTGCCACACCTGCTATGCATCCAACCGCGCCAAATTCTTCTTGTATTAATACAGTTAGTTTTTGCCTGATATAGGTACGTATAGTTGGATGTGAAAGCGTAATGCGGTTATCACAATAAATAGGGGATTTCCAGCCTGATGCCCATGTAAAAGGATTATCAGGTTGTAATTTAATTGCTTTAATTTGCAGCAGGAACTCGGCTACCTGCTGTTCGATCTCACTTTTATTAAACATGGCCCAAAAGTACAGAATTTATATTAACGAAAAAGTTATCCTGGTAACAGAATCAGTGCCCAAAAATGTGGAACGCTATCAAAAGATAGATGCCCAAACTTTTGATCTGAAAACTTTTTATAACGAGTTTAACGGAAAGCCGGGCGGCAAATTCTATTTCCTGCTTTGCGCTGATGCAAAGGCCTATCTAAATACAGTAATGAAAAGCATCGGAGTTATCGAAGCCGCCGGTGGAATGGTAGAAAATGCCAAAGGCGAATACCTGTTTATTTATCGCAACGACAAGTGGGATCTGCCTAAAGGCAAAATTGAAAAAGGTGAGAAAAAACGGGAAGGCGCCGTACGTGAAGTAGAGGAGGAGTGCGGCATAACGGTGAGCAGCATCGGCGATAAAATATGCAAGACCTATCACACCTATGGCTATAAGGGCGAAGTAGTGCTGAAAAGAACGCACTGGTACCGAATGGCCTATACAGGTACCGAAAAGCTAAAACCGCAAAAGGAAGAAGGTATCACTGATGTACGCTGGTTCAGGAAAGGGCATATTGATGCCATCGTAAAAAATACATTTCCATCCATTATGGATGTGCTGGCAAAAATGGACCTGTTTAAAGATAAGCCAGCGCCTCTTTCGGAATAAACTGACTCACATCGCCATTATAGCGCAGTATCTCACGGACGATGGTGGAGCTAATGGACGAATAGCCGGGCTTGCTTACAATAAAGATACTTTCGATATCGGGGGCAAGCGAATGGTTCATTTGGGCGATACCTTTCTCATATTCAAAGTCGGATACGGTGCGGATGCCCCTGAGCATATAAGTTGCGCCAATACTACGGCAAAATTCTACTGTTAGGCCCTCGTAAGCTACAATATGGATTTTGGGCTCGCTCTGAAATACAGCCCGCAGCATTTGTTCGCGTTGCTCAATGCTCAGTAGACCTTTTTTTGAGCTATTATCGCCAATGCCGATGTAAAGCTTATCAAAAAGACCAATGGAGCGCTTAATGATGTCAACATGGGCCTTGGTAACGGGATCAAATGAGCCTGGGAAAAGGGCAACCTTCATATAAATTGGGATAACTTCTTATCAAAAATAGCAATCAATTATCAAATACGGGTCTTTTAATTCCCGATAATATCTTCAAGCTTGTAATAAATTTTTAAGCCAAGCTCTTTGGCCAGGGCTACATCACCATCCGCGCCTTTCGAAACGCCTTCAATTCGCAATACCGCGTCACATTTAGTAAGCAGTCGACGGGCTATGGGGTATGATATTTCCTGGTACGCTTCATCCCCTGGATGTTTTGAACCGGCAGCTTTTAACAAGGGCAATGCCAGCCACTCGCCAATAAGAGGTATATGCCCGGCCCTGAATAAAGGTAGCGCCATAGCTTCCATACGGTTTAAATTTTGTTGCATTAACAACGGGTCGTCATTAGTGCCTGAACGATAGGGCCCGGCTATTAAAATGGTCATCGGTTTTGTTTTCATGCTAATAAGTTATGTAACTGCGCGTATTGCAACAGCATAATGGTTTTGGCGTCCTTTATTTCGCCAGTACCGATCATATCAACCGCTTGCTGAAATGGTAACTCAAGTACCTCGATATTTTCAGTTTCATCATGCGCGCCGCCGCCTTCGCTTACCTTCATTTCTTTGGTATATTCGGCAACAAAAAAATACAGCATTTCGGTAACAGAACCGGGCGACATATATACCTCAAATATCTTTTTCACATCCGATATCTTGTAGCCGGTTTCTTCCTCTGTTTCGCGTTTGATGCATTCTTCAGGATTGTCTTTATCCAATAACCCCGCGCAGCATTCGATCAGGTAACCGCTTTCATTCCCATTTAAATAAGATGGCATACGAAACTGGCTGGTTAATATAACCGACTGCATACTTTTATTGTATAAAAGTATAACTGCCCCATTGCCACGGTCATAAGCCTCGCGCGACATTTTTTCCCAATGGCCATCTTTGTGCTGCTGCTCAAAGGTTATTTTTCTTAAAATATACCAGTTGTCGGATAGTATCTCGTTTTTAAGAATCTTGATATTATTCAAAATAAAATGATTGTTTTTGATCGATTATGATTATTTTTGAACAAATAAAAGAATAAAGAATGAACTTTCAAAAAAGAAAGCAAATAATTCTGAAAAAGTTAGACACTGACGGCGAGGTGGATATCAAACAAATTGCCGCTGAGTTAAAGATATCAGAGATCACTACACGCCGCGATCTGAACCAGTTGGCCGCTGATGGGCTGCTTTATCGCACCCACGGCGGCGCAATGAAAGTAAATCCGTTAGAGATACCGCATGATTTTGTAAATAAGGCGGCAAAAAATGTGGAAGCGAAAGATAAAATATGCCGCGCGGCTGCGGGCCAGATTATCGATGGTGATATTATTTTTATGGATTGCGGCAGCACCGTGTTCAGGTTGTGCCAATTTATTAAGAATAAAAAGATCAAAGTGATCACCAACTCTATCCCGGTAGTTTATGAGTTGCAAAATAGTTTGGTTTCGCTCAATATCATTGGAGGGGAGTTTGATGCCGAAAGGCAGGCGGTACACGGTAAAATTGCCAACGAGCATATAGCCAGGTACCGGGCAAGCAAAGCATTTTTAGGGGTTGATGGCATATCCCGCAACGGGCTGTTTGCCAACAGCGAGCTGGAAGCCGATATAACGCAGGCCTTTGCCGCCAACAGCACAAAAACTTACTTACTATGTGATGAAAGTAAAATAGGTAAAGAAAGTTATTTGAAGTTTGCCGGGCTCGATATGATAGATGCACTAATCACCAATTCTACCTCAGCTGACCTGGACTATTTTAAGGAATCGGGTATTGAAGTGATAGAGGTTTAGTTACCGGTTTCAGGAGTTTTAAAAAACGAAAAAGCCGAATGCCCGTAAGTTCGCTGCTCAGTAAATGCCGGATGATTACTCAAGTTTTGCAATGACTGATGCTCTACGATCAGCATACCGCCCGGCAATAATAAATTTTTTTCAAATATGATCTTGGGTATTTCGGGTATCTGGTTAAAGTCGTAAGGCGGATCGGCGAATATCAGATCGTATTGTTCCGTTTCTAGTTCCAGGTATTTAAACACATCGGCCTTATAAGTTTTTATTTGCTCCAGTTTATGCTGCCGGGCGGTGTCTTTAATATAGTTGATGCAATGGATGCTGCGGTCAATAGAGATCACCTGTGCGGCTTCCCTTGAAGCAAATTCAAGCGAAATATTACCGGTGCCGGCAAACAGGTCGAGCACCTTGATGTTTTCGAATTCGATTTGATTTTGGAGGATATTGAACAGGGCTTCCTTCGCCAGGTCGGTAGTAGGGCGAACGGGCAAATTCTTAGGCGGGTTAAGCCTGAGCCCTCTTAACGTGCCTCCGATGATCCGCATAAGGATAAAGCGGTAAGGGTTAATACGGTGTGAGACGTTATTTCTCCGGGCAGATCCAATACTTTCTGATCATTCAGTTGAACATGCTGAAAAAATTCAATTAAGCGGCTGCTGTTTTTATCACCCTGCTCCACATCCCCGCTCAAAATTAACGTAATGTTTTGCGGCTGCAATTGCAGCTCCTCAATGACCAGCGAAGTAAAGTAAACCAGTTCATCCTCGTTTTTAAATTCAAAGCCGTTGTAAAAGCGCAGCTTGCTGTCCTGAAAATTGAGCAATTCAACCTTATCATTATCGATATTAAGATAGAGATTTTCTTTAGCCGGATTTTTTGCCGCAGTAGCCATGATCCAGCCTTTGGCGGCGAATACCACATTATTAGCGCTGAGCTTATCAGCTAATTTTTCTTCAACCTTATAGATCACCTGGTTATCGGCATCCAGTGGTTGCGAGAAAACCTTTTCGCCGGCCTTTACATCCAAAAAACGGGCGAAATCAGCCACCAAATCGGGGCGGAATAAGCTATCGGGGATAAAAGTGAAACCGTTATTGGGCAAACCGATGATGCGTTGTTTGTAATTGTGGGATAGATGATTATGTTCCTCCGTTGGTTCGGTCAGCTCATTCAGGCTGACATTTTTCTCCAGTACAAGCAGCTTATTTTGCCCGGTTACCGCATACGAAAACGAATCCGGGCCTGCCTGTACTAACAAAGTATAGTCGGCACTCTGCTCCGGGTCGAAATCGGTATCACGGTAATGGTGGTTGTGGTTACTCATGCGGTTATGGCAAAAGTAATATTTTTTGAATTACTTGAGTACTTATCCGATAAAGTTCCCCAAGGTCTTTTTTGGGAAAGTCCGGGTAGCAATAAAAATTATTTGGAAAGCGGTTATTTCATTAAATAAATATACAATATTTGGTATATTCATACCAGTCAATAATCTAAACCCATGCACCGCATTTCTTGCTCTATAATACTTCTTTTATCGATTTTAAGCGCTTGTGTTCAAACCGAAACTAACGTGCCCAAAAATCAAAGAGCCGATAAAATTAACGGAATAAAAATACCATCCTGGTGGATCGAACAAGCTATCCGTTTTAATTACACAAGAAATAATATCAAGCTTTTAAAGGAATTCAACAGCATTGTTAAACCAGATACGCTTACCAATTCCAATGCAGAGCATGTCGATCCTGGTTATGGTCGTGTGTTTAATGTAATGTCTGTTAATCTTGATGATGAACCAGGTAATGAATTGATATGCCTGTTTGGTTGGGATTATAGCAGTCCGGATCTTTGCGTATTCAAACAAATAAAAGGCGATTGGTATCTGATCTATCGTGAAGCAATCGATACCTTTTATGGCTCACCAACACTTTATGTCGCAAACTGCTTTTCCAAAAATAAAACCTTTTATTTAAGACGAGTTTACGATCATGGCTCAGGCATCTACATTGATGGCTACAGTTTTTATAAGCTTATTAATAATAAAGTTTATAAATGTCTTGACCTTATTAATGATGCACATATTTATGGATGGGGGCTTTATATGAATCAAGCTGTAAAAACTAGTTTTGAATTCCACGGCGATGAAAATGATTATTTATCAGTTGACTATGTATACAATTTTTTTCCTGGTAGTATATATAAAGCAGATTGTCCATGGTGTGCACATGAAGATATTTCACTTATAAATGGAGATAAAAATGTTGGCTATAAATGGAACAATAGGAAATTTATTTATGAACTTGATATTCAACCTTATGAAAATCAACCATACGACCTAACTGCAAAAAAAATCGCTTGCTTTGGTAATTTTGGGAACGATACACTTTTTGTAAATGCCTTCCGCCTCCAGATAGATCAAACTATTAAAACCGGAACTTCACGGCAAAAGAAAATACTAAAAAAATACCTGGCGCTTGTAAAACGTGATCAAAAGGCTATTACTATGGAACTTGAAAAGAAAACAGCAGCTGGAGGGACCTCGTTTTATGGGCCAAAAAAATAATACACTGCATTGAGTTGTCTTTTACTTTTATTGAACGAATTAATTATTCGTAACTCGTAAATCTAAAATCGTAAATAATATTCTCCATTTTTGTCTGTGCCCTCAACAGACCATATCATCCAGGCGTTTCCGCATGAGCCAACCTCACAGCAACTGGAATTATTCGGTCGCCTTGATGAATTTCTGAAAAGCGATAACGGCGATGAGTGCTTTATTTTAAAGGGTTACGCCGGCACAGGTAAAACCACCGTATTGGGTGCGCTGGTGAAAGCGCTGAAATATTATAATTACCGCTCGGTGTTGCTGGCGCCAACCGGGCGGGCGGCCAAGGTGATCACCAATTATTCGGGCAGGAAGGCTTTTACTATTCACAAACGAATCTACCGCAAAAAATCAGCGCTGAGTATTGATGATGCATTCAGGTTGGCGGATAACCTTGCTACCGATACTATATTTATTGTGGATGAGGCCTCCATGATTTCGGATGAGGCCAGCGGCAATAACCACGAAACCCTGCTGCACGATCTGGTGAGCTATGTATACAATACCAAAAACTGCAAGCTGATGCTGGTAGGGGATACCGCGCAATTGCCGCCGGTGGGGGCGGATAACAGTCCGGCGCTTGATCTCAACCTGATGAAAAAGACCTTCGCGGTGGATATTTTCAGTTTTGAGTTGACGGATGTATTGCGGCAGGGAAAGGACTCGGGGATACTGTATAATGTAACCGCCATGCGCGAGATCATCCGGCAGGGAAAAGTAATTACGCCGAAAATTATCACCAAAGGATATAAAGACGTTTACCGCATGACCGGCGAGCGGCTGGAAGAAGGACTTAACTATGCCTACAACAAATATGGGTACGATAGCACCCTGATCGTTTGCCGGTCCAACAAAAACTCCAATTTATATAACCGGCAGATCCGGGGACGCATTTTGCTGCGCGAAGAGGAACTTACCGGCGGCGACCAGATCATGGTGGTGCGTAATAACTATTTCTGGCTGCAGGAGCAGGAGGAGGGAAGCACTGGCTTTATCGCCAATGGCGACATTGCCCGCATCAAAAAAGTACGCCGGTTTGAAGAAATGTATGGCCTCCGCTTCGCCGATGTGCAACTGGAGTTTATTGATTACGCCGAAGACCCGGTGCTGGATTGCAAGATACTGTTAGATACCCTATATTCTGAAGCACCAGCTTTGCCGCCAACAGAGCAGAAACGCTTTTTCCTGGAAGTGATGAAGGATTACGACCATATTCAAAACCGCAAGGCCAAGCTGGATGAGTTGAAACTGAACCCATATTATAATGCGCTGCAGATCAAATTTGCCTACGCCGTAACCTGCCACAAAGCACAGGGGGGGCAATGGGACGCCGTATTTGTAGACCAGGGTTACCTGACCGAAGAAATGATCAATATGGATTTTTTAAGATGGTTCTACACTGCTTGTACGCGGGCATCAAAGGAATTGTATTTGGTGAATTTTGATGGGCGATTTTTTGATAAAGGGATTATAGATTAGTAACCCGATTTCCGTAACTTTATGTAAAATGAAACATTGTGTATCGGGTGTCATGCTGAGGCACTCGAAGCAGGCGGGCAATGGCCTTTACGCACACACTTCGAGTGCCTCAGTGTGACACCCCTCTTTTTGTTCCAAAAAGATAATAGTATAAATTCAGATAGTTTCTTAAAATCGTGTCCTACTCCACAATCGGCAATTTTATCGTAAAAGTAGACCCCTTTCGCTCCTCACTGATCACATCAATTGTACCACTATGATTCTCAATAATTTGACGGGATATACTCAAACCGAGGCCCGTGGATTGCTCGCCCCTTAGGCCGGGTCGGCGGGCTTTGGAGAAGCGTTCGAAAATATAAGGCAGCATATCTTGTGGGATACCGAGGCCATAATCCCTCACCTGAACTATAGCCAGGCCGTTTTTTGCGCTTAAATAGATCTCTACTTTATTGTTTTCCTTTGAAAATTTAAGCGCGTTGGTGATCAGATTGTCCATTACCCGCTGAAATTTTTCAGCATTGATCTCCACAAAAACCTGGTTTTTGGAACTGATAAGAATGATGTTATTTTTGGCTTCCTTCTGTACTTTCCATTCGCTGATGATGCTTTTTACAAAATGGTTAAGTTCAGTTCTTTGGGTTTCGATAATGTTAATATTCTCATTATTGGCTGCATCCAGCAGATCTGCAATAATACCCCGGGCTTTAACGCAGGATGTTTTGATCATGTCAAGGTTTTCGCGGGTATCCTTGTCCACATCCTCCATTTCCATCATCATCGTCAGCGTTTCGATGGCAGCTATCGGGTTGCGCAGGTCATGCGCCACCATGCCCAGTATCTCGTTTTTGAAAGCGCCCGCCTTTTCGATATCGATATTCTTATCACGGATATCAACCAGCTGCGTATAATAGCTGGATTTGTACGAATAGAAATATCTCGAAATAAAGTAAAAGCAGAATAGCAGCGTTACCGAAATGATCTGATCATAAACCATCTCCGGTCCCTCGGCCCTGTTAAGGTATAAAAGACTGGTAAAAATAATCTCCGAAAGGATAAGCAGTATGATAGTCTCATCGTTTTCAAACACAAATACTACGCTGATGATACTGAGGGCAGTAAGGTATAAGGTTAAGGCATTTCTGGGATCGGATGTGGCGATAAAACTGGAAAACATCCCGCAAAATATAATGTAAAGCGAAAACAAAAAAACAAAAGAGCCCATCACAATATTGCCTCTTTTTTGTTTTTTGAACAGGTAGATCAGCACATAGCTTCCGATAAGAAAAATAGGCGTTATACAAATATACAGCAGGTTGGCAAAATGGAATTCGGGAAAGTTTTGCGCTCGGGTAAGACTTTCGGATAAAACATAATAAAGTATGAGCAATATCAAATTCAGGATCAAAAAGATAATGCTGCCGGTTCTTACGGCAACAAGATTTTTTAAAGTATAATAGTCGCGATAGGAAGATTTATGCTTACCCAGAATTTTATTTTGCGGCTGTGGACTCAAAACTTTAGTTTAATGTGGTATCAAAAATATAAAATTTACTGTTATAAACACAAGTAATATATCTGCTTTGTTACTGATAATGTTCTGATTAACACTATAAAACAGACAGAATGTCCTTTCAAATCATTTTTGAATGACATTTTTTCACTTTACACGGTATGGCAATTGTTTTGATAACTGTATAGCATGAACTTTAATAATTTCACCATAAAAGCGCAGGAAGCCGTACAAAAAGCTTCCGAAATTGCAACCGGCAATCAGCAGCAGGCCATTGAGAATGCTCACTTGCTGAAGGGATTGTTATTGGTTGATGAAAATGTTATTACTTATTTACTCAAAAAACTAAACGTTAACCTTAACCGGTTGAACGAAACACTTGATGAGCAGATAGCCACCTTCCCTAAAGTAAGCGGAAGCGATGTTTATTTATCATCAGAGGCTAATTCTGCTTTGCAAAAAGCGACATCATATCTTAAAGAGTTTAAGGATGAGTTTGTATCCGTTGAACATATATTATTGGGTATCCTGGCGGCCGGTGGCAAAACCAGCACCGCATTAAAGGATTTGGGTGTAAACGAGAAAGACCTTAAAAAAGCCATCATCGCATTACGCGGCGATAGTAAAGTGACCGACCAGAATGCCGAAGCTACTTACAACGCCCTAAATAAATACGCCCGCAACCTGAATGAATATGCCGAATCAGGCAAGCTCGACCCGGTGATCGGTCGTGATGATGAGATCAGGCGGGTGATACAGATATTATCGCGACGTACCAAGAACAACCCTATTTTGGTTGGTGAGCCCGGTGTAGGTAAAACCGCCATTGCTGAAGGTATCGCTTTCAGGATCATCAAGGGTGATGTGCCCGAGAACCTGAAAAGTAAAACGGTGTATTCGCTGGATATGGGAGCGCTGATAGCAGGGGCTAAATACAAAGGCGAGTTTGAAGAACGCCTGAAAGCTGTTATCAAGGAAGTTACCCAGGCCGATGGCGAGATCATCCTATTTATCGATGAGATACATACACTGGTTGGCGCCGGTGGCGGCGAAGGCGCTATGGATGCTGCCAACATCCTGAAACCTGCTTTGGCCCGTGGCGAACTGAGAGCTATTGGTGCAACTACCCTGAACGAATACCAGAAATACATGGAAAAGGATAAAGCTTTGGAGCGCCGTTTCCAGATGGTATTGGTGGATGAGCCGGATACTCAGGATGCTATTTCTATCCTGCGTGGTTTGAAGGAACGTTACGAAACTCACCACAAGGTGCATATTAAGGATGAAGCCATTATAGCCGCTGTTGAGATGTCGCAACGCTATATTTCTGATCGATTTTTGCCGGATAAAGCGATCGACCTGATGGACGAGGCAGCCTCCAAACTGCGTTTGGAAATGGACTCGGTACCCGAAGAAGTGGACGAACTCGACCGCCGCATTATGCAGCTGGAGATCGAACGCGAGGCTATCAAACGTGAGAAAGATGATAAGCGGGTAAAGGAACTGAGCGAGGAGATCGCTAACCTTTCAGCTAGTCGTGATTCGTTGCGTGCGCAGTGGAAGAGTGAAAAGGATGTGGTAGATAATATCAACCACAAGGTTGAACAGATAGAAAACTATAAACTGGAAGCTGAGCAGGCCGAACGTGCCGGTGATTATGGCAAAGTAGCCGAATTGCGCTACGGCCGTATTAAAGAAGCGCAGGATGAGGTTGAAAGGCTGAAAGCAGCTTTGTTAGAGAACCAGAAGGATCACCGGATGCTGAAGGAAGAAGTTACTGCCGAAGATATAGCCGGCGTGGTCTCACGCTGGACGGGTATCCCGGTTTCAAAAATGATCCAAAGTGAACGCGAAAAGCTATTGCATTTAGAGGATGAGCTGCATAAACGTGTAGCCGGGCAGGAAGAAGCTATTGAGGCGATCAGCGATGCTATACGCCGCAGCCGCGCAGGTTTGCAGGATAAGAAAAAGCCGATCGGTTCATTCATTTTCCTGGGGACTACCGGTGTGGGTAAAACCGAACTGGCAAAGGCTTTGGCTGAATACTTGTTTAATGACGAAGGGGCGTTGATACGTATCGACATGTCTGAATACCAGGAACGTCATTCCGTTTCGCGTTTGATCGGTGCGCCTCCGGGCTATGTGGGTTATGATGAAGGCGGTCAGCTAACTGAAGCCGTGCGCCGCAAGCCCTATAGTGTGGTATTGCTTGACGAAATAGAAAAAGCGCATCCTGATGTGTTTAATATCCTGTTGCAGGTATTGGATGATGGCCGCCTGACCGATAACAAAGGCCGCGTGGTGAACTTTAAGAACACCATCATCATCATGACCTCAAACATAGGCTCGAATATTATCCAGGAAAACTTCCAGGAGTTTGATGATAGCGACAAGGAACAGGTGATAGCCAAAACCAAAAACCAGCTGTTTGAACTGTTGAGGCAAACCATCCGCCCCGAGTTTTTAAACAGGATAGACGAGATCATTATGTTTACTCCGCTTAGCCGCGATGAGATCAGTGACATTGTGAAGCTGCAATTCAAACAAGTTCAGCAAACGCTGGCCGAAATGGGCATCGAGATAGAAGCCTCGGAAGAAGCATTAGATTGGCTGGCCCAGTTAGGTTACGATCCTCAATATGGCGCACGCCCATTAAAGCGGGTGATCCAGAAGAAGATACTGAACGAATTATCAAAATACATCTTAGCCGGTAAGGTTGATAAGGACAGCAAGATCAAGCTGGATATGTTTGATAACCAGTTTGTGTTTTTAAATGCCGGGCAGCCAACTCCTGCAGAGCCAGCTAAATAAGCTGCTAATTAAAATCTATCATATATCCGAAAAAGCCATCTACGGATGGCTTTTTCATTTCCGATACTCAATGTGAAGCACCCCGGCCCGCAATAATTATTGATTAATGTTTTTTCTTATTATCCAATAATCGACAAAAGTTTTCCACATTTTGGCTATTAATAAACATTTGAGGAATATTTAGACAAATATATCCGTACCTTGATACTTTATAAACCTAATAAGCCTAAACGGTTACATAATGAGAATTCTTAAAAAGGCCCTTAACGGGGTAGTTGTTGTAGGGATATTATTGTTTTGCCTCATTGGAATTAATTCACTGCAGGACGAATAAGACAATTTTAAGATTACAATTAATATAAAGTTTAATAATCTTCAACGGTTACTCGTATCGCCATAAGTAGCTATTTCGCAATCATTTCAATCCACCATCGATAACCCATTCCCGTCCGTTGTTAATATTTCGCTCATGTGATCCAGAAACGGCCGCATTTTGATATAGATATCATTTACCTTCAGCAAAAAATCCGGGCTTAGTACCTCTTCATCGGTAAATGCATGCCTGATAATAAATTGTTTATAGCGTAACAGGTCAATAGCCGGGTGATCCTTTGCATAGCCCCGTGGCATAGAACCAAGCTGCTGACCTCCTAACTTTCCGAATGTTTTCACAAATGTTTTGTCGCCCAGCAAAGCCCGCCAGTCGGAGTAGTTCTGGTCGATATCCTCGCGTATCCGTTTCAGATCATCCGGCACTGGCCCCCAAAAACCACCACCCAGGAATGAGTTGCCCGGTGAGATACGGAAATAGTACCCGCCCCGTAATTTTTTTGTAGCTCTTTTGAAACTGCCGCTCCAATGCGTATTGTAAGGCACTTTCTCTTTAGAAAAACGTACGTCCTTATATATCCTGAACATGCTCTTCTTGCCCGAAAGGGTTTCGATATGATCATGTTTATTCAACTCAGCCAGCAGCGCGTCGGCAAAGGCAATGATGTTGCTTTGTGCTTCGGTATACCGGTCTTTATATTGATTGAACCAATCCCGGTTATTATTTTCAGAAAGGTCTTTTAAAAAATCGATGGAATCCTTTTTTATAGTGGTTACGGCCATTTTGCCTACGTTTTTATTCAGTGCAAATTCGCGCTTTTGAATTCAATACGCAAGTAGCTATGTAAAGGCTTTGTCAGCTTTAGTAAATATTCATTGGCTAAACATCCTGCTCGTTTCCCGGACCAGCGCCACCGGTATTGGAAGCAGGGCCATTAGGTGGCGCAGGCGGTTGCGGTAATATGCCGGCATTAAAATCAGCTATCGCCGCCTTATATCCTCGCACCACCCAAAATATGCTATAGATGCTTATCCATATCGAAAACGCTGCCGACCATTTGGAGAATCCGTAGCTCCAGTATTTGGTAAACAAGCGTTCAACAGCTATGAACTCAAATACGAAAGGAAAAATCAAGATCAGGATGAGGGGCAGGATCAGGAATGATTCAAACCTGCCGAATTGTTTTTTACCCCGCCATTTCTGGATCTCGGCCCACGGCGAAAAAGGATTAAAAAGCCTTACGTAATCATTATTGTAGTTCATGGTGTAATCAAGCACGTCCAGATTTGGGTTGTTGTAGATGGAGTAGGAGATGATCTTTGAGGCCTGCAGCAATTCATAATAATGATTGTTAAGTGTCAGGAAATAAAGGATGATCATTGCAAACAGCCACGGGATCACCATCGGCACAATATCCAGTTTGCTCAGGCTCATGAAACCGAAACTAACCGATGAGATCATCGATGCCGAAAAAAGATAGTATACGGCAACGCAAAGGATCATCCATATACTCACCTTGTTCATCCGGCCTGATAGCTCATCAAGCTTTTCCACCAGCCGCTTGTTGTATTCCTTTAAATTGTCAAGGGGGTTTGTTACAATAAAATCGAATATTTCCTGGTTTTTCATATCAATAATTTATTGTTGTTGAATTAAAAATAAGCACTATTTACTTATAATCAAATACTTATGGTTTGTATGTGTAAATAATGTTGTTTTCAGGACAGTTGTCGTCATAGCACAGTAAAACAGACTTGCGAAGTTTTTAAAACTTCGCAAGTCTTTAGCCACTGTTGGCGTTGTCACCAACAAAACCTGATTCTTCGTTTATAATCCAAATCAACAAACAACCGCCTCATTTTATGGTTGTATAATTAGCTAAACATACACACCATGAAAAATTACGAAACTTTAGTGGATGCCACTAACGATCTATATAAAAGAGGATATACAGCCAATTTGAGCCTGGAAGGCGATACCATTGACGATAAGGAGCAGGATATACACATGGGTGCCGATGATTTCGAGATCGATGAATTTTACCGTTTTGAGGGACAAAGCAATCCATCGGATATGTCTATTGTATATGGCATCAATTCTCCAAAATATAAATTGAAAGGTGTATTGGTAAATGCCTATGGAATGTATGCCGATGACAGTTCATCAGCCATACAAGCAAAACTGCACCATAAACAGGTAAGTATCAGCCTCAGTGGTAGTGACAGACCGGTTGAATAAGTTTGCAGTGTGCAGTTGGCAGGTTTATTGAAACTGTATCTGCAAACTGCCCACTGCAAACTAAAGTTGCGCCAGTAACTTCCTTCCCCTCGATTGTATCGCCGCTGAGCCATTACGCATTAAAAATTGGATCTGATCCTTCAATTCCCCGGCTATCCAGGGGTAACGGTGCCTGATATTGAACAAGGCGTGGCTCGCGAATACTTTTATGGCAACCGGTGCTTTGGGATCGATCATCCAGTCGAAGAATTGCTCTACGACAGGTTCAAGATCTATCTTTTCTAATTTTTGTTTGATTAATAAAGGAGCTTTAGGAGCGGTAATATGCATCACTATTTTAGCATAATGCCTTTTGCAGCTTTCATTCTTAACATCTTTTATCCGCTCAAACAGGTAATCGATATCATTTAAATAACTTTCAGGTTTTTGCAGAAACAAATTCTCCAGTATCCAGGCGGCACGAAAAGCGATGTTTTTATCAGGATGAAAGGTAATATTGATCAGATCGCGCAGGGCAAAATCCTGTTTCTCCAGGATAGCGCTGAGTTTAACCACCTTAGTTTTAACCATGGTGGTGCTTATTTCTTTTATTAACTCATCGGGGGTAAGCATCGCAATGCTAAAATAACACTAATCTTCGCAATGCAGGTAGCTCAGGATCATGTTTCCGCGGGCAGCGAGGGCAGGGGTGGCATCGCGCAACAGGTATTCCAATTGTTTTGACAACTCTTCGGCGATCCATGGATAGCGGTGGCGCAAATTAAAGAGGGCCTCGCTAGCTGAGGCTCTTACGCTGATCAGCATTTTAGGGTCTATCATCCAATCGAAACACAATTCAACCACACGCTCAAAATTGAGTTCTTTCATTTTATTGCGAACCTCCCTGGATACTTCCGGCGAGGTAAGGTGCATCAGTATTTTAGCATAATGCCTTTTGCAGCTTTGGCAATTTACATCATCAACCCGTTCAATCAAGTAATCAATTTCAGTATAATAGCTTTCCGGGAACTTTAACAACATGGTCTCCAGTAAGCGGGATGCTTTTACTGCAATGGGCTTGTCGGGATAAAAGGTAAGGTCGACCAGCTCCCGTAAAGTGAACCTTTGCGCTTTTAGTTCACTGCGTAATTTAACTACTTTGATATATTTATCATAAGCAGAAATATGCTGAATTAACTGTGATTGGGTCATGATGGTATAAATCTACTTCTACAATTAAGAAAAATTGTTAGTAACTATTCAACATTTGTTGATAACTGGGATAAATATATAGTATTAATTAGAATAACTCCAAGTTTTTTCATTAAAACTTAAGTAATTGAGGATTAGTTGAATAGGTTTAACGGTTGATTAAGGGTTTGGTTGATGATATAGGTGATTGATTAAGTTGATTAAGAGAGTGGTTATTTAATGGCTGGTTGATTGAGCTAATTAAGTGAATGGGTTGATTAAGTTGAGAATCAGCACTATAATTATGCTCAAATATTAGTGCCACTATACCCTAAATTAACTTAATCAACCTAATCTAACCCAATCAACCCTAAACTGAATACACCATCTTCCGGCAAAAATTTTACATTTGCAGTCCGTTTTTAATTATTTTTCCATGGTTAAGTTCAACCGTTTTACATTGGATAATGGCCTGCGGGTTGTTGTTCACGAGGATCACACTACACCAATGGCGGTGCTGAACATTTTATATGATGTCGGTGCCCGCGATGAAAACCCTGAGCAAACAGGTTTTGCCCATTTATTTGAGCACCTGATGTTTGGCGGTTCGGTAAATATTCCGCAATATGATGAGCCACTGCAGCGGGTAGGGGGCGAGAATAACGCTTTTACCAGCAATGATATCACCAATTATTATATCACCTTGCCTGCAACAAATATTGAGACGGCTTTTTGGCTCGAGAGCGATCGCATGCTTAGCCTCGCCTTCAGCGAAAAAAGCCTGGAAGTGCAGCGCAATGTGGTGATCGAAGAATTTAAGCAGCGTTACCTTAATCAGCCTTATGGTGATGTTTGGCTGAAGTTGCGCCCTTTGGTTTACAAAAAACATCCTTACCAATGGGCCACCATAGGCAAGGAACTTAAGCATATTGAGGATGCCCGGATAGCCGATGTAAAGGCTTTCTTCAAAAAACATTACAACCCGCAAAATGCTGTTATGGTAGTGGGTGGTGATATCAATACCGAACAGGT
Organism: Mucilaginibacter sp.; assembly: GCA_035489035.1. Classification (GTDB taxonomy): domain Bacteria; phylum Bacteroidota; class Bacteroidia; order Sphingobacteriales; family Sphingobacteriaceae; genus Mucilaginibacter. Next base: position 148,322 of record DATHKT010000035.1, read on the forward strand.
AAAGCAGCTGGCCGAAAAATGGTTTGGGCCGATCCCGGCAGGTGAAAAGTACCACCGCGACTTGCCGCAGGAACCCGAACAGAAGGAGGAGCGCCGCCAAACGGTTACCGCCAAAGTGCCGTTGGATGATGTTTATATGGCCTTTCACATGCCTGCCAGACTGGAAGAAGGTTATTATGAGATCGACTTGATCTCAGATATCCTGTCGCGTGGTAACTCCTCACGATTACATCGCAATTTGGTTAAGGATAAACAACTTTTCAGTGAAATACATGCTTATAATATGGGCAGCTTTGACCGGGGTATGTTTGTGGTAGAAGGCAAGCCACTGGAAGGTGTCACTATCGAAGCCGCAGAAGCAGCCATTTGGGAAGAATTGGAGAAGTTGAAGCAATACCAGATACCTGCCGATGAACTGACCAAAGTGAAGAACAAAACAGAATCGACCATGGTGTTTTCAGAAATGTCATTACTGGATAAAGCCATGAACCTGGCCCAGTTTGAATTGCTGGGTGATGCGGACGACCTGAACAAGGAAACAGCCAAATACCTGGCGATAACCGCCGAACAGATACAGCTGCAGGCGCAAGCGATTTTCAGAAAAGAGAATTCATCAGTACTTATTTATTTGGCGGAGAAAAGTTGATTGAATTGAATAAGTTGATTAAGAGAGTGGTTATACTAACTTAATCAACCTAATCCAACCTAATCAACCAATAAACTAATTAACCAATGACGATAGACAGAATAACACCCCCGGAATCTAAATCAATTGACCATATCAATTTAATTAAACCGGAACACATAAAGCTGGATAACGGCTGTAATATATTCTCCTTCAATTCCGGCGACCAGGAACTGGTGCGTATTGAATGGATATTTGCCAACCTGCGTTTCGACCCGAAAAAGCCGCTTTTGAATGTGGCGGTGAATACCATGCTGACCGAGGGTACCTCAAAATTATCAGCCTCGCAAATTGCCGATAAGGTGGATTTTTACGGCGCCTTTTTACAGGTGGATTATGGTTATGATCATTCACAGGTAACGTTATATACGCTGAATAAGCAATTGCAACATACGTTACCGGTCATAAAGGATGTCATTACCGATTCCATATTCCCCGAAAAGGAACTGGAAACTTTTATCCGCAACCAGCAGCAAAAACTGCAGGTTAGCCTGCAAAAGAATGATGTTGTTGCCCGCCGGGCGTTCAACAAGGCCATCTACGGTAATACCATTTATGGCCTGGGGGCCGAATTTGAGGATTACAAAACCCTGCACCGCGATGATATGCTGTGGCATTTTAAACAAATGTATCAGCCATCAAACTGTACCATCATGGTGGCAGGAAAAGTGGATAGCGGCACCTTAAAACAACTAACCAATGCTTTTGGAAATGATTGGGAAAATCCAACGATAATAGCTGGTACGGAGCAGCCCGCACTAAAGCCCGCAAAAGAGCATTTTTATTTTGTAGAAAAGCCTGAAGCGTTACAGTCGGCGATCCGGATTGGCCTGCCTTCTATTACCCGCATACATGCTGATTTCCCGGCATTACAAGTACTAAATACGGTGTTAGGTGGTTATTTTGGTTCACGACTGATGGCTAATATCCGCGAAGACAAAGGGTATACTTACGGAATAGGTTCAGGTATAAGTTCGTTAAAGCACGGCAGTGCCTGGTTTATCGCGACCGAGGTTGGCGCTGATGTTTGCAAGGCCGCGGTTACCGAAATAGAAAAGGAAATTAACCTCTTAAAAACAGAATTGATACCCGAAGAAGAGTTATCGCTTGTCCGTAATTATATGTTGGGTTCGTTGCTTGGCAGTTTGGAGAATGTAATGTCGCATGCAGATAAGTTCAAAAATATCTACTTCGCAGATTTAGGTTATGATTATTACGAAAGGTATACTGAAGTTATAAAAACCATTACTGCTGAAGAATTACTCCAACTGGCCAATAAATACCTCGACTTTGATAAGTTTTATAAAGTGATTGTAGGGAAGGATTGATTTATTTCGGACATCGGATTTTTGATTTCGGATTTATCATGAAAAAGCAATTTTGAACATGTTCTACAGAATTTTGAAATCCTAATTCCGAAATCCGAAATAAAAAGCTATCTTTGTCCGGCAAATAATAAATCCAAATAATTATTTGCCATGCAATTAGATCCCTCCAAATTTGTCGCCGAAGGTTTAACTTATGACGACGTTTTACTACTCCCGGATTATTCAGAAGTTTTACCGCGCGATGTGGATACCAGTTCCTTTTTAACTAAAAAGATCAGGCTAAATATCCCTATTCTATCAGCAGCAATGGACACGGTAACCGAATCGGCTTTGGCTATTGCTTTGGCGCAGGCTGGTGGCTTGGGCATTCTGCATAAGAATATGTCTATCGAGGCACAGGCTGATGAGGTGCGTAAAGTAAAACGCTCAGAAAGCGGCATGATACAGGACCCGATCACCCTGCACGAAGCTTCTACCGTTGCTGATGCGGTTAAAATAATGCGGGAATATAAGATAGGCGGTATTCCGGTTATCGATGGCGATCATAAACTAAAAGGCATTATCACAAACCGCGACCTGCGTTTCCAGAAAGAAATGAACCGCCCGGTAAGTGAGGTAATGACGAGCCAAAACCTGGTGATCGCCCCACAAGGCACCACACTTTTCCAGGCCGAAGAAATATTACAGAACCATAAGATCGAAAAGCTGCCCGTTGTAGACAAAGATGGCTTTTTACGCGGACTGATTACTTTTAAGGATATACAGAAATTCAAAAACTTCCCCAATGCCTGTAAAGACGAGTTTGGCCGCCTGCGTGTGGGCGCTGCTGTTGGCGTATCTGCTGATAATATTGAGCGTGTTAAAGCGCTTGTAGCTGCAGGTGTAGATGTGATAACTGTCGATACCGCGCATGGCCACTCCAAAGGGGTGATCGATATGGTGAAAAGTGTTAAGGCACTTTATCCGGATGTACAGGTGATAGCCGGAAATATCGCTACCGCTAAAGCAGCCATCGCGCTTGCAGATGCAGGTGCTGACGCGGTAAAAGTAGGTATTGGTCCAGGTTCTATCTGTACCACACGTATTGTGGCGGGTGTAGGCGTTCCTCAATTATTTGCGGTTTACGAATGTGCCCAGGCATTAAAAGGCAGGGGCATCCCGGTTATCGCCGACGGCGGTATCAAACAAACAGGGGATATTGTGAAGGCGATAGCAGCCGGGGCAAGCTCTATAATGGCAGGTTCGCTATTTGCCGGGGTGGAAGAATCACCAGGCGAAACCATCATCTACGAGGGCCGTAAATTTAAATCATACAGAGGTATGGGTTCGATCGAAGCAATGGACAAAGGCTCGAAAGACCGCTATTTCCAGGACGAAACTGATGTGGTAACCAAACTGGTTCCCGAAGGAATAGTAGGCCGTGTACCCTATAAAGGCACATTGGCCGAGGTTATTTACCAGTATATCGGCGGTCTACGTGCAGGTATGCATTATTGCGGTGCTGCTACTATAGATCAATTACAGGAAGCCAAATTTGTACGTATCACCGCGGCAGGAATGCGCGAAAGCCATCCGCACGATATTACAATAACTAAGGAAGCACCGAATTATACGAGGTAGTGATTAGAGATCAATTAATTAGAGATTAGTTGATTAGGTTGAATTGAGTATTTTAATAAATCAGCGTAATTATTTAATCACCTAAATCAGCGGTTCGGACTAATCATTAATTCAGTAAATCAATAATTCAATAACTAAAATGAAATCCCTTTGCATCTTCTGTGGTGCCAATTTTAACGGCGACCCTATCCTGAAACAAACTATTGAGCAATTAGCCGAAGTAATGGTGAGCCGCGAAATTACGCTTGTTTTTGGCGGCGGAAAGGTAGGGGTGATGGGGCTGCTTGCCGAAGCCATTCTCCAAAGAGGTGGTAAGGCAATAGGAGTGATCCCTCAGTTTTTAATGGATAAGGAAGTTGGCCACACTGGTTTAACGGAACTGCATATTGTTAAAACGATGCATGAGCGCAAGCAACTGATGAGCGATCTTTGTGATGGTATTATCATGCTGCCGGGCGGTTTTGGCACATTGGAAGAGTTTTTTGAAGTACTCACATGGCTGCAGTTGGGCTTGCATCATCACCCCATAGGTATACTGAATGTAAACGGGTTTTATGACCTTTTACTGCAACAAATGGATGTGATGGTAGAACAGCAATTTTTAAAACCGGCCAACCGCAAACGGGTACTCACATCAGGCGACCCTATTGAACTGGTCAGCCTGATGGAAAATTTCGATGCCAGGCCCGACGAAGTTTGGTTCAGGGACAGGAATTTAACCTAATTCATTAAAACGCAAATACCTACCAGTCTTTAGGCTTGGTAGTAGTGGCAGGCGCTGTTGCAGGCGTAGTATTGGCGGGCGGAGCAGATGTTGCAACAGGCGTAGTAGCTGTCGGCGTTGATGTAGCAGGCTGCGTGGCCGGTGCAGCCGGTGCGCTTGTGTTGCCTGCCTGTAGTGCCGCGATCTGGGTTGAATTTGGAAAAGTAGCATAATCACTATGTGGTGCCGAATACACTACATATTTTCCTGAATAAGCCGTAAATCCATTAACATCCTCATAAGTCTGGCCGGGTTTCAGATCAAGGTGATGTACTACATCCCAACTCCCGTTGCTTGTTTGCTTGCACAGTGAAAAATCCATCGAAACGCTATTGACGTTGGTTAAAATGTAATGCGTTTGATTGTTCCTCCCTTTGGTTGTTTGTGATTGGGCAACAGTTATAAAATGGCTGTCGTCCTGCGTTGCTTTGTTTTGCGCTTTAAGCGTTGAAGCCGAAAAAGTTGAGACGATGGCGATGGTAAAAAATAAGGTCTTCATTGATATTCTATTGATAATGAACATTAAAAACATAATAGATTATAAATTTATCAATAAGTTTAATATTCCGGATAATTATTTTTCGCCACCATTTGCTCCATAAAAGATCACCCAGGTAGTAAAATCATCTGTGAAATTTTCAAAGCGGTGCTCAATGCCTGCGGGTACAAAAAGCACATCCCCAGGACTAAAAGCAGTGCGTTTGCCATTGCTTAAAAACTCACCGGTACCGGTTAAGATCACATACAATTCATCCTGTTTGTGCGGTGTTTGGGGGTCTACTTTTTGGGGGCGATAGATCTCGACAGACATGGTACCATGTTCCATCACTTTGGCAAATGCTGCTCCATTTGAACTGTTCAAAATAGCTACCGCTTCTTTAATATTTATTTGCATTTCAAAATTAATTAATGGTAAATATGATAAAAACGATGGATACTTAAAGATATAAATAACAGCGTGTTACGATTTTCACAAAAAATTAAATTTTAAGACTAAAAGGCAATTCTGTGTGAAATATTTTACGCAAAGTGGGGAATATTAATGCCCTGTTATCCGGCCCAAAAATCTTCGCTCCGCTCACTTTAAATTATTTAAGCCATAAATCGACCAAAAAAGACCAGTTTATGCTTATTTATACGCTTTAAGCACAGTTATTGCAATGATCTATTACCCACAAGCTAATTAATGGAGAGCTAACTATTGAAGACTGTGAAAAAACAATTACTTAAAATATTCATCCTGGCCACGCTTCTCGCAGCGTTTACAGGAAATGCCTTTGCAACGGTCTATGACTGGTCAAATGCTAAAGGTATTGCTACAGGCAGTGGCACATTTAATTATCAGTGGAAGGTTCCTGAAAACTGGACTGTTAATGGAGCAGTGGCTACAAACTATCCGGGGCAGTTTGACCCTACAGATGTCGTACAAATTGGAGTAGGTATTAATATCCCAGGTGTATTACATATTATCGTTCCTTCTGGCAGTACCATTTTCATTGCCGCGCTTACCATTGGAGATAATTCAGCAATTGATCATGAAAAAAATTCATTTTACATCGAAATAAACGGTACATTAAATGTTAGCGGTACTTTTTTACAAAAGCACAGTGACAACCTGGGTAAATCAGGTGATGGCACTGTTACTTATCCCTTAGGTTTTGATTTCCACATTGAAACCTGGGTGTGGGGCATAGGCATACTTACTTGTAATAAAATGCAGATCGGGGATAATACACAGCCTATTCCTGATAATGCGTTGAATGTTACCAGGTATAAATTTGCTACACCGGATGGCTCACCTAACTTGGGTTTACGTGTTAATATCACTACAGATTTGGTTCTTAATTCCGTAACCAGGAATGACCCGACCACAACCCGGATCATCAGCGTAAGTAATTCCAATGCTTCACTGGTTTCAGGCACCATCACTGTCGGCGGTCAAATAATATTACAAAACACAGGCCTGGTTAATTACGACCCGGCTCAACCGCTATTACAGCCTCAGGCGAGATTTACTATAGAGGTGACTAATAATAAGGGCGTTGGTGAGAATAAATACTTGTATCTCAAAGGAGCAAACGCGTTAAGTATTCCGGGTGGTTATAGCTCATCCGGGCAAATCGGGAGTAATATTTTTACGTTCTGGTATGTGCGTCCAAACTCTATAGCGACTCAGTTAGTCAATTTGGGACAGAGTTTTGTAACTTATTCAGGTGATGTAGACCAGGTAGTTTACACCAATGCAAGCTTCCCCCAAACTAACGGTTTCTTCTCCTTTGTGGGGGGTAACTATCAAAATTTAGGTTTCTCAGGCACCGGAAAGAAAACAATTGCTCCAACTACTACAGGCTCCCTGTATGTTTCCGGTAATGTCACAATTGCCGCAAATACTCCTGTTGATCTGAGCGCCAATAACCCGACCATTGTTTTGAATAACGGTACAAACTTTACAGCGCCGGTTAATGCACATGGTTCTTCTCCTGTGCTTTATGATCAATATACATTACCTCAGATATCTAATTTCTCATCAGCAGCCGGTTCAAGCTTTACTAATGGTACAGCAACATTGAACTTTCCGGGCACAGTTACCAATGGCGGTACATTTACTTCAGGTACAGGCATAATTAATTTAAATAACAGCTTTACCAACACCGGGACATTTAAAACTACCGCAGGTGCTGTAAATCTTAATCAATCAGGTAATCAATCGCTTATAGACAACAGTGTTGCTATTGTAGGTAATACGGTAACTCCTCAGCAGGGTGGTTCTACATTTTTTACGTTAAACGTTATAAATGGCGGTACCAAAACATTGTCTGGTTCAGGACAGTTTTATGTAGTAAGCACCGGTAGTTTAAATCTTAGCGGCAGCACCATATTAAATGCAGGTGGCGTACTTACTTTAAATTCAGATGTTACAGGTTCGGCTACTTTGCCAGCAATACCTACCGGAAGCAGCATTATAGGTAACGCGACCGTACAGAGGTATATATCAGCAAATAGGGCTTATCGTTTGATATCTTCACCTGTTTATACCGGCAACGATGGAACGAATAATACCTATCGTGTTAACTACTTAATGAACAACACTTATCTTACCGGCACAGACGGTATCGGCGGCGGGTTCAGCAAAGCAGGTAACCCTACATTGTACTTGTACAGAGAAAATCTCGCACCGCTGTATACCACCTTCCTGAACAGTAATTTCAAGGGTATTAAAAATATCGCGACCTCACTGTACTTAATGGATGATGCCGATTATCCTTCAGCTAATCTTCCTGTAGGTAACGGCGTCCTGTTCTATTACAGGGGAAGCAGCAAACAAGCCACTTTGGGTGCATTGACCACAGTAGGCGCTGCTGCAACTACCGATACCTTAAATGCAGTGGGTGTATTGAACCAGGGTAGTGTTACCGTACACAATTGGTATACTCCGGGTTCAGCAAATTTAGGTAATACTACCGCATCTGGTGATCCAAATATTCAGGGCTTTAACCTAGTAGGTAACCCTTATGCAAGCTCTATTGATTGGGATAAATATAGCACAAGCGCGGGTACGGGCATTACAGCTCCAAATGTATCTCCTTTCAGCTACCAGCTTATTCCTACAGGGTTACAGGGAGCCGGAACTTACAATGTGTATCAAGCCGGTACATTTGATCACAAGGGCACAACCGGCACAGATAACAGTAATGTAATTGCAAGCGGCGAAGGTTTTTTTGTCCAGGCACTTGATGCTTCAGCTCAGTTAACTTTTAATGAGTCTGCAAAAACAAACACCGTGGTAACTGGCGCCAATTTATATATGGGAAAACCGGTAGCTACCAATACACCGTCATACCTGCGCCTTCAATTAGCAATGGATTCTATTAATACAGAAGGTATTATCATTAATTTTAATGATAATGCAAATACAGCTTTTAATATTATGGAAGACGCCCGTTATAAAACCGGTACAGGCAAAGTAAACCTGGCCAGTTTATCCAGTGATCGTGTTCCCCTGTCTATCAATCAACTTCCTTTAAGTAAAGATCAAATTATCGCTTTAAATGTTGGCGCAACCACAGATGGTACCTATAAACTAAATTCGAAAGCGATAGCAGGTATCCCGCAATTATATGATATATGGTTGATGGATGCTTTCAAAAAGGACTCGGTTAACCTGCGCACTACAGCAACTTACAGCTTTACTACCGCTAAAAGCGATACCAATACTTTTGGTTCAAAACGGTTTAAACTGGTTATAAACCAAAACCCTGCGCTGGCTGTTCAACTGCTTAGCTTTAACGCCAGCAAAGTTAGTAATAAGCCACAGGTTGAGGTGGTTTGGAAAGCTGTTAACGAGCAGAACTATACGCACTACACCGTGGAGCGCAGCACTAATAAGGGAACTACTTTTGAAGTGGTTGGCGGTTTAACTTCAAGCGGACAGGGTAACTACAGCCTGGTTGACAAAAACGCTGTGAACGGAATTAACCAATACCGTCTGAAACAAGAGGATCTGAATAGTAAAATTACTTACTCAAATGTGGTAACTATACAATACAGTGATAAAAGCAACAACCAGGGAGGTAATAACCACCTGAGTGTTTATCCTAACCCTGCAGTAAACCATATTAATTTAACCATTGATCCCAAAAATCAGGTAGCGGCGTATAGCATCAAGATCACCAATAGTGTAGGTATGATTGTAAAGCAAGCCGTAACCACACAGCCAAACTGGCAGGATAATGTGAGCAACCTGCTTACCGGAACTTACCTGATACAGGTGGTTAACAATAAGGACAATAGCCTGGTTGGGCAAACCAAATTTGTGAAATTATAAGTTTTTATTACCCTGCCCGACGGGCTGGCAGGGTATAAATTTTAATCGTTGAGAACATAAACTTTTTTTTAAGTTTGTTTCTCGATCTGTCACGCTTCTTAAAAGCGTTAAACTACCTTGTTAGCCGACGTAGCTCAGTTGGTAGAGCAACTCATTCGTAATGAGTAGGTCGCAGGTTCAAGTCCCGTTGTCGGCTCATACCCCTTTATAGCTGATTTAAATTTTTGTGACTTCAGGTCCTGAAATTTTAGTATGTTTAATAGATTTTTATAAAACATTTGCCGTGTTATATAAGTAAAAAGGAAATAGGGTTTTTATAAAACCTTATTGTCAGTCAAGTTTTTATAAACCAATTATAAAGGATACTGCCGGTGTGTATTTTCAGCGGTGATATCGAATTTAAATACGCTGTTTAATCAAATTTAATATGGTAGATGATTTAAAAAATGAAGAAAGGATTGCGACCACAGACTCTAACCGTTTGGTTTTAACCAACAGAAGGATCATTTACAGGAGCAATCTCGAATATAAATCCATACGTCTTGAGAATATCACGTATATGGAGTTAACCAAAAAATCTACCACTGCGATCTTATATATCACCATACTAATTTGTGTTTTGCTCCCTGTTTTTTTTCCTAAGGATGAAGATGGACTGGAAGAAGCTTTCAGGGCTGCCGGGATCATTATGACAGTGGGGTTATTGGTATACGCATTTTTCAAAAAAAGGAGCCTGATATTTGCTACTTCGGGAGGATATATCCAGATAAAAGCAGGTAATATGTCAAACGATGAATGTTACCGGTTTATTGAGTTTACAGAACACGCCATAAATACGATGAGATCGCATCATGCTCCCGCCGCCCCGGTATTGCAAACGGACCTGCGGCATTAGATCGCTAAAACCACGATATTCATTTTATATTCTCATTTATATTCAGCTAAGAATTTTTCTTCGCTGTTTTGCTTTATACCATCAGGGTAATATTCTCTTTGGGTTATTTTATAAAAATGATTAATTTTAAGAGAATTACAATCACGGCAATCTTATTGACAATTGATAAATGCCCAAAGAAACCGTTAGCGACCTTGTAAAATTTATGCTGCCTTATCCCGACCAGGTTAAGGCTGCGGCCCTGTGGCTCCGGGAGTTTGTTTGGGACCTGTATCCCGAAACAAACGAGCTGATTTATGATAATTACAACGCAGTTGCCTTTGGCTGGTCGCCTACGGATAAGGCCGGTGATGTGTTTTGCAGCATAGCCGTTTGCAGCGATCATGTAAACTTTGGCTTTAACCGGGGCGTGGACATTGCCGATTCGCGAAAGATACTTTTGGGCAATGGTACTCAATACCGCTATATTCAGGTAAGAGAAAAAGATGATTTTCCCGAAGCTTATATAAAGCAACTGCTGGAGGATGCCTATCAAAATTCAATTTCGCGAATGAAGCATGTGAAAAAAGAAATTAAGGGTGAGACCATTGTTAAGTCGATATCACCTGTTAAAAAGCGGCCGAATAATTTTAGTGTCGACAACAGGATGAAGCCATAGTAACGGGAAACAAAAATCACCCATATTCTCTTTTCCTCATGTAATTTCCCTAAAATTACATTTCCTATCAAAGCCTCTTATGGACATCGAATTCAATAAAAATGAAGATATTAATAAACAGCTTGTTTACGATCTGAATAACAGGTTGAAAAAAATATACCTCGGCGGGGGTGAAAAAGCCGCGGCTAAGCAAAAAGAAAAAGGTAAAATGCTGGCCCGCGAACGCGTAGCCTATTTAATTGATGAAGGAAAACCCTGGCTCGAAATAGGCGCATTTGTTGCCGAAGGTATGTATGCCGAATATGGCGGTTGCCCTTCGGGCGGTGTGGTTTGCGGTATTGGCTATGTATCCGGCAGGCAATGCGTGGTAGTAGCCAATGATGCCACGGTAAAAGCCGGGGCCTGGTTCCCCATCACCGCTAAGAAAAATCTGAGAGCACAGGAGATCGCTATGGAAAACCGCCTGCCGATCATTTACCTGGTCGATTCGGCCGGTGTATTCCTGCCCTTGCAGGATGAGATATTTCCGGACAAAGAACATTTTGGACGCATATTTCGCAACAATGCCATCATGAGCAGCCAGGGTATTATCCAGATAGCTGCTATTATGGGTTCATGTGTGGCTGGTGGTGCTTATCTGCCCATTATGAGCGATGAGGCGATGATCGTAGATGGCACCGGTTCAGTTTTCCTGGCGGGATCATATTTGGTAAAATCAGCCATAGGCGAAGATGTGGATAATGAGACTTTGGGCGGCGCGACTACCCATTGTGAAATATCAGGGGTAACCGATTATAAGCACCCTAATGATAAGGCCTGCCTCGATTCGATCCGCAAGATCATGAGCATGACGGGCGATTACATCAAAGCGGGTTTCGACCGTATAGAACCGGCATCACCCAAAATAGACGAAAAGGAAATATACGGCGTAATGCCCGAAAGCCGGGAAAAACCCTATGATATGTTTGATATCATTCACAGGATATTAGATAATTCAGAATTTGAAGAATATAAAGCAGGTTATGGGCAATCCATCATTTGCGGCCTGGGCCGGGTTGATGGCTGGGCGGTAGGTATCGTAGCTAATCAGCGCAAAGTGCTGAAATCTAAAAAAGGCGAAATGCAGTTTGGCGGGGTCATCTATTCTGATTCGGCAGATAAAGCTACCCGCTTTATCATGAACTGCAACCAGAAGAAGATCCCATTAGTGTTTTTGCAGGATGTGACAGGCTTTATGGTTGGTAGCCGCTCAGAACAAGGGGGTATTATTAAAGACGGCGCTAAAATGGTGAACGCTGTCGCTAACTCCGTGGTACCTAAGTTTACTATCATTATCGGCAACTCCTACGGCGCGGGCAATTATGCCATGTGCGGTAAGGCTTATGATCCAAGGTTGATCTATGCCTGGCCGTCAGCCAAGATCGCGGTAATGGGCGGCTCGCAGGCGGCTAAAACTTTATTGCAGATACAAGAATCCGGATTGAAAGCAAGAGGTGAGGAGATCACCAAAGAAAAAGAAGAGGAATTGCTAAAACAGATAACTGATCGTTATAATTCGCAGACCACACCTTATTATGCCGCTGCAAGGCTTTGGGTTGATGGTATTATCGACCCACTGGAAACCCGCAAGGTAATATCCATGGGTATTGAGGCAGCCAACCATGCGCCTATTGAAAAGGCATTTAATGTGGGGATCATACAGACGTAGGGTTAGAGATTAGTTAATTAGAGATTAGTTGTTTTGCGTTTTATCAACGGCATCATTCAATCATCTTAATCAACCGTCAGGTGTAAAAAATTTGCTACGCGGATACAAATGATAATTTATTGCGTTACGTATCAATTAATTGCTTAAGTTCATATCAGCAAATTCATCCGGATAATATGCATCATATCTTTCATGAAGTTATTGCAGCAATAGGTGGTATCTTGTTTATCATCATTGGCGTAGCGAGGCAGCGCGAGCGCCGCCGGCTGCGCCGCGCGGGCAAAAAAACCGAAGGCGCCATCTTGTGGAATATATTGATCCTTGCAGGCATTGGTTTGATCATATTTGCCATTGGCCTGATCGTCTACAAGCTGGGACATGCCTAAGTTGTTGCTCGTAAAAACTGCTGTTGTCACATCTGCTATTAAATTTATTATCTTCAAACCATGAAAAAACTGCTGTTGCCACTGCTTTTGTTATTAATTTTTAAAGCTAACGCTCAAACTCCCGAACAGATCCATCAAAAAGCCATTTTGGTTGATACCCACAATGACGTACTTTCCAACCAGCTCATCACCAAAGCCGACCTGGCCAAACGTCAGTCTACAGGTAATTTTGACCTGGTACGCGCCAAAGAAGGCGGCTTGGATGTGCAAATGTTTTCGATATGGTGCGGCGAGGATTATGGCAAAGGCACAGCTTTTAAATTTGCCAACCGCGAGATCGATTCCTTATATGCCCTCATCAAACGCAATCCAACAAAGATCGTATTGGTTCGCAATGCCTCTGAATTGCAAAGCGCCGTAGCCAAAAAACAATTGGCTGCCATGATAGGCGTTGAGGGCGGGCACATGATAGAGGATAGGATGGATTACATTGACGCGCTGGCCAAACGGGGCATGCGTTATCTCACCCTCACCTGGAACAACAGCACCTCATGGGCCACTTCGGCGCGGGATGAAACCCACCATAAGGATTCATTAAAACACCTCGGATTAACTGAATATGGCAAACAGATCGTACATCATTTAAATGATCTGGGTGTAATGGTTGATGTATCCCACGTGGGCGAGCAAACCTTTTATGATGTGATCGCCACCAGCACCAAGCCCGTTATCGCTTCGCATAGCTGTGTTTATACTTTAGACCCCAATCAACGTAATATGAAGGATGCCCAGTTGAAAGCACTGGCCAAAAACGGGGGGGTGATATTCGTGAACTTTTACAGTGGTTTTGTAGATAGCAGCTATATGAGAAAAGTATCACGCTTTTTGCATCAGCATCATGCCGAACTGGACTCGCTCACCAAAATATACCACGACAAGGACCTGGCTAATATCAGACTGAATGCAATCTATAAATCGGAGTCTGACCAGATCCGTCCGCCATTAAGTTTGCTCATAAAACATATTGACTACATCGTAAAACTGATCGGTGTTGACCACGTAGGCATCGGCTCAGATTTTGACGGAGCTGAATCTTATCCGCAGGGTATGGACGATGTAACGGATTATCCTAAGATCACGGCAGCGCTATTAAAGCTACATTACAGCGAGTCGGATGTCGATAAAATACTGGGAGGAAATTTTATCAGGGTATTAAAGGCGAACACGAGGAAATAAGTATATTTGAGTAACCTTATTCAATGAAATACTTATATTTTCTTTCACTGTGTTTGATTACGTTTAGCCAGGATGCAGTTGCACAGGTGCATAAACGGTTTTTGAACAAAGACGGCGAGACCGTTAAAGATTCAACTAAAGCAGCGTTCCATATATTATATAAAAAAGAAGACCAGGATTCTTCTTACATCTGGTCGGCGGTAAAGCTAACTAAACGTAATATGCCGGTTATGAAAGGGTATTACCTGGATGAAGAGCTGACCATTCCCCATGGAAAATTTATATACTATCAACCTGTAATAAAGCAGGAAAAAATAGATGAGCATCATTCATCAATTGATACCGTGATTGTAAAAAAACAAGTAGGGTTTTACAGTAGTGGCTTAAAAGAAGGTACCTGGATCGACTATTATACTACTGGTATTGTAGCAGCCATCAAAAATTATGAAAACAACCTATTGAACGGCTTGTATGAAGAATACGACGATAATGGTAAAATATTTACTCGTGGATATTATGTGAAGGGATTAAGAGAGGGGGACTGGAATGTGTTTTGGGCTGACAGTACCATACAATCACAAACAAGTTTTACTGGGGGGGAAGTAGATAAGTTTAAAGAATTTGACGAAAAAGATCTGATGCATGGGGCCTATCCCGAATATGATTTTGAACGCTATGTTTATAAATATTTGAAAAAAGCAAAATTACCCCCTGCTCATGGTTTTGTATTTGTTGCGTTTACTGTAACCGCAGATGGGAAATTGATTAAGCCTGAAGTGAAAATGGGTATCTCCCCTGTTTTAGATCAGGGTATTGTGGAAGCTATAATTAATAGTGCTAAATGGCAATGTGCTACGCTAAATAAAAAGAAAATTGAACAAAGAATAACTATGAGATTTAATTATGATAGTGCCGAGGCTAATTAACTTTACTGCTAATTGACTAATAAAATCCTCTTTTTTGCTAAATTTGTGCTCCATTAAAAAATACTGATGTCTCAAGAAATCGAACATGTTAAATGCCTGATCATAGGGTCGGGGCCTGCGGGGTATACCGCTGCTATTTATGCTGCACGTGCTGATCTGAAGCCTGTTTTATACACAGGCCTGCTTGCCGGTGGTCAGCTTACCCAAACTACCGAGGTGGAAAATTATCCCGGTTATCCTGATGGCATACAGGGCCCTGCGATGATGGAGAATTTCGAAAAGCAAGCCGCAAGGTTAGGCACTGATATCCGTTTTGGTTATGTAAGTTCGGTTGATTTTTCGAGTCTGCCCCATAAAGTGGTGGTGGATGAAACCAAAACCATACTGGCAGATACCGTGATCATATCAACAGGTGCCTCGGCCAAATGGCTGGGCTTGGAATCCGAACAAAAATATAATGGCTTTGGCGTTTCGGCCTGCGCCGTGTGTGATGGTTTCTTTTTCCGCCAGCAGGATGTAGCTATAGTAGGAGCCGGTGATACCGCTGCCGAGGAAGCAACCTATTTGGCTAAACTATGCCGCAAGGTATATATGCTGGTGAGGCGGGATGAATTCCGTGCTTCTAAAGCCATGATGCACCGTGTAATGCACACGCATAATATTGAAGTGATCTACAATACTGAAGCCAAGGAAATTTTGGGCGATGGACAAGTAGTAACGGGCTTGCGTACGATCAATAACAAAACCAACGAAGAGAAAACGTTGGATATTACAGGTTTCTTTGTAGCCATTGGTCACCATCCCAACACCGAAATATTTAAGGGCTGGATAGATATGAACGAAACTGGCTATATCACTACCATACCGGGCACTTCTAAAACCAATGTTGAAGGTGTATTTGCCTGCGGCGATGCACAGGATCATGTGTACCGCCAGGCAGTAACAGCTGCCGGCACCGGCTGTATGGCAGCCATTGATGCTGAACGCTACCTGGCTGCAAAAGAACATGAGATTACCGCTTAAGCTTATTTAATTCTAAAAATTGCAGTTCATCCAAACAAAAAACGGTATCATTGATTAATTAGAAACAAACGATCAAAATACTATGGGAAGAGGTGATAAAAAAACCGGAAAAGGAAAATTAGCAATGGGCTCATTTGGGAAAACCCGCCCGCACAAACAACCTAAAAAGGTTGAAGAGGTGAAACCGGAAAAGAAATAATCATAGCCATTCGCGCCAGCGGGTGGCTTTTTTGTTGTTAGTGTGTTTAAAACATATTAAAAATCTCATTTTTTTTCAAAATCTGTTAACTTGCCGCTGTTAATCCAACGTATAAACTGCTATGTTAAAAAAAACTGCCTTACTGCTATTAGTCATTTTATGTTCTATCGGCTTCACAGCCAGCGCACAGGATAACGATCCTTATGCGGGTATCATACCGGCGCCGGTTTCTGTAAAGAAAACAACGGGGGAATTTGTGTTGAGCCAGCAAACTGTTTTATTGGCTGATAGTACCGGCAACAAGGCGGTTGTTTATTTTACTGAATACATGCAGAATAAGTTAACGCTGCATAATCAGTTGAAGACAAATACGGCTGAAAGTATTGCCAATAGTATCGTATTTACGGATAAAGGAACTGAAAACCTGCCCGACCAGGGATATCGCCTCACCATCACCCCTCAGCAAATTATCATTGCGGCTAAAGGTGCAGGAGTTTTTTACGGGATACAAACATTAATTCAATTAATTCCAGCCGAAGGTGCTGCATCACGGAAAATCGCTTGTGTGCAGATAGAGGATTACCCGCGTTTTGGTTATCGCGGTTTAATGCTGGATGTATGCCGACACTTTTTTTCGGTGGAGTTTGTCAAAAAAACCATCGACCTGATGGCTTATTATAAGTTGAATAACTTTCATTGGCACTTAACCGACGACCAGGGATGGCGCATCGAGATAAAAAAATATCCGCGACTGACACAAATTGGTAGTCAGCGCGCTCAAACCGTAATAGGTAATTACCACGACCGCACCCCTCAACAGTATGATAATACTCCTTATGGCGGTTTTTATACCCAGGATCAGATCCGTGACGTAATCAAATACGCTGCCGATAGGTACATCAATGTAGTGCCGGAGATAGAAATGCCCGGCCATTCATTGGCAGCATTATCAGCTTATCCGGAATTAAGTTGTGAACCTGACCGCACTTACGAAGTAGGCCAGACCTGGGGCGTATTTAAAGATGTGTATTGCCCATCAGATAAAACCTTTGCCTTTTTGGAAGATGTTTTATCCGAAGTGATCGAACTGTTCCCAAGTAAATACATTCACATAGGCGGTGATGAAACACCTAAGGATGCCTGGAAGAAATCGGCATTTTGCCAAAAGCTGATCAAGAAATTAAAACTGAAGGATGAGCATGGCTTGCAAAGCTATTTTATACAACGGATAGAAAAATTTGTGAATTCCAAAGGCCGCAGCATTATTGGCTGGGACGAGATACTGGAAGGCGGGCTCGCACCCAATGCAACCGTAATGAGCTGGAGGGGTGAAGAAGGCGGTATCGCGGCGGCCAGGCAAAGCCACCAGGTGATCATGACACCCGGCAGCAATGGACTTTATCTTGACCATTCACAAGGTAAACGTAATGAGCCTTTAAGTATCGGTGGATATGATCCTATAACGAAAATATACAACTATAATCCTACTCCGAATGCTTTAACACCTGAGCAGCAAAAGTATATTATGGGCGTACAGGCAAATTTATGGACGGAATATATCAGCACCGATACCAAGGCTGAATATATGCTGTATCCGCGGTTGCTGGCCTTATCAGAAATAGCCTGGACACCATTAGCCAATAAAAATTTTAAGGACTTTTCAGAAAATCGCCTCCCCGGTCAACTGGCCTGGTTAGATAAAAATAAGTATGATTATCATGTGCCGGAGGCTATTGGTACAAATGTGGATACCATCATATTCGGCTCGCAATTACCAGTGAATTTAAAACCATCGGTAACCGGTGCGAAGATATTTTACACTATTGATAGCTATACACCGCGCGAAACAGACCTGGAATATCATATCCCGGTTACTTACAATATACCCCAGGATCAATACCGCGACTTGCAAACTATCGTGATCACCCCGTCAGGCAAACGCAGCCAGGTAACACACACAGTAATGTATAACAAAGCTCCACTGGCACCTGTTGCTTACCAGGGCAGCTCCACCGGTTTGAAATACCAGGTATTGTCGGGTACATTTGCTAATACTGGCCAGTTTAAAGATGTTGCCGTTATCGATACCGGTATAGCACGAAGCTTTAACCCAATGCCGTTGAAAAAAAATAACGCCGGCTTTGGGGTAATATATAGCGGTTTTATACGTATTGATGCTGATGGTTTGTACCAGTTCTCCACCCGGTCGGATGATGGCTCGGTTTTGATCATTGATGACCAGCCAGTGGTGGATAATGATGGCAAGCATCCGTTGCTGGAACAAGCCGGCGCGGTATCATTGCAAAAGGGATATCACAAGATTACGGTAAAATATTTTGATGTGGGGTCGGTAAGTGCCCTAAAAGTTTATATGACCATACCGGGTAAGCCAAAAGGCGAATTATCGCCCGATACCCTATATAATTAAGCTATAAAGAATGAGTGCCAGGTTTTATTTATTTATGCTGACAGGATGCCTGCTGATAGCAGCGGGTTGTAACCATGATGAAAAAAAGGTTGCTGAGCAGCCTGTAGCATCTGTAGTAAAAACACCTGCACTCACAGGCCCTTTCAGGTTTCATAAACTGGTTGAAGTATCGCCGGGTGAGGATTATGATATCTTAAGCTGGGGCAGGGGATCAAAGACTGTTGGCTCATTCATGATATTACATTCTGACTCGTCAGGTAAAAAATATACCACTACAACCGGCGATTTGGACGGGGCGATTATTGATGTATACAATTCCGATATGGACCTTGATGGTAACCCCGAACTGCTAATACAAGCTAAAGCTACCGATACTGCCAACTACGCAACCATTTACGCTTTTGAATTTAATGGCAGCAAAGCCAATAAACTGGATTTCCCAAAACTGACCAAGTCACAGCGCAAAGGATATAATGGCAATGATAACTTTTATATCAAAGAAGGAAAATTCATGCGCGAGTTTCCCATTTATGATGGTGATGGCAAGGACGCTAAGCAAACCGGTGCAAAACGCCAGTTGGAGTATGGATTGCGAAGCAATGACTTTACTGTAAAGCAGTTAAGTAAGGATTCTACGGATAAGAGTTCGAATAAACAGGTGGCCAAAGAGCCTGTAAAAAACCAGGAACAGACCAGCAGCAAGAAATCTAAAAAGCAGTCTTCCGAAAAGAAGAGTAAGAAAAAGAAGAAAAAGCATCGCAATGCTGATGATAATTAAATAAGCGCGATCATATCCTTCGCATTTTCAACTCCCACAGCATCATAGTCATTATTAAAATAAAACCAGCCTTCGCGGGTATCTTTATCGTGTTTAACCGCATCAGCTACTTTCTGTAAAAACTCTTTTGAATAAGGTGACCGGTACAAATTGGGCACGCCGTGAAAACGGTAGTAAACCGAAGGTGTATTTTGGATCACATCATCTGGTAATAGAGGATGGCTTTGACCGCAGAAAGTGATCTTGTTTTCGGCCAGGGTTTTATATACATCTTCGCGCCACCAGCTTAGATGGCGAAACTCGGTCACGTTATTGAATGTCGGGTCCAGGTTTTTGATAATACGCTCCAATCGTTCTTCATCATAACTAAAGCGTGGTGGCATCTGGAACAATATCGGCCCGAGTTTTTCCTGCAGGCCGCTGTTTATCGTTTCGTAAAAATCACCTATCATCCGGGCCGAATCATGAAATTGCTTGAAATGGGTGATGGCTTTCGGTGCCTTAACGGAGAATCGAAAATTAGCTGGGGCTTTCTGATACCAGTTTTGGAGAAACGACAACTGAGGGAATCGGTAAAAGGTAACATTCAACTCCAGCGTATCAAAATGTTCGCAGTAATAATCAAACCACTTTTTCTGAGGCAGGCCCTCCGGGTAAAATTTGATCTTCCAATCCTTATAATGAAAACCAGAACAACCGATATACCACTTCATGTTTAATTTTCAATAATAAATAGATAAAAAAGCTGTTTGTTTGTAAGAACCGGAATTATAAGGAACCAGGGCTCAACACTATTCAGAAAATTCGATAAATTCGCTGAATCCCGGTTCAGAAATTAATATGCATTTTTTATATCCCGCTTTTCTATTTGCATTACTCTCGCTGGCCATACCTGTTATTATCCATCTTTTTAATTTCCGCAGGTATCAAAAGGTGTATTTTAGCAATGTCCAGTTTTTAAAGGAGATACAGGAGCAGCAAGCATCCCGCAGAAATTTAAAGGAACGCTTGATATTAGCTTGCAGGTTACTGGCATTGACATTCCTGGTGCTGGCATTCACCAAGCCTTATGTACCTGGTAAAAACATTGCCAATACCGGTAGGCAGCATGTGGTAAGTATTTTTGTAGATAATTCCTATTCAATGCAAACCCTTAATAAAGAGGGTACGCTACTGGACGAAGCCAAACGCCGGGCAAAGGAAATAGCATCGGCCTATAACATCAACGATCGTTTTCAACTGCTTACACAGGATTTCGAAGGTAAGCATCAGCGTTTATTAAGTCGCGACGAATTTAATGATGCCGTTGGCATGGTGAAGATCAGTTCGCAAAGCCGCGATTTGCAGCAGATCATCAACAGGCAGCAAAGTTTGCTGAATACACGGCATGATGCCATCCGGTCGGCATACATCATCTCTGACCTTCAAAAGAATATAACTGCTGCTAAGGCTGTAAAAATTGATAGCGGCATACATTTTAATTTGGTGCAACTTAAGGCCAGCGAATTACCCAATGTGGCAGTTGACTCCGTATGGCTGCTAACCGCGGTGCATCGCCCCGGCGAAAGCGAAAGACTGGTGATTAAACTGCACAACTATGCAGGCGAAAAGGCGGAGAAAGTGCCACTCAAGTTAATGATCAATGGCTCGCAAAAGGCATTGGGAAGTTTTACGATCGATCCGCGCTCCGTGCAAAATGATACGCTGGCTTTTTCAGGTTTACAGGCCGGCTGGCAGCGGGGTGAGGTACAATTGCAGGATAACCCGGTAACCTTCGACAACCAGTTTTACTTCACCTTTAATGTGAAACAGCAGATGCCGGTATTGCTGATAGACGGAGGCACAATCAACCCGTTTTTGAAAGCTGTTTTTGATGCGGATCCATTTTTTTCCGCTAAAAGAGTGACTGATGGGAATGTGGACTATGCGGCGTTAGGCACTTATCCTCTGGTTGTTTTGAGTGATGTGAAAACGATGTCGACCGGCCTTGCACAGCAATTAAAAACATATGTGGCAAAGGGTGGCACACTGGTGGTTTTTCCATCTGCGGATGCCGACTTGGCCAGTTACAAGTCTTTTTTACTACCAATGAATGCCGGTTATCCTGAGAAATTAATTACAGCGGAAACCAAAGTAGCCGCCATTAACCTGCAAAACCAGGTATTTAAAAATATTTTCGAATCATACCCGGAAAACCCGGACTTGCCCGTGGTTAAAGAATACTATCAACTAAGTTCAGCAGCAAACAGCCGGGGCGAAAACCTGATGGAATTGCCCGGGAAACAAACTTTTTGGGCTGGATACAACAGCGGGAGAGGGAAGGTGTACGTTTCGGCGGTTCCGTTGAGTGATGATTTCAGCAATCTGCCGCGCCATGCCCTGTTGGTGCCGGTGATGTTCCGCATTGCTTTATTAAGTGGGCACGATCAGCCGTTATTTTACACTATTGGCGAAGATGAAAGTATTGAAGTGCCGCGGGTGCAAAGCAATGAAAAGCAGATACTGAAACTGGTGAAAGGCAGCCAGGGTATTATACCTGATGTGAGGCAGCAGGAGGGAAGTACCCTGTTATATGTTTCTGATCAGCTACAGGAAACCGGGAATTACGAGCTGAAAAAACAAGATAGCACATTATCGGTACTGGCATTTAATGATAACCGGAAAGAATCGGATATGAGTTACCTCACAATTGCCGATATGAAGGAGATTTTCCCGCAGGCAGGCACCGTTTTACAGCCTGGACAAGGCTCTTTAAAGGGCGAAGTATCCGAATTAAATTTTGGTCTGCAATTATGGAAACTTTGTATAATTTTGGCATTGATCTTCCTGGCCGTTGAAATATTGTTGATTAGGTTCTATAAGACTGATAAACAGCAGGTTTCGCAACAGGTGTAGATCAAAACCAATCCATCCTTAAAGCAGCGCTAATGAATTTGCTTATCAAATCTGCAAACATTTCCGACCCGGGCTCGCCCTTTTATCAACAAGTTGCCGACGTATTAATTGAAAAAGGCCAGATCACTAAGATCGCCAAAACAATTAATGCGGATGTAGAAAGCTTTGATGCCAAAGGCAAGCATCTTGCTCCCGGTTTTTTCGACCTGAATTGTAACATCGGCGAGCTTGGCCTCGAAACCAAGGAGGACCTGCAAACAGGTACCAAAGCTGCCGCTGCAGGTGGTTTTACCGGGTTGGTGTTAATGCCAAATACGCTGCCCCCGGTACATTCAAAGGCCGAGATAGAATACCTGATGAACAAGGCTAAAAACAACCTGGTGGATGTTTATCCGCTTGGCGCTATATCCCACAAACGGGAGGGCAAGGATATGGCCGAAATGTATGATATGTACCAAAGCGGCGCCAAAGCCTTTACAGACGGCAACCGCCCCGTGCAGGATGCCGGTTTGATGGAACGGGCGCTTTTATATACAAAGGGATTTGACGCCCTCGTAATGTCGTACCCGGAGGACACTGCCATAGCTGGCAAAGCTAAAGTGCACGAAGGTGTGGTGAGCACTATGCTGGGGATGAAAGGAATACCCTCACTGGCAGAGGAACTGATGATAGCCCGCGACCTGTACCTTGCCGAGTATACCGATTCGAGAATACACTTTAGTACGATATCTACCGAACGCTCAGTGGAATTGATAAGAGATGCTAAAAAGAAAGGTATCAAGGTAACCTGTGATGTGGCTGTTCATCACCTGCTGCTTACTGATGAGGCTTTATTGGGCTTTGACAGCCAGTATAAAGTTAAACCCCCCCTACGCACTCAAAAGGATGTAAAAGCTTTATTAAAGGGGTTGAAAGACGGAACGATAGATGCCATTGTATCACAGCATACACCGCACGAGGTAGAGTTTAAGAATGTGGAGTTTGAGGTAGCTGAATATGGGATGATCGGCTTGCAAACAGCCTTTTCAATAGCCATACAAGCAGGCTTGCCCGTGGATCTGATCGTACAAAAAATGTCCATTAACCCACGTAAAATATTAAATCTCGAAGTACCTGTTATCGCCGAAGGCCGGGAAGCAAACCTGGTTGTTTTCGACGAAAATGCGGAATGGACCTTCGATAAAATAAACAATAAATCAAAATCTTACAATTCTCCCTTCATCGGGCAAAAACTTAAAGGCTCAATTTTGTTAACTTATAATAACAACAAGCTTTTTAAATTATAAAAACATGATCGACCCTAAAATTGAATCAGCCGTAGAGGCTGCATTGCGTACATTTTCGCGATATAATAGTTTTGATGCCCAGCAGCTTACTTTAAGGTTTTATGATGTTTTTGCATCAGAAGATAATTTTCTAAGCAAAGTAGATTCATTGGATGTGGTTTTTGATGATTACCCCCAGTTGGAGTCTCTGCGCGAAGTGTTTTTTGATCTGCTGATGATCAACTTTTTCAGCGCTGATGTGAAAAAACTGGAAGACGATTACCTGGAAACCAAAGAATGGGAAGAAATAGAAGAGGAAACCCTGGACCGCGGAACCGAGCTTTTAAATATGCTGCTTTATCTGAACGAATGTGAGGATGAAGATATTGAACCGGGACTGGATGATTACCTGAAAGAGTTTTTATTGGTTGATGAGGACGAGTTTCAGGATGAGCACCGTATTTATGAACCTGTGATCGAAAACCAGATATTGATGGAAAGCCCGGTTGAAGAAATTACACGGGTGGCTAACGAATTGCCGGAGGATTCGGAGATCAAAGAGATATTTTATCCGATGATGTGTTTTTTCCAAAACCCCGAACCTTCTGAAAGTGAAAAAGACATCATTGCCGATAATGCAATAAATAAGGATTTTGATATGGCAGTATTTAGTATATTAGAGTCGTTTATATAAACCTAAAAACACAAATCAAATGGAACAATTACCACCAAATGCGACAAAGGTAGCTACTAAATGGGCTCTCATTAACCTGATTACATCAATAGTGCTTACTTACCTCATTCAGTATATCAGCACCGATCCAAATTCGCCATTGAAATATTTAGGGTACCTGCCATTTATAATATTCCTGGTATTAACACAGAAAGAATTTAAAGATCAGCTGGGCGGTTTTTTAACATTTGGGGAAGGCTTTTCTGCCGGATTCAGATACTCGGTGATCACAAGTTTGCTATTGGCCATTTTTACCTATATATATCTGGCTTTTTTAAACCCTGATATCATGGTAAAAGCCGCCGAACAGGCACGGGCCCAAATGGAGGCTAAGGGCAATATGTCAAGTGAAAGTATCGAGAAAGCTGTGAGCATGACTAAAAGTATAGGACCTGTAATTGGGGCTTTTTTCTTAGCAATACTGGATACAATTATAGGTGCTATTGTTGCCCTGATAGGCGCTGCGATCTTCAAAAAAGAACGCTCACCTTTTGATACTCCGGACGAACCAACAACTACAGACCCTGCAGTTTAATTGAAAATATTTATATAAAAAAAGCATCCTGATTTTATCAGGATGCTTTTTTTATGCAGTATAAACGAGATTTACTTCTTTACGATCTGCTTTACTATATCATTGCCAAAGGCAAATACCATCAGGCATATCAGGATAACAAAGCCTACTATTTGCGCCCGCTCCAGGAATTTATCACTTAATGGTTTTCCTTTGATCATTTCGATGATCAGGAACACAGCATGACCGCCATCCAGCGCCGGGATAGGCAATAAGTTCATCAGTGCCAATACCATGGATAACAGGCCAACCAGGTTCCAGAAACGGATCCAATCGATATGGGAGCCAAACAATACGGCGATGCCAATAGGACTCGAGATTGCCTTGCTTGCTTTAACTTTTCCAGTAAATATTTTACTCAAGGCTTTGGACTGATCACTAAATGTACCCCAAGCCCTTGATGCACCCACAGGTAATGAAGCAAAAAAGCCAAACTTGATGGTTTTATCTTTAGGGAAATCTACTTTAGGCAGGAAGCCAAGTGTTCCCTCTTTGCTGATCTGTGCCTGCTGCTGCCTTACATTGTTTTGATGTTTGACGCTTAGCAGCACCTGCTTATTTTTATTGTCAAGCAACAGGGTTTGCATTTCATCAAAAAATGTAATCTGCCGCCCGTTAACTGCAATAATGCTGTCGCCTCGCGCAAGTCCCGCTTTTTGAGCGCCGCTGTTTGGGGATATAGAATCGAGCGCGAATTTTACACGTGGTTTTACAAACTCAGCGATGCCATAATCAGATAATTCGTTCAAAATGGTACCCGGTACAGTTACAGATAATGTTTTACCATCACGTACCAAAGTCAGCACGCTATTGCCAAGCAATACTTTTGAGCTGATCAGTTCATCAAAATACTCGATCTTTTTACCGTTTATAGCTGTGATCTTATCGCCCGGTTTAATGCCGATCTCGCGGCCGATCTTTCCCGGTGCTACACCGTATGCTAAATTATCATTGGGGATATAAGTTTCACCGTATTTAAGGGTAAGTACCCAAAAAATCAAAATACCCAAAATAATATTTACTGTAACACCGCCAAGCATCACAATTAAACGCTGCCAGGCCGGTTTTGAGCGAAACTCCCAGGGCTGCGGCGGACCGGCCATCTGCTCGGTATCCATTGATTCATCAATCATACCGGCAATCTTAACATAGCCTCCGAGAGGAAGCCAGCCAATTCCATATTCAACACCCTTATAATTAAATTTAAAGAGGCTTATTCCCCAGGCATCAAAAAACAGGTAGAACTTTTCTACCTTAATGCCAAAGGCGCGGGCCGCTATAAAGTGGCCAAATTCGTGTAAAATAACCAAAATTGAAAGGCCCAGCAGTAACTGGCCAACCATTATCACTATACTCATTCCTTATTTATTATCAATTTGTAAATGTCTTTAACGGTATTTGTTTTATTAAATTTTGCGCAAAGATGCGTGTTTCTTTGTCGGTATTCAAATAATCATCCAACGATGGGTGGGCGTGAAAGCTAACTTTTTGCATACAAGTTTCAATTACATCGCTCATGGCCAAAAAACCAATTCCGTTGTTCAAAAAGCCTGCCACGGCAATTTCATTGGCGGCATTGATGATACATGGCATATTACCGCCTTGTTTTAGGGCATCAAAAGCCAAAGCTAAGTTACGGAATGTCTTTATGTCAGGTTTTTCAAAACTCAGGTTTGGATATTGCGCAAAATCAAACCGTTTGAAATTGTTTTTTACCCTGCCGGGAAAGGTCAAAGCATATTGGATCGGCAGCTTCATATCCGGCAAACCCATCTGTGCTTTTATTGAGCCATCACCAAACTGCACCATGGAGTGGATGATTGATTGCGGGTGTACGATGATATCTATTTGTTCGGCAGTGAGATCGAACAGCCATTTGGCTTCGATTACTTCCAGCCCTTTATTCATCAGCGATGCCGAATCGATGGTGATCTTGGCGCCCATTACCCAGTTGGGATGTTTCAATGCTTCTTCGCGCGTTACCCCGGCTAAAAACTCCGAACTTTTACCCCTGAAAGGCCCACCGGATGCAGTCAAAATGATCTTTTCGATGGGATTACTTTCTTCGCCGGCAAGACACTGAAAAATAGCCGAATGTTCTGAATCGACCGGCAATATCTTAATGTTATGTTTTTTGGCAAGATCGGTGATCACTTCACCGGCAACTACCAGGGTTTCTTTGTTTGCTAACGCGATATCCTTGCCTGCTTTGATGGCATTGATAGTAGGCTCCAGGCCGGAAAAGCCGACCATGGCGGTTAAAACAATATGTATGTCGGGATGGGTAACGATATCTTTTATAGCATCAATGCCCGCTAACACTTGCACATTAGTAGATGACAAGGCATCCTTTACATATCCATATTTATCTTCATTGCAAATTATGGCATAGGCAGGATCAAACTGTAAAGCCTGTTTAATAAGCAGATCGGCATTATTTTGCGCGGTTATAACATAGGCCCTGAAGAGGCCTGGGTTCTCACTTATTACTTCGAGGGATTGTGTGCCTACACTGCCCGTTGAGCCAAGTATGGCTATATTTTTAATCTTCAATTCACAAGCCCCTCTCTAAATCTCTCCCGGTAGGGAGAGACTTTGTAATATATCTATTAATATTTTTTTTTTCATTATATAATTCGTCATATCCTTTCCCTTCCGGGGAAAGGGTTTGGGATAGGGGCTGTATACTTTTTCAATTCATCCGCGATCTTCCTGTCATTAGAAAGCCGCGGCACTTTATTTTGCCCACCTAATTTCCCTTGTGCTCTCATATAATTGATGAATGCATCTTTTTGCAGGCTTTGGATGATCAAAGGTTGTAAAATGTTACCTTCAATAAGGTCAAAATAGTAAATATTTTTCTTTTGCAGGGCTTTATCTACTTTTAATGCAAATGCTTTCAGGTCAGCAGGTTGTTTGCCAAATTCTATGAACCACTCATGATAAGGTATTTCGCCTTTTGCCGGGGTTACCTGTGGGGCGACAGTAAATTCCACCACATCCACACCTTCCTTGTGGGCAACGCTCATCAAGGCCTGTTCCACCTCTTCGCCAATCACATGTTCGCCGAAGGCGGATATGTAATGTTTGATACGGCCTGTTACTACGATCCGGTACGGGTTTTTTGATACAAATTTGATGGTATCGCCAATACTGTAGCCCCATAAGCCGGCTGTGGTGTTTAAGATCAGCGCGTAGTTTTTATCCAGTTCGATATCATTTAAACTAAGCCGTGCCGGATCTTCATTAAAAAACTCTTCAGCCGGGATAAATTCATAAAACATACCGGAATCAACCAGCAATAATAAACTCTTTTCTTTTTGCGAATCCTGGAAGGCGATAAAGCCTTCGGAGGCAGGATAGGTTTCAATAGAATCTATAGCGAAGCCGATGCTTTCCTCTATCCGGGCACGGTAGGGCTCATAATTTACCCCACCATATACAAACAGCTTAAAGTTTGGGAAAATGTCTTTGATTTTTTTGCCGTCTGTTTTGGCCGAGAGCCGCTCGAAATACATCTGGCACCAGGGCGGGATGCCGGATATCAGGCGCATATCCTGATTAATGGTTACCTCAACTATGGCATCTACCTTTTGCTCCCAGTCGTCAATGCAATTGATTTCATAGCTTGGCAATCGGTTTTTTTGAAGATAAGCAGGAACCAGGTTAGCCACGATACCTGAGAGCCTGCCTACAGCTATCCCTGCTTTTTTATCCATTACCGGGCTGCCCTGCAGGAATATCATTTTGCCATCCACAAAATCAGATTTCCCGGTTTCGTGAATATAACTGAGCAGGGCATTACGTGCAGCCTTGATATGCTCGGGCATGCTTTCTTTGGTGATTGGGATATATTTTACACCTGAAGTGGTGCCTGATGTTTTAGCCAGATAAGCAGGTCTTCCGGGCCATAACACATCTTGTTCCCCTTGGGTAACGCGGTCGATATAGGGGCGAAGGTCCTCATAGTCGCGAATGGGCACCTGTTTTTTGAAATCATTATAATTGCTGATCTGCCCGAAATTGTGGTCGCGGCCGAAGGCGGTGTTTTTGGCGGTATTGATAAGTTGCTGAAAAGTTTTCTGCTGTAATGCCGGGGCGTTATTGCGAATATTATTCAAATCCCTGTTAACCCACGCGGCGAATATCCGGCTCAATACAGCTTTTAAACCCATAATTAATGCGTTTCGGTGAGGTCATCATCTACATCCTGGTGGCTGTAAATCAGCTTACGGTAAGTGACTGCCAGGATAATGTTCACAAAAGGGTAGGTGAATATAATTATCAGCGAAACTAAGGGATAATATTGCGAAGTTTTAGCAGGCAAATAGATAAGAACCAATATAACCAAAAGTATCATCAGTATTTTTAAAAAATACCCTTTTGTAAGCTGAAAGCTTTGTTTAAATGATTCGATTGGCCCCGAATGATCATCCACAATAAAAGTTATGAAAAATAATATTCTTAATGCGATATATAATCCTGCTATATCACCTGCACCTTTAATTACTGTTTCAAAGTTTGAATAATGTTTTTCTACAAATTCAACCAGAATATTGTAATTAGTTACTACAAATGCTATAGGAAACACAGCTCCCAAATAACTGATTACCATTTTAAATGTAGGTATTACCTGTTTAAATTCAAACTCATAATATTCGCTATCTATTACCGTGAAAATCAGCTTATATAGCCCAAGTGTGCTATAGGCTTGCACAATAAGCAGTATAATTGCGAAAAGCATCGTCTCCCCATAGGTTTCAGGGGAAATGACGAGTTCGATCAATATGCCCAGGAAGATCAATAAAATAAAGGCGATTACCGAGTAAACAATAATAGTTACAAAATTCTTTTTAAAGATATACCACGAAGTTTTTATAGTTTCCGGAACTGAAAAGGGGTGATACATACGCAGTTTATGGTCTTTTTAATACTACACGCTTCCAAAAATCCTGCATAAATCCTAACCCGTAGGCGATCAGTTGAGTAAAGGCGGCAATAATGCTCAAAAATGCAACTTTTGCTGATTTGTTTCTCCACCATGAATGAAAAAATATCAACAAAATTTCAAGCGCCAGCATGCTTTCACATAATATAGCTACGGGCCATCTGAAAATAGCGGCAATGATGGTAAAGGCAACGAACAGGGTAAACGCCGCCGGGAAAAAATGTACCAGTTTTAGTTCTTTAGGGAAGAATTTATAGATGTTGATGCGCGCACGGCCAAAAAAGTGGATCTGCTTATAAAATTGAAAAAAGTTTGCGCGGCGTTTATGGTAAACTTTGGCGTCAGGTATCAGCCCGATCTTGTATCCCATATTGTGAATACGGATACTGAACTCGATATCCTCGCCCGAACGAGTGATGATAAACCCGCCGGCTTTTTCCCACACACCACGCGAAATGCCCATGTTAAAGCTACGGGGATGAAACTGGCCTATCCCTTTTTTATTCCCTCTTATACCACCGGTGGTGAAAGGGGAGGTCATGCTATAGCTGATGGCTTTTTGTATGGGGGTAAAGGATGGATGAGCATCATCCGGGCCGCCATAAGCATCCAGCCAGTTGGTATTTAAGCTATCGTTAACGATCTGCAAATAACCGGGAGGTACCAGGCAATCTGAATCAAAAATGATAAAATAATCTCCTTTGGCGCGTTCAAAGCCGTAGTTGCGGGTAAAACCCTGGCCTTCGTTGGCTTTTACAAAATATCTTACATTGAGCTTATCCGCAAAACTATTTACAATTGCAGCCGAATCATTTACCGAACCATCCTCAATAACCAATACCTCAAACTGCTTATAGGTTTGAAGCGTAAGCGACTCAAGCAACTCTTTAATTTCCTGCGGGCGGTTGTATAAAGGGATTATGATGGAAAAAAGCATCTGTTAGTGAGTAGTTGATTAAGTTAGATTAAGTTGATTGGGTTTTGAATGGCAAAAATAAAAATGTTCATGGTAGCTTTATTAACTTAATCAACCCATTCAACACAATCAACCATTCAACTCCAATTAAATAGTTTCCTCAACCTGGTAATGATTACGGTCTGACGAACTGCGGGAAACCAACTCGGCCACAAAACCTGTCAAAAACAGTTGAGAGCCTAATATGATGGCTACCAGCGCGATATAAAATAATGGTTGCGTTGTAATATCCCTGTACTTTATCCCATGGGCAATATCATAAAGTTTTTCAACCACCATCCATATTGTAATAATAGTTCCCGCTAAAAAGCTCAAAACGCCCATTGTGCCAAAAAAGTGCATGGGGCGTTTGGCGAATTTCCCTACAAAAAATATAGATAGCAGATCCAGCAAGCCGTTAATAAAGCGGCTCATGCCGAATTTGGTTTTGCCGTACTTGCGCGGGCGGTGTTCTACTATTTGTTCACCAATTTTGGTGAAACCTGCCCACTTGGCTATAACCGGGATATAGCGGTGCATTTCACCATAAACCTCGATGTTTTTCACCACGGTGCTGCGATAGGCTTTCAACCCACAATTAAAATCATGCAGGTTTTTAATGCCTGACATACGGCGGGTAGCGGCATTGTATATTTTTGTAGGGATAGTTTTACTTAATGGGTCGTGGCGCTTTGCTTTCCAGCCGGATATCAGGTCGTATTTATCTTCAACTATACGGCGGTATAACTGGGGTATTTCATCGGGACTGTCCTGCAGGTCGGCATCCATGGTGATCACCACATTGCCTTTGGTAGCGGCAAAGCCTACATTAAGCGCCGCGGATTTTCCATAATTACGCCTGAACTTGATGCCCCGGATAAAAGGGTTATTTTCCTGCAATTTGAGGATCATATCCCATGAGCCATCGGTGCTGCCATCATCAATCAGGACAATTTCGTAAGTAAAACCGTTTTCAAGCATTACACTGCTTATCCACGAGGTTAATTCCGGTAATGATTCTACTTCATTATAAAGTGGTACTACAACTGATATATCCATTGATAAAGGGATGCGACTGGTGTATGACATTGAGCCAATCATCTGCAAAAATATAAAATTTAGGTTGATTAATGGTGGTTGATTAAGTGGAATGGTTGATTGAGCTGGATAGGTTATTTACTGTTTAGCCTTACTCATAACGTAAAGCCTCGATAGGATCAAGCCGTGAAGCCTTTTGTGCAGGGTAGTAACCAAAGAAAATACCTGTAACCGCGCAAACCACAAAGGATAATACAACCGATGATTCGGATATGATGGTAGGCCAGCCCAGGGTAAGCGTAACTATTTTGGTTGACAGGAAACCAATAAACACACCTATAACACCACCTGTTATACTGATCAGCACGGCTTCCATCAAAAATTGCATTAAGATATCTTTACCCCGTGCCCCGATAGACATGCGCAGGCCGATCTCTTTGGTGCGTTCTGTTACCGAAACGTACATGATATTCATGATGCCAATACCGCCAATTACTAATGAGATCCCGGCTACAACGGTCAATAAAACGGTTAGCAGACCACTTGTAGAACTCAGGGTAGCGATCAGTTCCTGTTGGGTTCGTACGGTAAAATCATTGTCTTCGCTATCCGTCAAACGGTGCGAACTTCTTAATATGCTGGTCATTTCAGCAACAGCGGCTTCGGTGGCATCCTCATTGGTAGCAGAAGCATAGATATTGGAATAATAAATGGTAGCCAGTATTCTTTTTTGTACTGTGGTGTATGGTGCAATTAAAATATCGTCCTGGTCCTGCCCGAAAGCGTTGAATCCTTTAGGGGCCAATACCCCGATGATCTGGAAAGGTATATTGCCAAAGCGGATCACTTTGCCGATTGGGTTCTCACCATTTGGAAAGAGGTTATCAATAACCGTTTGCCCGATAAGGCATACTTTGGCTGATGTTTTAACATCGTTAGCGGTGAACGCGATACCATCTTTAAGCGATAATTTACGAATATCCAAATATTCCGGTGCTACGCCCGACATCTGGGTGGGCCAATTAAGGGCGCCATTGATCGCCTGCCCTCTCGATGTTACAGCGGGGGATACTTCGGTAATGTTTTGCGCGCCGGCCTTTAAAGCGTTGATATCTTTTATGGTCAGTGTTTGAAAGCTGGAGCCGGCAATGCGCACGCCGCCGTTGAGGTTACTGGCAGCCTGAACAGTAAGCATATTGGTACCCATGTTGGATAGCTGATCGTGTATGCTTTGCTTTGATCCCTGGCCGATAGCCACCATAGCAATAACGGAGCCCACGCCGATGATAATACCGAGCATGGTTAAAAACGCCCTCAGCTTATTTCGCTGCAGTGCTTTAAGTGCTATTCGTATCAGGTTAATTAAACTCATTCAGTTTTTTTAACTATGTCATTTCGAACAAGGAACGAGGAGAAATCTTATGCAGATGTAAAGCGGAATAAGCAGGTCGTATAAGATTTCTCTCTATCGTTCGAAATGACATTTGTTTTATTTGATTCAATAATTATCTAATAATCATCAGTTTCAGGTAAGCTCTCCAACACTTCCTTTGCCGAACGCATATTTTCATTTTGCGTGTCCTTTTGTATGTGCCCATCGCGCAATTGTATGGTGCGGCTGCTAAAGGAAGCGATATCAGGCTCATGGGTAACAAATACAATAGTTTTCCCCTGTTTTGAATTAAGCTCCTGCATCAGCGCCATGATCTCATAAGAAGTGCGGCTATCCAAATTACCAGTGGCCTCATCAGCCAGTATCATTACCGGCTCGTTCACCAGCGCCCTTGCTATGGCCACACGCTGCTGCTGCCCGCCGGATAATTGGTTTGGGGTGTGATCATGCCTGTCGCCCAGTTTTACGGCTTCCAAAGCATTTATCGCGCGTTCACGGCGGTCGGCTGCGCTTACATCTTTATTGTACAATAGCGGCAGTTCCACATTTTCCAATGCGGTAGTACGCGGCAATAAATTATAAGACTGGAAAACAAAGCCTATTTTATGATTGCGTAATTGAGCAAGTTCATCACGTGATAGTTGTTTCACATCCACACCATCCAGAAAGTAGTTACCGATGCTTGGTTTATCCAGGCACCCTAAAATATTTAACAAAGTTGTTTTACCCGATCCGCTGCTCCCCATGATGGTTACAAACTCGCCGGCATTCACATCAAACGAAATCCCCCGGAGCGCATGTACCGTTTCGCTACCCATTATAAACTCGCGTTTGAGCTCTTTTATCTCTAATATCTTTTTGCTCATCGCCCTCTGCCACCCCCTCTTGGACGTTGAGGTAAGAATGGACTTCCCGTTGGTGATGTTGCTGAAGTACCATTCGGGCCGCCGGTTACGCCAGTTATTACCAATTCATCAGCAGTTAAGCCAGAGAGTACTTCTACATGTGTATTATCATTCAGGCCGATCTCTATCCTCTTCTGCACCAGTTTTTTACCCTGCAATACCCATACCGAGGCCCGTTGCTTCGTCACTCCGGATGTATCGGTACGGCTTTTTGCGGTATGTGATATCTGGTTGGCGGTAGGGCTGCCCCCTGCCGCACCTGCACCACCACCACCGGCTTTTCGTGTACGTTTGCGGGCCACCTTACCTACAACCTGGTAATCTTTCATCAGGGATGAATCAGGCGTGAAAGCCAAAGCTTTTGCAGGTATCAGCATAGCATTGTTGACTTCCTTAGTGTATATTACAATATTGGCCGTCATACCCGGTTTAAGCTTCATGTCATTATTAGGGGCATTGATAATGGTGGTATAGGTTACCACGTTTGCGGATACGGAGGGGTGCAGGCGTATATCCTGCACGGTGCCGCCAAACTGGTCATTGATAAAGGCATCTACCGTGAATGACGAGCGATCGCCTGCTTTTACATCACCTATATCGGCTTCATCAACATTGGCCTGTACCTGCATTTTGGTAATATCTTTGGCTATAACGAACAGGGTAGGTGTGCTAAAACTTGCTGCTACTGTTTGGCCTACGCTGATGTTTCGGTTTAACACCACGCCGTCAATCGGCGAATAAATATCCGCATAGGATAAATTCTTTTCTGCGGATCGTATCTGGGCCTGGGCGCTTGCCACACTGCCTTTAGCGGCGTTATAGGTATTCAGCGCGTTATCGTAATCAGCTTTGCTTATGGCATCGGTTTTAAACAGTAAGTTTTGCCGGTCGAAGTTATTTTTGGCAAATACCAGCTGGCTTTGTGCATTCTGTAAGTTGCCGCGGTATTGGTCCAATGTGGCCTGTAATAATGATTTATCAAGCTCAGCCAATTTTTCACCCTTTGTTACTTTCGAATTGAAATCAGCATACAGATACTTTAATATTCCCGATATCTGTGTACCCACGGTAACGGTATCTACAGGCTCTATTTTACCCGTGGCGGTTACGCTTTGCGCGATATAGCCTTTGGTCGGCTTTTCCGATTGTATGGTTACAGGAGCTTCTTTTTTATGGATGAATAAGAACCAAACGAGTACAATGGCTATCAATACCACTACAATGATCAGGATTCTTTTTAAGTTAGGTTTCATGATAGCTTATAATTTAATAGGTATCCCCCTGTAAAAATCATATATCTTCAAGGTTAGTAATTCATTATATTTTGCCTGTATAAAGGCCTGCTGCGCTTGTACAAACAAGGTTTTCTGTAATAAAAAGTCAACCGTATTGGCTACGCCGACCTTTAACTGTTCGCTGGCAATACGGTAGCTCTCCTGGTTAAATTTATATTGCTCCAGGGCCGCGTCATACTGACTTTTTGAATTTTCCACATTAATAAACGCTCTTTCCACTGTTTGCGAGAGGGTGATCTTTGTGTTTTTGAGATCAAGCTGCGCCTGATCAACTTGTATCTTAGCTTCCTCGACCTGTGTTTTTACCAGTCTTTTGGTGAAGATGGGCACGCTTAAGGTAAGACCGATCTGTTGCGTGAAATTGTTGTTAAGCTGGTTCGGAAAACTTCCCTGCCCGGTCACATAGCCGGAGTTAAGAGATGCCCCCGCACTTAATGTAGGTTTATAACCCGCCCTTGCTTTCGCCACATCAAACTGGGCGATCTGTACTCCTAACTCACCGTTTTTTACCTCCGGGCGGTTTTTCAAGGCGATATCTTCTACATCATGAAAGGCAGTAACACCTTCAGTATGTATGATTGTGTCGGGCTTCATGATATCAAAATCAGCATCGCTTGGTAAAAGCAAAAGCTGTTTTAGGGTAAGCAGATCACCCCGCTCGGTATTTTTTGAGTTTACCAGGGTGTATTGATCGGTGGCTTGCTGCGCCTGTAACTGGATGAGGGCGCTGCGAGCCACGCTGCCTACGTTATATCTTTGCTGCTCCAGTTTTACCTGTGCCTGGGTGGTGTTTACCAGGTCGGTATTGTAAATTATATTTTCCTTGTCCAATAAAATGGAAAGGTAGGCTTGCGTTATCTGCAGGGTAATATCGTTTTCCTGCTGTATAATGTCGAGGTTGGCTGATTGAACCGCGAGGTTTTTTTGGAGAATGGTATTACTGATATAATTGCCGTTGTATAGCGTTACAGATGAGTTGAGGCCATACGAACCCGAAGCGGTAAACCCTGACCCACCATTACTTATTACATTACCATTAGCATCAACCTTAGGGCTGTTACTCCTGGAATGTTCAAAATTTTGTGTGGCTGATGCCGAAAGATTGGGTAAACGGGCTGCTTTGGCCAGCAAATATTCCTGCTGACTGGTTAATTGCGCAAGCCGGAGGGAATTGATCTGGATATTGTTCTTCTTGGCATAATCAATACATTTTACCAGGTCCCACCTCAGTGTTTTATTGATCAGCGTGCTATCCTGCGCCTTTAGTTTTAAACAGCAGAAAAGGCATAATATCAATAATAAATATATCCTTTTAGATAGCATAGTTCATTCAGTTTAACGGGTTTATGACCGGGGTTAGCCATCGTATTCACTTGACTTAAAGCTAAAAACGCTGAAATTGTTTGAAGTAGTGCCTGTTATGGGTCCGAATTCCTGTAATAATTTGATTACGTAGATTTTTATTAATTCAGAATAAAATATATATCACAAGACAATATAATTTGCTGATCATATTAATTATAAATGAAAGGGGCATGATAAGACCTGATAACTGCCGTGGCTTTAAATTTTTTAGTTAGAAGGTAAAGCCTATATTTAGTCGATCAAACTTTATCATCAATGTTCCGAAAGACTATACTTATACTATTTACAGGCTTATTAATTTGTTTATCTGCAAAGGCTCAAAAGAGGGATACGCTGGTTTATTATATTAAAACCCAACGCTTATCTGAAATGCTAAAATCTGAGGAGTTTACAAACAATAAAGATAGCGCTGATTATTACCGGATTATAATACCACCTGATACAAGCGTGGATAATTTGTTTACCGTAAATGAATATTACAAGAACGGAAAGAAAAAATTGATTGCTAAATCAACAGGTGAAGGCAGTTTTACGAGATTTGAGGGTACTTGCATCGAGTATTTTCCAAATGGGCATCGAAGGTCGGTAAAAAGCTTCGAACATGGCAAGCCTGTTGGTGATGAAACAGAATATTTTCCGAATGGTAAAGTTTATTATATTGGGACTTATGACAGCAAAAATAAGCTTGTTGTTAATGCGTATAGGGATTCTACAGGCAAGGTATTAGTCGAAAATGGTAATGGTCATTGTGTAAAGTATGATGATGACTTTAAGTACATATTTGCGGAAGGTGATCTTGTTAATGGTTTGGAAGAAGGAGAATGGCACGGCTGGCTACGGGATTCAGGACGTTATGTTTGTACTTATCAAAAAGGTGTTGATATAAAAGGTATCGGTTATGATAAAAATGGTAAAGCCTATCCATTTGCAAAAATCATGGTTGACCCGGCTTTTAATGGGGGAATAGAGAAATTCTATTCATTTATAAGCCACACACTACAATATCCAAAGGAGGCGAAGGATCACAACATCCAGGGAAAAGTTCTTATAACTTTTATAGTTAATAGAGACGGAAAATTATCTGACTTTCGGGTTGTTAGTGGCCTGGGGTTCGGCCTTGACGATGAGGTGTTAAGGGTTATGAGAGCTTCTCCACCATGGTTGCCCGGCTACCAGTTTGGTATGCTTGTAAAGGTTGCGTATAGCATACCGATAACATTTTCGATGACCAACGAAGAGTAATATAAAATTAGTTGACTACCGATAGTTTGTTAAGCAGGTTAAACGCCTGTTAAAGTCACCCCTGTCCCATTTGGCTTAGCCTGGTAAAGCACATAGCTGCCTTTTTCATCAGTTGCGGGCTTTATGGCTTTGCTCGTTTTTCCCTGCGCTATTTTTACCCATTTCCATGATGCAGGTACGTAAGTTTTAAGCGTTAGGGGAAGATAGTACATGCTTTTATCCAGTGAATGTGTAATATTAACGGTGATCTTATTGGCCTTGTTGGCGTTTTTCACCGTCGCATGTTCCCGCTCGCGCATATAGCGGGCCACATCGCCGAAGGTGGCTACCCAAAGTTGGTCGTTTTTACTTTTGATATATTGAAAATATTCATCCAGCAGTGTATGGGGCAGGGCCTCGTAACCCAGCCCGTCTATCCCATGAAATACCAGCACCAGCCAGGTGTTATTTTTATTGGCAACGGTATCCACCCATGATTTCATCAGCGGCATAGGCGTTTTAGTAGTTGCGCCGCGCTGCCATTGTATATAGTCTTTATCAGTAGATCCCGGTGTTTCTCTTTTTGCCCGGTCTATCTCTTTTAACCAGGGCTCAGGCATCCTGTTGCGGAAGACCGGGTAAATTTTATAGGCGATATCCATCACCCGTTCGTTTTCGTAACCATAAGGTACTTCGCACGAGAAGGCGTATTTTGGTCCCATTTCCCTCAATACTTCTTCTTTGCTTTTCTCCAGCTCATAACGAATATTGGCTTCATCCATGCCGGGCATGGTAGCGTGGGTTATGGAGTGACTTGCAATTTCATAGCCTTCGGCGCCATATTTTCTAAATTCGTCCCATGTTGATCCTAATGCATCTTTATATTCGGGGCATGGCTCATAACCTTTTTCAAAATCACCATTACGCACCTTCATGTATAAGGTATCCATCAGCTTAAAAGCCCTGTCTTTTCTTTTGGGATTATCGTATGCGCTACCTGCCCGTGTATGGTAGGAAA
This sequence comes from Mucilaginibacter sp., assembly GCA_035489035.1. Lineage (GTDB taxonomy): Bacteria > Bacteroidota > Bacteroidia > Sphingobacteriales > Sphingobacteriaceae > Mucilaginibacter. The sequence continues at coordinate 187,385 of DATHKT010000035.1, forward strand.
TGGTGCCTTTATAACCCAGGTAACCCGCTGCGGAGCATCGCTCCAAAAAATTCTGATCATTGGTAGGTATCGTTGCCGATTCCTTAATAATATCCTCAACCGGGCGACCAATAAACTTGCCCTGGTATTTGGAACCTGTGATAGGCCCGGTGATCACAAAAAAGGTAGCTGGCATTTTCAGCCGTTCCATCACGGGCAACGCTTCTTTAAACTGGTTGCGCGATGCGTCATCGTAGGTGATGGATACAGCGCCATTTTTGCCGTATTGCCATTTGGTGATCTCGGTTGAGCCTGTTTTGGCGGCCTGGCCTTCACATACTATTGCCTGTAAGCTGATTAATAAAATAAGATACAGGGCCTTTAGGTTCGATTGCCTGGTAGGATACATGATCAAATATAAGTGATTACAATTACTATGTAAACAGCCCCGAAAAATATCAGTAACCAGTATCACTATTGTTACTTTATTTTATTGCACTGATAATTGGAGCGGGAGCATAACAAAGGGGCCTGAGCCCCTTTTAATTTCAATCATATATGTACCCGGAAATTTTATTTCCCCGTATTATAAAAAAATTGCGATTTTACAATTTTTCCATCTGTAACTTCAAATACGCACAACTCATCCATTACGCTTCTGCCTTGTTCTTTATAAGTTGCATCCACATTCATGCCGCAGGCAAAAAAGTTACCGGCTACAATGGGCTCCGAAATATGTACGCTATGTATTTCTTCTACTGTACTGAACCAATAATTCGTACCTCCTAAAACAGCTTCTTTACCCACCGTTTTTTGTTCCATTGGTGAACCCTCGGGTTCAAGGCTAACAATGTTATCATCATACAATTCATTGATAGCATCAGCATTTTTGCCATCCCGGCATAATTGTACAAGCCTGTTTGCAACTTCTTGCACTGTCATCGTTTCAACTTGAGTACTCATAGCTTTGATTTTTATGGGTTAATTTTTATGGTTTGATTGTATTAAGAACAACATACATTTTTATTGGTTTTTACCATGAGGTTAAATTTTGGTTAAAAAATCAATAAGCCTGCTGCCCCGGTGGGGTTGCGGAGGTTATACCTGATCAGCACAAAAAAATTATGCTGTTTAACTTCTGGAAGAATTTTAAATGGATAACAAAACCTTACATATTGAAGGTGATGCCTATGCGGCGGCCATCAAAAGAAATAGGATGTTTTTCAAGGAAGGCCCTCAATTTGGTGCCATTACCTTTTTCGGCTTTGTACATCAGGCCATCAAACAATAATAAAAATCCCCCCTGCATCAGTATGGATGTGCCATAGCCCTTCATGATGGGCGAATTGCGGGAGTTGCCTGCAAGGGTTAAATAGGTGCCTACACCGAGGTAGGCTACATCAAAACAACCATTTACAAAAAATACTTTTTCAATTCTGTTTTGTTCCCGGATAGTTTCGGTAGCGGTAAGCGTCTTTTTTTTGTATTTCTGTGTCCCGGCATAACCTAACAGTGCCGCGCCGAAATCTGCCGCACCCCATATCACATTCATCTGGTAAAAATACCTGCTTTGTGGTGTTGTTGAACCACTCCAACCGATAGCGCCTACACCCAAATTTGCCACACCCCAGCCACCGAGAATAGCCATGCCATTGGCAGTGGTCCTTATGCGGTCGGCATTAAAAGTTTTCAGCGAATCCTGTGCAAAAGCATGGGAACAAACGATGATCAGGAGTAGGGTGAAGAGTTTCTTCATAAGAGGTAGTTTCAGTTCGTTTTTAAAAGTAAGCAAATATTATATAATGGCAAAAAGCTAATAAAAGCCGATGCTTACCTTTTACTGATTTAATCCCTATTTAGTTTTGTTTAAAATCTCAAATACTTCATTTTTTGTGCCGGTAAACGGGCCGGGCGATTCCATTTTAAGGCTGGCCATTGCCGCGGCAAACTCAGCAGACTGCTGCAGCCCGGCACCCTTTACCCGCTGGTATAAATACCCGGCCATATAAGTATCTCCGCAGCCGGTAGCATCGACTATAATTTCAGGTTTATAGGCTGGGATATCATAAAAAATACCATCACTATAAATCGTTGAACCCAGGCTGCCGTTGGTGATCACCACTTCCTTTACGCCCCAATCAGCCAATATTGGCGCGCCTTTGCTCACTTCGCGATAGCCTGTCAGTACCTCCATCTCAGCTTCGTCAGCCTTTAAAATATCCACGTATTGCAAAGCCTCTTTTTTACCAGGCCAATCCACAGCGTGTACCTTTTTATTTTCAACCTTGCGCAAATAACCCTGTGCATCTAATGATACCCGTCCTTTTGCAGCTAAAGATTTGATTAGCCCTGTGGAAATGTCATCGGCCAATAAAGGCCCCAGGTGATATATCTGCGCATCAACAGACTGCAATGTTTCGATAGCGAATGGATCGGCTTTTTCCAGGACGTTCTGTGTGCGGTGGTCCTGATCCTCCAAATAAATATTTTCAAAATATACCGTATGAGCGCTGGGCTGCACTTTTACTTCGATGCCTTCATCCCGAAGCGCGGTTACATATTGCATTTCGCTTTCTGCCAATGCGGTTACCAAGAGATAGCCGATATCCAATTTACTCAACGCGTGCGAAAAGTAAAAGGCCGTGCCGCCCGCCATGTGGATAGTGGTTTTAGTGGTGACTATTTTATCGGATGTAATGTGGCCTACGCAGCAGATGTCGTACATGGGTATAAATATATATCGGAACAATATAGGCAATTCGATAATAATCCATTTCTTATTATGGTGATAAAAAAGGGTGTTTTCACCCAAATAAAAAGGGTGTTTTAGCAATCTTCAATATTTCTCAATTGCGTTAATTGGTTGATAATTAATGTACTGTGTTTTAATCGATCTCAATTCACAATTTTATGAAAAGTATTGTAATTATATGCCTCTTTATTTGCACTGCATTGCTTGGCTCAGCTCAAAGTTTGAAATTTGATAACCCTTCACCATTTAACACAAAAGAAGAAAGGAGCGATAAAAAAGTATCAATCACATTTTTAATGGAAGATGCTACCGCTGATTGTGATGTTACTGTAAAAATTAATGAGGGCAAGAGTTCGGCAACGAAAGATAAAGATTACGTGTTTTCGTCTCCCACAATTATTAAATTAAAAAAAGCTGATAAATACAAAGGAGAAATAGAAATAACGATAAAGTCTGACAATTTTGTTGAAGCCAGAGAAGAGGTAAGTTTTACTTTTAGTTATACAGATGAGTCAAAGAAAGAAAAAGAGGTAGAATATACAGTGTATATATTTGATCTTAATGATGGTACTTCTGATGAACCCCAACTTACACCAGCTGAAACTAATATAAACAAACATCTTTCTTTCGAACTATTTACCGGTGGTACACTGGATTTTTTCAATCATTTGAAATTTCAAAGTATTGGCGGGGAATTTGTCCTTAATGCGAATGACATTACCGGGAAGGATACCAGGATAGGCGGTTTTATGGGAATTTCAAACTTTCAAAATTTCTCATTAGACTCGTCAAACCGTGCTGTGAGAGTGCAGCGGGTACGCGTTGATACTGTTGGCCCTTACATTAATGGGCAAACTAAGTACGAAGAAAGAATATTTGTGGACCATAAAAAGATTTCAAGCAGTCAGTGGAGTTATTATTTAAATCCAACTTATCGCTTAAATGAGATTCGAAGCGATTTTTTTAATATTTATCTTTCACTTCGTATGGAAGCTTTAAGAACCTCGACGACTACAGGATTTATTACTGATACATTAAGCAGCGAAACTACAAACAGGCCGTTAGGTAATTCCCCGGTATTTCAATCAGGAAAGGGATTTTTACTGCAAAATGTAACAGATGTGCAAACTAATGGCTTTTATAGTGTTGGTTTACCCTTGTTTTTAAACTCAAAAGACAAGTTTAAGCTCTATTTAGATCCGAATTTTGGGTTCGCAACATTTACCAATGTGTCTTACTTTTTGAATGATGCAAGAACAGTCTTAAATAAAATAACAACCGATCAAATAAAAGCTTTCTATTTATTCAGACTAAGAATTACAGAACAGTTTTCTGGTTTAAATATTACGATAGGCGGGGAGATCAGAGGCTTGGTTCCTTCTTATGATCCTACGATAAATGCCTATTTAGGTATCAGGGCGAATATAGGTTCCTTGTTTAGTAAGGCCAATAATAAATAATGTAAGTGTAGCTGTAGGATTTATTATTAGTTTTTTTGAGCTTTCTTTATCTTCTCTGCTACATCAACCATAGGCGCTATCCATATATCCTTTTCATGCTCCTTAAGGTAGTGCAGCAATTGGCTGTGCTCTTTTAAGCCGACATTTAAATTATGCCCGCCACCTACGCCGTGGAACAGGAACACCAATAAGGTATGCGATTGCTGCGCTTTTTTCACCAGGTCTATCATGTATTGAGCCAACTGCCCATTGATGGGATAGCAATCGATGTTATCCAGTTTTACTTCGGCGGCAGTTTGCAGGCCTTCGGTTACACCCCTCGCACCGGCAAAATCATTTTTTAATTGGTCGTAAAAATAGACATCGCCAATTTTACGATCGCCGCAGGGATAGGCAAAAGTGCGGGTATCTTTTCCATCGATGGCCTTCAGTAAGGTGTTATTTGCCTTTATTTCTTTCACCACCCGCTCAACTGTATATTTGCTGAGGTCACCATCGGGTGATACAAAGCTGCGGCCAGGCAGGCTGGCATCGCAGGGATGGAACATGGAATGATTCCCCAATTCATGCCCACGTTTGGCTGCCAGGCGCCATTCGTTGATTCGCTTGGTTACTACCGGGGATGCACCGATGAGATAGAAGGTGCCCTTGAATTTTTGAGAATCGAGAGCGGGTATGACATTATCCAGGTCGCCATCAATGGCATCGTCATAAGTTAGTACTACGGCGCATTGTTTGTTGTTCCAAACGGAGGGTGATTGGGCATGTATCGATGAAATACAGCCAGAAAGACATATCGTTGTTAAAATTCCCAGGTAAATGCTTTTCATTATTGAAATTTACTTTCTCGTTGGTTTTAGTCTTTCAAATCTTTATCGATTAATTGTTTTACTTCCTGCTCTTTCGTTTTGGGCGAACCATTGTTTTGTAAGGTTTTGGCAGTCCAGTATCTAACCGTTGAATTGTCGTATTTTAAAAACGCAATCATTATTTCAACTGATTTATCATCGGTTCTATCCCTTAATGCTCTTACAAGCTCTCCCAGGATTTTAGGATTTTTAATCGTTTGCAGCGCATCCTGCAGTTGCTGAAGTAAGCCTTCGGATCGGATCAATGGTTGATCAAAAATAGAAAAATAATAATCATTATGGATCAGTTTGGTATTGAGGAGTTGAAGCCAAAATTTAACATTTTTTTCATTGGTGGATTGATAAAAACAGTTTAACAGATCATTCGAAAGCGTATCCTGGCCGCTCACCAACCCGCGTAAATATTGCTGGTCAGATTCTGTCGGACTATTGGCCAGTGCTTCTAGTGAAATATGACGAGTTTTTGGGCTATCTAACAAGGGTTTAAGTGTTTCGAGTAAATTCCCAAGTTGTAATTGTTTGATAGAATAAATGGCATAACCTTTTAAATTCATATCCCAATTTTGTACAGCTTGTTTTAAAACTTTTTCTGTTTTAGCATTAAGGTTGGTTACAGATAATATTTGAGCCGCAAGAACCTTTGCTTTTGCATCACTGCTATTTATACGGTTGTATGCGGTTTGTTGTAATGAATCTTTATTGAGCCTGATAAACAATGGTAACATGTGCGCATCACCGAAATCTTCATTTTTTACCAGGAAATCAAATATTGGAGTCGTACAGTCACAGTGAAGATAGAGCAAAGCCATACCAGCCCAAATAAGGTTTCCTTCTCTTTTTTCCGTTTGAATTTTGGTGAGTAATATATTTTCTTTTGAAACATCATCTGATGAAGCGATTACCAAATAAGCAAGTATCCTTTGGTTAGGGTTGGAAGAATTGAGCAGGTTATTTATATTATTTGTATAAAGTTTTTCGTTTTTGAAATTATACAAAGGGAATATGGATACTTCATGGCCTTTAAGGCTTTCCGTAAGCCGGGTAACATCACTATGAGGAGTTAAAAGCCTATCGTAAACTTTAAACATTTTGTTTAACTCTTGTTCCGAAAAGTTCTTGTTTAGGGCCTTTGTAAAGTCTTTTGAAAAATCATCGGTTGATTTTTTTCCTTGTGCAAAAACAGAATTCCAAAAAAGGATATTAGAGAAGAATATAATGCCTATTACAATTGGTTTTAGGTTAAATTTTGATGGCATGTGTTATCAGTAATGTTGATTTATAAAATTGTGAATAGTAAATAGTCCGAAGTCGGAGACTTCGGACAGCAATAGTTGTTTTCATAAACAACCTGTTGCATTCCCTAAATACAAATTTACCGAGAAAAAGTGGATAAAGTACTGACACTGTTTTGTCAGTAAAATTGATCAGGAATAAATATTGTGCTCTAAAAACTCATTCCTGAATTTTCCATGCGGATCGTATTCAGCTACCAGTTTTTTAAAGTCGGCCAGTTTCTCATAGCGCGATGCCAGTACCTTGGGTGAAAGGGTAAATACTTTACCCCAATGCGGTCTGGCATTGTAGGGCGAAAGCGCTTTTTCGATAAGCGGTAATAATTTTAATACGGCTTCGGTTTCCGGTTTCCAGGTAAAATGGATGGTAACTGATGTTTGGTTGTGGCAAGGGCTCATCCATAAATTATCCGCGGCGATGGTGCGTACTTCGGTAATAAACAAGTGCGGGCCTATTTGCTTGCCTAATTTGGAAACGGCTTCCATAGCTTCCACGGCATGTTTAAGCGGCACAAAATATTCTGATTGCAATTCCTTGCCGCTGCTTGGGGTAAAGCCCATTTTAAAGTGCGGCAAACGTTCGTACCAAGGGCCGGGTACACCCAATTGTTCGGTGCAGCTTTCGGCCGGGTGGGCGAAGATGGGGTGCAGGTTTTTGGTGGCGGCTTTGGCCCCGTAAAACTCCGGTTGGCTTTGATCTTTATCGGTACCGATACGGCTTTTTATCCAAACCTCACTGATGTGGTCGCTTTGCCAGTCGGTAAATAGGCTGACGCTGTAACCGGCGGACATGATCTTTTCGAAATGCTGTTTCACTTCCGCCATCGGCAATTTCAGGAATACGCGCTGGCTCACCATATAGGTTGGCTCAATTTGGAGGGTAACTTTGGTGATGATGCCTATCGCGCCCAAGCCTACTATGGCGGCATTCAACTTTTCCGCATCAGCAGCTTTGGATAGATGGACGATGCTGCCGTCGGCTATCACAATTTCCAATGCCGTAACCGCGCTGGCCAGGTTGCCATTTTTTATACCCGAACCGTGGGTTGCAGTAGTTATCGATCCCCCAACAGAAATATGCGGCAGGGAAGCCAGGTTATGTAAGGCGAAGCCTTCTTTATGCAGGTATGGGGCCAACTCACCATATTTAATGCCGCTTTCTACGGTTACGGTATGTGCTTTTTTATCAATGGTTATCACTTTATTCAAATCCCTTGTGCTTATCAATTCGTCTTTGCTATCGGCAATGGTATTGAAGCAATGCCGGGTACCCAATGCCTTTACCTTGCTTAATTTCTTTACCAGTTGCTGCACTTCGGCGACTGTTTTTGGGTAGTGTACCTTATCCGTGCTGTAGGTGAGGTTACCGGCCCAGTTCTTTAATTTTTCGTGCTGCTGTGCCCAGGAGTTGAGCGGGGATAATAAGGGTGTAGCCATTAAGGTAGCGCTTAGTTGGATGAAGGTTTTTCTTTTCATTGGTGAATTGGTTGATACAAGATAGGGGTATTAAAAAGCTGTATTGAAAATATTTTAAAATAAATTTGCGTAAGTAAATGCTTACATATACATTTGTGTAAGCAAACACTTACATATACGATGTCATTACAAACAAGAAGGGATGTTTTCCAGGCGATAGCCGATCCAACCAGAAGAGAGATCATTAACCTGGTTGCTTTTAATCCACTGAATTTAAATTCGATAGCCGAAAATTTTGATGTCAGCCGGCCGGCCATCTCTCAGCATATCAAGATACTGATGGAGTGCGGGCTGATCGTGATCAAAAAGCAGGGAAGGGAACGGGTGTGCGAGGCCAGCCTGCAACAACTGAACGAGGTATCAGACTGGATAGAACGCTACCGGAAGCTTTGGGCCGAAAAATTTGATAAGCTGGATGTCCTGTTGGAAGAATTAAAAAACAAAAACAATGGAAAAGACGGTAGATAGTTTTATCGATAACGAGCCGGAAGATATCAGGGTTATGCTCGGGCAATTAAGGGATATCATCCGGTCGGTTGTTCCGCCCGGAACGGAGGAAGTGATAAGCTACCAGGCACCTTGTTATAAATATGAGGGGATGCTGGTAGGATTTAATGTGAACAAAAACGGAATCAGCTTTATTACCATGAACCCTAAAATGCTGAGCGCGTATGCTGATGAGTTGAAAGGGTATAAATATTCAGGTTCAACCATTCATATCACACCAAAACAGGAAATGCCTGTTACCTTATTAGAGAAACTTATCCGCCAACGGGTAATGGAGAACTCGGAACGGGCCGCATTAAAAGAAACAATCAAAACTTAAATAAACTATGGAAACAGCACAAAAGATCACCCCATTTTTATGGTTCAATGGCAATGTAGAGGAGGCCGTTAATTATTACACATCGATCTTCAAAAATTCGAGGATACTGAATGTGAGTCGTATACCTGATGGAAAGACCATGATGGCTACTCTTATTATAGAGGGCCAGCAATTTATGCTACTGGATGGCGGGCCGCAATTTCCCTTTACCGAAGCAGTATCGTTTATGGTTAATTGCGAAACACAGGAAGAAGTGGATGACCTATGGGGCAAACTAACAGCCAATGGTGGGCAGGAAAGTATGTGCGGATGGCTGAAGGACAAGTTTGGCCTTTCATGGCAAATTACTCCAAAAATTTTATTGAAGCTGATGGCCGACCCCGATCGCGAAAAATCTAACCGGGTAATGCAGGCTATGATGCAAATGCGCAAAATCGACATAAAAAAATTACAAGAAGCATACGATAACCAATAAAAAAAACCATTATGGCAACCAAGAATGAGACAAAAATTGCCGCAGAAGCCGGCAAACAGGAGGTTTTTATCACCCGCGAGTTTGAAGCCCCAAGGGAATTAGTGTTTAAAGCGTTTACCGATCCCGATTTGATTGTTCAGTGGCTCGGTCCGCGCGAACTGAAGATGCGGCTGGATAAATTTGATCCCAAAAGCGGCGGATCATACCGTTACATACATATCGACCCGGCGGGTAATGAATATGGTTTTCATGGCGTAGTTCATGAGGTTACCGCGCCTGAGCGGATCATACAGACCTTTGAATTTGAGGGACTCCCTGAAAAAGGCCACACTGCCCTGGAAACCTCCAGGTTTGAAGCCTTGCCGGGTAACCGTACAAGGGTAGTGATCCAATCCGTATTCCAGTCGGTTCAGGATAGAGATGGAATGATGCAGGCGGGAATGGAAAGAGGAGTAAACGATTCGCACAATCGCTTGGACGAGCTTTTTGCGAAGGAATTGGTAACGAATTAAAATGGTACTGTTTGTTTCCGCACAGCTACCAAGCCCTGCGGAAACAAACAATTTAACCATTCTTTTTTGCCTCCGTTTTATCCTGTAGTACAGGTAATGAAAAATAGAATGTGCTGCCTTCGCCCATGGCGCTTTGCACCCAGATATTGCCTTGTTGGGCTTCGATGAAATCTTTAGAAATAGCTAGCCCCAAACCCGAGCCCGATTTATTTTGCCCATCGGTAGGCACCTGGAAATAGCGGTCAAATAGCCGTTTTTGATATTGTTCTTCAATGCCCTTACCAAAATCTTTTACCGCGAAGGTGATCTTGTTGTTTTTCTCGGTAAGCTCAATAACCACTTTTGATTTTGTGGGGCTATAGCGCAGCGCGTTAGACAGAAAATTGACCAGCACCCAGGCTGTTTTTTCCACATCGGCCTGTACTTTGGAAAGATGAGGCGGCGCCATTACCTGCAGGCTGATCCCTTTTTGCTCGGCAGGGAATTTGACTGAGCTGAGCGCGTAATTCACAATTTCCATTGGATCGGAAACGATGAAGTTTAGTTGAATATTACCGGTTTCCACCTGCGACAGATCAAGCAATTCGCTGGTGATTTTCAACAGGCGGTCGCTATCGTCATTGATATGTTGCACCAATTCCAATTGCTGCGGGTTAACGGGGCCTATACGGTTATCCTTCAACAGTTTCAGGCTCATTTTGATGGAAGATATAGGTGTTTTCAGTTCATGCGATATGGTGGCGATGAAGTTGGTTTTAGCCTCATCACGTTCCTTAAACTCGGTGATATTGCGAAGAATATACACCCGGCCTACTGACTTACTGCCAATATTCAATACTTCTTTAGAGTCCTGGCCCAGGTTGGGGATCATGATTTCACGGCTCTCCAGTTGGAAGTACGACTCTTTGCCATCCAACGCGATCTTAAAAGATTTTAACGAAGTGTTTTCAACGATAGATTTGAACAAGTCGTTAGTGGCGGTAAATTTATCCGCACGCTGGCCTATCAATTTTTGTTCTTTCAGGTTCAAAATGGTTTCGGCAACGGGGTTGATGAACAGTATTTCCTGTTTTTCATTCAGGCCGATAATGGCATCCTGCATTTGTTCAATGATGGTTTCTATCCGCCGTTTTTCAGACAGCACGGTGGCCAGGTTGCTGTTCTCCCAATCCCGCAGGCGGTCGGTCATATCATTAAAAGCTGCCGCTACATCAGCAAACTCATCATTCTTGTTGAAATTTAAATGCTGGTTATAGTTTTTCATGCTGATCTCGCGGATGCCGTCAACCAAAACCCTTAATGGATTGGCGATAAAACCGGGGAAATTGACACTGAAGCTGAACAATACCAAAAAGGTAAAAGTACCAACCAAACCCAGCAACAGTGTTGCCCGGTCAACTGAAGCCTGTGCATTCGCGTTTTTGCGGACAATGGCCTGCATATTCAGCAATTCTACCTGGCGAAGGTGTGCCCTCGATTTGTATTCTGCTTCCTGTTGCTGTGCCAGTGTACTGCCTTGTAGTTGTAAAATATTGAATTGACTCCTCAGATCGGCGGTCGCGTCAGATTCACCCTTTTCAGTAATATTGTGTTCCTGCGAGGTTAGCGCTTTGTTGTAATTGGTTTTGGCCTGTTCGTTTAGTGGCAGCTTACTTTCATCAAGAATGGTGCGCATATCACGTGCGAAATTGAGCGACTCGTAATTGTTTTTCAGGATCACCTTCGCGCTATCGGATATATCATGGATGTAAAATATGGACATCAGGCCGAAGGAAAGCACGACCAGGAAAAGGAAGCCAAATCCAAGCCGAAGTTTATTTTTAATTTTCATGGCTATATTTTCTATTTCTTATGAATGATCAGGATAAAATCACCAGATCTGTTTCGGTAGCTGCTATTTTTTTTAGTAATTGATTAAAAACCGTTGTTTGTAGTATTACCTGGAACAGATTTAAATGCGGCTTCCCGATACAGATCGTAGTCACCTCTCGTTCTTCCGCTACTTTCATAATGGTTTGCGTTACCTGGTCGCTCTTTATTTTTACTACCTCAGCACCCAGCTCGGTTGCCAGTTTAAAGTTATTGATCAGGTGGCGTTGTTTATCCAGTTTAATTTTATCACCGCTTTCGCTGCTGCTTTGTACATATAACACCACCCAGGGCGAACGGTAATAGGAAGCAAGCCTGGCCGTTTTACGGATCACTACCTTGGCTGTTTCGGCATTGGATGATATGCAGGCCAGAAATTTTTCGGGCCGCAGCTTGATCTGCTTGGGTATCTCGATATCTATCTTACGTTCTACATGGTGCGCCACTTCTTTCAGCGCCAGTTCCCGCAATTGCAGGATCTTATCGGGCTGAAAGAAATTTTGCAGGGCTATTTGAATTTTACTCTTATCGTATATTTTACCTTCCTTAAGTCTGTCTATCAGTTCATCAGCAGTCAGGTCGATATTAACGATCTCGTCTGCCAGTTCCAGTATTTTATCAGGGATACGTTCGGTAATGGCGATACCGGTTATCGACTCAATATCCTGGTTCATGCTTTCCAGGTGCTGGATATTTACTGCCGAGATCACGCTGATGCCCGCTTCCAGTATGTCCAGCACATCCTGCCAGCGCTTGCTATTTTTGCTGCCCTCAATATTGCTGTGGGCCAGTTCATCTATAATAGTTACTTCCGGGTGGCGGTTGAGTATGCCTTGCAGATCCATTTCTTCCAGCTCTTTACCCTTATAAAATACCTTCCTTCGCGGGATAACATTCAGCCCTGCAAGCAGCGCATGGGTCTCTTCGCGTTTATGTGTTTCAATATAGCCTATCTGTATATCAATACCATTACGTAACAGTGCGTGCGCTTCCTGCAGCATACGGTAAGTTTTGCCTACACCGGCACTCATGCCGATATAGATCTTAAACTTACCGCGCCTGGACCCTTTGATCAGCTCGATAAAAGTTTTTACGGTGCCATCTTTATCTTCCTCTGACATGGTATTAAGTAGTATAGCTATACTGGTTAGATAAAAGTATTTGTAAATGTACCATCATTTCCTTTATAACATTTGTTAAGCAGAAAGCACTGCCGCTGTTATTGACGACAATGCTTTTTTGTGCCGAATTATTATTATTTCAACTGATCAAGCGCCACATTCAATTTAAGCACGTTGACTTTGGAAGGGCCGAACAAGCCTAACAATGGCCCATCGGTATGGCTGTTAACTAATGCCGCTACCTTTTGCTCATCCAGTTTACGGTACTGAGCTACACGCTTTACCTGAATTTTAGCTGCTTCGGGTGATATATCCGGGTCGAGCCCGCTTCCGGAGGCCGTAACTAAGTCGGCAGGAATATCAGCGCGCTTCAAATAAGGATGATATTTAAGCAGGGTATCGATACGATTGCTCACATCCTTTAAATAATCGGGGTTGCTTGGCCCTTTGTTTGAACCGGCCGAGCCTGCGGCATTGTAAGCTACTGCCGATGGGCGGCCCCAGAAATATTGGGGCTTGGTAAAGCTTTGGCCGATATTGGCATAGCCAACCACCTTGCCATTCACCTCGATCTTTTCGCCGTCACCGGCCCCTTTGGAAAGCTTGCCGATGAACATGATAAAGAGCGGATACACTATACATAATACGACAGTGAGTACGATGGTGATTCTTATTGCGGGAATGATATATTTTTTCATTTTGATTTATTATTAAAGCATGAGTGTAATAACCAGGTCGATTAATTTGATCCCAATAAAGGGCGCGATAACACCGCCAAAGCCATAGATCAGCAGGTTTCGGCGCAATAATGCGCTTGCGCCGATTGGTTTGTATTCCACACCTTTAAGCGCAAGCGGTATCAGCATGGGTATGATAATGGCATTAAATATCACTGCCGATAGAATTGCCGATTCGGGACTGTGCAGGTGCATGATATTGATGCTTTGCAAAGCCGGGATGGAGGCGATAAACAGTGCCGGAACGATGGCGAAATACTTGGCCACATCATTGGCAATAGAAAACGTTGTCAGCGTACCACGGGTGATGAGTAATTGTTTGCCTATCTCCACGATCTCGATCAGCTTGGTTGGGTCATTATCCAAATCGACCATGTTACCGGCCTCCTTTGCTGCCTGGGTGCCGCTGTTCATGGCTACACCTACATCGGCTTGTGCCAGTGCGGGTGCATCGTTTGTGCCGTCGCCCATCATAGCTACCAGCTTACCGGAGTTTTGCTCGGCTTTGATGTAGTTCATCTTGTCCTCAGGCTTGGCTTCGGCGATATAATCGTCAACACCGGCCTTTTCGGCGATGAATTTGGCAGTTAAAGGGTTATCACCTGTAACCATCACGGTTTTTACCCCCATTTTGCGCAGGCGCTCAAAACGTTCTGATATACCGGTTTTGATGATATCCTGTAGTTCGATCACACCAAGGATCTTTTCATTTTGTGACACTACCAGTGGTGTGCCACCGTTGGAGGCTATGATCTTTACACGCTCATCGATTTCTTCAGGAAAAGGATTTCCGGCTTTCATTGCGATATTACGGATAGAATCAGCTGCTCCTTTACGAACACGAAGGCCATCTGGTGTATTGATACCACTGGAACGGGTTTCGGCTGTAAATTTTACGAACTCAGAACCGGTGGGCGCAACGGGTAATTTAAAATGACTGGAAGCCAGTTCAATGATAGACTTACCTTCCGGCGTTTCATCAGCCAGAGATGACAATACGCAAGCCGTGATCAGGTCATCAGGTGAAATGCCTTTTGCAGGCCAGAATTGAGTGGCCTTGCGGTTACCGATGGTAATAGTACCGGTTTTATCCAGCAACAATACATCGATGTCACCCGCAGTTTCAACCGCTTTACCTGATTTGGTGATCACGTTGGCACGCAATGCCCTGTCCATCCCGGCAATACCAATGGCTGATAACAGGCCGCCGATAGTAGTTGGTATCAAACAAACAAAGAGGGAAATTAACGCGGCTATAGTAATGGGCGTATTCGCGTAGTTTGCAAATGGCTGCAGGGTTACGCATACGATAACAAATATCAGCGTAAAGCTGGCCAGCAAAATGGTCAGGGCGATCTCGTTTGGTGTTTTCTGGCGCGATGCACCTTCTACCAGGGCTATCATTTTGTCCAGGAAGCTTTCACCGGGCTGAGTGGTAACCAACACCCTGATCTCGTCCGAGAGTACTTTGGTACCGCCGGTTACGGAAGATTTATCACCACCGGCTTCGCGGATAACGGGGGCAGATTCGCCGGTTATGGCCGATTCATCGATAGTGGCTATACCTTCTATGATTTCGCCGTCGGTAGGGATGGTATCACCTGTTTCGCAGGTAAATACATCGCCTTTGCGCAATTCGCTTGATGACTTACTTACGATGGTTCCGTCTTCCAAAACTACTTTGGCAGGTGTTTCTTCGCGCGTTTTGCGCAGGCTGTCGGCTTGTGCTTTACCACGCGCTTCTGCAATAGCCTCGGCAAAGTTGGCGAACAGCACAGTCAGCAGCAGGATAGCAAATATAGCCACGTTATATCCGAAGGACCCCTGATCGTGATGCGAGAAGCTGTAAAAACTTACCGCCAGCATCACCACCGTACCGATCTCCACGGTGAACATCACCGGGTTGTGGATCATCATACGGGGATCCAGTTTTATAAAGGATTGTTTTAAAGCGGTCTGCACCAGGGCAGGCTCAAATAATTTATTAGATTGATTTTTCATTGGAGTAATTTCCTTTTATCTGTAATGAAGCTATCAGGAGGACCTCCTGATGGTTTCATCAGTTTAATTTTATTTATGAAGCATTGAAAAATATTCCGCCAGCGGCCCGAGGGCGAGGGCAGGGAAATATGACAAAGCATTTAATACCAGGATCACCGCGAAGGTCATTACCCCGAAAGTGAGCGTATCGGTTTTTAAAGTACCGGCCGATTCAGGAATGTATTTTTTCTGCGCCAGCAATCCGGCTATAGCCACGGGGCCAATGATGGGTAGGAAGCGGCCAAATATCAGCACGAAACCTGTGGTAACGTTCCACCAGATATTGCCATCACCCAAGCCTTCAAAGCCTGAACCGTTGTTGGCATTGGATGAAGTGTATTCATACAACATTTCGGAGAAGCCATGATAACCAGGATTGTTGAGCCAGGCCGATGGTTTAACCGCCCAGTCGACATTAGGGTGCGACTTGAAAACGTAACTCGCAAGCGCTGTTCCCGTCATGATCAGGAATGGACTGAGCAGGGTGATGAGCGCGGCAATTTTTACTTCGCGTGCTTCCACTTTGTGCCCCAAAAATTCGGGGGTTCGGCCAACCATCAACCCTGAAATAAATACAGCGATGATGATGTAAACAAAGTAATTAAGCAGACCCACGCCGCAGCCACCAAAGAAAGCATTGATCATCATAGCCAGTAGCTGCCATAAACCGGTAAGGGCCATGGTGCTATCATGCATGCCGTTGACTGAACCTGTTGAGGTTACCGTAGTCAATGTACTCCAGTATGCGGTTGCAGTTGGGCCGAAACGAACTTCTTTGCCCTCCATAGCGCCGGTGGTTTGACTAATTCCCATTTTAGCGATCAGGGGATTGCCTCCTAACTCGCTGCTGATGGTCGGGATCATGAGCATGAACACACCCACCATCATTACCCCGAACATGATCCAGGCTAATTTTTTGCGGCGTATATAATAGCCGAAAGCCAGTATCATAGCTACAGGTATAATAAATTGGGCAATGATCTCGGTCATGTTGGTAAGGTAGTTGGGGTTCTCCAACGGATGAGCCGAGTTGGCGCCGAACCAGCCGCCACCATTGGTACCTAAATGCTTGATAGCGATCATTGCTGACGCGGGCCCGCGGGAAACATTAACCGTATCGCCCTGAAGAGAAATGAATTTATCCTTGCCTGCATAACTGCTTGTGGTACCGTTGAAAGTTAATATGATAGCTATAATAACAGATAAAGGCAATAACAACCGTGTGATAGATTTTACAAATATGTTCCAGAAGTTGCCCAGGTCGGTAGTGGTTTTATCCCTGAAAGCTTTAAATACGGCCACAGCACAGGCTATCCCGGTGGCCGCGCTTACAAAGTGCAGGAACATAAAGATAAAGTGTTGCGTAAGGTAAGTGGCGCCGGTTTCGCCGGAGTAATGCTGCAAGTTACAATTCACCACAAAGCTGATGATGGTATTAAAGGCAGTATCGGCGGTTTGGCCGGGATTTCCGTCCGGGTTGAGCGGCAGCTTATCCTGGTATATCAACACAAAGAAGCCGTAAATCAGCCAAAAGATATTGATAGTCAACATGGCTTTCAGGAACTGTTTCCAGTTCATGGGCTCATTCGGTTTGATACCGGATAATTTAAATATGAAATTTTCGAGCGGCTTAAAAAAGTCGGTCCAGACTTTTTCCCCGGCAAACATTTTGGCCAGGTATTTACCCAGCGGTATCGCTATCACCAGCGTGATGACGAATGAGGCAATAATTCCAAGTAATTCGGTGTTCATTGTGTTTTACAATTAAAATTTTTCGGGTTTGAGCAGGACATATATCATGTATATGAAAACTGCAATGGCAACGATGAATAGCGCTAACATAAATTCAGATATTTTCGAAGTAATCAATGGATTTAAAAATGAGCCAGCAGCAAATAAGCAGGGCCAGGAAGAGGATGATCGTATTCATGATTTGTTTGTTTAATCTGTATTGGCAAAACCAGTACCACACATTTGCAAAAAATACGCAATGTGTTAGATGTCAGCTACTTGAGTGTGATATAAAATTTAGAACGAATGGGACAATGGTTTTATTACTATCAAAATGATAGGTGTTTTTTTCAAAATAATAGGGTTTGGTATTTTGGGCTTTGAAATAACATGGATGATAAAAAAAGCCCCGGAAATTCCGGGACTTAGCTTATATAGATCAGTTAATTAGAGAGCAGCGTGTGTAGCCTTTGCCTGTGTTTCCTGAAAATACAGGTATTTGATCTTATATTGATGGGACAGTTTATCATAACCCGCCAGGTCAGTATCCTTGTTAAAATAGTTTTGGAGACTATAGCGAAAACCGATTTGTGCCGGGAAACTGTTCCATAAATTTTCAATTGTTAATTCTAAAACGGGCCGGGTGGTATTGGTGCTGTAAAAATATTGCTCAACAGGTTTATAGCCTTTGCCTTGCTCGCTTAACTTTTCGGCGCTATAAAGCAGGAAGCCGGCCGTATCCAGTATTTTGTAAGCTTCGTTATGATAGAACCTGAAATCCTGGTTATTCAGGCGGTAACCGAAGATCTCATTTTTTGAAAGTTTGACCTTTTTGCCCTGGTAAACAAGGTTGACATTTTCCCCACCCAAAAACTCGTTAAGTTGCAGCTTGTCATGATCGCCTAAAACATAAGTCAACTTATTTGACCTGTAGTCTTGTTCGGTAAGGTAGATACCGGTTTTTGCATTTTGTGCTTTTACGCTCATTCCATACATACTTATGGTTACTATTGAGATAAGCACTTTGATTGAATTTTTCATTTTATTACGAATTAAATTTATTGTCGCCCATCGGGGGCTTTTAAAAATCGGGTGGCAAAACCCGGTTTTCCAATCCAACTAAACTTACCCTAAACAATGAAAAGTAAGTTATTGCCGATTTTTATTGATGCTTTTTTGAAAGCTATTAATGGGCTTTGATGACTGTTATTATTAAAACCGCACCAACAGCGCTGCAATAAACCGGGTTTCTGAATTAACCAGATCAGGTTTAAAGTCTGAAGGTACCTGTGTGGTGTTGTAACCATCGGGTGAGGTTACTCCTCCAGGTCCGGCAAAATAAGGAACATTAGCGTGGCGGTGCACCACTTCCATGCGGAATGTTAGATAATCATTTGGCATAAGGTCTACCGTAGTGGAATAATCATATCCATGAAACTGGTCGCCGGGGTTTGCCGAAAATGGATGTGAGCCAATTGCACCAGTCCCAACCTGGGGGATAGGATTTGCATCACCGGTTGGATACAATACCAGGTAACGGCCCGGGTTATTGATCACACCACCACCAAATGTCCAGCCGATGTGGCCTTTATCCATCACCATGCGGTTATAGATCATGCCGCTGGCAAAATACTGGGCAGGGCCTTTTACAGGGTCAGCATGGAAACCATTAACACCATCGCCTTTTTCGAAGCCTATATCGCCTGTAAATGAAAATGCCATACTATTAACAAAGGTGTTGTTGTTTTTATAATACCTCACCTCGATGCTGTTATCAGAATGGAACCGTTTTCTACCCGGTTTGTCCTGTGTATCAGCGCCATAATAGGTATTGGTAAGAGCCTGGAACCATTCAACAGGGCGCCATAAGATTTGGCCGCCGATGCCTGGCTGACTGTTAAACATACCATAAGACTGCCATCCATTGATCAACCAAGGTTCGATCTTTAGTTTATCAGACACGAAGATCTGAACACGGAGACCATTAAAGAACCAGGGGGTATTGTCAGAAGTGAAAGAAGGCTGATAGGCCCAGTTCTCCGCATTGTAATAAGAGAACAGCCCAACATACGACATGAATATACCGGCGTCAACGTTGATACCGTTCAATACATTAAAGTGGTACCCGGCATTGGCTTCACTTAAATAGCGGTATGCGGTAGTCAGGTCAAACTGGCCGCGGGTAACACTCAGGTCATTGCGGGGCACTACCGTGGAGCGTGTACCAAATTGGGTAAGCACGCTTGCACGAACGTTATCATAATGAAAATCGCCGCCAAAAGCTGCAGTTGAAATTTCAAATTCATGGTCGCGCGCCAAAGCGGTTGACCCTACTACTGTGTGATCTTTTGGGTTGTTGTTTGATGCCGTATAGTTAAAGTCGAGTAAAAAACGACCGGTAAAATATTTGGTATCCAGCAGGGCCTTGTGCCTGCGGTCGTTGCCATTAAGCCAGGTAAAATCGCCAAAAGCAAAAGGCTCAGGTTTTGCAACCGTGGTATCTTTAATTTTGACAGCTACAGAGTCTTTACTCTTGGGAGAGGATGCAGCTAAAAACTGCGAATTACTGGTAGGTACGGAAGTGACCTGGTTTTGGGAATAGGCACATGTTAATGTCGAGCCTAAAAAAATCGACAAGAAAATTTTCTTCATTTTAAATGTAATTAGTACTTGTGTTATTTATCGGGGCAAACATTTATCGTTCTGCTCTGGGTTTTGCCCCGATTAAAAATTGTGTTATATGTAACAGGGCAGAGGCAATCACTATTCCAAATTCGATAGTTTGTTTGTATAGCCTTGTTTATCAGTGATTTAAAAAGACATATTTTTCATCTTTGAAATCAGCATTGAAAAATCTTCTCAATTTGCTGAAGTTGTTTTCTCATTTTGATCAATTCAAAAGATGGTATTCCTCTATTTTGCGGTAAAGTGTCGCCAGGCCGATCCCTAAGATCCTTGCGGCCTCGGATTTATTCCCTTTGGCATATTTTAATATGCGGCGGATATGATGTTTTTCGACACTATCAAGGTCGAGAGCCACCATATCATAGTATCCGCCGTTATGAAATTCATAGGGAAGTAATTTGGCAGTCAAAACAGGTTCGTCCATCAGGATGATCACCCTTTCGATCACATTTTTGAGCTCGCGGATATTTCCGTTCCATTTATGCTGGTTGAGCAGTGCAAAAAAGCGATCATCAACCTCGGGCATTTTCTTTTTGATCTTGCCTACGTAAATTTTGATAAAGTGGCGGGCAAGCACTTCTATATCGCCCATACGCTCCCTTAGCGGCGGCAATACAATGGAAAAACCTGATAAGCGGTAGAACAGGTCGAGCCGGAAGTGACTCTCTTCCGCCTCTTTTTGCAGATCACGATTAGTAGCCGCGATCAGGCGAACATCTACCTTAGTAGTTTTTGTTTCACCTATTTTCATAAAAGTTCCATTTTCCAATACCCTCAGCAGCTTGGCCTGCAGGTCAAGGCTCATTTCACCCAACTCATCCAGGAAAATGGTTCCGGTGTTGGCTTCCTCAAACAATCCTTTTTTGTCTTTTACCGCACCGGTAAAGGCCCCGGCCTTATAGCCGAATAATTCACTTTCCAGGAGATCTTTACTAAAAGCGCTGCAGTTTACTACAACAAAGGGTTTGTCTTTTCTTAAGCTTTCATAATGTATTGCTTCAGCAAATACTTCCTTTCCTGTTCCGGTTTCTCCAAGCAGTAAAACCGTGGCATCGGTTTGAGCTACTTTTTTAGCCAGTTCGATAGCTTCTGTAATAGCGGGCGAATGTCCTAAAACGATTGGGAAGCCATGCTGCAGCTCTACCTGGTTTTGCAGTTCGGTTACCCGGAACTGCAGGTTGGCCTTATCCATCGCTTTATTGACCAACGGAATGATCTTATCATTATCATCGCCCTTGGTCAGGTAATCAAACGCTCCGTTTTTGATAGCCAATACGCCATCGCTGATGGAACCGTAGGCGGTTAGATTGATGACCTCGATGTATGGTTTTACCTGTTTTATCTTTTTTACCAGTTCTACACCATTGGCATCGGGTAGTTTTACATCACTCAGCACCACCCTGATATCTTCACGCTCAATTACGCGGATGCCGGCTTTAGCATTAGCCGCCTGTAGTACATTGTATCCTTCCAATATTAATATCCTGGCCAGCAATTCACTGAGCTTTACCTCATCATCAATTATTAATATGTTTGATTTCATTTTTATACTTATTTGGGTTATTGATCAGCATCAGCGGCAGCGTATCCAATAGTTTGATGTACAGGCTGATACCCTTTTTAATTTCTTCCAGAAAAATAAATTCATCAGAAGAGTGCGACCTGGCAGAGTTGCCGGGGCCCATTTTCACCGAAGGAAAGTTCAACCAGGCCTGGTCTGACGACGTAGGCGAATTATAGGTTTTGCATCCTATGGCGATGCCGGTTTTCACAATGGGGTGTTCAAGCGATACCGAGGATGCCCCAAGAGAACCTGGCCGGGCATTAACCTGTACTGAAGTGTTTAATTTTATGATATCCAATATATCCAGGTGTGTATAGGTATCATCATGCCGAATGTCAACCGTGAACTCACACCTTGCCGGCACAATATTGTGTTGCAAGCCTGCTTTAATAATCGTAACCGTCATTTTTACCGGCGGAAGGCCCTTCGACTCCTGTGGAAATTGATAGGTCATGAACCATTCCAGATCACGCATGCATTTGTGTATGGCATTATCGCCCTCTTCCCTGGCTGCATGGCCAGAGCGCCCCTGGCTAATACAATCTATTACGAGGTTTCCTTTTTCGGCAACGGCCATCTGCAGCAGCGTGGGTTCGCCAACAATAGCAAGTTCCAGCTTACCTAATAATGGCAGGATGGATTTGATACCACCATTACCTGAATTTTCTTCTTCGGCGGTAGCTGCAAGGCACAGGTTAAAGCTTAACCCCTGGAAGCTGTAAAAGTGCATAAAGGCCGCTATCAACGACACCAGGCAACCCCCGGCATCATTACTACCCAAACCATAAAGACGGCCGCCGGATATTTCAGGGCAAAAGGGGTCATTGGTATAACCATCATTGGGCTTAACCGTATCTAAATGCGAATTGAGTAAAATGGTAGGCTTGGCCGGGTCATAGTACTTATTATAGCACCAAACATTATTGCCTTTTCGTTTCGTTTTTATAGAATAGCTTGACAGGTATTGCTGAACAAGATCGGCAGCGGCAGTTTCTTCGCCACTAAAGGAGGGGGTTTCAATCAGGCGTTGTAACAGGGCTACGGATTCACTAAAAAGGAGTGTGTTTAAATGCAGGCTTTCCCTTATCCCGGAAACGCCTGGATGTTGATTTGCATTTTTAATCATAGCAGTACTTAGTTTAGCTGTGGATCAAATAACATTGCGGTGCAAAGGCAATTACACCGGTTTTTACTTTGTAAAACATCATAGTTGACGCAACTTTTGCAGCCCTCCCAAAAGCGGGATTCCTGCGCAATTTCTGAATAGGTGACCGGCTCAAAACCCAGGCGGGTATTTAATTTCATGATAGCCAGGCCCGAGGTAATGCTGAATACCTTTGCAAGTGGATACTTACTGCGGGATAATTCAAAAATCTGTGTTTTAATTTGAGAGGCAACACCCTGGTTGCGGTGTTGGGGGGATACGATAAGGCCGCTGTTGGAGACAAATTTTTCGTTATCCCAGGTTTCGATGTAGGAGAAACCGGCCCATTCGCCATTTTCTGTTACGGCGACTATGGCTTTGCCGTTATCAATTTTTTCTATTACTGAGGCTGCTGATCTTTTGGATATTCCGGAGCCCCGTGCTATTGCGGAACATTCCATTTCATGGATAATCTGGTCGGCAAAAACCACGTCAGACGGGATCGCTGGCCTCACAATAATTCGTTCATCTTCCATTTCTTTTGGTTTATTTCAGTTAAAGCTCATTTTCTTTTAACTGTAATCAGCCTATTGCCAAAAGAGTGCCCATTCGTTAACTAAATCCAAAAACGTGTGTCAACGTTATTTAAAATGGGATTTTATTTAGATTGATGTTCGGGCCAAAAAAAAGAGCCTCTCATTTTGAGAGGCTCTTTTTTTCAAATTAAGCTATTTTGAAAAACTTAATGAACCGGGTGATGTTCACCGGGCTTACCTGTGTAATGTTCCAGGTAACCTTCTTCGTTAACAGCTATGTCGCTAATGCCTGTAGTTGCAGGCAATTTCTTTTTCTTTGGGCCGATCAGTGGAACGATAATAACCGCCAGCAGGGCGATTACTTTAAGTAAAATATATAATGCTGTCATTATTAAACAATTAGGTATTAAAAATTTAATAGAATGTTTATTACGAAAGGAATAACTAAAAAGATGCCACAAAGTTTAGTAATTATCAATAATTGGCCCTGGCGTGTTAAAAAAGCAATAAAAATATTTTACCGGCATTAAATAGCTTTAATAGCAACTCACTTTGAAATGGGTATTTTCTCAAAATGATAGTATTACTGCAGAATAAGCCATCCATGATTTGCAAGGTTTGGTTTCGTTTATAATTTAGGAACCATTACTGCCTAAAAAAGCTTATTTTAGTGCTAAAAATCGAATAGCCGTACCCGGCCCATTCAGATACATTGACCCTAAATGCCGAAGATTAATAGAAACTTACTGTTGAATTGGAAGGTAATCGTATGCCTTTTTATCCTGTCATTCCAGTTTTTGGATAGTAAGGCCCAGGGGTTATTGTTCAATTCAAATGATAGCTTACTCACCAAACGGACTTCTTTAAAAGTTTTCAATGCCGATATACCCGAATTCCGGGATCATTTATTTATCAATTTTGATCTTTCGTTATGGGATAACGCGCATTTGGGCTATGTTTTTAATCTTGCTGAAAAGGATAACTCTTATAGCCTGAGTTACCTGTATAACGATGGGGCAGGCTATCTGAATTTTAATATCGACCGGAAAAGCAATAAAATAAAGATACCCCTGGATGCTTCCTTGCTGAAGAAGAAAAAATGGATGCGGGTAAAGATCGATCTTGATCTGAAAGGCGACCGGGTAAGCATTTATATCAACAATAAAGTATACCAGGCAAGCCAACTGGGTTTTGCAGATCAAATGCCGGCTAATCTTATTTTCGGCAAAAATCAATACTATACCGAAGTGCCTAATATGGCTATCAGGAACCTGGAGGTTGGTAACGATTCAAAGAAGTATCTTTTCCCTTTGGATGAATGGAAGGGCAACAGTATCCGCGACCAAAATGGGGATGTTACCGGAACGGTTGAGAACCCGGTATGGCTGATCAATGAGTCCTATTTCTGGAAGCCGGTATACAGGCGATCTTTTAAAGATGTTGCGGGGTTGAATTTTAATACGCTCGATCAAAGTCTTTTTATATTCTCTAAGGATTCGCTGATAACGTATAATGCTGAACTGAAAAGGGTTACCTCACTGGCTTATAAAAATACATGCCCTGTGCCGATGGTGCTGGGTAAAAGCATTTTTAATGCGAGGGAAAATAAGTGTTATATCTATGAATTATTTGATGTGCCGAAAGGAATGCCAAGTGTAGCGGCGCTGGATATGAACAAGAATAATTTAACGTGGGAAGCCATAGGTAAGGCCGCGCTGCCGCAGCAAAGGCATCACCATAATGTTTTTTACGACCTGAAACAGGATACCTTTTACATGTTTGGCGGTTATGGCTCCTACAGCTATTATAACACTTTTTTAAAGTACGATAAGACAGTGGATAAATGGGAAAAGGTAGCTTTTAAGGGCGACAGGATAGACCCGCGGTTTTTTGCTGCAACGGGCAACGCGGATAAAGAGGATGAGCTTTTTTTGTTTGGTGGCTATGGTAATGAATCGGGCAACCAGGTAGTAGGGGGTAAGCAGCTTTATGATCTTTTCCGCATCAACCTAAAAGACCATATGGTAAAAAAATGCTGGAGCATTCGCCCGGCTAAAGATGTTTTTGTGCCTGCCAATAACTTGATCCTTTCGACAGATAAAAAGTATTTTTATGCCTTATGCTATCCGCATGAAATAGCGCGGACCGCATTAAGGCTATATAAGTTTTCGGTAAAGGATGGCTCCTATGAGGTAGTAAGCGCACCTTTGCCTGTGATATCAGAACGGATAGAATCAGATATTAACCTGTTTTTTAACCGTAACACCGATGAGTTTATTTGTACGCTGCAGGAATTTACCGACCGGAAAAACTCTGAAATAAAGGTATACTCCATAGCATCGCCACCGGTAAGCAATGTTGCTTATTTAGCTTCGCTTAATCCTCAAAAAAGATCAAAAATCAAG
This sequence comes from Mucilaginibacter sp., assembly GCA_035489035.1. Lineage (GTDB taxonomy): Bacteria > Bacteroidota > Bacteroidia > Sphingobacteriales > Sphingobacteriaceae > Mucilaginibacter. The sequence goes on from DATHKT010000035.1 coordinate 212,858, forward strand.
TTAATTTATATTGGAATAGCAGTACTCATACTGATGACTGGGTTGGTATTGATCTATAGGAAAAGATCAAGTGTGTCATTACTCAAAGTAGAAGAAGATAGCGATGATTTGCCGGTTGCAGCAAAAGATATAGAGAAAAGAAAAAACAGCGTTTATTTACTGGGTGAATTCCTGGTAAATAACAAACACGGAAAGGATATCACCTACCTGTTCAGCCCCAAAATCAAACAACTATTTATCCTGATCTTATTGTGCAGCCGTGATGGCCACGGATGTACCTCGAAAAAAATATCGTCAACCCTATGGCCTGATAAGGATATCAGCAAAACCAAGAATATCAAAGGGGTGACATTTAATCATTTAAGGAACATTATCAGTGATATTGACGGAATAGAGCTGACATTCTTGAACGATACTTATTTGTTTAAGATCAGCGATGATTTTTTTTGTGATTATTTTTTTGTGTCGGATATTATTGAAAAGAATCAGCCCGGGGATGACCATCTGATCCTTGAATATTTTGATCTTATCTCAAGAGGTACGCTATTGAAAGATATGCCCGACCAATGGCTGGACGATCATAAATATAACTATGAAGGGCGATTAATAGAAGTTATTCAGCCCGAGCTTAAGAAACAATATGAGGCCGGTGATCTGAAGCTGGTTTTGGAAGTTACCAAACTAATATTCTGCATAGACCCCTTTAGTGATATGGCCCTGAAATACCAATTAAAAAGCCTGAGAAGATTGAAAGGGATTGAATACGCACACAAAATATACGACCTGTTTGCAGCGGAGTACAGGCGATCTTTAGGGACGGAATATCCTGTGGGGTTTGATAGGATCGTTCAATAGACCTCATCCCAACCCTTTTCCAAAGAAGAAGGGCTTTAAAAAATCAAATCATTTTCATTTTGGAACACTTAATTAGCTGGTATACAGCTATTAATAGGAAACGCATTTGCGAAAATGTAAATAGTCCTCAAAATCGAGAGCCTGCCGGGTGTAACTCATTGATAATCAGTAATTAAGACCAGTATTTTTTTGAGCATGATTTGGAACACTTAATTGGCTTATAGTCAATTACTTACAAGAGTTTTGTTCCGTTGGATGATCAAAAATGGGCAAAATTTCAGTTTGAGAAAAGTTAATCTATTGATTTTCAGTTGATTGATTTATGTGTTCCGGGGTGTTCCACATTTTTGGAACGGAACCCTCCGAAAAGTGTGATTTTCGAACCATATTCTCTTAAAGGTTAATGTTTGAGCAGTTTAGGCAAGTTGCTTAATTCTACGGTTAATGAAATTTTTGTGAAATTAACCCATTTTTTAACCCATTTTTTAATACCACCCTTCTAATCTTGTTTCCCGAACCAAGCCTGATACAACCTATGATGTACCGGGGAATGCACCAGCATTTATTATAAACCAATTAACCTATTTATTCATGAAGAAATTTTTTACCTGTCGTAGCCGACTGATGAATTTCTGCCCGGCTAAAATTAAAACAGTCATTTCCCCGCACCTTGTTTTTCTGTTGTGTGTGTTCCTCTCACTCTCTGTTTATGCACAAAATGCGGGAAAAATTCAAGGCACAGTCTCGGACGAAAAAGCAACTTTGCCAGGGGTATCAGTTACCATAAAAGGTACAACCACAGCAGCAGTAACGGATGCAAATGGCAAATTCTCGATCAATGCAAGCGTAGGGCAAACGCTTGTTTTTAGCTTTGTGGGGTATACCTCCAAAGAGGTTGTAATTAAAGACCTTAACCCCATTAATGTAAGTTTAACCGCCAGTTCTTCTACCTTGAACGAGGTAGTTGTGGTGGGTTATGGTACGCAGAAAAAGGTGACCCTAACAGGCGCAGTATCTTCTGTTAGCAATGCCGAGATAGTTACCACAAAAAATGAAAACCTTGAAAACTCTTTAACGGGAAAGATTCCGGGTTTACGGGTAGTGCAAAACAGCAGTGAACCGGGCAACTTTAACAACTCCATTGATATACGGGGACTCGGTTCGCCGCTGGTGGTGATTGATGGAGTTCCAAGGGATAACATTACCAGGATCGACCAAAATGATGTTGAAAGTATTTCGGTATTAAAAGATGCATCCGCCGCTGTGTATGGTGTTCGCGGTGCGAATGGTGTTATACTCATCACCACCAAAAAAGGAAAAAAAGGCGCGCTTGATCTTACTTACACCGGTACGTATGGGCTGGAGGTGCCTTATGGTTTGCCAAAACCGGTTGGTGTCCTTGATTATATGATATTATCAAACGAGTTAAGCGCGCACAATGTTAACGGTGGTCATTTGTCTTTCACCGACGAGGATATCGCGGCCTACCAAAATGGTTCAAAAAAGGGCACGGATTGGTATACCCCTGTTGTAAGAGGTTCAGCGCCGCAGCTACAGCATAACCTGAGCGCTACAGGCGGTAATGAAAATACAACTTACTTTTTAAGTCTGGGTTATACTGGGCAGGAGGGCATTTTCAAAAGCGGTGATCTGGACTACAAGAAATATAACATCCGCTCAAACATCAGTACCCACATATCGAAAAACCTCACATTCGATTTGAATATAGCCGCTATTATGGATCAGAAAAATCAGCCTTACCAGGATGCCTGGTGGATAATCCGGTCTTTCTGGAGACAGGTGCCCACACAAACGATCTATGCCAATAATAACCCAGCCTATTTGAACAACGGGCAAGTTGACGGCAGTAACCCGGTAGCCTTATCAAATTCAAATATTGATGGTTACAAGATATTTAACAACAAATGGTTTCAGTCGTCGGCAAGTTTAACTTATACCGTGCCTTATGTACCAGGCTTAAGCGTAAAAGGATTGTATAGCTATGACTATGAATTTTCGAATAATAAAATATATCAGAAAGAGTACAGCCAATATAACTATGATGCCAGTACAGATACATATAACGCCATTGTAAATCAGTCGCCGGGCAGTATAACGAGGCAGTTTTACGAATATCCTAAAGACCTGGCTCAATTATCGCTCAACTATACCCATACGTTTCGGAACGATCACCATGTGACCGCCTTAGTGCTTTATGAGCAAAGTAACCGCAGCGCAGATAATTTTGCGGGGATGAGAGAGCTTTCTATACCGGTTGATCAGCTATTAGCGGGGAACAGCAATAATCAAACGGCTACCGTTGACCTTTCAACTAACCCGGACGGAACGCCAAAGTATTTTTACCAGTACAGGAATACGGCCATTGTTGGCAGGTTGAATTATGATTATAAATCCAAATACCTTGCTGAATTCAGTTTTAGAGATGATGGTTCTGCGCAATATGCAGCAGGTAATCAATGGGGATTTTTCCCGGCAGCTTCTATAGGGTGGCGTATTTCAGAAGAAAAATTCTGGAAAGATAGTCCCGCATTATCCTTTATCAATAATGTGAAACTTCGTGCATCGTACGGCAAAACCGGGGATGATACGGGCGCTGCTTATCAATATCTTGTAGGGTATTATTATCCTGCACAGGGCGGGGGTAACAATACTTTGCCTCCGGGGTCGGTGTTTGGCGGGACATTTGTGAATGGTGCTGCCAATAAAGGAATTCCTAATCCGAATATTACATGGTATTCTTCCACCACATTTGACGCGGGTATTGATATTGAAGCATGGAACGGCCTTTTAGGTGTTACAGCTGATTATTTCAGAAGGAACCGCAGTGGGTTGCTGGCAACGGAACTATTAAGCCTCCCGGATGTTGTGGGCGCCGGTTTGCCACAGGAAAACCTGAATGGCGACCGGAACACAGGCTTTGATTTTGAAATTAATCACCATAACAGCATAGGCAAATTCAGCTATAATATTAAGGCCACTTTCTCCTATGTGCGTACCATGAATACTACGCAGATACAGGCACGGGCTGGTAACTCCTATCTTAACTGGCTGAACAATAATAACGACAGGTATAATAATATTTATTGGGGTCAGGGCGCAGCAGGTCGTTATACAGATTATTCAAGTATCGAAAACAGCCCGGTGTATGTTGGTCGCGGTACGGTTGTCGGCGATTATCAATACCAGGATTGGAACGGTGATGGTGTAATAGATGATGGCGATAGGCACCCGGTAGCCCGAACAGGATCACCAGGCACCGATAGCCCCGTACCGATGATGAATTACGGACTGGCATTAAGCGGGGCGTATAAAGGTTTTGACTTCAGCCTCTTGTTCCAGGGAACTGGTATGATTGATGTGTCTTATTTTGAACAATTGAATACCCCGCTTTGGGGAGGAGGAAGCGCTTTATCGCAATTCCTTGACCGGTATCATCCGGCAGATCCCAAAGCTAACCCGTATGATCCAAACACGGTTTGGGTACCGGGGCATTTTGCCTACACCGGATCAGTGCCCGATCAAAATTCAATGTTTAATATCCAAAGCGCGGCCTACGTAAGGCTCAAGAGTGCGGAGTTGGGTTATACTTTACCGAATAAATGGACATCGGCCATTGGTATCAAAAATGCCAGGATTTTTGCCAACGGCTATAACCTGCTCACGATCACCAAATTAAAATACCTTGATCCTGAGCACCCTTCAAGCACTTATGGATACCTGTATCCGCTGGATAAAATATTTTCACTTGGCGTAAATGTCAAATTCTAAATCAAATCATCATGAAAAGTTATAAATATATATTATTAACTGTTTTTATGATCTGGGCCACAGGTTGTAAAAAGCTGGATATTTCTCCGCAAAATATAGTGCAGGACCCGGATTTATTTACCACCAGTGGGGGTGTAGACTCCTATATGGCACGTATATACAGCGAATTGCCGATAGAGGATTTCAGGTACTCGCCAACCCGGGGATTAAATTTCTTCTGGATCATCAGCCCTTTCAGCTGTATATCGGGCGAGGGCCTGAGCCGCGACCAAACAAGCGCCACGCAGGAAACTTTTGGTTACTGGTCTGATGCTTATCACCTGATACGTGAATGCAATTATTTGATGGAGACGCTGCCCACTTATAAAGGAAATTTTTCTGAGATACAGGTAAATAACTGGCTGGGGGAAGCTCGCTTTATACGTGGTGCTACCTATTTCGCTTTGGTAAAACGCTATGGCGGTGTACCCATTGTTGATAAAGTGCTTACAAAACCAGGTGAAAGTATCAGTCAGCTTACGGAAACCATAGAGGAACTTAAAATACCGCGTTCAGCAGAAGCGGCGGTGTATGATTTTGTTGGAACCGACCTTGATTTTGCTTACACCAATCTGCCCGAAAGCAATGTAAGCGGCAGGGCAAGTAAGTATGCAGCCGCGGCATTTAAATCAAGGGCAATGCTTTATGCCGGCACTATTGCTAAGTACAACCAGGTAAACCTGACGGCGGGCGGGGCACAAGTTTGTGGTATACCTGCCGGGAAAGCCGCTGCTTATTTTAAGGCAAGCTATGATGCGGCCAAATTGCTTGACGGTAAATACAGTTTGTATAAAAAGAATTGGGCTGCCGGTGATAAGGATGCCCAATATCAAAACTACGTGAACTTGTTTTTTGACGAAGCAAGCAATGAAAATGTATTTGTAAAGGAATATCATTATCCCGAATCGGTGCATGGTTATGATGCTTATAATGTGCCGCGCCAGTTAATGGGTGGGAATGGATATTCCTCTGAAATCAACCCTACACTTAACCTGGTGGAGATGTATGATGGATTGCCTAAAAATGCAGATGGTACGCTACAAACAGTGGATGCCAGCGGGAATTATATTTTGTATGATAATACCATGGCCCTGTTTGCAAATGCCGAACCAAGGTT
>DATHKT010000036.1:0-135796 GCA_035489035.1 Mucilaginibacter sp.
CCGGGTCTTGTGTAGCAACACCAACAGGGCAGGTATTCAGATGGCATTTGCGCATCATAATACAGCCACCGGCCACTAAGGCTGCGGTTGCCACACCCCATTCCTCGGCACCCATTAAACAGGCTATAGCCAGATCGCGACCAGTTTTTAATTGCCCGTCCGTTTGCAATACTACCCGGCTGCGCAGTTTATTACGAACCAATGTTTGATGCGCCTCGGCTAAACCTAACTCCCACGGTAAACCTGCGTGCTTAATAGAACTAATCGGCGAAGCACCGGTACCGCCATCATATCCGGCTATCAGGATAACATCAGCATGTGCTTTAGCCACACCGGCTGCTATGGTACCTACACCGGCTTTCGAAACCAGTTTTACATTGATACGTGCAGCACGGTTAGCGTTCTTAAGGTCGAATATTAATTGAGCAAGATCTTCTATCGAATAAATATCATGGTGTGGTGGTGGCGATATCAAACCAACACCAGGTGTTGAGTGGCGCACTTTAGCGATCCATTCATCCACCTTATCTCCAGGCAGTTGCCCGCCCTCGCCGGGTTTTGCACCCTGGGCCATTTTTATTTGCAGTTCGTCCGCATTGGTCAGGTAATTGGAGGTCACCCCAAAACGAGCTGATGCTACCTGTTTGATAGCTGACCGCATGGAATCACCATTTGGTAATAGTTCATAGCGCAATTCATCCTCACCACCTTCGCCAGTATTGCTCTTGCCACCGATACGGTTCATGGCAATAGCCAGCGTACTGTGTGCCTCATGCGAAATTGATCCGAATGACATGGCACCTGTCGCGAAACGTTTCATGATGCTTTCTGCCGATTCTACCTCATCCAGCGTAATAGATTCACGGTGATGCGCGAAATCAAGCAAACCACGTATGGTAAAGTGCTTTTCGCCCTGCTCATTGATCAGTTTTGCGTAGTTCTTATAAATATTATAATCATTGCTGCGGGTAGCATGCTGTATCAGGTGAACAGTCTGCGGATTAAACAAGTGTTCCTCTCCCCTGCGCTTCCATTGATAAATACCACCTTCGGGTAACAAACGGTTTTCAGATTTAGTACTTCCGAAACCGATGCGGTGTTTGCAAAGCGATTCGCGGGCGATCTCATCCAATCCCAATCCGCCAATACGGGTTACAGCGCCATCAAAATACCGGTTAACAACCGATTTATTGATACCCAATATTTCAAACACCTGCGAACCGTGGTATGATTGTAGTGTTGATATTCCCATTTTTGAGAATATCTTCAGCAAGCCGTCATTGATAGCTTTAACATAGTTATTGATCAGTTTTTTACTATCCAGGCTGGTTTCAAGGCTCCCATTATTCTTTATAGTATGAATGGTTGATAAAGCCAGGTATGGATTTATAGCTGTAGCACCAAAAGCCAGCAGAGCAGCAAAATGGTGCACTTCCCAGGCATCACCGGCCTCAACTACCAAACCCACCGCACCGCGGCGGCCTTTTCTCACCAAATGGTGGTGAACCGCTGATACTGCCAGTAAAGATGGTATAGGGGCATGTTCTGAGTCGATAGCACGGTCTGATAGAATTAACACTTCAAAACCTTCATCTACAGCATCCTCAGCATAACGGCAAAGCCTTGCTATACCTTTCTCCATAGAACCCGGCATGCCATCGGCTACGAAATAGGTTTGCAGCGTTTTTGCGTGGAACAGGCCGGTATCAATACTTCTTAATTTTTCAAGATGATGATCTTTTAAGATTGGGTGTTTTAGCATCACACAATGGCAATGCATTTTATCTTCGTCGAGCAGGTTGCCATTGTTACCTATAAAGGTAGCCAGGCTCATCACCAAACGCTCGCGTATCGGGTCGATAGGCGGGTTAGTTACCTGCGCAAAAAATTGCTTGAAATAGCTTGATAAATGCTGTGGTTTGTCTGACAATATCGCCAAAGGCACATCGGTACCCATCGAGCCAATCGGTTCCTTACCATCAACAGCCATCGGTTTGATAATGGTATCAATATCCTCGCGGCTGTAGCCAAATACCTGCTGATAACGGAAAACCGAATCAGGAGATAACGGGGCAAATGCCAAACGTGGTTCAGAAAGATCATCCAGCTTTATTTTATAGTTCTCCAGCCAGCGATCATAAGGCTGGCGGGATGCTACTTGTTTCTTAATTTCTTCATCGGTGATGATCTTACCTTTTACGGTATCGATCAGCAACATTTTACCAGGCTGCAGACGGCCTTTACGTAATACCGTTTTTTCATCCAAAGTTAATACACCAGCCTCGGATGCAGCGATAACACGACCGTCATTAGTAACAACAAAACGCAACGGACGCAAGCCGTTCCTGTCGAGCAAAGCGCCTATCAACTTACCATCGGTAAATGTAATAGCCGCCGGGCCATCCCATGGCTCCATTAAAGTAGCATGATATTCATAAAACGCCTTTTTAACCGGATCCATCTGCTCATTGCCATCCCATGCTTCAGGAATCAGCATCATCATTACATGAGGTAATGAGCGGCCTGAATGCAATAGAATTTCAATAATATTATCCAAACAAGCAGAATCCGATTGATTATTATCGATCACCGGCAACAACATTTCCATTTCCTCACTGGTGAAATACGATGAGGCAAATGATTTCACACCGGAATAAAACCAGTTAAGGTTACCTGTCAGGGTGTTGATCTCGCCATTATGTGCGATTAAGCGGAACGGCTGAGCCAGTTTCCAGGAAGGAAATGTATTGGTCGAGAACCGCGAGTGGATCATGGCCAAACCTGATGCCATCCTCGGGTCAGAAAGATCTGCAAAATACTTACGGAGCTGATAGGTAGTTACTTGTCCCTTGTAAATAATAGTTTTGCATGAGAGGGAAGTAAAATAAAAATGCTCTCCTGCCCCGGGTATGGTTTCAGTGATGGTTTTGTTGATATATCTTCTTAAAACGTATAATTTACGTTCAAAATCATCCGCATTGGTAATATGATGCGGCCTTTGTATAAATAGCTGCTCTACATCTGGCTCGGCCTGGCGTGCAGTTTCACCGATAACAGATGAATCAACAGTTAACTTACGATAACCCAATTTTTGCAGACCCATTTTTTCCATCGCATTGGTAATCACCATGCGACAGGCCTTTTTAAGTGAAGGCTCTTTAGGCAGAAATATCATCCCCACACCATACTCACTCGGTTCAGGCAGGCTGATCTCCAGGTTAGAGCATTCTTCCATCAAAAATTCATGGGGCAATTGTATCAAAATACCAGCGCCATCGCCGGTTTCAGGGTCACATCCGCAAGCGCCGCGATGCTCCATATTCTCCAGCATGGTCAGGGCATCATCAATGATCTGGTTTGATTTATGGCCATTAATATTGGCTATAAATCCCGTTCCACAAGAGTCATGTTCAAATTCAGGCCTGTAAAGGCCCTGGTGTATGTCATCAATCTGATCCATCGTAATACACATGGGTTTATGAATGTGCGCAATTACGAAATTACTAATTTAATATCTTTTTTGTAATATAGTTAGTAATTTTTCGGATTCTGTTAAAAACTATTAGTCAAATATCATTAAAATTTGAAGTTTGTTAATAATTTGACTTTTATTATATCATTTTAACAATGGGCATGGTGCCTTTAATATGCGTGCATAGCAATTAAACCCACTTTTTATTTTTCAGGAGCAGCCCAAAATAAAGCCGGATTATTAGTGGCATACATCACATGGGTAACTTTGGTATTGTTGTTTACCGATTCCCAGCTATCGGGTTTTTGTTTGAAATACTCGAGCGGCAACAGTTCTACATACTTTATCGTTTTACCCGGAACGGAAGTTTCCGTATCATATTCACTGCTGGTTGCACATTCCAGGTGATAAAGGTTTTTAGCCATATAGTAATACAGGTAATACTCTTTTGTTTCTGATGCTTTGTGGTTCCAGTTGGCATCAGGGTTTAGTATCAATGGCTTATCATCAATTATCCTTTCCCTCACCTCTTCAAGACCCAATAACTGCCCTTTTTCATTCATTACATAAGCACAAAATGTAGGATCGATCCAAATCCATTTTTTTAACGAATTGATATAAACCATGTTGATCACATGGCAATCGTTATCCATCTTCAAGCTATCTTTTGGCAGGCAGGTAACAAACCTTGATTTGATGCCCATTGACAAATAACATTCATTCAATACTGTTGCCAAGCCCCGGCAATTCAAACCCCGGTTTTCCTTTTTACATTCGTTGATCATGCTTAGTGCATTTTTCACCACCGGGTTTTCATGGTTACCATCATGCGGCACCAGGTTATGTATCCAGTACATCAGGTTGATCACCTTAGATACATCATTACCATGACCTGCAATGGAATCCAACTTAAAGGTTTTGCGCAGGGTAACCAGGTTTGGATCAGTCGATGATTGGTAAGTAAAAGTTGGAATGGGGCGATTGTCTGCTGTATTATAAGCTTTCGCCTTTTTTATGATATACATATAATCACCCACCTCGCGCAGCGGTTGTATAAGCTTTACAAAAGCAGGCTCTTTCCTGATATTATCAAGGTCAGTATCCTCTGTAATATGGCTATAATTCAAATAGCCAGCCTTTATCGCCTTATCGAGATAGGAAATAGCTATACCTTTATCATTCAATAATGAATAGGTACAGCTGTAGTTGTAATATCCGTCTATCAGGAAACTTGCATAATCCTTTTGATCTTTGGCAGTTAGTTGATCATACTTACCTTTAAATTCATCTAGTAACACACCATAGGCTTTAGTGTCTCTTTTTTCATAGGCCTGCTGCATTAGCTGGCTTTGGTGCCGGGCAAAGTTTTCAAATTCTTTATTTTCGGCAAATCCATAGGAAATCATAAGGCAACTAAGGATCAAAAACAAGGAAAAGGTCTTTAGCTTCATATTACAAGGTTTTTGTTATGCTAATATGATGAAAAATTTGATAAATAGGTTGCCAGCAATGTAAAATTTTTATTAAGAAGGTAGTTTTTAAGAATTGCTACCTTTGCCCCAAATGAATACAATACCTGTTAAAAATAAAGCCGTCTTTTTAGATCGTGATGGCGTGCTGAATAAGGAAATGGGCGATTATGTTTGCCGCCTGGAGGATTTTCATGTTCTGGAACAAAATATTGAGCCTTTAAAGACTTTACAGGAGAAGGGCTACCTGCTGATTGTGGCTACTAACCAGGGTGGCCTGGCAAAAGGATGGTATACTGAAGATGAACTGGCAAAGATGCATGCTCATTTAAAAGAGGTATATGCACAACATGGTGTTGAGTTCACCGATATATTTTACTGCCCGCATCACCCTGATTTTAGCGAGGATTGTGATTGTCGTAAACCAAAACCGGGTATGCTGCTACAAGGGATAGCCAAATACAACATAGATCCAACGAAATCTTACTTTATAGGCGACCGTGAGCGGGATGTAGAAGCAGGCACCGCCGCAGGTGTTAAAGGTATATTGATTAACAGCGACCAGCCGATAAGTGATGTATTGGATTTGATTGATTAAGTTAGTAAGCATGAAACTGAACCCATACTTAAAAAATCTTGATTCATTAATAGCTGCCTGCGTTGGTTTTTATGCGATTTACCTGTTTACCTGGTATAGTGGCGTGGGCCTTTCGCCCGATTCTATTATGTATGCCAGCGCGGCAACCAGCATCCAGTCGCACGGCACGTTAATGACCTTTAACAAAGGGCCATTGGTATTCTTTCCGGTTTTTTATCCGTTCTTTTTAGGGGTAATTCAATTTATTTCAAGAGTCGACCCGATCAAGGCCGGGGCAATGATCAATTGCTTCTTATTTGCCTCTGTGATATTCACCACTGGCTGGATCATGGAACGGTTCCTCTCCCACTCCAGGATATACAAGTGGCTCATTTTGGCCGCGATCATCCTGAGCCCTGCCCTGCTGGAGATATACAGTTTCCTATGGTCAGAAACCTTATTTATTTTCGAGATACTCCTTTTCATCATTGCCTACTGGAGCTATATGCGCAACCACACCATCAAAGCATTGCTGGTAGTAGCTGCGGTAACCGCGATAGCTTGCATTACACGCTATGCGGGTGTGACCCTGGTAGTAACCGGCGGATTGTTGATATTACTAGATAATCAATTAACTATTAAGAAGAAAATAAGCCATATTCTGATATTTGGTTTTTCATCAATTTCCCTGCTGGTAGCTAACCTGATCATGAACAGGCTGGCAACCGGTTTAAGCACTGGTACGCGCGAGCCTTCCATTACCCCTTTTACTAAAAATCTATACTATATCGGTACGGTGATGAACGACTGGGGTAGTTTAAGCAGCAAAGCCGATGCTTTCGCAGTGTTGGTGGCTTCAACAATATTAATAGCACTAATTGGCATACTAGCCTGGAAAACCTACACCAGGCGGATAAATAGTTATGAAAATATCGTGATCGCCTTTGCGGTTGCTTACGGGGTGTTTATCCTTGTAATAGCAACTTTTTCAAGGTTCGAGACCGTTAACAGCAGGATATTGTCCCCTATGTTTATCGCTCTCTTAATTGCCTGCACAAGTTGGGTGCCTGATGTTTTAAGACTGATCAAAACGAAAATCCTAAAATATGCATTGGCAAGTGTGGCGGTGATCATGATGCTGGCATTTGAGTATTCGACTTACCAGGTGGATTACCAACGCTATGATGACGAAACAGATTATGGCATACCCGGCTACAGCGATGATAGCTGGAACAAATCCGAATTTGTGGTTTACCTCAAAAAGCATCAGCATTTGTTTAAACCAGAAATACCTATTTATACCGATGCCAACGAGGCTGTTTATTTGTTCACCGGAATGTCATCAGACCTGGTACCGCATAAATTTTTCAAGGCTGATGTGCAGAAATTTTATGCTCAAAAACGCTTCTACCTGGTTTGGTTCGACAGTTTATACAACACCGAACTGGTAAGCTTGCAAGAGATCATGAAAAATAAAAAACTGGTTAAAATTGGCGAGGCCAAAGAAGGGCAGATCTTTTTATATGATGAAACCGCGAAATAGACAATAAAAAAGCCGGGAGTATCCGCCCGGCCTACAATCCTAATGATCAGTCAATAAACTCATTAATTATATATTTAACACAATATTGTGTGAATAGTTTAACGATACAGCAACATAATTAGGGCTGTCACAAATTCAGATTCGGACAATATTATTTTGATTTTACAAACAACTCCCTATATTTGCAGCACTTCATCTATAGCACTACTATACTATACAAAAAATGAACGGGTTTAACTTACATCATCTTCATCTGCGTCATCGCCACCATATGGCGACAAGATAATGTTTGTTTCTACGAGAAATATCAGCCCCTGTTTATTTATAGTACCCTTAAAACTCATTTGTGAAAACACTTAAAATAGCCATCCAGAAATCTGGCAGGCTCAACGAAAAATCTGTTGAATTATTAAAGAATTGCGGACTAAGCTTCGAGAATTATAAAAGCTCCCTGATCTCACCCGTATCCAATTTCCCCTTAGAAATACTTTTCCTGCGTGATGACGATATTCCGGAATATGTGCAGGACGGCATTGCTGACCTTGGCATCGTCGGCGAAAACGTGATTGAAGAAACCGAAGTAAAAGTGAGCTACCTGCAGCGCCTGGGCTTTGGCAAATGCTCGCTTAAGATCGCTGTCCCCAATACCAACGACATACAAACCCTTGCCGAGTTAAACGGGAAATCTATCGCTACCACCTACCCTGTTATACTGGGGAAATTTTTAAAGGAAAAAGGCATACAGGCTGATATACGCACTATATCCGGCTCAGTTGAGATATCACCAGGCCTTGGACTAAGCGATGCTATTTGCGATTTGGTATCAACCGGCGGCACGCTAAAAAGCAACGGCTTAAAACCCTTCGCTGATGTCATGTCATCAGAGGCTGTCTTGATCGGTCGCGCGGGCAGTGAGAATGAAGAACTGGTAAAAGAACTTATCCAGCGCATACAATCGGTACTCAGGGCAAAAGAGACAAAATACGTAGTACTAAATGTTCATCGGGATAATTTGAAAAAAGTGACCGCATTATTACCGGGCGTTAAAAGCCCCTCAGTAGTACCTTTAGCCGAAGAAGATTGGGTAGCGGTACACACTGTAATCCCCGAACGTGATTTTTGGGACAGGATAAGTCAGCTGAAACAAGCCGGCGCGCAGGGTATTGTGGTAATGCCTATTGAAAAGATCATATTATAGTTGGCAGTGGACAGTTTGCAGTTGGCTTAAAACTGCAAACTGCCCACTCAAAACTGCAAACTGAAATGAAGAGATATAACTATTCAGACTTAAGTAAAGAAGCGATCCAAAAACTGGTTCAGCGTAATGTTGATCCGGCGGATGAGATACGCGCGGTTGTGGAAGACATTATAGCTAATGTCCGGAATAATGGCGATAAGGCTTTGTTTGATTATGCTGCTCAGTTTGATAAAGTTGAATTAAACAAACTCGCCGTTGGAAAAGATGAACTGGATGCGTTAGCATCAACCATTTCATCAGAACAAAAACAGGCTCTTGATATTGCTTATAATAACATTTATAAATTCCACGAGGCACAGTTAAAAAACGAGGATATGATAGAGACTATGCCCGGCGTCAATTGCTGGCGCGAATTAAGGCCGATTGAAAATGTTGGTCTTTATATCCCCGGCGGAACGGCTGTTTTACCAAGCACGTTTTTAATGCTGGGTATCCCGGCGCGCATAGCTGGTTGCCATGAAATTGTGGTATGCTCGCCACCGCAAAAAGACGGGAAGATCAATGCCTTTATCGCTTACGTTGCCCTATTATTGGGTATCGAGAAAATATACCTGACAGGCGGAGCGCAAGCTATTGCTGCTATGGCTTATGGCACTGAAAGTATCCCTAAAGTAGATAAGATTTTCGGCCCTGGTAATCAGTATGTAACCAAGGCAAAAACCATTATCCAGTCAGCCACTGCGACAGCTATTGATATGCCTGCAGGGCCATCAGAAGTGTTAGTAATTGCCGATGAAAGCGCAGTGCCTGGATATGTGGCTGCTGATCTATTGGCCCAGGCCGAGCATGGCGTGGATAGTCAATCAGTTTTGGTGACTACTTCAAATGAGTTTGCAGAAAAGACAATTAAAGAACTAAATAAACAATTGCCGCTGCTTTCGCGCGCAGAAATTGCCGAAAAGGCTATAGCCAATTCCTACATCGTAATAACAAGATCACTGGATGAAGCCATGGATTTCAGCAATCAATATGCGCCCGAGCATTTGATATTGGCTACGGAAAATTGGCAGCAGTTAACTGCAAAGATCATCAATGCGGGTTCGGTATTTTTAGGCAACCTGACACCCGAAAGTGCCGGGGATTATGCATCAGGCACTAATCATACCTTGCCAACAAGTGCTTATGCCAGAGCATATTCAGGTGTTTCAGTTGATTCTTTTATTAAGAAGATCACTTTTCAGCATATAACGGATGAAGGGATAAAAAACATAGGGCCAACTGTGGAAACTTTGGCAGAATTGGAAGGATTGCAGGCGCATAAAAATGCGGTGACGATCAGATTAAAAAATTAATTGTCATTCTGAGCGACAGCGAAGAATCTGCTGAGTAGATGCTTCGTTCCTCAGCATGACAGATGAAAATAAAGTATGTTTAGTATAGACAAAATACTTCGCGAAAACATCAAAAACCTAACCCCCTATTCCTCCGCACGGGATGAGTACCAGGGTGAGGCCAGCGTGTTTTTGGATGCGAACGAAAATGCATTTGGTTCACCATTGGAGCAAAAATATAACCGCTATCCCGACCCTTTACAGCACCAGGTTAAATTGCGCCTGAGTGAAATTAAAGGTGTACCGGCCCGTAATATATTTTTAGGCAACGGCAGCGATGAAGCTATCGATATCCTGTTTAGGAGCTTCTGCAATCCGGGTGTGGATAATGTGATCCTGGTGCCGCCTACTTATGGCATGTATGAGGTGTCTGCCAATATCAATGATATCAAGATTAAACGGGTTCCGTTAACTACAGATTACCAACTCAACCTCGAAGGTATCGCCGAAGCGATTGATGAGCATACTAAACTGATATTTATCTGCTCGCCCAATAACCCAACCGGCAATTCGATGAACCGGGACGATGTGGAAACGCTGCTGGCCAATTTTAGCGGTTTGGTGGTTGTTGATGAGGCTTATATCAATTTCAGCAGGCAAAAAACTTTTATACAGGAATTGACGGAATATGCTAACCTGGTTGTACTGCAAACCCTATCAAAAGCCTGGGGATTAGCTGGTCTGCGTGTAGGTATGGCCTTTGCCAGCGAAGAGATCATCGAGGTAATGAATAAGGTGAAACCACCCTACAACATCAATGAAGCATCACAGCAATTAGCGCTTAAAGCATTACAAAACATCGACCTTGTAAATCTCTGGATCAAAGAGACTTTGCTTGAGCGGGATAAACTGGTACTGGAGCTAAAGGATTATGATTTTGTACTGGACATCTATCCTTCTGACGCAAATTTCATCCTGGTAAAAACAACAGATCCGAAAGGCGTCTACAATTTCCTGGTTCAAAACGGCATCATTGTACGCGACCGTTCAAAAGTTGAATTGTGCGAAGGCTGCCTACGTATTACGGTGGGGACACCGGATGAAAACAGTGTATTATTGCAAACATTAAAAGAGTTTAAATGAACGCACCAAAAAAGATATTATTTGTCGATCGTGATGGGACCCTGATATTGGAAACTGCCGATGAACAGATCGATTCATTTGCCAAATTGGAATTTTATCCGGGAGCGTTGACTTATCTACCCAAAATAGCTAAAGAACTGGATTATGAACTGGTAATGGTGACTAACCAGGATGGCCTTGGTACCGCATCGTATCCCGAGGATACCTTTTGGCCCATACAAAATTTTGTAGTAAAAACCTTTGAAAATGAAGGGGTAACGTTTTCGTCCTTTGCAATAGACAGGACTTTTCCGAGGGATAACGCCCCTACCCGCAAACCCGCTACCGGCTTACTCACACAATATTTGGATGGAGAGAAGTATGATCTGAAAAATTCTTATACCATCGGTGATAGGAAGAACGACATACTATTAGCCAAAAACCTGGGTGCAAAAGCCATCTGGCTGAATGATAACTCAAATTTAGGCGGTGCCGAATTCACCCAGGAGCAACATGATGCGCTTGAGAGTGTTATCGCATTAGAAACAACTGATTGGCAAAAGATATATGAATTTTTAAAAGTAGGCGAACGTGTGTTAGAGCATCGCCGCACTACCAAAGAAACCGACATCTATATCAAACTCAACCTGGATGGAAAAGGCGATGCCAAGGTATCTACAGGCCTGCATTTTTTTGATCACATGCTGGATCAAATTGCCCGCCATGGTAATATCGACCTTGAAATAGAAGCCAAGGGCGATCTGCATATTGACGAGCACCATACCATTGAGGATACAGGTATTGCACTGGGCGAAGTATTTGCTACTGCTTTGGGTGATAAACGAGGCATTGAGCGCTATGGGTTTTGTCTGCCGATGGATGATTGCCTGGCACAGGCAGCCATCGATTTTGGCGGCCGCAATTGGATAGTTTGGGATGCCGAATTTAAGCGCGAAAAAATCGGCGAAATGCCTACGGAGATGTTTTATCACTTCTTTAAATCATTCTCTGATGCTGCCAAATGCAATCTCAATATAAAAGCTGACGGGCAAAACGAACATCACAAAATTGAAGCTATATTTAAAGCCTTTGCGAAAGCAATAAAAATGGCTGTAAAACGTGATGTAAATAATATGGTTTTACCAAGCACTAAAGGAGTTTTATAGTTAGCAGTTGCCGGTTTGCAGTTTGCACTGTAAATCAAAAATGCCAACTGCAACTAATAACTGCAAACTGACAAATGATAGGTATAATACGATACGGTGCCGGAAATATTTTCTCCCTGACTGCTGCTTTGGAGCGTTTAGGCATTAAATATGGTATGGTGCATAGTGAAGCAGATTTTGAACAGTTTGACCGTTATATTATCCCCGGAGTAGGACACGCAGGCGCCGCCATGAACAAGCTACAGCAAACCGGCATGATTGATAAGATCAAATCGCTTAACAAACCTACATTGGGTATTTGCGTAGGCATGCAACTGCTTACCTCCTATTCTGAAGAGGGTGACGCTAACCTACTGAATATCTTTCCAATAAAGACTTTAAAGTTTGCAGATAGTGCAGAATATAAGGTTCCACACACAGGCTGGAACCAGGTAAACAGCCAAAAAGATAATGCACTTTTTAAAAATATTCCAACCGCATCACACTTTTACTTTGTACATTCATACTTTATTGAGTATAACGAAGCCTATACTTTAGCATCAACAGATTACAGTACAAGGTTTTCGGCATCAATTTGGAAGGATAATTTTTACGGAGTGCAGTTTCATCCTGAGAAATCAGGCAAATATGGTGAGCAATTATTAACTAATTTTTCAAATTTATAAAAGACATGTACATTATTCCGGCAATAGATATTTTGAATAAAAAAGTCGTAAGACTGCGTGAGGGTGATTATGAGCAGGTAACAGAATATGATGTTACACTGGAAGAAATGATAGAAAAGTACCAGTCGCATGGTACAGATTTTATCCATATAATAGATCTTAACGGCGCTAGAAATGATTTTAGCAACCAGCAATACCTTTTTGATGTGATCCGTAAAACGGATATGCAGGTTCAATACGGGGGCGGTATACGCAGTATTGATAAAGTGAAAGAGTTGATTGATGCAGGTGTACACCGTGTTATCGTGGGCACTCAAGCTATTACCAATCCAAGTTTCCTTGAAGACCTTGGTAAAGAGATATGCGGCAAGGATAAATGCTCAGACCAGGTTGTGGTAGCTATCGACGTACTGGACGAAGTGATCAAATACTCCGGCTGGATGGAGAGCTCGCCTATCAAGCTGATGGATTATGTTGACAAATGCCTGCAATTAGGGTTCTTCCGCTTTTTGTGCACGGATATTAATAAAGATGGCAAATTAGGTGGCGCAGGTATCGAATTGTATGAAAAACTACTTGACCAATCTCCTTTTATTAAGCTGATCGCGTCAGGCGGTGTAAGTTCTATGAAAGATATTGAACAACTCAGCAAAATAAAAGTGGAAGCCTGTGTAGTTGGTAAAGCAATTTATGAGGGCCACATCAGTATTGAAGATGTTCAAAACTGGAATTTAAAATCACTTATTTCAATCTAAGCCCAGTCATTGCGAGGAACGAAGCAATCTCTGAACTATACAGAGCAGACATGCTTATGTAGAGATGGCTTCGTTCCTCGCCATGACGCTTCAATAATCTAATGCTGTCGAAAAGAATAATCCCTTGTTTAGATGTTAAAGACGGTCGCACGGTGAAAGGTGTAAATTTCGTCGACCTGCGAGATGCCGGCGATCCGGTTGAACTGGCCTGGAATTATTCGGCCCAGGGAGCGGATGAATTGGTCTTTTTGGATATTACCGCTACGCACGAGCGCCGTAAAACCATGGTAGAATTGGCGAAATCAGTGGCACGGCAGATCAACATCCCATTCACTATAGGTGGCGGGATCAATGAGATTGCCGATGCGGATGCTTTATTAAATGCCGGGGCAGATAAAATATCTATCAATTCAGCTGCAGTACGTAATCCCGCGCTCATCGATGAACTGGCTAAAGCTTTCGGGGTGCAGTTTGTAATAGTGGCTGTGGATACCCGGCGTGTCGGTAATCAAAACCTGGTTCATCTAAATGGTGGCCGAATTGCTACGGAAAAAGAGACTTTTGACTGGATATTAGAGGCCGAAAGCCGCGGTGCAGGCGAAATATTACTAACTTCGATGGATCACGATGGTACAAAAGGCGGTTTTGATACTCATTTTTTAAAGATGGTTAACGATGCCGTTCACATACCCGTTATCGCTTCAGGTGGTGCCGGATCAGCACAGCATTTTGTTGATGTGTTTGAACAAACCAATGTGGATGCCGCTTTGGCCGCTTCGGTTTTCCACTATGGAGAGATACTGATACCCGATCTGAAGAAAGTGTTGAAGCAAAATAACATAGAAGTAAGAGAAGTTATATAAAACGGAATTACAGGAAGTTAAATATGAATATTGATTTTAATAAAAGTGATGGTTTAGTTCCGGTGATTATACAGGATGAGCAAACCCTTGAGGTGCTAATGCTGGGCTACATGAACCAGGAAGCTTATGATAAAACTGTGGCAGAAAATATTGTCACCTTCTTTTCGCGCTCTAAAAACCGTTTATGGACAAAGGGCGAAACCAGTAATAACTTCCTGCATGTAAAGGATGTCAGTCTTGATTGTGATAAAGACACGCTGCTTATCAAAGTAAAAGCTGATGGCCCAACCTGCCATACCGGTTCGCGCAGTTGCTTTAATACGGAATATAATCAAAACTTTATCCTGCAATTGGAGCAGATTATAGCTGATCGATACGAGCATCCACAGGAAGGCTCTTATGTAAACAAGCTACGCAATAAAGGACTTAACAAAATAGCCCAAAAAGTTGGAGAAGAAGCAGTAGAAACCGTTATTGCTGCCCTTGCCGAAACTGAAATTGATATGATAAACGAATCGTCTGATCTTGTTTTTCACTTGTTGGTACTATTAAGAGAAAAGGGCCTAAGTTTAGCGACAATAGCGAAGAATTTAGAAGCAAGGCATAAATAGTTTTTAGTTAATGGATCATGGTTCATGGTTCATAGTATTTATAGCTATGATCTATGAACTATCAACTATGAACCCAACATGATCACCGTAGAAAAAGCAGCAGAACTTACAGGCCACAGCAACCCCATATTCACACTTGAGCTTTCGCAAAAACCCGGCATTCTGTTTACAGGGGGTAATGACAAGGGCGTTGTGGAGTGGAGCCTGAAAGACAATTCCTTTATCAAGGTGATGTTCCCTGTTCAGGCGTCTGTTTATGCGATTCATGGCCCCGCTGGTCGCCCTCTGTTATTCACCGGTTTACGCAACGGTGATGTATTGGTGTTCGATTTTATTGAACAAAAAATAGTCAAAACCCTAAAACATCACGAATCTCCCATATTCGATATTAAATCGATCAATAAAAAAAACGAGTTATTGGTAACTTCCGAAGATGGCACCGTATCGGTTTGGAACCTGGATACTTTGGAATTGGTTTACGTGATCAAAGTTTCAAATGATACCATACGAAGTATCAGCATCTCACCTGATGAAAAACAGGCGGCATTCGGCTGCCGCGATAATTCAATAAAAATTTACGATACCGAAGATTACGCGATCATCAAAAGCCTGCACGGCCATACCATGCCGGTTTTTGCAGTGCAATATTCACCAGATAATTCCTACCTGGTATCAGGATCCCGCGATGCACAGTTGAAGATATGGGACAAACTTTCATTTGAATTGATCAAAAGCATTCCCGCGCATTTGTTTGCCGTTAATCATATCGCCTTCCATCCTACCCAACCCTATTTTGCTACCGCCAGCATGGACAAAAGCATCAAAATTTGGGGTGCCGATGATTTCAAATTATATAAAATAATAAGCCGCGAAAAGGGCTTTGCAAGTCACCAGTTATCCATCAATAAACTGGCCTGGAATGGCGATCAATTACTCTCCGTGAGCGATGACAAACGCATCATAATTTGGGATATAAAACTGGATTAATGCACAATTTAGCGTTATTAATCAATTAGTTACATCTTTTTAACTCCAAAATCCACATTATATAAACATTTTAATTTGCTGACCAACAGCAAACTAAATAATAGTTAAAAAAAGCCCGCAACTTTTGTCGAAACCTCTGCGTAATATAACCCAACGGGTTATTAAAATATGCCCTGCTTATTAACCATAAGTTACATCTATCAACCATTCGTTTGTCCATGTATTGTTATCACAATTCAGCTACCACCGTATTAAGCCTCAACCACTATTATGGAAAAAACATTCACCTTATCCCGTCTTATTATAAAAGCAGTTATCATCCCCCTTTTATTTGTTCTATCCACCGCCGCGGCGTTTGCGCAAACAACTCGTAACTGGATCGGAACAACAAACAGTTGGACAACAGCAAGTAATTGGTCTCCGGCGGGGGTACCAGCGGCAAATGATCCTGTTCAAATAGGTGTTACAGTTACATTTACCAATCAACCTAAAATCGCTTCAGGCCAAACTGGCTCTGCTGGTTCAATTACTTTTGGCACCAAAAAAGCCTCGCCAGCATTAACAATCAGCGGAACGCTAACAGTTAATGGTAATATTACCATGAATAGCACGTCAACCATTACTATGGATGCCGCTACGGCATGTATACTAAATCTGGCAGGAAGCATTAATGGTGGAGGCACATTCAACCCGTCCACATTTGCCAATGCGAAACTTGTAATGAATGGCATATGCGCCCAATACTTTCCCAATACAACAACCTTAGGGGGCAATATTGGAGTTATGGATATTCAAAACACTTATAATGGTTCAACGGCAGACCGGGGTGTTAGTCTGAACACAAGTGTTACCATAAATCATACTATTGTTGAAGATAATGCGATATTTAACGCGAACGGCGTTTTGGTAGCGGGCACAAATTATTATGCGACTATTGGTGCAAATGCCGATTATATCTCAAAAAGCACTTTTAATTTTCGCGCGAACGACGTGATAGACCCTACCGCAACATTAGAATTTACAGCGACTAACCAAACTATAAATCTTTATAAAACTAACGCTGGCTCGACAAATATCCCGCCAAATGTTCTGTTTACCGGAACCAACATAACCGTCAATGCCGGAACCTCGCCCAATAATGCAACTGTATTTAAGGTGCTTGGAAATCTAACCGTTCAGAATACAACAAACGTTGTAACATTCGATCCAGGGCTTACACTAATAGATATCGATGGAAATTTCTCAGGATCAGGCGCTTTAAGTTCCGGATCGCTGCCTATTAATATAGGTGGGAGCTGGCTTAATACAGCAACCTACAATGTTGGCGGTAATGTAACCTATGACGGGAATAGTGCAGCGGCCAGTGCGCAAATTGTAGCAACAAGCGTAAATTATCTAAAAGACGTCATATTTACCGGGGCCTCGCCCAAAAAAGTATCTGCGGGAACTCTGAATGAAGGTGGTAACATTGATAACTCTGCCGGCACAAGTGTCGACTTTATATCAAACAGTTCAACCGTATTAATGAATGGATCAGGCACACAATACATTAAAGGCGGAACAGCCGTAAATAACACCTTCCCAAACAACGTTGTAAACGGCACCATATTTAATAATATTACTGTTGCTACAACAGGTGCCAGCCCCCAGGTCATTATGCAGGGCAACAATAATATAGGGCCATTGGGGGTACTAACAATGAGTACGACCCCATGCACATTAAATGCGACATCGTCAAATAGCTTAACATTATTAAGCGACGCAACAGGCTCGGCTGCTGTAGCTGCCATACCCCTGGGTGCAAGCATAACGGGTACAATTAACGTGCAGCGTTTCGTAAAGGGAAGCTACCCTACCGACCTCTCAAAACGTGGATACAGGCTGATATCATCCCCTGTTTATACCGGCACAGTGGGAACCGCAAAAGTTTTTGATCTGTCCTACCTGTTGAGCGGTGCAATCATAACCGGCCCGCCCGGTGGAGGATTCTTCTCTGTTGGTAATCCATCCACCTATATTTACCGGGAGGATATATTGCCAAGCGATGCTAATTTTACTACGGGTAATTATAAAGGTGTAGCCTCGCTCAATAATTCACCGATCTATAATATCGGCACACAAAAACGCGCGACTTTAACCAATATAGCCGATACCATGGTGAATTTAACTGTGGGCAATGGCGTGTTGTTCTTTTTTAGGGGTAATAAAGTGAATAACGCCAGTACAGGCGGCACAAAAACCTCATTACCATACAACTATCCAGAAGATGTAACATTCACCGATTCAGGGCCATTGAATACAGGTACCGTGAATGTTCAGCTATGGTTTAGGTCTAATAACAATTTATCGTATACCAATAACAGTCTTGCCAATGCCGCAGTAAGGGGCTATTGCCTGATCGGTAACCCATACGCCTCGGCTATAAATTGGGAAAAGTATAACAGAAATTCCACCATTACCAACTCGTCTATTTATGGTGGCGGTGGCTTATCCTCAACCATTTATATGTTCAATCCCACTAATAAACAGTATGAAGCGTATATGCAAAAAGCCGGCGCCATAACTACTGCAGATACTACAACTAATATTGATCCGGGTACTGCTGTTGGTTCCGCAAGCAATATGATCGCCAGCGGACAGGGTTTCTTTGTAAGGGCCACCACTGCAACACAAACGCTATCATTCAGGGAAACAGCAAAAACAAACACGCAGCCAACTGCACTCAAACTGAATAAATTAATGGGGATGCCTAAAGAATCTGCTGTGGCGCAGGAGCCATTATTACGTCTTCAATTATCAAAGGATTCTATCAGCACCGATGAAATCGTGGTACGCCTTAATGATAAGGCAAATGCCGCTTATTCTAATACCGAAGACGCGGAAGATATGGGTGGCATAAGTGCGGAGGTCAGCCTTTCCGCTTTGTCAACTGACGGTGTTAAACTGGCTATCACCAGTGTGCCTCTTCCAAAAAAATCACCTCAAATAGTAGCGTTATTTACCGATGCCACTGCCGCAGGCTCTTATAAATTAAAATTAACCCAGGTAAGCAATCTACCTGCTATTTATGATGTTTGGTTAAAAGATAACTTTAAGCACGATTCTTTAAGCATTAGTACAACCCCGGTTTATGGTTTTACCATCGATAAAACCAAACCCACCACTTTCGGCGATAGCCGTTTTCAGTTAATTATCCGTCAAAACCCTCAAATGGCTTTAAAACTATTAAGCTTTGATGCCGATAAAACCAGTACTGGTTCCCTTATAAGCTGGAAAGTAAAAAATGAATTTAACTACACTGCTTTTTATGTTGAGCGTAGTATTGATAAAGGGGAAACATTTGAATCCATTGGTAGTCTTCAATCAAATAGCAGCGGCCGGTATACCTTTTTGGATAAAAAACCTGCTACAGGACAAAATCAATACCGTTTGAAATTATATGATATTAATAATAATTATAGCTATTCTAACATAGTAACCCTTTCTTATTCCCGATTGGCCAATATTCCATATAATGCCAGGATCAGCGTTTACCCCAACCCCGCCGTATCTACCATCAATTTGTCAATAGAGCAAAAATCAAAAATAGCTGCCTACAGTATCAAAATATTGAATGCAGCCGGCATAGTGGTAAAGGAGTCGGTATCTGATAAGCCGAGCTGGGGCGCTAACATCGGTTATTTAAAACCCGGAACTTATATTGTACAGGTATTGAATGATAACGACAAAAGCATAGTGGGGATTACAAGTTTTGTGAAAAATTGATGGTCTCTGCTAATTTTTTTGCAAATCAAATTCTGATCACGATGATTGGGAATGGTGCATATCTTTAGTATGTTAGTGGTTTAATCCGGCATCGGGAATGAAGATAAAACTAACGTTACTGCTATTATTTATAGCCCATTCCCTTTCGGCTCAGGATATCGTTTTTGCCCGTAAAATGCTGGATACTTTAACCTCTCCATATTTTTGGGGACGTGGTTATACCAATAATGGCGTAACCAAAGCAGCTACATTCTTAACAGGACAATTCCATGATTATGGTATTAGCCCCATGGACGGTGAAAAATTCCTGCAGGAATTTAGTTACCCTGTTAACACCTTTCCCGGTAAAATGGATGTTTTTATCAATGGAATACTGTTATCGCCCGGCAAGGATTTTATTGTTAGTCCGGATAGCCATGGGGTTAACGGAGAAGGGAAATTGGTACAAAAGGACAGTACCCATTTTATTGATGTAAAAAACCGAATTATTGTAGAGTTGGATGATAAATTAACATGGTCGGTTGAGCCAAAGCAATTGGATTTCACCCTGATTCAACTGGATAAAAAATTGATGAAGGGGTTGCCGGTTACCATCAAAGCGAACATTGAGAATGAAGTGATCAATGATTTCAAAACAGGCAATATCTGCGGGATGGTAAAAGGCACGTCCAAACCAGATTCGGTCATTGTTTTTACAGCACATTACGATCATCTGGGAGGTATGGGGAGCAGCACTTATTTCCCAGGTGCCAATGATAATGCCAGCGGGGTTATCCAGGTACTTACTATGGCGAAATATTACGCAGCCCATCCGCAGCCTTATACCATGGCGTTTATCTTATTTTCGGGCGAAGAAGCAGGACTGCTCGGTTCAAAATATTTTAGTGAAAACCCACTTGTGCCTTTAAAGAATATCCGGTTTTTAGTTAACCTTGATCTGGAAGGAACAGGCATTGATGGTATTACAGTTGTTAACGCCTCAGTTTATCCGAATGAATTTTCTATGCTTAGGCGGATCAACGAAAAGGATAAATACCTGGTAAAAGTCAACTCGAGAGGCAAGGCAGCCAACAGCGATCATTATTTCTTCACCGAAAAAGGGGTGCCTGCGTTTTATATGTACACACTTGGCGGGATAAGGGCCTATCATGATATTTATGATATCAGTGCCACATTACCCTTAACAGAGTATGAGCACCTGTTTCAACTGTTGGTCAAATTCAATGATGGCTTAATGAATAAGCAGGCTGACTAAATGCCCTACTTTACTACTACTCATTGTTAACTTCAGGCATTAAATAAAAAGTTTAATTTATCATTGTATTTAGTACTAAACAATTCAATGCGACTCAAATTAAGAAGGTTTATCCTGCCATTATCTTTTTACCTGGTTGTTTTCATTAGTTCTGCATGGGCACAGAAACCAAGATTTAAAGCCATTGCTATTGCGGAAATCGGAGGAGGACATGCTTTATTTGATGTAGCAGCAAAGGCATGGCTAAATCAACTGGCCGTCGATAGTAATTTTACCATTGACTATATCACGGATACCAAACCTATTACTAAAGCCTTCCTGGCCCAATACCAGCTTTTTATCCAGCTGGATTATCCTCCTTATCCCTGGGGTGAGGAAGCGCAAGCAGCCTTTAAAGACTATATGGAGCAAGGCAAAGGCGGTTGGATCGGTTTCCATCACCCTACCCTTTTGGGTGTATTTGACGGCTACCCCATGTGGCAATGGTATTCTGACTTTATGGGTGGCATTCAGTTCAAAAATTATATACCCGGTGGTGCTACGGCGACACTAACGGTCGAAGATCGCAATCATCCTGTCATGAAGAATATACCTCCATCCTTTACAACCAAAGACGAATGGTATACTTACGACAAAAGTCCGCGACCAAATGTGCACATTATAGCCAGTATTGACGAATCAACCTATAACCCGCCAAAGAATGTAAAAATGGGCGACCACCCTGTTATCTGGACAAATGAGCGCATTAGGGCAAAAAATATATACATAGCTATGGGTCATTTCCCCGCACTTTTTGAAGATAAAGCCTACACTACGCTTTTTCGGAACGCCATCTTTTGGGCAGTAAAGAAATAAACTCCAGTAATACTTCTTAAATTTTATAACAAAGTCCTTCATCTTCTTCAAAATCTCCTTTTAATTACGTTCCTTTATTTTGAGTTTGCTTCCATCGCATAAACCGCCCACTTTATAATTATTGATCCAACGGGACAGCGAATTTTGCTAATGAAGAGAATCATTTTAATAGTTATCATCTTTCGTGTTTTTTCAACCCGGGCAATTGCACAAACCGCTATTGGAACACCGGCCATTAAAAATTACAGCCACGCCGACTATAATGCCGATCCGGAAATCTGGGATATAAAACAGGACAAGAATGGCATTCTTTACTTAGCCAATAATGATGGCCTACTCACTTTTGATGGCAGCTACTGGAAAATTTACCCTCTGCCAAATAAAGCCGCTATCAGATCTTTAGCGATTGACGATCAAGGGCGCATCTATGCTGGCGGCCAGGATGAGATCGGGTATTTTTTTCCAGATAACAATGGCATATTAAAATTCCATTCACTGAAACACCTGATGCCGCTGAAAGCCAGGCAATTCGCGGATATATGGAATATTGTGATCTATAAAAATGAGGTGTTCTTCCGAACTATTGAATGTATATTTCAGCTTAAAAATAACAGGATCAATACGTTTGACGCGCCGGGAGGTTGGCGTTTGTTAACAGCGGCAGGCTCACAGCTATTTGCCGAAGATAAAACCGATGGCCTGGTTGTTTTTAAGAGCAATAGCTGGCAACGATGCTGTGGCAATTTAGAAACTGCTGATCTGCGCGTAACCGGTGTTATGGATTATGATAAGGGTAATTTATTGATCACCACGTTAAAACAGGGTCTTTTTCTGTTAAACAGATCAACATTAATAAAAAAGCCAACCACAATTGATGCTACTTTAATTAACGGAATGATAAACAGCGCGCGAAAGATAGATCGCGATAAATATGCGCTTGGTACCACCGCAAAAGGTCTGCTTATCATTAATGGCGAGGGGAAATTAGTGGATCAATTTTCAAATAATGATGGCTTGCAGAATAATCATACGCATAGCATACTGTTGGATAACGATAAAAATTTATGGCTGGGCCTTGAAAATGGGTTGAGCCTGATCAATTATAATACATCGGTTAAGCATATCTATCCGAATAAGGAAAATCAGCTAAGGGGCAACGCGGTAAGCATATTTGATAATAAGCTATTTATCGGTACATCGAATGGTCTGTACAGCATCCCCATCAACCATCCTGAGCAAGACATAAGCGACCAAAAGGGATCATTTACTGAGGTCAATAATACCCGCGGACAAGTATTCAGTTTAAGCGAATTGAACAACCAACTTTTGATTGGTCACCAGGACGGGGCTATGGTAGTGCAGGGTAACCAGGCTAAGTCTATAACTACCGGGCAGGGTGCCTGGATGTTTAAACCGATTTCATCATCGCCAGATATCATTGCCGGGACTTTTACCGGTTTACAATTATTAAAGTATGCAGGGAGTACTGTAAAAAACGAAGGGAAAATAGAGGGCATTTATGAATCGCTTGGTAACCTGGCGAGGGACAATAACAATTTCATCTGGGCTACCCACCCATACCGGGGGATCTTCAAAATGCAGCTGTCAGCCGACAGAAAAAAGATCCTGCATTACACACAATTCATTATAAAAAACGGACTGCCCTCTTTGTTGAATAATCACGTCTACTTTATAAAAAATAAGATCATAGCCGGTACCGAAAAAGGGGTGTATGAATATGACCCGGCGCGCGATATTTTTGTTGTGTCAACATTTTTCAAACCGGTTTTCGGCAACACTACTATTGAATATCTAACAGAAGACGCTTCTGGCAATATATGGTTTGTCAGCGATGGGCGTGTTGGTGTTGTTGATTTTAAAAAAAACACGGCTCATCATTCCTATAGCATCATTTATTTCCCTGAATTGACGGGCCAAACCGTAAAACACGCCGAATATATTTATCCTTATAATCCGGAGAACATATTTATCGGGGCAAACAATGGTGTATTTCATTTAAATTATAACAAATATGTGCAGTCAGAAAATAAACTGCGGGTATTACTCACCTCGGTAAAAGCCATTGCTGAAAAGGATAGCCTCATTTTTGGCGGGTATTTTACGAGCAAAGGTCAGATAACTGCTGCTCAAAATACAGATCAGGTTACCACCCTATCCAAGCATTGGAATTCTTTTCATTTTGAATACTCTTCTACCCTTTTCGCCCAAAAAAGCAACGAAGAATTCAGCTATAAATTGACCGGTTTTGATGAAAACTGGTCGAAATGGTCGGGCAAAACTGAAAAGGATTACACCAACCTGCCTTATGGCAAATACACCTTTTCGGTAAGAGCACGCAATAACCTTGGCAATGCCTCTGCGCCTGTGAATTATACGTTTATGGTTGAGCCGGCCTGGTACCAAACCATCTGGGCGTATCTGATCTACTGTTTGATGATCGTTTGGGTATTTTATTCAGCCTTAAAATTACAACGGAAAAGATTTGAACTTCATCAAAGGAAATACGAGGAGGAACAAAAAAGACTCAGCTATCTGCACAGTTTAGAACTCGACCGAAGCGAAAAGGAGATCATCGCCTTAAAGAACGAAAACCTGGAAACCGAATTGAGCTATAAAAACAAGGAATTGGCTACAATAACCATGCATTTAGTTGACCGGGGGCGCTTGCTGTTGAATATCAAAGAGGAACTACAAAAGCTGATCAAAAAAATGGATATGCCTGATCTGCAGTATCAGTTCAGGAGCGTTTTTAAATTATTGAGCGACACCGAAAAGAGCGATGATGATTGGAAGAATTTCGCTATTTACTTTGACCAGGTACATAATAATTTCCTTTCGATACTGAAAGCCAAATTCCCTTCGCTTAGCGCCACAGATCTGAAATTGTGTGCCTATTTGAGGCTTAACCTTACCTCCAAAGAAATAGCCCAGCTATTGAATATTTCGCTGAAAGGGGTCGAGATCAGTCGTTACCGGGTGCGTAAAAAGCTGAGTTTATCAACCGATATCAACCTCTATGATTTCCTCATCAATATAACCAACTGATTATTGCTGCCCACCTAACCACAAAATAGCATCCTCGAACATTTTATTTTGCGTGGGTGAGGTAAGCACCATATCGCCATGGCCCATATTCATATACAGCATTTTGTATTTGGTGTTGGTCCAAACTACAGGGATATCCCCTTTGGTGATCAGGTTCTTTTTACCTAAGGGGTAATTTGCGGGATCAAGCGTAACCAATACTTTGATATCCTTATTGTCCCGCGGATTGGGTTTCCAACCATACCACTCATTAATCGGTGCGATATAGTTTTTAGGCAGATGCCGGGTTGCCGGGTGTGTATTGTCATCAACGATCATTTTGGCGGGTAATGGCGGCCAGTTGTTATTATAAAAAACAGCCCCGCCCATAAAGTCAACAAACCAGGGCCATTTGGTGTATTTATCGTTGTAGCCTGATACATGGAAACCAAGCCAGGCACCACCATTGGACATAAATTTTTCAAACGAACGTCTTTCAGCCTCATTATGCGGAAACTCATTGATCCACATCACTACCTGGTAATTTTTCAAATTATCATCGTTCAACTTTTCCCAATCTGTGGTCGTATCAAAAACAAAATTTTGCTCAGTCGCCATTTTGGTGTAGAATTTAATAGCGTTGTTGGCAAAGTCCACATGATCAGACTCCACCGTGGTCGAGTAAAGCGCCAGCACTTTAAATTTTGGTGATTGGGCAAATGCTACCTGGCTGATGGTTAGTATCATCAACACACAAATGGCCGTTTTTAGTAACCTATTTTTCATCGATATAGCATTAATATTATTTACTCATAGCAATTTCGAGAGCACTAAGCATCTCGTTTATGTTCTTGTCAAACCCATTAAAAAGGGTTTGATCTTCTGCCGACCAGGGTTTGCCCTGCCTGAAGTCCCACCAGCGGTATTCTATTTTTGAATACTCGTTGGAGATACCGCTTTCAATGGGTTTCTCATAAAAATTATAAGCCTTTATCTCGTAAGTAGCATTGTGAATAATGATCTCCACCTTAAACCGTATCCAGTAATAATGCCCAGAAGTGCCGGTGATGATCTTGAATATTCCCATTCCGGATATAAGCCCTTTCTTCAAATCCGTAGTGTCGATACTTTTATCAGGATACGGAAAAGCATTTTTAAACCAATCAAGTGCTCTATTAAATAACTCTTCTTTCTTCAAATCGGCGCGAAGCGAATAAGTGTTGTCAAAATATATCTTCCCGTTCCGCATTTGCATCATAACGGGGCGGATACCGGTTTGGGCCATGCTTGCGAGCGGTAAAAGGATGAGGGTAATAATGAGTAGCTTTTTTATCATGATCTGCCTTATTTATTTACCTGCCGCCCAAAAAATGGCGTTGCTGAACAGCGTTGTATAATCCCTGCTTTGAAATAAGATGGGCGAATGCCCCATAAATATGTAAATGTTGCGCGCCTTGTAGTTTGGGTTTGTCCATACCACCGGGTGATCGCCCATTTTAATATCCGAATTGGGCACATAGGTCGATTCATCCACCGAGGCCAGCACTTGTACATTAGGTCGCGGGCTTTGTTCATAAGTATAAAACTCTTCCTTCTCCACAATGAACGATGGAGAAACACCTTTCATTACCGGGTGCGCCTTATCCTCCACGTTTACTTTCGCTTTTACAAAAGTGGCGATATAGTTTTTATACCGTGTATTCCCCATAAACTTGCTGAACCACTGCCACATTGGGTAACCATCAAACTCGCCCAGCAGCGTAGCGTGGTGGAAACCGATCCAGCCCCCCTTACCCCGCTCTATATAATTCTGAAACGCTGCAACCGCTTTCGGCTTCCAGGCATAAGGCGCGTAATCCAGTTGGATAAAAAGCTGGTAGTTGGCCAGAAAGGCCTCATCTATTTTATCGGTATTCTGAATGTAATCGATGGAGAAATTGCTATCAGCAGCCAGTTTATCCAGCCATACCTTTGCGGCTTTTGAGTATTCGATATGATGCCCGCCATTTTCATAAAGGGCGATCACTTTAAACCGGGGTACTTTTTGGCCCCAGGCACTGCAAAGTCCGAACAGGCAAAATCCTACAATAGAGGCTATTTTTTTCATGGTTTTCATTTCATATTATTTGGATGCGGCCCACAATATGGCATCGCGCGTCAGTATGACATAGCTTGGATTAGTTAATGCAGTTGGCGAATGGCCTACACAGATATAGATCATCCGGTGGAAATTTTCATTCGTCCAGATAATAGGGTGATCACCCATCGGCTTATTTTGCTTATAGGTAGATTCGTCAGCAGTGGCCAAAACGTGCACATTACCTCGCGGACTTTTATTATACTCATACCACTCATCTGATATCCAGAATTTTGCCGGGAGGTTTTTGGTAACCGGGTGATTATGATCTTCAACCACCACTACCCCATCCTGGAAAGCCGGGTGCGGTGAATAAATTACGCCCCCCATAAAGCCTTCGAACCATTGCCAATAGGGCGCCTTTTTTGTCGGGCTAATGAATTGGCTGCCTGTTAATCCCGCCGCATGGATACCGACCCAGCCTTTACCCTGCTCCACGAATTTTTGCAAAGCCGCCTGCTGACTGGCCGACATATCAAAAGGCGCCAAATGAAACATCACAAACACCTGGTATTTTGCCAGGTTGGCATCATTGATCTTGCTGGTATCATCCGTAAAATCCGTACTAAAGTGGTTTTCGGCACCTAATTTTTCAAAAAAAGCTTTAGCTACGGATATGCTCTTTAGATGGTCCTTTGCCTGTGAAGCAACGATCAGCACTTTAAATTTAACAGCTTGTCCATTAGCATTCATTACGAATAACGAAACGATCAATAATGCGAAAATAGAAGCTTTTTGAAGTAATGATTTGCTCATGATGCTTATTTTTTTAAGTCACTTTCTTTATAGATCCGCCCGATCATCGGGTGGTTAAATATGATCTTTTTTAGCTCTTCGGCATCGATAGCGCCACCGTGGGCATATACAATTTTGCCATCGGGTTGCACCAAAATGGTGTAAGGTAATGCCCCATCCCATTTAGGGTCAACAGCTTCGATCATTTTATACTTATCATCGCCTACATAAATATAATTGGTACCAGATGCCTGCTGCCGTTGCAGAAACTTAAGCGCTTTATCCTTATTTGCCGGTTCATCTGCACTGATGCTTACTAACTCCAACCCCCTGTCGCGGTACATGTGGTTTATGGTAACCAGATCAGGAAACTCGGCTACGCAAGGCCCGCACCAGGTAGCCCATAAATTAATGAGTCTTAGCTTATCCGAATGATTTTTCAACACTTCCTTTATGCCTGCCACATTAATCGTATCGATCTTCACTGGCTCTTTTGCCCATCGTATCGCCGCCTTTTGTATCCAATCGCTTTTTTCAGCCCATTTGATGGAGCAGCCAAAGGTTTTGGTAACCGCCACGGGCACTTCCTTGTTGTTCAAAAGGGCCTCAATAGCATTGCGTGCATCTAAGGAATGTGGTGTTTTGGCCGGGTTTTCCATATCATCAATTCGTCCATTATACCGCAGTTTGCGGGTTTTGTCAAAAATGAAGATATGGGGAGTGGCTGTTGGGCCGTATTTGTTGGAGGTTATTTCTGTTTCGCCATCATACAGGTAAGGGAAATTAAACCGCCTGTCCTTTGCCCGCACTTTCATGTCTTCAAACGAATCACCAACATCGCTATAACCCAACTCATCCAAACGCAGCGAAGCTGGATTATTAGGGTTGATGGCAACCACGCTCACGCCCTTAGCCGCGTAATCGCTGGTCAGTTTTACGATACGGTCTTCATAAGCCTGTGAAGTTGGACAATGGTTGCACATAAACACAACCACCAACACCTTTGTATTTTTGAACGACTGTAGCGTATAAGTTTTACCATCGATACCCGGCAGGCTAAAATCAGGCGCATCGGCCCCAATTTCCAGCGTTTTATGCCCGTCAATTGCGAAAGCAAGGTTAGACAGCGCCAACAATAAAATGAAACTTAACCGTGCAATATGATCTTTCATTTTTCTCATTTTGTAAAATTATTCATACAGCGAAACAGCCAACAGGTACCAGGTGGTGTGCGGCAGCCATTGCTCGGCCCATCGCCAATCTGAATCCTTGCCTGTTTTTGCATAGGGCAGGTTAAAATCAATATCATCCTCATTATCAAATCCCGATGTGATGCCATTCACAATGCCTCCCGGTGCGTTAGTATATTCAAAGGTCCCGAAGAAACCATAGGCGGGGTTGTTATGTCCTGTGCCTTGCAGCATACTGGCATCAAAAGGATTCAATCCTAATATCCAGTTCAATTGATCGAGCGCGAAACTATTCAGGCTATCACGAAAAGGTTTATCATCCTTAAAAATCCCCGCTGCCATGCGCGCGGCGGCGGCCATAGAAGATAGACGGGCATTTTCACCCTGCCACCAGGGTGAAGCATCGCTGCCATGTGGGAAGAAAAAGGAACTGTGCCTGTTCCCCAAGGTATCCTGCACCAATTGCCGGCTATAACCAAAAGGATTATTTACCTCATGTGTAATAGCCAATTCAAATTGCATGGATTGTTTAACCACCTTTTTGATGCTGGCCTGAACATCAGGAGATGCATAAGGATAATAATACAACAAGCTCACCACAGGCAAGCCAGCGTCAGATGGATGGAAAAATGGCCGATCGGCATTATCGGCCTTCCAATAATTTTGATAATTTTTCCATGAGCCCAATCGGCCTATCAGCCTACTGGCCTTTTTATCAGCCGCGACCTTGTACACATCTTTATGGGTCACTTTATATAATTCAGTAGCGGCACTTAAGGCGCAATAATCGTCCAGGATATTTTCCTTGCCGTCAAAATCCATCTTTTCATTGTCCTTCTCTAAAAAAGCAAAGGCATTTTCGGCAGCTTTTAAATAATCAGCATTGCTATATTCTCCCGATACTTTATAGGCCGATGCCATAGCCAGCGCAGCTATCGCCATACCCCCGCCAGAGCGGTAGCTTACCTGGTATTTGCGCCAGTCTTTACCTTCGCTGCTTTTAGCAAAAGTTTGGTCTGCGGTTTTTTTGATGCGATAGCTGCCTTCTTCTGCGCCTACCGACCTGTCTTTGGGCAATTTTCCCGGACCC
The DNA here is from genome assembly GCA_035489035.1 of Mucilaginibacter sp. Taxonomy (GTDB): domain Bacteria; phylum Bacteroidota; class Bacteroidia; order Sphingobacteriales; family Sphingobacteriaceae; genus Mucilaginibacter. Next base: position 29,832 of record DATHKT010000036.1, read on the forward strand.
GGCGCACCAACTGAACGGTAAAATGAACCGTCCTTTACCTGCATCCTAACTAAATAATCAGCACCATACATCGCCTCATCCAATATCCTCCGGTTAAACTGGCGGAAATCAGTACCCGGCCTGGCGTTTAACAGCTCATAAGTTTTAAATAAGCTCCAGGCCGTTAAAGGTATTTGCTGCGGATTGAAGTAGTTTGAAAAAGACAGGTGCGAAAAGTGCTTGCCATAATCGCCGGTAGCATCATACCAGCCGCCATGCGCGTCAACTGTGTCGGTTTTACCTGATAAAGGGGCATGATGATCAGCCTTATCAAAAAGTCCCGAACTCCGTTGCCCTTTGAAATAATAAACCACATCGGATATGGTCGCTTTCTCCAGCACATTTTTCCCGATGATAAAAGGGTAAGACGAAACTGTGCCTGTGGGTGATTGGAACTGAATTTGATAATTGCCTGAGGTGGTATAGCCGCTGAAATCGAGCGTCCAGAACTGGAAGTTTTTCCATTTATCTACTGCGCCTTTGTAAACGGGATTTCCTTTGAAAACTTCTTTACCGTTATCGGCATCAACCAAACTAAATGAACTGATAGCCAAATGACTGTCGGCCACGATAACGGCCCGCTTGGCCTGGCTGTCTTCATAACCCACATGGTTGGTCACTACTTTGATGGATTGCGCCTGTGAAAGATATGGGATCAACAGCAATAAATACAGCAACCAATATTTCCTGTGTGATAATATCATGATGAGCAATACTAAATAGCGTTTATAATTTGAACCCGAAGGTTTGAGGAATTCCCGAAGTCAAAGCTAATATAATACTTTTTTTCGCATGGATTTTCAAGACCCTACATTAGCACTACCGGGATTAAATTATAGTAGTGGTATTGTAGTGGCAGTAAAATCGCTTATGACCAAAGTTTGGCAGATAATTGTACAAGTTAAAAATTCCTATATTGTATAGCCAATTATGAACCGTAGTTCATCATACAATAAACCGGTACCGATTTAATAAACCTGATGGGAGAAACTGATAAAACACGCAAATTCCTGATCGCCACGCACGGTACTTTAGCCGCCGGGGCCAAATCATCTTTAGATATTATTATTGGCGAATCGGCAAATCTTTTCCTTATACAGGCTTATGTAGATGAGCATTCTTCAGTAGAAGCAGAAATAAAACAAATACTGGAACAGGTAAGTGATGAAGATGAGCTGATCGTATTTTCTGACATCATGGGCGGTAGCGTTACCAACCAGCTACTGCAGCACGCGCTGAGGCCAAATGTGCATATTGTTTCGGGGTTTAATTTGCCTCTGATCATTGATGTAATGCTGGCGGATACGGATACGCCTATAGAAGAGGTGATCCATTCAGCATTGGAGAATGCCAAAGAGCAGATGGTGTATGTAAACAGACTATTAACCTCGCAAAACCAGGAAAACGACAATGATTAAGCTGACCCGTATAGATGACCGGCTGGTGCACGGCCAGGTGGCATTTACCTGGACACCGGCGCTCGGCGTGGATTGCCTGATAGTAGCTAACGATAAAGTAGCTAAAGATGAATTCATGAAGATGACTTTGGGACTGGCCAAACCTGCCGGAACAAAGCTTTTGGTGAAATCATTAGCGGATGCCGCGACCTATTTAAACGATGAGAAAAATAAGAACCTGAAAGTACTGCTGATCATCAACAGCGTAAAAGATGCCGCGGTTATGGCCGACCAGATTAGCGAGATCAGGTCGATCAACTTTGGCGGCATCCGGCTAAAAGATGGCGCTAAACTGATCTCAAAAGCTGTCGCGGTAAATGATGATGATGTTGCCATCATACGCAATCTTTTGAGTAAAGAGATCGAGTTGGAGATCAGGCAGGTACCAACAGATAACAAGCAAATGGTTGAAGGTTTAATTTAATTGATTAATTATAAATAGATAAGTGTCAGCAACCTACATACTCATTGCGCTGATCGCAATGTTCGGCCACTCGGAAGATTTTTTGGGTACAACCTTGTTAAGCCGCCCCCTGGTACTCGGCCCGCTGGTTGGTTTGGTGCTGGGTGATCTGAACCAGGGCATCATCATCGGCGCCACGCTGGAGCTGATATTTATGGGAAACATTAAAGTGGGTGCCGCCATCCCACCCGATGTGATCAGTGGTGGCGTATTGGGTACGGCTTTTGCCATTATATCCGGTAAGGGCGCTGCTATCGCGCTAGCTATAGCCGTACCGGTTTCCATCTTAGCCGAAATGCTGGTAAGCGGTCTGTTTGTATTCCGTGCTTTACTGAACAAAAAATTTAATCAATACGCCGAGGATGGTGATTACCAAAAGATCCAGGTGTTACATATTCTGTCGGGTTTATCAAAACCTTTATTGATGGGAATTGTCATTTTTCTGGCCTTGCAATTAGGAGCCAGTGCTATGAAATCATTTTTGGATATGATACCCGCCTGGGTGCAATCAGGCTTGCAGGTTGCGGGTAATATGCTGCCGGCGCTCGGCTTCGCGCTGTTAATGAACCTGATGTTTAACAAAAAAGTAGCGCCTTATTTTTTCCTCGGTTTTATGCTAGCCGCTTATCTGAAACTGCCGGTTATAGCTATTGGCGGATTGGGTGTGATCATAGCATTGATAGTAACGCAGGTAACGCCTAAAGAGCCTGTAGACGAGGATGAGGATGATTTCGATGACAATGTTAATGAAGTTAAATCACCACAAAAATTAAACAAACGTGATATCCGCAGCCTGTTTATAAGATCGCTTGCTTTGGAAGCCAATTTCAATTTTGAGACCTGGCAAAATACGGGCTTCGCGTTTTCTATCATCCCGGTTTTGAAAAAGCTTTACACTACTAAACAAACTATGGCGGCAGCCTTAAAAAGGCATTTGCAGTTCTTTAATACCAGTCCCTATGGTTCCACCCTTATTTTAGGGATAACTGCAGCCATGGAGGAACAAAACAGCCAGGATAGCGATTTTGATGAAGAGTCGATCAGTTCAGTGAAGCTGGGTTTAATGGGGCCGCTGGCGGGTGTGTTTGATTCTTTGTTCTGGGGGACTTTTAAAGTAATCGCCGCGGGAGTCGGAACTTCATTGGCTATCAAAGGTAATATCATGGGGCCGGTGCTGTTCCTGTTGATATTCAATGTACCTCACCTGCTGCTCCGTTATAACTTAGCATTCATTGGCTACAATGCCGGAACCAAATTCCTGCAAAATCTGGCCAAGAATAATGTAATGGACAGGCTGACCAAAGGCGCGTCTATATTGGGTTTGATGGTGGTTGGCGCAATGCCCGCCACGCTGATGTCAATAACCACGCCGCTAACTATCGGGACTTCAAAATCGGCTACAACTATTCAAAGCATATTAGACCAGGTAGTGCCATCGATAATACCACTTGGACTTACATTTTTGGTTTATTATTACGTCAAGAAAAATGTAAAAACCACCTGGTTACTGTTGGGCTTGTTGGTTTTAGGTTTTGTGGGCAGCATGATACATTTATTTGCCTGATCATATGAAAGGAATTGGCGTTTCACCGGGTATTGCAATAGGCAAGGCTTTTATACTCAAAAAGGCCAAGTCTTCTATTTCGGGGATTTTATTGAAAGATAGCACCGAAGTTTTATTAGAGATTGAGCGCTTTGATAAGGCAGTGGAGTTGGCGGTTATCGAAATAGAAGGTATCAGGGATAATTCAGTTCTAAGTGATGACGACCTCGCGATCTTAGAAACTCAAATTGAATTACTAACCGATCCGCAGATCAAAGCTGATGTCATTGAAAAGATCAATTCCGATAAGAAAAACGCCAATGATGCTTTAATAGAAGTAACAGGGAATTATGTACAGCTTTTTGAGGGCATGGAAGATGAATACATGCGTGCCCGTGCTGCTGATGTACAGGATATCGGCAATCGTATCCTAAAACAATTAACAGAACCGGGGAATACACCACCCAAAAAATTCGAACCAAACACCATTATCATCGCCGAAGATATTGCTCCATCGGATACCATTACGATGGATATCAATTACATCGCCGGGTTTGCCACACAAGCCGGGAGCAGAACATCGCACGCGGCTATTATTGCCAAATCAAAAGGAATACCATCCGTGGTGGGTTGCGGTGAGGAATTAAGCAGGGTAAATACCAATGATGTGATCATCCTGGATGGATCAACAGGATTAGTTTTCATCAACCCGGAACAGGAAGTAATTGAGGAATATACTTTAAAAAGGGACGTTTACCGAAATCAATCAGTTAAACTAAAAGCGCTGAAGGATGCACCGGCTATTACCACCGATGGTAAGGAAATCACCTTACTGGCCAACATTTCCGGGGCTGGAGATATGGAAACAGTTTTCGAAAATGGCGGTGAGGGCGTAGGGCTATTACGTACCGAAATGCTGTTTATGGATCGGGATTCATTTCCAACCGAAGATGAGCAGTTTGAATTTTATAAAAATGTAGCGCTCCGGTCTAAAGGTAAACCGATCATTGTGAGGACTATTGATATCGGCGGGGACAAGCATCTGCCCTATTTTAATTTGCCTGCCGAACTCAATCCGTTTTTAGGTTACCGGGCAATAAGGATATGTTTGGATCGAAAAGAGCTGTTCATCACTCAACTAAAAGCTATTTTAAGGGCATCGGTATTTGGGGACCTCAGGATCATGCTGCCCATGATATCTAATGTGCAGGAAATACGGTCGGCCAAAAGTATTCTTAACGAAGCTAAAGTGGAATTGGCGAATGATACTATTGCCTTTAATGCTGATATTAAAGTAGGCGTCATGATCGAGATACCCTCCGCCGCAGTTACAGCAGATATTTTGGCCAAAGAAGTCGATTTTTTCAGCATCGGCACCAACGATCTTTGCCAATACACCTTGGCTGTCGACCGGATGAATGAAAAAATATCGCACCTGTATGATCCTTACAACCCCGGTGTATTGAGACTGATCAGTAATGTGATCGAACAGGGGCACAAAAATCATATAGAAGTAGGCATGTGCGGCGAAATGGCTTCAGATCCTTTGGCAACGTTACTGCTGCTGGGCATGGGTTTGAAGGACTTTTCGATGAGTGCAACATCCATCCCCATAATCAAAAACATTATTATCAATAACAGCGAATCAATGGCAAAACAGGTATATCAAAAAGTAATGGAAATGGATAGTTCAGCAGATATAATCGCCTATTTACGGGAGGTGGTATTATGATAACCAAAGATTATGTGATCCTGGCACCCCAGGGCATCCATGCCCGTCCGGCAACTACCCTGATCCGATTGACTAAGAATTTCAAATCGGCTGTCAGCTTAAAGAAAGGAGATAAAGTGGTTAGGTTGAACAGTATGCTGAATATACTCTCTATGACCATTAAGGGCGGCGAAACTATTTCCGTTATTATAGAAGGCGAAGATGAAGTTAAAGCGACAGAAGCCATAGATCTATTTTTTACCGAACAACTAAAAGAATTATAATACCACATGAAAATAACCATCACCAAAAACGAACAGGAATTTAATATCACTGCAGCCTGGCGCATTATCGCCCAGATGCTGGAAAAGCCGAATGCAGTAATTGGCCTCTCGACCGGGCAAACCACCTTGAATATGCATGCCATTGTATCCGAGATCTATGCTAAATATCCTTTTGATGTTTCCCAGATCACTTTGTTTAACGTAGACGAGTTGACCAACCTGCCACGTGAATATGCCGGAAGTTGTTATACCATGATCCTGAACCAATTGGCCGGGCCCTTAGGTATCCCGGAAGAGAATTTCATCATGCCGCCTACCCTGTCGGATGATTTTGAGGCGGAAAGTATCCTGTTTGAAAAACGCCTGGCCGAACGTGGTGGCGCCGACCTGCAGATGCTGGGTATTGGTAGCAACGGCCACATTGGCATCAATCAGCCTGGTACGCCTTTTGAAAGCGAAACCTGGGTATCACCCATGGATCCCGATTTTGAAGCCCGTGTACGGCGCGAAACGCAGGTCCCGCCAGAAACCGTGTTGGGTGGGTTAACCCGTGGCGTAAAAAACATTATGCATACCCGCAAACTGATATTAATAGCCAAAGGAGCACATAAGGCAGATATTATCAAACAAGCGATATTAGGCCCGGTTACTACAGATATACCAGCATCCGTAGTACAATTGCATCCCAATTGCGAAATTTTATTGGATGCTGAGGCAGGTTCCTTAATAGCTGAGTATGCTAAACAAAGGGGTTATAACTTTTAGGCTACTCCATGAACTTTGCGCCTTCTCTCTGTGTCCTCTGTGGTAAAAAGCAACCACAAAGGACACGAAGATTTTCACAGAGATACACGGAGTTGTGTTATCAATTTACAGCTACTGAGTATAACGAATTGTGTCCGGTGATATAAAGGGTTTTATGGTCCTTACCACCAAACACTATTCCTGTTGGGCGCTCCGGCACCTTTATTTCGCCAATTTGCTTTCCAGCGTTGTTGTAAATATACACCTGTCCATCCACTATATAAACGTTGCCTTGTGCATCAGTTGTTGAAGCAAACTCGCCTCTTTCCACAAAATATTTCAGATCGTAAGCAAAGCCCTCCTTGCTTACAACTAAGCTTACGGTTCTTTTATCATATTCATCAGTTGTATAAAGCGGCTTGCCCGGATACGCTTCGGCCAATGCAGTCGACCGGGCAAGATCATAAACTATCGGGATGATCGTTACACCGTCGGGCGCCACAAAGCACTCCTTAGGTTTAGCTATAGATATCGTATTAAAGTCATGGTAATCCCGCCACCGGTGCGCCGGGTAAAGCGCTTTGTAAACCGGGTTGATCTCTCCCATCGGTGCTTTTTTCAATAGTTGGATCGACTCATCGGGCCGGTCAGGGTTGACAGCATACACCAAGGTACCAAACCCTGAATTACCCCAGGCGCTGAATGAAGTCCCACTTGCATCAGGCGGATTCTTAAACTCTTCGGGCTTACCGTTTACCAGGTATCCGGGTTTCGGCAAATATTTAAAAACAACAAGCAGGTTATCATTTTTATCACACGCTAATGACTGAGTCTCCCAGGGATAATCGGCCAGCAGGCTTAATGCATGTGTATCAACCGACCACTTGTATACACGCCTCATACGTGATTCGCTGAAATAAACATTCCCTTTGCTATCCGCGCATAAACTGTTGGCAAATTCAAACCCGCTTGCCAGTTGAGTAACATTACCGGTAGATTGATCAATACCAACGCCAGACTTATCTCCAATGTACAATCTCGCAAACTCCCAGGGGCGCACCTCTGAATCCGAATTAACATCATACAAAGGGTTGGTTGTGGTATATTTTATCTGGCTATAATTGTGCACATTTAAAAACTCGATGTTCTTACTGCCCCAGTTCCTGATGGAATACGGCGCGGGTTTATTAACCCGTATCACCCTGAACATATATAAATTGGCAAACACCATATCGCTGCAATTTTCCAGCTCCAGCGGCTGGCATTCGGTGCTTTCCCGGCTTTCTTCCTCCAATTGCAGAGCGTATACCTTCCAGTTTGACACCTTGTTAAACCGGATCTCGTTACGAACATGGTGTTCAATAGATAGTGCATAAACATGGCTTGGCGTACTGGTATTTGAAATATAAGCGCCATTAGTGGCAAAAGTATTGGCGGTCCAGATATTCATAAAGGTTCCGCCGCCGCCATCGGTTACCCACAAGCTCCAGTATTGCGTATCCCATGATGGATCTGTTCCGTTATAGCCTTTACTGTAAATACCCGGCCTTGGTTCTTTTTGTGCGCTTGGCCGTTGCATGCCTCCATGCCCGCCAATAAATTTCACATCATTAAGAAACGAACCTTCACCCGACATCCATTTACAAGCCACCGCCCGCGGGTTATCCGCACTGGTGCAAAGTCCAATACCTGTCACTATATTCCTGCCTCCTTTAGCTGATTCCAGCAAAGCTTTAGGGCCGCCAAAACCACCAAAAGCCGGTGTATTATCCGCGATTAGCAGTTGCGTTGCAATTGGATTCAGACCGATAAGTACCGTGTTGGGTTTCAGCTTTATAGTTTCACTCACACGGTACCACCCTTGCGGGATGTAAATTGTTGGGTATTTATCGATGGCATCCTGGATGATCTGTGTATCATCCGTAGTTCCGTCTCCTTTCGCCCCAAGTGATTTAAGATTTACCCAGGTGTTGATCGCCGGCAGATCAGGAATATCTTTTTTGGGAGCTTCAGGAAAGATACTTAAGGGTTGAATGTCTTTTGCCGTTCGATATTCCGGTTCGGCAGTTAAGCTGTCCATTTGCAAACCATCGGTAAAGCTTTTGATCTTATAAATTGAACCTGAACCGGCAATTTGTTTACCACTACGCCGAAAACTTGCCAAAACCGGGACATTACGGCAATCCACATTGCGCAAACTCACCTGGTTAAAGGCATTATCCTCATTGCTGATGATAATAGCCGGGCCGCTCACCCCATCAAACCGGCAATCTTCCATAAACAGTTTTTCATGATAATTGGGATTGATTTCGATCACCGTTGGCACATTTTTCACACTCATGCGCACAACCGTCAGCCCCGCCTCCTGTGTGCGGATCGCTGCCTTACGTTGCCCATCAAAGTAAGTATCAACCATCATAAACTGCCAACCCGGTGAAGGCTTGGTAGTATATATGCCATATTCGCCGCCAAAAAAACGCACATCTTCCATCGCGTTGCCCACATCAAACAAACCTGCTTTACCATTGCCTATGCGGATATCAAGGTGCGCGGTGAAACTATGTTGCGCAAAATGCGCCCGTATGGCAACTGCATAGGGATTTCCATCCTCAATCCTAAGGTTGATATTTGATAACGCGCTATAAAAAGTCGATGCTCCTGCATCATGTATACCTTCACCCGGCTTGGGCAAATTGCTCACGAACCAAAACATATATTTTGCCTTGCCCTTATCCAAAGTATCCGCCGATTGAAAACCGGGCGAATTTTTAGCCAGTATGATCTCAGGACGGTTTTTACCATAACCGATCACACGCACGGCAGTTGGTATAAATATGGTTTTCGAAATAAGGTATTTCCCTTCGGGGATAAAAAGGATGCCAAAATTATGCTCCGTTTTTACTTTAGTGATCGCTTGCTGCAGCGCGTCGGATACATCCGTTTTTCCGTCAGCTTTTATGGGGAAATTGTCGGGCGTAAAGTAAACCGCCTCAGCGTCTTCCAGCCGCGACTGGTAAACGGATCTGCCGCCTTTATCCTTGCCGGCTGGCATTGAATTCTTACCAAAACAAACACTTTGAGCAACGATTAAAATTGCAACTATTACAATGTTTCTTTTCACTTTATACAGGTAAACAGGTTAATTATTCAATTGGTTAATGTATTGGCATTAGGAAAACCTGGTCTTTGGGGGCTCAGATCCGTGATAATGTTTTCGTTCACCTTTACGCAAATCTAATCTTTCTTTATATATGATCTGATAAGGCGGTACACTACATTACTACTACCAATGGTTCGGATTAACAATCTATAACCTGAATATGAATTAATTGCGATTTAAACAAAAAACGTTTTTGAATTTCGGCTGTAATTATGTAACATTGCAGCCGAAATTCAACCACGATTTTCAGCGCCTATAGCTCAGTTGGTTAGAGTAGAAGACTCATAATCTTTTGGTCCCTGGTTCGAGCCCAGGTGGGCGCACAAATAAGGGCTTTTTATTCACTCTGAACCCTCTAAATAAGTTATTTAGAGGGTTTTTTTATGTTTTATCCCTCAATAACGGTCGATAGCTTTGTGAAGGTAGAATTTTCTATTTAGGATTTAGCCCGTGTAGGGAGCTTTCTGCTATTTATTTTTCATTATTTTTTGCCATTCGTCTTGGGTTAGAATTTCTAAAAACTCATCACGAAAGTGCCATGCAGATACATACCCGGCGGAGACAACGAAACTCATCACCCAAGTTGTCTTTCCCTTCCATAATTTAAATGCACAAATATCTGTCGCGGTAATAAAAGGACTTGTTTCCCCTAAATGTTGATGTGAGGATGCCGTTATCGGTTCTTTACCACCAGTTTGCAAGGGGATAAGATTATTATGAAGCTTTGTTTTCTTAATTATATCATTGTCTTTGTCGAAATTGATCAGGTAATCATTTCCTAATAATACTTCATCCGGTGCTGTTTGCGCGGTGATGACATATACCTTTTTTGTCCCATTTTTTATAACAGGAACAAGATTTAAACTAGTATGTTGATAAAATTTAAAAAGCGCATCGTTTAAAACAGCCTGTGCAGCTTTTGACCGGATGGTATAGAACTCTTTTTCATTTTCTGTAAATTTTCTTGTAGTTGTGTCTATACTGTATTTAGACGAATCTAAACCATGGTCGAACTTAACTGTCGCTAATACTACTGGGTCCTCATTTTTAGAAAAAAAGATAGTGGTCATTTCGTTATTAGTCTCATAAGAAAAATATCCATCAGATAGAAGCTTTTTCCCTCCGAAACTGGAGGCGAATATCTGAGTACTATGACCTGATGCCCATTCAGAACGATAAAGCATTTCCCCCTCTGCGTTAATGCTATCAGCAATCTGTCTCAGCACATTTTTTTGTGCTGTTGCGTTTTGCGCCAGTGTAAATAGGGTAATCAATGTAAATAGCTTTTTCATTAACGGCGAAACGGTTTAGTAAATATTTTGTGAATATAAATAACCTTGCGGATTTTGTATAACGCGGCGGTGCAGATGTCACCCATTTCGTCTCAGCAGGATCTCCGGCACGGGACCCTGCGCTGCATTATGCCAGGAAGAACGCAGGGGCCTCTGCGAGAGACTTTGCGGAAACTTTAATATCGGGGCTTTGTTGTTTTAGAGGGCGCGGCTGCCTCTTAAGAGCTAATCTCAAGCTTATATCCTTTGCCGCGTATAACAACAATTTTGCTGTTCGGATCAATTTCCAGTTTTTTTCTAAGTTTTGATATGAACATATCCAGGCTGCGCCCCACAATAACACCTTCATCTTCCCATATCTCTTTTTGCAGCCGACTTCGCTCTATAGTCTCGTTAGGAGACAACGCGAAAATGAGCAGCAAACGCGTTTCAGTTCCGGTCAGTTCAATGGTCTTTCCATTTATGATGAGCTTACGGTTCTTCGCATCGAACATCACCGAGCCCAACGTGAACATGCCAGTATTCTGACCGTCAGATAGCGATTTACGTGGCTTACCAGATCTCAAAAAAATAAATCCAACAAATGCTAAAAATGGCAGGCTTCCCAGAAGATATCCAGTCTTTGCTGTAATTATGCCTGCCGGTTTAAATTTAATGCTGATCCTGTAACGGTCGCTGGGTTGCTTTCTTCCCCTGCATGGTACAATATCATCTTTTTTATTTTTGGATACAGCGTATCCATAAGTTACACCGGAGTTGCCCGAGTTCAGCACATTAACAACATAATCACGTGCGAGCGGGTCATTGGCCAACAAACGGCTGGTAGTATTCACCAGGGAGTCCGGCTGAAAAGTGAGTTCATGCTCAAAGCTGATCTGGTATTCATTTTCGGCGATCTTTTTTACCGGTAGCACCCTTGATGTTCGGTCGCCCGACTGTAAGAGTAATGCATCTCCGATCTTGCGGAGCAAAACTTCCCTCCTGGCGATATCAAAGTCGTCATTTCCCTTCATGCTGAAAGCCACGCAGATTACGGACATAAACAAAAGCAGCATCAATCCCAAAAGGTACTTGCCTTTCCCGGACAGGAGATCTCGGCTATCAAGCATAGTGTCAAGTTTTTATTTACAAAGTTTACATTTTTATTTACAATCCAGATGCCTCAGACTGAAATATATCAAAGTAATTTCGTTGAATCAAATTAAAAGGATATGAAAAATAAAAAAATGAAAAGATTATTTGTATTTGTTCCGGCTATCCTCCTGGTATTATTTCTACTAAATTCTTTTGTACTAAAAGAAAAGAAAGCGTGGGAGAAAACAACAAAAGGAACTAAATCAGGGCATGTAACCATTATTTTCAGATCTACTGATGGCGGACAAACATGGCAGGACATTAGCGAAGGGTTGCCCGAAAATTTGCAGAGAGAAGGTGTGCGGAGAGATGGCTTCTTTGCAAATGACCGTGGGCTCTATTTACGTGCCGGAAATGGGGTTTACCACAGTGAACCAAATTCAACAACTCGTTTTTGGACAAAAGAGATTCTACTTGGTAATCAGAGTAACATTGCCCCTGGCAAGAATGGGATATTTGCTTATAATTTCAGGGGGCAATTTTTACAAAAAATAAACGGAAAGAGTGATTGGTCACCCATGTACACGAATTTTCAAGAGCAAGCCGTACGCATTAACGGAACGATAGATTGGATGTACACGAATTATAAAGAGAAACAAGTAAGCAGCGTTTTTGAAACTACGGGAGGCACAGTTTTCATCGGCTCCAACAATGCCCTTTATAAATCCACTAACAGTGGAAAAACTTGGAAATATGTGCATGTTGGAGGCTGGGTAATGAAAATGGTAGAGTCAAACGGTGTACTCCTGGCTGCCAGCACACAGGGAATATTAAGATCGACCGATGATGGTGAAAGCTGGGATCGCGTGATTAGTGAAGGGGGTGCCAGCATCGCTGTGGAACGTATAGATGGAGGATTTGCTGCTATAGTAAACAACACAATAACCCAAACAAACAGCATACACATTTCATTGGATGGTGGAAAAACCTGGAATGCCATAGGCGAAGAACTTCAGCCTTCCCGCAGTAGTTTATTAATGAAAAAAATAGGCTTACTACAATCTTCATCGGATATTTTATCCATCAAACAAATGGGTAAATATTTAATATGTGGTCGTTCAGATGGTATATTCCGGTCATCTGACATGGGCAAAACATGGGAAAAACTATTACTTCCTGCTATAGAAAAATATGGCTTCAATTTATCTGTTTCAGGCAACGTGATTTATGCCATACCAAATAGAGGATGTTGAAAAATTCCAAACTCCACAAAAATTAGATTTTTTGAAGTTCTTAAAAATAAAAATGATAAAATATCTTCCCATCTATACTTTGTTCCTGATGCTTGTTTGTCACACGTCCTACGGACAAAAGCAAACCAGCGTACCAAAAGATAATATCAGGTCCCAAACTAAAGATACCGTCACTTCCTACGGGCCTAACAGTATGGTTCGGCATATTAAGCAAGATAGAAACGGAAACATTTTGATTGCTTCCTACAAAGGCGTGTTTCGATACGATGGAAAATCGTTTACCAATATAACAAGTACAATAAGGTCGCCCAGCTTCTGGGACGTTCTGGAAGATCGCAAAGGAAATCTTTGGTTAGCTACCAGAGATTCAGGTGTTTATTATTACAATGAGAAATCCTTTCAACATTTTACAACCAGGGAGGGACTTGCTAATAATGGGGTTAGGTCTATTTATGAAGATAAAGCCGGTAATATTTGGTTCGGCACCGGAGGTGGATCAAGCCGCTACGATGGGAAATCCTTTCGAAATTTTACAACTAAAGAAGGACTGGATAATAATGATATTAATACTATCATCGAAGACAAAACCGGGAAATTCTGGTTTGGCACAAGGGGGTATTTAAGCGTTTATGATGGAAAAATATTTACCACGCTCACCAATAATGACGGCAAAGCTTTCAAGAACGTTTGGGGTATAACGGAAGATAAAAAAGGCAATATTTGGTTTGGTGCATCAATAGTCCAAGCCCAAAAAGGCAATATTTGGTACGTTTCAGATGGCCTTTGGCGCTATGACGGCAGTAACTTTACCAAAATTAGTCAGAGGGGCGCTTATGCTATAATCGAAGATAAAAAAGGAAATATCTGGACTACCGGTAGCGTAAATCCCCCTAATGGGAAGGTCTGGGCACTTTCCCGTTATGATGCAAAGTCATTGTACAATAAAAAGCCTACTGTAACCGAAATTATGTCAGGAGGACCAGCTTTTTTGGGGATTTTGGAAGCCAACGATGGAAGTATTTGGTTTGGATCTTTGGGAACCGGGAGTGGCGTGTATCGTTATGATGGAAAGACCGTTACCAGCTTTAACGGTAAAGAGACTAAAAAATAACGTGAACTTGCTTTCAATTGGCGACCGTATCCAATTGAGTGAGCATCGTAATCAGGATTAAGTTGGTTCGGGAAGCACCCGGTCGGGTTCTTATCAAAACTTCATTTCAAGCGCATAGAGCCCTAATCGCTTTAAATCATCCATAACACAGTGTGGGTGCACCCACACTACAGAGCCCCGATTGTATGTTAGAATTGGGGCTCTGTAATTAAACAATCCGAAATCTCTCCGACCACAAACGAAACCGCCAGCCATGTGCAAAAATTAAAAAGCAGACAGGTAAGCATCCATGGTTGCCTGGGCAAAGGAGGTTGCAAACAGCTGATCGCTAATTTCGATTAATCAAACCCTTCTATTAAATAATTTCATGTTTTAAATCCTGCAGTTCTTTCAAAAATTCCAAAGCCTTTGTTACTCTTGTTCCTGATGATTTCTGAATGAAGTTTTTCACCCACTTTTTGTCCATATTTTTATAGGTTACTTCCTTATAAAACCAAATGCCCAGTGGAACTAAGACAATTAAAGCCACCAGTTCTAAAGTCCACCAACTTCCATTTGATTTTGCAATAATATCAAAATCAGCCAAGGCTTTAATATCAAAGTCCTTGATAACCTTTGTTAAAATTGTTGGGTATGCTAAAAATGTCGGGATAAATAATATGGTTAACTTGGCATAATTGATAATATGCGTTTGTAGCATTACCAATGAACTTTGCATTGTCGCCAAGTCTTTATTGAAATCCATATTTTTTATTAAATTAATTTGCTTTATCGCATTTATAAAAGTCGTTATATAAAATGCCAATAAAGCAATTGCTGAAATTGCGTAAGGAAATTCAGTAATATTTTTAAATAAAAATCCAATCAACAATACTATTGCGAATGAATGAAATATACACTCAATCACCCTTTGGCGGTACAATGGTACAAGTTTCGATGTCACCTTTTGAGCCTGGATTAACTCTATACTTTCCTCATTCAGCGTAACACTTTTTTCTAATTTTTCATCGTTGGAAAGCCACATCCCTTTTAATTCATCCAATTCCATGATTTTTAATTTTATTTGTTTGAAAAATTCGTTCTTAATTTATCTTTAATGCGATTGATTTTAGTGGCTACATTTGTTTCTGTAAAGCCTGTAATTTCTGCAATTTCTCTATGTGATTTGTTGTCTAAATACAAAAGGATGATTGCTTTGTCAATTTCTTTCAATTCATTTATAAAATCCTGCAATAGCCGGATATTATTTTCAACTTCATTTTTTCCCGCGGAAGTTTCTTCAAAAACAATCAATCCTTCCGAAATAGGATCATGATTTTTGAATTTTTTTTCCCGGCGATAGAAGGATATTGCTACATTCAGGGCGATACGATACATCCACGTTGAAAATTTAAGCTCAGGATTAAAACTGCTAAACGATTTCCATAAGTTGTAAATAATTTCCTGGGCCAGATCATCCCTATCATCCTTGCTGGAACAATATGCGTTGCAGATTTTGTAAATTATCCTTTTATTTTCTCTTATAAGCCTCGTAAATTCCTGGTCTTTTCTCATCATTTCCGTTATTTATCCGGTTTTTGAATTATTTAACAGTGGAACCATATAATACTTTTAGTGTTCTGCTGCTGCAGGCCGCTACTACCGAAAGATGGGTTTCGCCATCAAATATTTTTACAGTCATAGACAAATCTTTGTAATTATGACTTTTTATTGCGTTCGTAAAAGCATTGAAAGAGGTAAGCATATTGACATCTTCAGAGGCGCCAACCGAGAAGAACACTTTGGCTGTCAGTTCCGGATGATGCCTGGCATAATCATTTTCATTTCGTACCATTTCACTATTATTCCACCAAAAGGAAGGGCTGTTTATGCCATATCTTTTAAATAGTTCCGGCTTTTTCAGAAGGCAATAGCCTGCAAACAGCCCTCCAAGTGAATGCCCTGATAAGCCACGATCGTTGGTGGTTTTATAATGTTTTTCAATAAATGGGATCATATCATTTTGCAGGGTTCTCAGGAATAATTCGGCGCCGCCTGATTTTAGTTTTCCTTCCGGAATTTTCATGATCTTTGACGAAAGCGTATCAACCTGCAGCATACTTGATGGAGTAAAATCATTGTACCGGCTCGCAAGCCAATCTACATTCGTAGTGCAGCTGTCGTCAATGCTTACGATAATTATGTCTTTGATTTCCTTTCCTAAATCCAGCACTTCCCGAATGGAACTCATATAATTAAATGAAAATTTGCCATCTAAAACATATAAAACGGAATAATGTAAAGTGTCTTTTTCTGAATAGTTTTCCGGAAGGGAAACACATAACTGGTACGTTTTACTATTGAAAGATGATTTAATGCTATGTCTTTTTATTGCTTGAATTGGGCTTGGGTTTAAATTTTGCCCTTTCGATTTTTCTGAACATAAACTCAAAATACCAAAAAGGATAATATTTGCAACTATTAAATTTATCTGTTTCATGATTTCAATTTTTTGTGATGGGCATTTTAAAAATCACCTCATCGATTGCATTATTTAGTTTCACTGTTTTGGTGTCAATAGTAATGACGCCAGCCATAGGGTTTGAAGTTTCTATACTTGTGGCAAAGTTTATCCCTTCAATTTCTTTATAATTTGAAAAAAATAGCTCAACTTCCTGTCCGTTTTGTATCGTTTTTAATTTTGACATCAGGCCACTCGCAACATCTATCCATATTTCAGATTCAGTACCACCTTTTGGGGATATTTTCAAATGGTAAGCATTTTTATCTTTTACTTTTTCGGAAACCAGAAGCACTAATCCAGTACCTTTTTTGACATAATCTAACAAGGGGAATGGGTCTATCTGGTTGATAATGCTTTTAGACATCTCTTCAGACATTACTTGAGGTTCACCATTACCGCCCATTATTACAGGGGTAATTGCCCATGGCGTAGTACCGTCATACGCCTGTACCATATTATTACCCATAATTCTCGAATCACTTCTCATTGCCTTGCCTACCAGTATGGTTGTCAGGTTTTCAATTTCCAGTCCCTGCACTTTTATAGTATTTTCCGTTATTACAGATTTAATTTGGTGAAGTTTCGCAACACCTCCGATAGCGTTTAAATTTTTGGTAACTATTTCTTCCACAGACTGAGCCAGAAGAGTACCAATTGAAAGTATCAAAACGGTAACAGATAAGATTATTTTTTTCATTTTTTTAATATTTAAAATAATGCCTACTCTATTCAGTTTTCAGCTTCCCTGTTTTTGTTTTAATATATGATTCGTACAGGGTATTGAAATATCACAGTTTTTTTGCAGTTTATTTTTCCTGGATAACAAGAATGAAAAACTCAAGAGTTTGAATAAGAGGCAGGCCAGGTCAAATTATCCGAAAAAGTTAAGTGATCATAAAGGTTAGGTCTGATAAAAAATGGATCTGTAACACTTTAAGATAATAACTTTGTATACATAAGGAGATAAAACTATGGCAAAAAACAAATTACTAAGAATGGACAATGTCGGCATCGTTGTAGAATCACTCGATGATGCCATCTCTTTTTTCACAGAGATAGGCCTGAAGCTCGAAGGGCGAGGCACAGTCGAAGGTGAATGGGCTGGTCGCGTTACCGGATTGGGTTCTCAGTGCGTAGAGATTGCTATGATGGTTACCCCCGATGGCCACAGCCGGCTCGAGATTTCGCGATTTCTCACTCCGCCTACTATCTCAGATCACCGTACTGCCCCTGTGAACGCTCTCGGCTATCTACGTGTCATGTTCACTGTTGAAAACATTGACGAGTTGGTATCCAGGCTCATCAAGCATGGCGCTCAGCTCGTTGGCGAAGTGGTTCGGTACGAGAACTCGTATCGGCTCTGCTACATTCGCGGAACCGAAGGGCTTCTCATCGGGTTGGCAGAACAACTCGAAAATAAATGAGTAGTGAATCGCTTGCTCATTCTTTTTTTAGCAGTTAATTTAGTGGAAATCGGGTACATATTGAGACAACCTCATTGACAAGGTGGTTCGATGTTGTATATTTTCTAAAGAGAACTTTTCAGGAGATGAGTAATTATAAGTGGGAAATTTTGATTTATCAATTCAATGTTTAACTTTGTATATCAAAGTACTTTTTATAAACTAAGGAATTGATCTTACAAAGCAATTTACACATATTAGTTGATTTGGATCTGGACGTCCGGGATATGTGTTTTGAAATTCTATTATGGTAAAATTTGAAGAGCTATATTATGAGGCGAGGGCTGACAAATGGATGCGCCGTTTTGCGGTTTTTTGCCGCATCGCTTTAGCAGCGAGCTTTATTCCATCAGGCTATATTAAAATTGTGGGTGAAAGATTCGCCGCCGGCCTGCCTTCTAACAACCCTCTAGGGCATTACTTCGATGCCTTACATCTCACTGGATATTACTATACCTTTATTGGAATTGCTCAAATCATAACAGCGATATTATTACTGATCCCGAGAACTTCCCTTCTTGGTGCATTGATGTATTTCCCCATCATCGTCAATATTTGTGTGCTGACTTATGCTACGCGTTTTGACGGCACCAGGGGTAACACGATGATGTTATTGGCAAGCTTGTTTTTATTAATTTGGGACTATGACCGTTTAAAATACATTTTGCCATTTAAGCAGCAACCAAAAACAGATACTCACGTGTTAAAAAAGCCCCTGGGTATGCGCCTTCGGATCATATTTTTTGGAGGCTCCCTGGCCGTTGTAGCCTTTATCATCATCGGTACCTTCTATTTATATGAGATAGTGCCGGGCAACTCGGAAGCTGAGTGCAGAAATCAATGTACTTCCAGCAAAAACCCCGCAGCGTGCGAAGTTTTCTGCGACTGCATTTATAAGCAAGGACAACCGCTGGATAGTTGTTTGGCGACTTTTGATAAAGCAAAAGATATCCACAAGGTAAAATAAGATCGTTAATGCCAGCTTCCCCATTGCCCTGATATGTCAAAAATATGGTGTGGGTTAAGATAGCGTAAGAGTTAATACCGGTGCGTGAGCTGCACATTTTGGAGCACAAAGCGGATAATCATTAATTATCCGCTTTTTTAATAAACTATTATTTTTTTTTCGATATAGGAATATCAGGCAATCGAATAACCCGGTGACTGTATTTGGCATCATTTTCAGAATGGGTAACCATAATGATAGTCGCACCGTCTTTATTCAGCTCGTTCAGTAAATCCATAACTTCCTTGCCGTTGTCATGATCTAAATTTGCTGTCGGCTCGTCTGCAAGTATCAATTTAGGCCTGTTCACCACTGCCCTTGCCAGTGCAACGCGCTGCTGTTGGCCACCCGATAATTGCTGTGGATAAGTTCTTCGACGCTGATCGATATGCATTTTATCCAATATTTCCTCGGTCCTCTTTGCTCGTACTGAAATTGGTAATCCGGTGTAGATCATAGGAAGTTCCACATTTTCAAATACGGTCAAATCATCGATCAAATTAAAATTCTGGAATAAAAAGCCAACATTTTGCTTACGCAGGTCTGCGCGTTTACGCTCATTAAAATGGGTTACTTCAACGCCGTTGAAAACATAGCTTCCACTATCAGGGTCGTCAAGAAACCCTAAGATATTCAGGAGGGTCGATTTCCCGCAGCCTGACGGGCCCATAATCGCCACAAATTCGCCTTCATTAACCTCGATGGACATTTTGTTTAATGCCACGATATCCAGCTCATCGGTATGGTAGCATTTTTCGATATTAGATATCTTTATCATATGCTTCAGATTTTAGAGGGTTAAAATCATTATAAAGCTAACGGTATTCTGTCTTCTATTTTTTTTAGAAAATCGACGAAGTAAGATAGGTAAATACTACAAATTCTCATCAATATAATATCAAAATCACCCTTTACGTGTGATAAAAAATGGGATATAAAAATGCGTTGAATTCAGGTTTTACTATCCCTGCACATAACAGGATTGGCTTTAATGGCAGGAACTACTAAACTTTGGCTTAATAAAACTCCTCTCTTATCTGCACTAATAAATTCTCAGCTATTCGAATGTCGGGTACATTAGGCAAGGCAGACTTTTCATAAGCCGCTTTTATCCATTCCATCTTATCTTCAACCATTTGCATCAAATCATTAAACTCAAACTCACCATTACGGATCTTTAGCAAGAAATCACGATCCTCACGCTTAACGATCACCTGTTGATATAAGGCGATCTCTTCGGCCATGCTCAAAAGACGAAAGGTGTGCATCATGTTTTTAGCATCATAACTTTTACCATGCGATAAAGTGCTTTGATAACGTTGCTCGTTTCGTTTTTCCTCCCATTCCTGGTACTCTTTATATTCACGGCAGTAGATCGAATAACTATCTTTATTAAAATTCATTACCGCTAAGTTTTCTAAACCTTTAGGTACAGAACTTAATTGCACATCATCAGAATCCGGGCCTGATACAATTCCTTTAAACCGGCCTTCGGCTAATTGCTTTTGATGATACAGCAGATACACATTTCGAAAATGATCAAGATTCACCAATCCGCATTGCTCCTGGATATAATTTTTTCCTTTTAACCATTCCTTTAAAGGGATACTTCCATTGTTGTAGATCACAAAGCAAAAATCTAAAACCGATTTGCGCCTGGCATCCATTGGCCTGTTGATCTTTTTATTTAAGCCACGAGCCTTTTTGATCTGCGTTTGTGCATAACCGGCGAAAGTATCGAGGCAAAGTTTCGACAGAAAGTCTTCCGGCTTGATCAGATCAATTAAAGGATGGCGAAACAACACGTATTCTTTGGGTGTGTTTAACAGCTCAATATGTTTGGATTGTTCTTCGTCAATAATTCCAGGAACCGACCGATCTCAAAATAAACCTCATCATTGCTTGCGTTAGCTATCTGTTCCTGCTGCTCAAAACCATATAATTGCTTTTGAGGCATAATGAATATTCCTTTCTTATCCACATCGGAGCCTGGGACATTTAGGTTATAAGCTGTGCTGCCGCTGATACAATCCAGCAGTATCAGTTCTTTTTGCTGTTTTAACTGTTCGTAGGTCATGGCTGGATATATTTTCTGAAAATATTATTCAATTCATCCGGATATTTCTTTTCAGAAGGGAGCATAGGTATCCGCTCTTTGCACCAGTCAAGTGTATTCGTTAACCATTCATTGAGTACTGGGACAGGTGTTATCAAAGCTTTTTCATCGGCTAACTTTTTCATTTCCAGTAGTTCGTCAAAAGCACCCTGAACTTTCTTGTCAGTTATAATAACTCTCAATTTCTCAAATTCCATAGGTGATACCGTTTGCCTCTCCACAATCCACTGACAGGCCAACGCCGGACGTAAGGCATAAAAGTAACGTTTCAATTTTACCTGTTCGGTTTGCAAATCATCCCGAAGCGTATTGTGTGCCATTGATAAATAATGGTTGGCACCGGATCGTAACGAAAAGTATTGTGACATCAACTCACGCAAATCGGCAGCAAAAGTTGAATTTTCCTGGTATACGATTGGCGATTGCAGCCATTCGTACAATGTGCTATTTGATTTAAGGAATAGCTTTAATGCTTTTTTGATATCCCAACCGCCTATATCCAATACCTCATTAACAGGCAATCCCACATTGTCGGGCAGGTCAGTTATGCTGATGTAATCGTTTACTGACCTGGCATAAATAAAGCGTACATCAAAATCACTATCCGGCGAAGCAAACCCCCAGGCCCTGCTACCCGACTCGCATGCATATAGTATTTTTATATTTTCCGACTGCTCTAATTCGAGCAGTTTTTGGAGGATAGTTTCCTTCATGCTAAATTATATATAAGGTTACAAAATATAAATGAAAGAGCAATAGTCAGCATGTGTCTTTCAGGATTCGAACCTGCCCGCTTACGCGGTTTCACCAACGAAGTATCACACACTTACGGCATCTTTCATTTAAAAAGGGCAAAAAACAATTAGCGAGTTTTTTCTGAACTACTTGTGAAATCAATCACTGGCTGGATTTGAACCAACGTCCTTCCACTAATTAGCGGATGTTCTAACCGAAGTATCACCAATTTACGGCACCTTTTTATTTTAAAAGAATAGCTACAGGCAGCAAGCGACTATAATTAAACGTGACAGGTTTCGAAGTAACGCTCACCTAACGGCATATTCTTTATTTCTTAAGGGCGATGGTCAATATCCGCTTTTACTGCTCTACCAACTGAGCTACAATGGATCACTCCAAAGGCCGGGATCGAACCGGCGACACGAAGTAGCGCATATTTACGGCACCTTAATATTTTGATTTCTTTAAAAAAGAAGGGTAAAAAG
Organism: Mucilaginibacter sp.; assembly: GCA_035489035.1. Classification (GTDB taxonomy): domain Bacteria; phylum Bacteroidota; class Bacteroidia; order Sphingobacteriales; family Sphingobacteriaceae; genus Mucilaginibacter. Next base: position 52,274 of record DATHKT010000036.1, read on the forward strand.
CAATAAGTCAAATGCACTGTGCTCTTCCAACTGAGCTACCCTTGCGGGGACCGGATTTGAACCAGCCGACTCCAGCGTCCCGAAGTAAGACTTATTTACGACACCTTCTTTATTTTTCAATTTCTTTAAAAAGAAGGGCAAAAAGCAATAAGCCATTCATACCCGTCCGTAGGCAAGCCCCGGCAGCGGGTCCTGGTCGAAGTAAGGCTTATTTACGGCACCTTCTTTTATGTTTTATAAGGAGCAACAGGCGAACGCGGGACGGGGGCTCGCTTTAGGGACTCGAACCCTCATCACGGCTCTCACCACAATGCCCACCCCCTTCATGAGCGAAGTAACCCGTTTCTACGGCATCCTTAAATTTTTTAATTTCTTCAAAAAGTACGGGGCGTTAGCTTCCCCATACCTGGTTATAATTCTATACTGTTGATAGCATCTAAAGCTGAGCCTCCATTTTCTAAGGCAGCTAACACCTCAAAAACTTTATCGCTCCAGCCGGCTACCAGGTAAACATCATTGCTCAATATTTGCAACGGCGCTTGCCCGTAACCTTTCAGGTCGAACAGGTATAGCTTTGCCTCCGGCGCAACCTCCGCCTTGTAGCGAATCCACAACGGATAGATATGATCGGCTATATTAGCCGAATTCCACAACTGGCAATCAGTAAACAGCATCACTTTATCCATTTTCACCTTTCGTGCCAATATGTCCTTGATCACCAGGAACCCATTGGTGCTGTAACCCACCTCGCCTTCGCGTTTGTAAAACTCCTGCACATTGCCCAGGATGTTATTGCGAGGTACGGTGATGGTTTTCCAGGTATCACCAAACATACCTACCTCCACGTTTTTGCAGCGCGATTGCAACAGCATGGCAAGCATCAAGCCCACATCGTACAGCAAGATCTTAGATTTTGCCGATACCGGTGTCTGCATCGATCCCGATACATCGCAGGCCAGCAGCACACGGGTATTATAGTCGAACCCTTTGATATTGGCCGCACTTGCTTGTACGGCTTTTTCCAAAGCGTCCAGCAATTCGCCGGTGTAACCTTTATTTTGGCTCTGCATTAAAGCAGTTAGCTTTTTTATCAGGCCTTGCGCAGGCACGTTAGTAACAGGGTTGATCAACTCGCGATAAGCTGCCAAATAACGAAATGGAAACTGCTTTGCCTTAACCACTTCATCGGCATCGGCTAAACGGGCGCATACCTTCTGGAAGTGAGCATAGCTTACGCCGGCTTCCTGTATGTTGCGCGAGTTACGCAGCAGGGCCATGTAGCCCAGCTTGCCGCTGTCTATCAGTTCTTCCCATTTTGCGCGGAAGGCTATTATTTTAGCCTCCTCGCTGTCAAAATTCAGCTGACCCAATGCCGACAACTCCGTTTCCCAGGTGTAGGGTGTTTGCAGAGTGCCGTTCACTATTTTATTGAACAGTACCTGCTGCAATTCGTCCTTTGCCTTTGGGTGCACCAGGAACAGCGCATCACGCAGTTTGATAGCACCATCACGATCGTATTTACCAAACTGGTACTCATCGAAACGATTAAAAGCACTTGTTAAACCCTTTTGCAATTGCTTGCTCAGGCGGTTCAGCTTTTTAGGGCCGGTACGCTTGTTCAGCAATTCGTAGCAGGCTAACAGCTCGGTGATCTCATCGGCACGGCCAATTACACTATCAGTAACCCGGGCGACCAAGTTGTCGCCCGAATGCAGCTTAGCCAATTCAGTAACCAACACAAGTGGTACCGAACGCAAATACATTTTAGTGCGGGCATATATGGCCAGCTTACCCACAAACACGGGGTCGCATTTGGCAATTAACCCTCGCAAACGGTTCATGCGGTCTTCGTTCTTTTCGTAGAACGAATCATTCAGGCTCCAGGTAACTACGGCTGTGTAGAGTTCCATTTCGGCGGTCAATACAAAGGTTTTTGCGCCCTCGTAGTTGGTAACCTGTGTTTTTGCCTTTCTTAGTAAATTAAATTTCATTGGGAACCTCCCTTTTTGTTTTGTTGAAACAAAGATTGAGACCCACTGCGCAGTGTATCTGCGCAGATGAAAAATATTTAAAAAAAGTTTGTTTATTTTTTGAAATTGACGTTTTCCATCCCCTTCTGTCCACTTTTCAGGGTAGCGTAGCGCAACACCACAATAATTAAGAAATTTAACCATAAATAAACTTTGTTAAATGAAAGCCCCTCTCCAAATGGAGAGGGGTTGGGGTGAGGCTACTGACAAAACAGTGTCAGTAACCTCACCAATTCAATTCCGTAAATTTGTATATACCCGGTATCCCCACCCTCTTTGCGCAGCAGAGAGGGTCGACAAGCGCAGCGATGTCGGGGTGAGTCCCGCCAGCTTGCATCGCTACCAACAACTCTTTTCATGCCGCAATTCTTAATCATACCGGCATTCCATCATATAATTGATTATTTGAGATAAATAATTGAATCGCTCTTTGACATATTGATTCGCTGTTTAAGGTAATAGATTGCAAGGATACCTGCTACATGCATGCCGACGAAGGATAAAACAATAATAATATTTCACTATCCATTTAATTAATATTATATAAATTAGATCATATTTATATATGCCTGAAACCCATCCATATGAACCATGAAAAAAGTGACACCGTACGCCGTTGGTATGACGAAGTATGGAACAATAACAATGAAAGCGCCATCCATGAGTTAATGCATACCGAAGCAAACGCTTTTGGACTCGGGGCCAATGCGATTATCGGCCCTGCCGGGTTTAAACCATTCTATGATGAGTTTAAAAACGCCTATTCAGCTATTCATGTAACCGTTGATAAAACCCTCGTTGATGGTGATCATGTGACCGCAATGTGTACGGTAACCGCTACACATAAGCAAACCGGTAACCCCGTTAAGTTTTCAGGAGTATCGGTCACAACTATCCAGAACGGACAGATCACATGCGGATGGAATTACTTCGATTTCCTTACGTTGAACTTGCAAATAGGAAAAATAACTCCGGAACAACTGATTTAGATCAGCCGAAATATGCTGATCCCGCCAAAAAGCAAGGCGAAGCGGGATTGGGCTGATGTATAATTGAAAATGAAGGTGCCCGAAGAGAGATTCGAACTCATAGGGCGTTTCCCGTCCGCTAACCAGCGGACGGGCCGGGCTTTGCAGGGCTCCGCTGTCGCTACGGCCCCTCTTTCATCGGGGCTGAACCCTTCCAATCCCTTACGCGAAATTGTGTAAACCTGTTGATCCTGCACTCACGAAATAAGATCGATAATCGCCTGTTCAAGTGTCCACACTTGAATAATAACTATTTGCAGCGTCCACGCTGCAATAAATCCTTAAGCATAGGCGCTTAAATTATATGTATTCAAACGAAGGGCTTGAACGGGCGGGGTAGATTTATTTGATAAATAAAAAATATTTTACAGAATTTCTTGATTTATTAAAATAATGTGTATTATTGCATTATGAAAACAACAACAATACCCTGCCAATTTCCGCAACTGATTTATCAGAGGTGAATGGGTATGTATTGAAAAAATATAACAAATTCTCAAAATCCTCTTAGATAAATTCTAAGGGGATTTTTTGTTTTAGGGAGATTTTATAGGGTGATATATCAATTGGTCAGATTACTCCGTTTGGAACGGAGAGGTTCCCGGTTCAAGTCCGGGTTACCCTACTTTAAATGAAGGAAATATAGCTCAATGGTTAGAGCAACACCCTTATACGGTGACGGTTAAAGGTTCAAGTCCTTTTATTTCCACAAAAAATGGTCAGTTGCCCGAGTGGTAAGGGAGCGGTCTGCAAAACCGTCTTGCACTGGTTCGAGTCCAGTACTGACCTCTTTGTTTTTCTGTGGTGTTCAGCACCGCAGGTCCCGGCTTTAGCCTGGATGACCGCGGTTCGGTTCCATGCGGGGAGACTTGATGATCGTAGAAACGATTGGTGTTTCTTTGTCGCCTTTTAGCCTGCTTCAGTGGGTAAGGGGCGGTGTGTTTATTTAAAGATATTTCTGTGCTGTTTAAAAGAGGACTAGCCCTCGCCCGTTCAAGATGAAACCAGCACTTGGTTCCAAAAAGCAAACTCGGCTTTCCCATCGAGAAATGATTCGGTCACTTTCAAAAACTTTATCATGTGAGGAGACTGCATATGAGGACCGAGAAAAATTTCTTTACTGTCCCAATGTTCAATGATTAACAGGCACTGTGAATTGTCTGGATCATCGTATACCTGGATCCCCTGGCAAGCACTTTCTTGTTCAATGACTGTTTTAATTACCGTATTAAGCTCTCGTTTTGCAATTTCCATCTTACCGGGCTTAATTGCACTTGTAATGACAACGGTTACTGGTTTTGAATTGGTACTCATGCAAACTCGGGTTTAATTGTTTTGTACCTGGTAATGAAGTTGAACTGTATCATCGTTTAATTTCGATACTTCTAACAAATTAAGTTTAAACTCGCCAACTAGATTTTTTAGTAGTGGCAATCCACCATCAAATAATACGGGCTCTACTATAAAGTAAATTTCATCAACCAACCCGGCATTTATAAATTGACTGATGGTCATCGTACCTCCAATAATTACAGCTTCTGTATGGCCTTCATTCTCTAACATTTGTTTGATTTCAGTAGGGCTTTCTTTTGTAAATGTTACGGTAGGGTTATCTGACTTTGCAGTTTCGTCTGTCGTTAAGACGACTGTTGTTCCTTCGTCTTTAAGTGGTAAGTAATCAGGTGCAATAATATTATAAGTTGTTTTACCCATAATCACTGCTTTAAATTTCTGGCTTATAGAATACATGCCCTGGCCATATTCAGGAGAAAGCCAATCCGGTACATTTCTCGAATTTGAAATAAATCCGTTCGCAGAGGTTGCGATATAGATCGTAATTTTCATTATTAATTATTTTATAGTTTAGTAAATTGATATTTGCTCATGCATTTAAAAAAAATTGGTTATCAAACGCAACTTAAATCTTTAGTAAAATTGTAAACATTTTGCTCTGTGTGCAATGACTGACAAAATTGTTAGAAGCAAATCTTGTAATTATGAGAAAAAAAGAATCGACCGATTATGCCAATGAACAGTCCTTATTCCAACTTTGTGAGCGTAATTCAGCCATTAGTATGATTAGCGGACGTTGGAAGGGACAAATTGTTTACTACATCTCTCAGGGGAGTGACCGTTTTCATCTCTTACAACAAAAATTGCCTAATATCTCTGAGACGGTTTTAGCAAGACAATTAAAAGAATTGGAAAGTCACGCAATTTTGATAAAAAGAGAAATTCCAAATACTGTTCCAACAGGCATAAAGTATATTTTAACCAACAAAGGCCTTGATCTGGTTCCGATTCTGGGCAGTTTGTGTAACTGGGGCAAATTGTACGCAGACGGAAAAGAGATTTCTGTTTATGTGGCTAAGCCCTTCGCTGGCGTATAGATACCGGCAAGATGGTAAGCCACACATAAGCCAGCCAAAGTCAAGATTATCACTTAGCCACAAGCAAATACTTGCTGCTGCACATGATTTATAACCCCTTAATATCCTCCACCATCAAACCCCGCTGTCCGAAGTTTATAACTTCGGACAACTATGCCTGTAGTTTACAACTACACCCCCGCGGAATGGACGGGACTCGAACCCGCAACCTCATGCTCGACAAGCACGCATTCTACCATTGAACTACCACTCCTTTTCTTTAGAATCAAGATGCAAGAACCAAGAATCAAGACAGAGAATTGTAACCATGCCTTTTTAATCCTGCTCTTGCATCTTGGCTCTTGATTCTTGGCTCTCAAAACTCAATCCTCCGGCCTCTCCCTCGCATCCGCCATCCTCACTATCCTCGGCTCAAACTTAGCCAGCACTTCAACCAGATTCTGCTGCGCGGCCATTACGGTGTGTATATCCTTGTAGGCCATAGGTGCTTCGTCTATATCGCTGCCCATCAGGGTAATGCGTTTATCAACCAAATTGGCAGCTATCGCGGCCTTATCTAAAGTTTTAAAAGCTACGCTCCTACTCATTAAACGCCCTGCGCCGTGGCTGGCAGAGTTGATGCTGGCCGCGTCACCCTTACCGCGCACCACAAAGCCGGGTGTGCTCATGCTGCCGGGGATAATGCCCAACACACCTTCACCGGCCGGGGTGGCTCCTTTACGGTGCACCATTACTTCGGTACCATCGGCCAGTTGCTCTTTCCAGGCAAAGTTGTGGTGGTTCTCTATCATCATTACAGGCGCACGGTTCAAAGCCTTCGCTATCTTATTATGGATCTCGTGATGGTTGGCGCTGGCATATTCACCCGCCAAATTCATAGCTATCCAGTATTCCTGTCCCTCGTCCTTATCCAAATCCAACCAGGCCAAATGCTTGGCTTCCGGTGGGAGTTTAGTTTTGGTCATGGCTATTTTGCTGTAATAGTCGGCCACGCTGCCACCAAAGCCACGCGAGCCGGAGTGCGAAAGCAAAGCCAGGTAATTACCTGCCGGGATACCATCCAAAGCGCCATCGGCGATGGTCAGCTCACCCCATTCCACAAAGTGGTTGCCGGTGCCGCTGGTTCCTAACTGTGCATAAGCCTTGTCCTTTAGGTTACGGATCACCTTAGTTTCGTTCCATGTTTTGCTATCGAATAACGAGCTGTCGAAATATGTTTTAGTGGTGCATCCTATACCAAAATAAGTATGGTCCACCAGCATATTTTTCAGCATATCGGTTTCTCTATCCACCGTTTCGGCAGGCAGATCAAAAATGCTTAAACACATGCGGCAGGCAATGTCCACCCCAACCGCAAAGGGAATAATGGTATTGGCCGTAGTAGCAAGCACACCGCCAATGGGCAGGCCGTAGCCCTGGTGGGCATCGGGCATAAGCGCGCCGGCAACAGCTATTGGCAATTGTATAGCTGTCCTCATCTGCGCCAGCGCGCCCACCTCAATATGTTCCATCCCCCACACCGGGAACTCGGCGATTTCTTCCTTCAGTTTAAAGTTGCTGCGTTCCTGTTTGATAAACCTGCCTTCTTTACGCATGGCAATCACATCTTCGGCCAGGTTCTTAAACTTGCCACCTTTCTTTAAAGCGTAGGGCATCGGGTCGTCTATCAGTGCTTCCAAATTAGCCAGTATCTGGGCCTTGTCCATCACGTTGTGTTTCAGCAACCCATTAGCCACGCGACTAAAGTTTACCAATACTTGCACATCGTTAATGCCTAAGGCTTTTAATTCGTTATTGCTGATCTTTTCCTTTTCCATTTTTTACCCCTCTAAATCTCCCCTGATCCCAGGGGAGACTTTCTATTTTGGTGTTTTAATGATACAAAGAAATATACCATCTGCGCAATCTATTTGCGCAGTAAAAAATAATTTAATAAATTCATCAAAAAATCCGATATCGTAAATCCGAAATCCGAAATCAAAATATGCCCGTAAACCGAAATGCCCTCATCCGCTACCGTACCATCGACCAATGCCTGCAAAACCGTTTTAAAAAGTGGACGCTGGATGATTTGATAGGTGCCTGCAGCAACGCTATTTACGAATATCAGGGCATTGACACTGGCGTGAGTCGCCGCACGGTACAGGCTGATATGGAAATGATGCGCAGCAATAAGCTGGGTTACGAGGCGCCTATTATTGTGGTGGATAAAAAGTATTATACTTATGCTGACAAAAGTTACAGCATTACCAATATCCCGCTTAATAACCAGGATATACAGGTGCTGAGCGAGGTATCTGATCTGCTGAAACAGTTTAAAGGCTTTAGTCACTTTGCGGACCTGAACGAAATGGTGAGCAAACTGGAAGACAAGATCTACACCCAAAAAACACACAGCAACCCGGTAATTGACTTCGAAAAGAATAATAACCTGAAAGGCCTGGAGTGGATAGAAGTAATACGTAAAGCGATTGTAGCGAAGAAAACCATTTGCGTTACCTATCAATCATTCAGGGCCCGCGAGGCCAGCACATTTTGCTTTAGTGCTTATTTATTGAAGGAATACCGCAACCGCTGGTTTGTGCTTGGAATTTCGCACCAGCGCCATAAGCCATTGCTCAACCTGGCGCTCGACAGGATACAATCCATCACCGGCCATGAGGATACTTATATCAAAAATACGACCATTGACTTTGCCACTTATTATAATGACGTGATCGGCGTAACCAAATCTCCTAATCAACGTGATTGCGAGGTGGTGTTTTGGATCAATAGCGCCAATGCTCCCTACGTGATAACCAAACCACTGCATCATACCCAAAAACTGTTGAGTGAAGATACCGATGGAAAGATATTCAGCATTAGAGTAATTATGAATTTTGAGTTGGAGCGCGAATTATTAGGCTTCGGCTCAAAGTTGCGGGTACTTGGCCCAAGGATATTGGTAAAGCAAATAAAACAGCAGCTATACGAAACATTGGCTAATTATAAGCTATCGGAAGAAAAATAAGCATAAGGGCTTTTGTTGATTCAGCAGGTTTAAGGGCGTTTCCCGTCCGCTAGCCAACGGACGGGCCGGGCTTTACAGGGCTCCGCTGTCGCTGCGGCCCCTCCTTCGTCGTGGCTGAACCCTTCCAATCCCTTACGCGGGATAGTGCAAAACTGTTAATCCAGCCGGCGTTCACGTTGACGTAAATTAAGCTCAACATTTAACCTTATGTATGTTCACGCGAAAAACGCTTGAATGGCCGGGCCAATGATATAACACGTGTAATATTTTAAATATTATTTTGAATATTGAAATATTATTTTGAAATTAAACGTTGAAAACCAAACACTTAAACCTTATTAATCCAATAAACCATGAAACTGTCAATTCAGCACTACAATTTCAATCAGCTTTCCATGAAAGACCTGATTGATGCCCGTGAACACGCCCACCTTCAATTTATGAACAAAAAAAATGTGGTGGCCACTGCCGTAGGCAGGTACTTGATACGCTTAACGGACATTGATGTTAACGGGCGTTATAAACCCGATTTGCTTAAGACCAAAAGAACCCTCGCTAATAGTGTGGTCACCAATTTTTCCTGGCCTTGCGTGTTGGTGTTTGTGGCCGCCTGGGAAGACAATGCGGCTTTGGCCGCAACTGATGATAATGTACCCCGGTCCATTTATTTGGAAGACGGCCGGAAGATCCCGGTTTGTGTGGTGGAAGCGCCACAAACGTCGGAAGTCAGTAAAAACACGGATGAGCTGTCCTTAAGTTATCCGACAAATTTGATGGGGGGAGGTTTCCCAGTGAAAGTGTTTAGCCAGCAGGTAGAACATTTCGCGACAGCGGGTTGTATCGTTACCGATGGGCATACTTATTACTTATTGACGAATAAACACGTTTCCGGCGATGAGGGCCAGGAAGTGACTTCGGTCATTGGAACGGAGCCTATCGCAATTGGTGTGAGTAGTGGGCGGTCTTTAGGAAAGGTTAGTTTTTCTGAACTCTATCCCCGCCTGGACCGGGAAGAACGTCAAAGTGAACTGTGATGCGGGTTTAGTTCAGTTGGATGATTTAAACAATTGGAAAACCGATGTGTTGGGCATTGGTAAAATGGGGCCTTTATTTGATTTGAACTGCCAAACGTTAAATCTGGGATTGATAGCTGAACATGAAGTATTAGCGAAAAAGGTTAAGCCAAGTATTACGGGTAATGTGGTGGCTTATGGAGCCAAAAGCCTTAAAATGACCGGTGAAATTACGGCCTTATTTTATCGTTACCAGGCTTTGGGCGGCGTGGAATACGTCTCCGATTTCTTAATCAGCGGACGAAATAATACTTTGCTAAATGCCGGCCACGGCGACAGTGGCACCGTTTGGTTTTTGGAGTCGCCGGAAGAAAACGGAGCGATAACTTATTGCCCGTTAGCCTTACATTGGGGCGAACACCAGATCGTGGATACCAGGAGTAAAGAACAATATCCTTTTGGGCTGGCTTCCAACCTGACAAATATCTGCCGGGAACTTAACGTTGAATTAGTCCGGGACTGGAACCTGGACAGCGAGTATAGCTGGGGAAAAGTGGGACATTATACGGTGGGTTACCAGGCCGTAACGAATGTGAAGGCAACTGGTGCCAAAGCCTTTTTCGTTAAGAATGTTGACCGTATCAGTTTTGCCCGGCCTGGCATCAATAGCCAGCTTGATGCTAAAAATAACCCTGTTTTTGGCTTGGACCCTACTATTGGCTTTTGCCCGCTGGCCGATGTTCCCGATATAATTTGGAAACAAACACGCTTCAATCCGGTTACCAACAAGGGTAAAACCTGGGGCCGCAAGGGTGATGAAAACCCGAATCACTACGCTGATGTGGACAAAGCAACACCTTCCGGCAAAACCGTATTTGACTACTGCCCTACAGCAGCTAAATTGACCGTAACTAATTTTAAAGCCTATTATGATGCCATTGATAAAGCGGCTGGGGTTGACATTACCAAACCAGAAAATACCAGCCACCGCGGCCTGATATGTTTCCGCGTATGGCAAATATACAATTATATGGTTGCCGCGGCAGCCAAAGGGAACACAGGCCGTGCAGAATTTATGTTCGGTGCCGGCGTACTGGCCCACTATGTCGGGGACGCATGCCAACCGTTGCACAGTTCCTATATGAGCGACGGTGACCCGGCAGATGATAAAAAAATCAACTATACTGCCAAACGGGACAGTACCAAACATAAAAAAGGCGACGTTTATCAAAAAATCGACAACCCCGGCAGCGGTGTCCACATGGCTTACGAAGATTATATGATCGACGATTATATCGACCAGATCATGGGCGGGCTTAAATCGCGTGTTAAAAAATTGGTTGCCTCAGAAACCGTTCCAACGATCACCAGCGGCCAGCAAGCCGCGTTTGCCGTATTGAGTCTGATGAAACTGACCCAACAAGATATCCATCCCAAGGAACTCGTTGAAGCATTTAAATTAGTTAAGGGCCAAAGCCGGCCCAACGTTACTAAAGCACTTCATGACCAATTCATCGAACCCACCATTACTGTCATCGCCCGTGGTTCCATTTATTTAGCCGCCATTTGGGAAGCCGCCTGGAAAGTGCCTGGCAATAAGATTACGGACCTGAAGGAGGTCGATAAAAAAGACCTTCAAAATCTCTATAAAGACCCCGCCAACCTCCGTTCATATCACCTGGACACCATACAACCTAACTTATGAGCAAAATCATATGGCTACCGGTCTAATCTTTCTATGCTGTATCTCCCGCCTGTTCAAGCGAAGGACGCTTGACGGCGGGAGAATTATTTAAAAGCTAATATTATTTTAAATCGGAAATTGCTATATTGCATTATGCATTTGTAATACAGTATGTTATGAAAAAGGCGCTACTGATAGTTATATTATTCGGGCTGCTTTTTGGTTCGTGCAAAAAAAACAACCACACTCCCTCTCCTGCAAAAGTTACAATTGTTGGTAAATGGCAGTACAAAAAATCCCGCAGCCTCTATATGGATTCGGAGGGCACGATATTATCTGAGGATGAAATTACGGATTATACCGGCAATGATTTCCTGAAATACAACGCCGATAACACGGGATTATCCATGGTGAAAGGCAGCGAGGTCAATTTTACCTATAGTTTTAGCGACAGCACCGTTACTGAATATACACTGCCCCGGTCTGCAGGCGATAAGCCATTAATATTTAGCGCATTGGTATTAACGCCCACCACGCTCACACTACATAGCATAACGTATGGCCCCGGAGAATTTAGAACCATCCGCGATGATGACTTTGCCAAATTTTGACCGTTGATTTTTTGATCGCCTATTCAAGTGTCCACACTTGAATAATGGCTATTTGCAGCGTCCATGCTGAAATAAATCCTTAAGCGTGGATGCTTAAATTATTAGTTTTCAAGCGAAGGACACTTGAACAGGCGGTTGCTCAAGAGGGCTACGCCGTTAAGTCGCCCTGTGGAAGACTTAAACCAAGCTGGGATCTGATAAGTTCATTGATTCGTTAGAATTAATAAGGCCCCGATGCTTAGTCAATAAGAAAGCTTTGAGCCATCCAACAAAACAACTTGACCCATCTAACAAAACTTCGCGGTTATTGGCATGTTACCTTTGTATAAATTAAAATTTAAGAGGATGACAAAAATTTGGTTTATAACAGGCAGCTCCAGGGGATTGGGGCGCAGCCTTACAGAAGCAGTATTGGCAAATGGCGATAAGGTTGCTGCAACAGCCCGGAACCCGGAAGCATTAAATGACCTGGTTGAAAAATATCCTGGCCAGATATATCCTATAAAACTTGATGTAACTGCTTACGATGAAGTTTACAAAGCTGCTGCAGATACAGTAGCTCATTTTGGCAAAATTGATGTACTGGTAAACAACGCCGGCTTTGGCATTACCGGTGCTGCCGAAGCCTACACGGATGAGCAGGTACGCATTCAGCTTGAAACCAACCTGTATGCGCCTATTACAGTAACCCGCGCTGTATTGCCTTATATGCGCAAGCAGCGGTCCGGCAGGATACTTCAGATCAGCTCGATAGGCGGCAGGATTGGTAGTGCAGGGGTATCTATGTACCAGACGGCTAAATTTGGTTTGGGCGGTTTTAGCGAAGCGCTGGCAAAAGAAGTTGCCCCGCTTGGCATCAAAGTCACCTGTGTAGAGCCGGGAGGCTTTCGTACGGATTGGTTCAGCGCCTCCATGACCTATGCCCCGCAAATTGAAGGCTATGAAATTGTGGATCTAATTATAAAATCATTTACAAGCGGTAAGTATATTCCGATGGGCGATCCTGACAAAGCAGCAAAAGTGATAGTTGAATTGGCAGAACATCCGGAGCCGCCGGTACACTTAGTATTAGGCAGCGAGGCAATTGGGCGGCTAAAACAGGCTGATGCTGCAAGACAGGCTGAGTTAGAAAAATGGCTGCCTGTGAGTATTTCTACAGATCATGATGAAGCACAAAATTTTTTTGAAACGGAACTTGGTAAACAATTGTTCGGGTCAAAAAAATAAAAACATAGCAGAATTGTTCTATAAACGGAATACGGGGAAATCCTGTTTATTTTTATAAATTGAGGTTCATATGCAAAAGGCAGAAAAAGATAAAACCAGGCCGCGTATATTATATTCCCATTTCACGCAAAAGAACAGTGAAGGTGAGCAGTTTATACCCGAACATTTGTTCGGGTATTCATTAGCAGGGAGTTCTGAAGTATATCTGGGCGGCAAAACCTATAACTTTAAAGAAGGAGATTTTTGGTTTTTCAGAAAAAACCAATTGGCCAGATTTGTAAAACGTCCGCCACCCGGCGGAGAATGCAGGTCGATCTCCGTAGCTATGGACAAAGACACTTTGTCAAGTGTGAACGAAGCCTATAACATACATATGGATCACCCTTATACTGGTGAAAATGTGGTATGCTTAAAAGCCAACCATTTGTTAAAGAATTATATTGACTCGTTAACGCCGCATATGGATGGTTCGGTAGAGATCAACCCGATGCTGACCAGGCTAAAAGTAAAGGAAGCGATCATTATTTTAATGGAAACCAACCCAATTTTAAAAGACGTACTATTTGATTTCAGTGAGCCCGGAAAAATAGACCTGGAAGCCTATATGACCGAGCATTATAAATTTAATGTTGGTATCGAGCGTTTTGCTTATCTAACAGGTCGGAGCCGTGCTACTTTTAAACGTGATTTTGAAAAAATATTTAATACGTCGCCAAATCGCTGGCTACAGCAAAAACGATTAAATGATGCTTATTACCTGATCAAAGAAAAAGGTTTAAAAGTATCAGATGCTTACCTTGAAGCCGGGTTTAAAGATTTCTCCCATTTTTCGTTCGCTTTTAAAAAGGCTTATGGCATAACACCATCAAAAGTGAGTTAACATCTAAACTGGAATGGTCGCTTCATGCACCTCCCCCTTTTATATTTGCGGTTGATCGGACGGATGTCGCTTCCTGGGTTAAGAGTTCAACGTCGCGCTCTCAAATCCAATATGATTGCAGGGCTCTGCCCGGATTTTGAAATGTGTATTATTTTAAATGACTCTGAAAATATTGCTCCGGCCTGTTCAAGTGTCCACACTTGAATAATAGCTATTTGCAGCGTCCACGCTGCAATAAATCCTTAGGTGTGGACGCTTGAATTATACAAGTTCAAGCCAAGGAAATTATGCTTGAACGGCGTGTTAATATCAATTGCCCAGCGTAAATTTAGGGTTTAATTTTTTTTGATTTAAGATTTATGGGATCAATATGCCTTCTACCAATAGCTAATTTAGGATGTTCTTTTATTGCTTGTTTTGCTTGAGTGAGTTGAATAATTAACAATTGGTCTTGCGGTCTTTGAATTTTGAAATACCAATTTGTTATGCCCAAAAAGAAAAGCAATGTTCCCACACTAATTAAAATAGTAAAATACACATTTTCCTTACTAACTTTCCCATTATAAAAATGTAATTTTTTATTGATAGCTGCTTCCTTTTGGTTACCTAAATCAACTAATTCATCTTTTAATGCCGAAAGGGATATTATACTCATAGGGTGTATAGAAATTCTGCCTGTATCTGATAATATCTCTCTACGATGCCTTTCTAAATTATCCTCCGTAATAGAATTTTGAAAAGATTCTTTGAGTAATCCGGCTGTAAATTTAACATTATAGGCATTGTATCGCTTGTGTTTAGTGAAAAATTCTACATCATCCGATATTCGATTAACTGACAAAGTATCTTCCATTGTTTTACTATGTATACTGTCAATTTTTTTATTTAATGAATCAATTAAATAGAACGATTGCTTGGTATCATACTCATTAAGGTGGTTATCCCTGAAATAAAATGAGAAAACAATCAGTAACAACCCAAATGTGAAACAGAATTTATAAAGGCTATCGGTTGGTAAAGGGAGGTTGAACATTGTGCTAAAGTTTTGGTTAGCACTAATATAGCAATCTTAAAATAAACTAATGTTTGAAAAACCTGTATAGCTGCCTATTCAAGTGTCAATACTTGAAATCTTTGATCAGTTCTAGTGGTTCCATACTTGTTTAATTTAACGGACAAATGTAAGCTAAAAGAGCTTTATCTTATTTTTGCTCCCCGCTGTCCGAAGTTTATAACTTCGGATGACTATGCCTGTGGTTTACAACTACACCCGCGGAATAGACGGGGACGCTTCCAACAACATATGAATTTACAAGCCTTAATGTCCTTTGCTACCAAATTAAGATGGTTATCAAGCTGGTGCCCGCCACTTTCAATTTCGCGAAAGGTTGCCGCCGGAAGCTTATGCCTGTAAGATGCAAGGTGATCAAACGTTATCTCTTCATCATCGCGGCAATGGTAAAAGAAGATCCGGCTGTTTTTTGGAAGGCTTTCGCCGAAGTCTTCCTGAAGTTTTAATCCCTGTACCCACTCCTCTTTACCACTCCAGAATGGCGTAGCTACCAGGAAAATCTCGGCTACCTTTTTCGAAACCCTATTTTCAGAAAGGTACTTAAGCAGCAATGACGCACCAAATGAGTGCGCGACCAAAATAATATCGTCTCCCAGCTTATCAATCTCATTCCCGATTTGCTTTAGCCAGCCAAAATTCGGGGCAGCCTCATCAGTTTTCATCCGGGGATAGCTGAGCTCATAGTCCTCCCCTAATAGTTTTTGCAACAATGCCACCAGCTTTGAGTCTGCTTCATAACCACCATTGCCGCCGCCCTGTATAAAAAGCACTTGTTTTTTCATATCCAGCGATTATAATGTTTTATTAGCCAGGAAAAATTTGTCTCAAATCGAGTGCCAATTGGAACGACACACCCGCTGGACCGGCCGCGTTAGGGATGGAAATGGATACCGGCCAATGCGATTAAGGCCTGCAGGCGTATGAATGGACAGCCCGGCCGTCCGCTGCATAGCGGACGGGAACGCCCGTATATTACATTAATTCCAGTGTAAATTTAGAATCAAGATGCAAGAACCAAGAGTCAAGACAGGACGATTTTTGTCGCCCTATTCTAATCCTGGTTCTTGATTCCTGGCTCTTATGAACACGATTAATTACCGCATTTTACATTAAACTTACCATCAGTAATTTGCACAGCAACACCACCCGCGGTTTTTATGCTGCCGCTGAAAGTACCGGTGACCACGCCTCCATTGGTATAGGAAATGTCAGAAACAAAAAGGGATATTCCGCTCGCATCGTTTTTGGTGGAATATAAAACATTGGAGCTATTGGTGTATTCGATATAATCAGACGGGTAGGTGGAAGTTTTATTACCAACATTCAGGCCTTTGGTAAACCCGATAAAGGTTTCCTCCATATAAAATGTAAATTGCGGGGCGGCGCCGTCTTTTGCGGTACCTATTATGGTTAGCGTTCTTGGGTCAGTTGCAGTTCCCCGGCTTGCTGTAACCTCGGTTTCTGAAACAGCCACACCATCAGCTTTAAAGGTGATATAATATGTTGCCACTGGGTCCGTACCAGTATCTGTCGGATCAGGATCAGGTGAACCGCTTTTTTTACATGATGTTGCGGCAATGGCAATTAAACAGATAAGGGTTAAGAAAAAAATTCTTTTCATTGTTTAGGTTTATTAATTTTTACGAAAATAAAGATATAATAAACCTTTTACGGAGATTCCATGTAAAAATGTTGAGGCATAAAGCGCAAAAAAACGCTGCCCAAAACTTAATGGCTGAGGATGAATAATTTAAATTTTAAAAAAATGATCTTAGGCTTCCGACTTATGACCATTGACTAATGACCAATGGCCCCACTACCGCAGATCCACCCTCAAAATCCGATGATTATTTGTTACATACAGGCTCCGCTCATCCTCGGATAAGCTGCAATTGGAAGCCAAGTCATTGATCAGTATCTTACCCAATAACTTGGCTGATCTGTTAAAAACCCATATGCCACCCGGCCCTGTTGCAAATACATTTCCATTTTTGTCGATCTTTAAACCATCGGGCATACCGGCTGCTTTTTTGGAAGCCGCCATAGCGCTGTAAAATACCCGTCCATGCATAAATAAGCCATTTTTATCCAGGTCATAAGCATACCAATAAGGTTTTTTTGGGTCCGAGTTGGAGATCAGTACCGTTTTGCCCTCGGGGAAAAACGCGATGCCGTTTGGCCGTGTAAGCGTATCTGTAAGCAGGGTTATTTTGCCGTCTTTTGAAATTTTATAAACTCCCTGGTAGCGCGCTTCTTTTAAAGGGTCATCCACATTTTTTTCAAGCCCGTAAGGCGGATCTGTGAAATAGATGTCGCCACTACTCAAAAAAGCCAGGTCATTGGGGCTATCAAACTTTTTGCCTTTATAGCCGGATGCTATTTTGATGAATTTTGCTTTAGGTTTATCCAGGGGAGCATCCATTACGGATACTACCCTATCGCCATCCTGGCATATCACCAGTTGCCCTTTCATATTTAAGCCTAAGCCATTGGAACCCAATTCGCCGCCCCGTGGCATAGTACCTGTATAACCAGAAGGCTTAAGATAAACCTCTTTACCTTTTTCTTTGGTCCATTTATAAATCACGTTCTTTTTAACATCTGAGAAAAGGAACATTTTATGGCGCTCTATCCATAATGGCCCTTCGCTCCATAAAAACCCATCAGCTAATACCGTTGCTTTGGCGGTTTTACTCACTATGGCGCTAAATTGAGGCTCTATTTTTTCTAAAGTTATTAATGGTTTTGAAGCCTGGGCATTACACGCAACGATCCCTCCCGTAAAAAGAATTATTAACATTGACAAACGTTTACTGCAGGTTCTCATATTAGTAAAATATTGGATATAGGTTGCTTTAGTAAACATAAAGTTAATTAATTGTGAAAAACTATCTAAATGAAATGTCAGTCAATAATTTATATTTACAATCACCAATATTTAAGGGCCCATTTATAGTAGAAAATTTCATTTACGCTGAATTTTATTTAAACAATAAACAAAATTATCCCAAAGAGTATTTAAATAATTATACAACTGACGATATATGAATAAGCTTAAAAGTGAAATAAATCTTGCAGTTGGTAAAAGCATCAAAGACTTACGCGCTAAACACGAATGGAGCCAGGAAACAGTTGCGCAGCGATTAAGCATTTCCATCCCTGCTTTTTCAAAAATTGAAACTGGTGTTACCGATGTTAATCTTTCCCGTTTGGAGCAAATTGCCCATATTTTTGAAGTGGATGTTGCAAGCTTGTTTATTGAAGATAAAAATAATCGCCCCATACCTGTACCTGTTTATGACCGTATACAAAAAAAGCTGGCTGATAGCGAAGCGGAGATTGTTGAGCTGCAACGCAAAATAATTAAGCTATACGAGGAAATTCATGGTACTACTGTCTGATCAGTTTAGCCATATCAAGGCGTTTTTGATACCATGAAGAAAGCATTTTCAACCATATTAATTATTCTCCTCTATTTAAGCCAGGCTGCTTTTTCATTTAAACAACCTTTGGCAGGTAAGTCTGAAATAGAAAAAGCTGTTGAAACTAACCTCAAGAAACAAATCTTAACAGAAGCTGCCTGGGCTATGCAGCAACAGCCGGTTACCGTAACCGCGTCTTTTTCTGTACGCAGTGCAGGCGGCAAGCATGATTTCTTCTCAGAAGCTGATTACTTTTGGCCCGATCCTAAAAACCCTGATGGCCCATATATCGACCGTGATGGGATGACCAACCCTGATAATTTTGTGGAGCACCGTAAAGCGATGATCCGTTTTAGCAAGATCATCGGCGCTTTGGCCTCGGCCTACAAAATAACCCATGATGAAAAGTATGTGAGGCAGGCTGTGATCCACTTAAGGGCCTGGTTTATTGATCCCGCAAGACTGATGAACCCCAACCTGCTTTTTGCGCAGGCAGTAAAAGGAAAGTTTACCGGCCGCAATTATGGCATTATTGATTCTATCCATTTAATGGAAGTGGCACAAGGTGTCATCGTAATGGAAAGCCTCATCGACCCAAAAACCGCCACGGGGATAAAAAAATGGTTTGCGGAATACATTGATTGGTTAAGCACCAGCAAACCCGGTATACAGGAAAAGCTGACTAAAAACAACCACTCCACTTGCTGGGCTATGCAGGTAGCTTCCTTCGCTAAACTATGCGGCAACCAGGTGGTGCTTGATTCTTTAAGAGAGAGGTACAAAACTGTTCTGCTTCCCAACCAGATGGCAACTGATGGAAGTTTCCCGTTGGAAATGTCGCGCAGCAAACCTTATGGCTACTCCATTTTTAACTTAGATGCTATGACCATGCTTTGCCAGATATTGTCTACCCCAAAAGATAATCTCTGGAATTTTGAGACTGCTGATGGCAAATCAATAAAAAAAGGGATCACTTACCTATATCCCTTTGTAGCTGATAAAAGTAAATGGCCCCTGAAACCTGATGTGATGTATTGGGACAACTGGCCCATCGCCCAGCCTTTTTTGCTATTTGGCGCGAATACTTATAACGAACAATCATGGTTCGCGACCTGGAAAACCCTCGACCACAATCCGCAGGTGGAAGAAGTGATCAGGAATTTACCTATCCGTCACCCCTTGATCTGGTTCAATTAAATTACTTGCCTACTTCTATCACATGGAAAGTACCCGGTATTTGTTTCGGGCGCGGTCTTGGGTTTTCGGTAGTTGCAGCCACCGGCGTTGATTTTGCCGTTGGCAAATATAACTTGTGCGTCAGCACATCTATGCCGATGGTGCGTGCTCCGGGTTCTGTTTTGATAGTTTCTACAAATTCAAATTTATTGGCATTCACTTCTTTTACTACGCTGATGGTTCCTTCACCGTTGGAGGTATAAGCCAACTTCAAAGCCGGGTCAAACACCAGACCATCGCAATCACCTATCGGAAATTTCGCCAGGTTTTTACCGTTAGTAGCATCCATCACCACCATAGTTTTATTGCCCCCGCAGCCAATAAACAGGCGGTTAGTTTTGGTGTCGATATCCAAACCAGATGGCTCTTCACCCTCATTTATCTTATACCTCGCCTCTACCTTATACGTGCTGGCGTTGATCATTACGATCTCGTTGGTGGTTTCGGCATTCACAAATATTTTGCCTTTGCCGTCAGATACGCCAGTCTCAGGCTTCGCACCTAACGGAATAGTAGCAACCACTTTATCAGTAGCCACATCAATTACCGTAGCATCCTTGCTGCGGCCGTTAAAGGCGTATACTTTTTTGGAATATTCGTCATAAAATATGGCATCGGGATTAGTTCCTGCCGGGATGCGTTTCAACGTATCGTTTGTTTTCAGGTCAAACACCAAAACACTGTTTGATCTGCCGCAGCTGATATAACCTTTACCCAATGCTTTTACAAGTGCGATACCATGCACGCCCTGCGTGTTAGGCACATAACCTACGGAGTCGCCCGATACGGCATCCAGTATATTGACCTGGTTACCATGCGATACATAAATCCTTTTGAGCTCGCCATCAGGCCTGATATAATCCCAGCCGCCCGAGCTTCCTATTTTTAACGTGCGTAAGATATGAAAACCCGTAACCAGCTGGGACATGGATTTAAAAGGGGTACTCATAGCTAAACAAAACAAAAGCAGCCCGGCTGCATATCTTTTAATGAAATTCATGATCCTGTTTTTTTATGCTAATTAGAAATAGATTCTGGAATAATACTGTAGAAACCAACGTATTAGTCAGTATAGTTTTTATTTTATTGACCAGTCACTGTAGCTTCATCCTCCTTTGGCACCCTGGCGTGCCACCACGTAGCCAGGGATGACCCGGAAATATTCATCAGCGGCCCAAATATGGCCGGCGCAAGCCCTATGGTAGATATGCCTCCCATTAAAAGGGCCAGGCCCGATGCTAATCCGGCGTTTTGCATACCCACCTCCAGCGAAATGGTGCGGCAGTCTTTTTCTTTAAAACCTAATAACCTGCTCAGCCAATAGCCAAGCGTATAGCCCGAAATATTGTGAATAAATACCACCAATATTAACAACAGCCCCATATTAAGCAAACTATTCCTCCCCGCCGAAGTGATCACCACGATGATCAACCCGATACCGGCCATCGAGATAACCGGCATCAGTTTATCCAGCCATTTCATCCTTCCCCTCACCAGCGAGTTAAATAACAACCCGGCCAGGATAGGAATTAACACCACCCTTGTAGTATCCCAAACCATATCCCCAAAGTGCACCGCTACAAACTTACCGGCCAGCAATTGCATCAGCAACGGAGTAAGTAATGGGGCAAGCAGGTTAGAAATAGCGGTTACGGCAATAGAAAGTGCGAGGTTTGCCCTTGCGAGGTACGACATTACATTGGATGCCAGTCCGCTTGGGCAGCAGCCAACCAGGATGATCCCTGCAGCAATTTCCTTCGGGAAATTAAAAAGATTAGCCAGTGCATAACCGATAAGCGGCATGATCACATAATGGCAAACAACACCAACCAATATCAGCTTCGGCATTTTTATTACGGTGGCCAGTTCTTTCAGGCTCAGCTCGCTGCCCATGCCGAACATGATAATTTGCAACAACGGAATAATAAGGCCCGACAATTTAAACGAGCCCACATGCACAAAATAATGCGGGTAATACATCGCGATACTCACCGCCGCGAATATCATGGTGGTAAAAGTAAACCCTTTCAATTTTGGATTTGCCCTGAAAGTTAAAGCAACGGTGATAAAGAACAGCATCAATATCCAGCCACCCAGTTCGGCATAAGCCGACAGGCTGATTGCGCCATAGATCAGCAATAGAACAAAAGCCAGTAAATATCCCGTTCTGCCGGATCTGTTGATTATCATGATAGGTTTTATTGGAAAGGCCCGTTGAATCCAAAGCTAATCTATTGTTAAGAAAAACAAAGACTCCCAGCACCAATTTTTCGGGGCATTTCTACATATTTGCGTATGCAAAACATCAAAAACATCATATTCGATTACGGCAACGTGATCTTCCTGCTTGATTTTCAAAAACTGAAAGATGGCTGGAAAAGTCTCTCTATCGATGATCCCGATACATTCTTCAGTCACGGCGTGCAGGACCCTATTTTTGATGCTTTTGACAGGGGATTGGCAACTCCTACCGAATTCCGTGATTTTATCAGGCAAAAAATAGGAAAATTTGATTTGACCGATGAAGAAATAGATGCCGCCTGGAACAGCCTGCTGTTAGGCGTGGACAAAGGGACGCACGAAGTTTTGGCTGATCTGAATAAAAAATACCGCACCTTTTTACTCAGCAACATCAACCCGATACACTACGACTACATCATGAACTACTTGCAAAAAGAGTTCGGATTTGAGGGTAACGACCATTTGTTCGAAAAGACCTATTATTCGCATTTGATCGGGATCCGGAAGCCCGACTCCGCCATATTTGAAAAGGTATTGAAAGAGAATGATCTCAAAGCTGAAGAAACCGTTTTTATTGATGACATCCAGGCAAACCTTGATGCTGCCAAAGCACTCGGCTTGCAAACTTTGCTAATGAAAGCGCCGGATACAATACAGGAACTGATCAAAAGAGAACAATTACTATAATATTTTATGCAACACCTACTTTTATCACAATACGACAGTGTCAAAAGCTCAAGACAAGTACTGTTTGGTTATTGCAGAAATATGGGCGATACTGACCTATTTAAAAAGGTAGAAGCTTTTAATAACAGCTGCATTGCTGATCTGTTGTTGCATAGCACTAACACTTACATCCACTGGCTAAAGAATTTTGGTTTGGATGGAACAGCACCTTTTTATGAAATTGAAAACATCAAAAGTCTCACGGATATCGAAGATATTTACGAAAAGGTAAACTTGCTCGTTGATGAATTTTTACAAAAGTATAAAGACGATTATCAACAACCTCTAACTAAGAAAACTCCTGTAAGAAAAATTGAAATTACTTTAACACCCCTTTTGCTATTCACGCATGTAATCACCCATGAGTTTCATCACAAAGGGCAAATCCTCACCATGAGTCGGTTGTTAGGTTATATTCCTGTAGATACCGATGTCATAAGGACTTAATCTTTTCCTGCCTTCGTCGACTCACCCCGACATCGCTGCGCTTGTCACCCCTCTCTCCGCTAAAGCGGAAAGAGGGGATTAGAAATAAAAAAAGAACCCTCTTTACCGCTTGCGGTAGAGAGGGTGGTCGAGCGAAGCAAAGACCGGGTGAGTCGACTCTGCTAAATCTCCCTCCGCCTCTTCTCCTTCAATATCAAACTCAATTCCCTGCTCATCTGTCCTGCTATTGCGGTATTTTCCTGCGCTCTCCTGAACAAGTAAGGCAAAACAGACTTCACAGGCCCATAAGGAACATATTTAGCCACATTATAACCCGCATCAGCCAGGTTAAAGCTCAAATTATCACTCATGCCCAGCAGTTGTGAAAAGTAAACGTGTGGATGATTATGCAAAACTTTCTTTTCATTCAGAAGATCAGCAAGTACGCGGCAGCTGTTTTCGTTATGGGTACCAGCTACAAAGGCAACTGTTTCCAGGTTATCTACGCAAAAATGCAGGGCCGCGTCATAATCTTTGTCGGTTGATTGTTTATCCGGTTGTATCAATGATGGATAGCCCATTTCGGCAGCGCGTTTGCGTTCTTTCTCCATGTAAGCGCCGCGTACCAGTTTAGCGCCTAATATAAATCCATCTTTAACTGCAATAGAGTGATCTTCTTTTAAAGATGCCAGTTTATCATGGCGATAAAGCTGGTAAGTATTATAAACGATGATCTTTTCCTCATTGAACTTACACATCATATTCAATGCCAGCAGGTCGATGGTTTTTTGTATCCAGGTTTCTTCAGCGTCTATCATTACGGGTACCCCGCTATCATGTGCTTTAGAGCAGATAGCAAGCACCCTATCCTGCACTTTTTGCCATTCGGCCTCCTCCTCTGCAATTAATGCTGTTCCGGCATCCAGTTTTTCTAATAAGGAAAACCGCGCAACACCGGTTACCTTAAACACAGTGATAGGTACGGCCTTATCGCCCGAAGCACGTTTAATGGTCAGTATAATTTCATCACGGGTATCATCAAACACCTGCTCTTCATCTTCACCCTCAACGGAATAGTCCAATATTGTCCCCACCCCGCCTTTGTAAAGCTTTTTGATGGTATCATCACATTCATTAATGGTCTCGCCGCCACAGAAGTGTTTAAATATGGTAGCCTTGATAATGCCTTTGATTGGCAGGCCTATCTTCATGGCAAAATTGGTGATCGGCGGGCCCAGCTTCACCAAAAAATTAATATTGATCATCCTGAAAAGCCAGTAGGCACGCTTCAGGTCAGTGTTGGTAGAATTACGAAATGCTATTTCGGTATTTTCAAAAGACAGTATCCCCTTGCCGGGATCAGCAACAGTTTCATTATTGAGCATGGCGCAAAATTAGAAAATGCAAAGCAAATAACTCATTATCCTTTGAATAGTTTATTTTTGGCGCGCCATGATAAAATTCAAAGTAGAGGGAGATCATATCCCGATGATACAATTGCTGAAAGCGACCAACCTGGTGCAAACCGGCGGCGAGGCGCAAATAGTTGTTACTGAGGGCGAAGTAAAATACAACGGCGAGGTTGATTACCGCAAGCGCCTTAAAGTAAAAAAGGGCGATACAGTTGAATTCCGTGGCCAAAAAATACAGGTGATATAATAAAAATGAACACACTCGATAGCATTAACTACCCCATTTATTTTAGTAATACCATTGCCGAACTGGTAAAATTTATCGAAAACGGCAATTACTCCCGCTTCTTTGTTTTGACGGATGAGAATACAGCCAAATATTGCCTGCCCACACTCAGAGAAAAGATAGATAACCTGGATAATTTCGACATCATCGAGATCAATGCCGGCGAAGAAAGTAAGAATATTGATTTTTGCATTGGCGTATGGAAAATGCTGATCGATTTCAGCGCCGACAGGCAAAGTCTGCTCATTAACCTCGGCGGCGGTGTGATCAGTGACCTGGGCGGTTTCGCTGCATCAACTTATAAACGGGGGATTGATTTTGTGCATGTGCCCACTACCCTGCTATCACAGGTGGATGCTTCTGTAGGTGGTAAAACAGGCATCGATATGGATAATATCAAAAACATTATCGGTACATTTACTCAACCCAAAGCTGTTTTTATCGAGCATGATTTCTTGCAGACGCTTCCACCAAGGCAGATCCTATCGGGCCTGGCCGAGATGCTTAAACATGGCCTGATAGCCGATGCAAATTATTGGAAGCTATTGAAATACAGCGACCTGGAAAATCCATCTGCAGAATTAGTTTACAGGTCGGTCGAGATAAAAAACAAGGTAGTTATCGAAGACCCGCACGAACGAGGCATCCGGAAAAGCCTCAATTTTGGGCACACCATCGGTCATGCTATTGAAACTTATTCACTGGTAAATGATAAAAACCCGCTTACCCACGGCGAAGCTATAGCGATAGGTATGATCTGCGAAGCAAAGCTTTCCAACATAAAAATCGGTTTGAGCGAAGCTGAATTAAATGAGATCACCGAAACAATAAGCAGCCTGTATCCTAAATACAAAGTAGCCGAGTCTTGTTACGGCGAATTGCATACCATTATGCTAAAGGATAAAAAGAACCACGCAGGCAAAATAAACTGTACTTTACTGGCAAGTATAGGCGAATGCAAAATTGACAATGTTTGTACCGAAGATGAGCTTTTTGAGAGTATTAGGTATTATTCGGGTTTGTAAACTAAGCCACGGATTATTAGCGCACTGTTATTGAGAAGGTACTGCTACTAAACCCACTGATGTTAAAGCCTGTAACGGTACAGTTAATTGCTGCTGATGCCGTAGTTGGTGTTCCGCTAATAAGTCCTGTCTTATAATCAAAGGTTAGTCCTACAGGCAATTTATCGCCTTGGTAGCTATATCCCGTCAATACTATTTTTCTTACATTCTGATTAACCAGGTCTGTGACGTATGCGGCACCGGCATCGTCTATACATATATAAATTGGCTCATAAAACCTGGCTCCCGAACCTACGCCATCCGTACTACCGCTTAAACCCGTCAAGCTTCCGGCAACCAGGCTTACAGTTCCGTTTGGCATTATTCTTTGAACCTGGGCGGCTCCCATGTCAGCCACATACATCACTCCGCCTGCGCCTATTGCAATGCCGCTGGGGTATCTGTACAGGTATGGGTTTTGTTGTCCATCAGTGCCTTCCAGAGTACCGGAAAATGTGGTTACCATGCCATCCGGTGTTATTTTCCGGATGTCGCTGTTCATATATTCTACCACATAGATATTTCCGGCAGCATCTGTCTTAACATCAGTTGGGTAATATAATACTGCTGACGTTCCGTTACCGTTTACATATCCCCCGGTCTTGTCGGCACTGCCAGCAATAAGTGTAGAAACACCTGCTGGAGATATCTTTACTACCTGGTTGGCATCCTGCCCCGTTACAATTAAATTGCCCGAATTATCGAAACAAATACCTCCCGGACCAAAAACCGTAGTGGCCTTATAAAAGGTAGACACCACGCCTGCAGGTGTTATTTTCCTGATCGCGTTGTTATTATAATCGGAAACAAAGAAATTACCGGTAGCATCAATCGCTATGCCATCGGGAGAATCGAAAAGGGCCGAATTGTCAGCAGCGTCCTTATTGCCATTTATCCCGGTGAGGCTTCCGGCAAATGTACTTACTGTACCATCGGGGCTTATTTTACGTATGGCATTATTAAACGAGTCTGCAATGTACAGGTTGCCCTGTTTGTCGCGCACTAATTGTTGCGGCGCGTTAAATAGGGCCGCAAGTCCGTTGCCATTCACATATCCCTTTGCAAGGTCGGGGCTTCCCGCAAATGTTGTTACCTGCCCGTATAAAGTAGCAGGCACCTCTCCGCCACGGTTTTTGGGACTAATATCAGCAGGCTTTCCTACGGATAACGAGATCGTTGACGGATAAGAAATATCGGGTGGTATATCCTGGCCTTTTATTGGCAAAGGGTCATTTGAGGATTTTTTGCATGCCCCCAAAGCCAGGATAACTATTAAGGATAAAAAATATTTTTTCATTACATATTCGCTATATCGATCAAGAGATCTTATGTGTTTATTAATAAGGTTCCGTAACTATCTGAAATCTATTGCCACCGTAGGAACTTGTGTCATTATGATGGGTAAAAAAACGGAATGGTTGTTTGCGCAGGTCTGCGCTGTCCTTCATGTAATTGTCTTTGCACCAGATGTGGATGTCATCAGGGATATTTTTCAGGTTCAAAACTTTTAATATAAAATGCCGTGCATGATTGGAATCGCCTACAGATGATGTAAATATGGGTATTGCAACGCCGGGTTTATAGGGTACACCATCCATCACCAGTTGCCCGCCATCATTAGAAAGTGCCAAAAAGCGCCACCCCGCATTATCCTCATTAGCGGCTCCATCCTCGCCATTATACCAGCTATAGTTGGTATGATAGGTATGATTGAAATGTACCATCACATTAAGTGTATCTGTCGAAGGGTATTCGCTGCCAGTACTGTCTGTCGCCATTTGCAGCTTAAAGGAGGCATTATCCGGGATGGTATCCTTTCCAATGGCTGATGGCCCCGGTTTAAGTTTGGTTTTCTGGCATGCCGCAAAGGCCATCACTATCAGCGCCAGGAATATTAATTTCTTCATTTTATATCATTATATCAATCGAAGTATGCTCATTTTTTACTGTGTATGGGTCACCTATTTTGGTCCGAGAATGATCGAAAACCTCTTGTTACCATACTGGTTGGCATCGGTTCTATCTATGGTAAAATTGTAATTGCTCTTACGCAGGTCCACGCTGTCCTTCAGGTAATTGTCCTTACACCAAATGTGGATATCTGCCGGGAACCACCGAAGGTAATAAGCTCTTAAAATATATTGCCCGCTGGTTTTACCTGTTACAACCAAAGGTACGGTTACACCAGCCTTATAAGGTATGCCGTCCACAATAACAGGATAACCATCACTGGTGATACTCATTACATTCAGAATGGGATCAAGCGGCCCTGGAATACCAGGAGAAGATGCGTCTTCACTGTTAATAAACGACAAGTGATATGCGTGGTTAAATTGGATAAGGGTTTCTATCCGCCCGGCAAACTTTGGAGGCGGCAGCGTATCTTTAACACTTACCAATTGTACTTTAAACAAAGCGCTGTCAGAAAGCGTGTCTTGTATCTTAGGCTTTGATGGTTTAATCCCTGACTTTTGGCACGAACCAAAACCAACGATTAATGCAAGTAATGCAAAAAGAATTAGGTTTTTCATTTAATGTGATACTATTCCTTAATTATCCAGGAAAAGGTTTAGTTAATTTCTTTTTGCAATATACAAATATTTTGAAAAAACCTGTGTAACATTAAATAAACGCCATTTTTGAGCATTCTTTTGTTATCAAAACAAATGCTTTATTTTAAACAATTGATCAATAATCAATTACTTATTTCATTTAAACTAATGTCGATCTTTACTTACCAGGGTCCATATAAATATCATGCTTGAATAGGTAGTCTCACCCAATAAAATTCTGTTCAAATCAATTATTTTCAAAAAAATAAAATTTTCTATTGACAAATTTATTTTAAACCGTACATTTACGACGCAAAACAAAACAATGAAGTTCAACAATGCATATTTTTATGGTTACTACTTTTACTTTAACAGTAAGAGCCGGGACTAATATGCACTAACAAACATATAAGATAAACTGAAAAGTCCCGGCACAACCAGCCGGGACTTTTTTGCTTAAAGGGGGTTTTATGAAGGATAAAAGAACAAGAGTAGCTATACAGGGTATTCGGGCATCGTTCCACGAAGAAGCAGCGTTTTTACATTTCGGCGAGGACATTCAAACCATTGAATGCAATTCATTCAAACAAACGTTTGAGGCTTTGCAGAACAAGGAGGCTGATTATGTGGTGATGGCTATTGAAAACAGCATTGCCGGCAGCATCCTGCCAAACTACTCGCTGATGCTGAGCTATAACTTCCCGGTAGTAGGGGAAGTGTACCTGCCAATACAGCTGCACTTGATGGCATTGCCGGGTGTAAAGTTTGAGGATATAAAATATGTTACCTCCCATCCTATTGCTATTCGCCAATGTGTTGATTTTTTTGATGAATACCCTCATTTAAAGATCGTTGAAAGCAGTGATACTGCCGCCTGTGCCAAGCGCATCAGGGATGAGGAATTAACCGATACTGTTGCCATTGCCAATACTTTAGCTGCCAAATTGTACAACCTGGATGTACTGGAACGCCGGATAGAATCCAACAAAAAGAATTTCACCCGCTTCCTGATCCTCACCCATCACGACAACGTGGAAAAAAAGGATAATAACAAGGCCTCCTTATGTTTCCAGGTAAGCAACCAGGTTGGTGCGCTGGCCAAGGTGCTGCAAATATTCGCCGAGCAAAACATCAACATGAGCAAGATACAGTCGATGCCCGTTATTGGTAAGCGTAATGAGTATAACTTTTATGTAGATGTGGAGTGGGATAATCAAAAGCAATATGACAGCTCCATACGCCAGGTTTTAAAATACACACACAACTTTAATATCCTTGGCGAATACCAGCGGCATGATGACGAGAATACCATCAATGAGCGCGAACAAAAATTCAGGGCACAGGAAACCATCACCCGCAAGTATATCAACGTCAAAAAAATAATTAAATAATCAATTTGTAAAATCCGTAAGTAATAATAAAAGATATGAAATTAGACTTAAACATCCAGCCGCTTAGTTCCTGGATAAAAACAGGGAAAGAACCGCTTGTAATAGCAGGCCCCTGCAGTGCCGAAACAGAAGAGCAATTGGTGGCCACTGCCCATTTACTGGCAAAAACAGGCCGTGTATCGGCCCTGCGTGCAGGAATTTGGAAACCACGTACCCGTCCGGGCGAATTTGAAGGCATTGGCAGCATTGGCTTGCAATGGCTTAAACGCGCTAAAGACGAGACCGGCTTACCGACAGCCGTTGAAGTGGCAACCGCAAAACACGTGGAAGAAGCTCTGAATGCAGGGGTTGATATCCTATGGGTAGGTGCGCGCTCAACCGTTAATCCTTTTACTGTACAGGAAATTGCTGACGCCCTTAAAGGTGTTGATGTACCCGTAATGGTAAAAAATCCGGTAAACCCTGATCTTTCGTTATGGATTGGCGCTTTGGAACGCATCAATAATGCAGGTATTACCAAACTGGCGGCTATTCACCGCGGATTTTCTTACCATGAAAAAACAGCGTTCCGTAACGAGCCGATGTGGGATCTGGCCATCAGCCTGAAAACACACGCGCCTGACCTGCCGTTGATCAACGACCCAAGCCATATTTGCGGCAATCGTGAATTGCTGGGTTATATCGCTCAAAAAGCATTGGATCTGGATATGCAGGGATTAATGATCGAATCGCACATCGACCCAAGCGTTGCCTGGACAGATGCCAAACAACAGGTTACCCCGTCAGCATTAGTAGAGTTAATTGAGCGTTTAACACTTCGCAAACCTGAAATCAAAGGCACCGAATTAAAAGACATATTAGGCGAGTTGCGCAACCAGATAGACAAGATCGATGACCTGGTATTCCAGAAAATGGCCGAGCGTATGAAGATCGTTGAGAAGATCGGTAATTACAAAAAGGAAAATGGCATCACTATTTTACAGGTTAACCGTTGGGACGAGATACTGAACAAGCGTACTGCTTATGCAAAAGCTTTAAACCTGAGCACGGAATTTGCTGAGAAGCTATTGGAGTTGATCCATAGTGAATCGATCCGCAAACAAACCGAGATCATGAACAAAGGCCAGGAAGGACAGCCACACGAAAAATTGACGCACGCTTAATACAAGATGAAGCAGAATATCATCCTTTCTAAAACTAATAAATCAGTCAGCAGTACGGTACACCTTACCGGCTCTAAAAGCGAATGCAACCGTGCTTTGATCATCGAAGCATTAAGCAACGGTAAGGTTAAGGTTGAGAATATTTCGGATGCGGCTGATGCGGTTACGCTGGCAGGTATTTTGAGATCAGAAGTCAGGAATCAGAAAATAAATGTATCCTTAAATTCCGAAATCGAAATTCCGACTTCCGAAATAAACATTGGTCCCGCTGGCACCGCCATGCGTTTTTTAACTGCTTATCTCACTTTGCAGGATGAAGAAGTGATACTCACTGGCAGCGAACGAATGAAGCAAAGGCCGATAGGCATATTGGTGAACGCGTTGCGCGAAATAGGCGCGAGTATTGAATACACAGAAAACGAGGGTTATCCCCCGCTAAGAATTAAAGGCAGTGCCGGGCAGCAGCAAAAAGATAAGATCAGTATCCAGGGCGATATTAGCAGTCAGTACATTACTGCGTTGTTGCTTATTGCTGCCCGCCTGCCTTTGGGTTTAACTTTGCAGATCGAGGGTGAGCTAACTTCAAGGCCTTATGTGGAAATGACATTGGCCATGCTGCAGCAAGCCGGCATACAGCATCAATGGGAGGATAACAGCATCCATATCCCTCACCAGGATTTCAGGGAAACATCCCTGCATGTGGAACCCGACTGGAGCGCGGCATCCTACTGGTATGCCATAGCTGCCTTAGCCGATGAAGCCGAGCTTTTCCTGCCGGGATTAACTTCTTATAGCCTGCAGGGCGACAGTGTGATCACCGAGATCATGGCGAATTTTGGCATAACTTCCCAGTTTATAAACGGCGGTGTTCATTTGAAAAAAGAAACCAAACCACTAAGCCGCAAAATATTCGACCTCAAATCATGCCCCGACCTGGCGCAAACCATTATTGTGGTATGTGCCGCGTTAGGACATGAAGCCACATTTACTGGGTTAGAAACTTTGAAGATCAAGGAAACCGACCGCATACTGGCCCTGCAAACCGAACTGGCTAAAATGGGAGTCAAGCTGATCGAAAAAGGACAGGTTTACAAACTGGATTGCGGCGAAAAATTCATTCCCGAAAGTATATTTATAGATACTTATGATGATCACCGCATGGCGATGGCATTTGCACCGCTGGCGCTACTGATACCCAAAGTTGAGGTAGAAGATTATAAGGTAGTGGAAAAATCATACCCTGCATTTTGGGATGATCTGGAGAAAGTGGGGTTTGAGACAGCCCCTCCCAACCCTCCCCGGTAGGGAGGACTTTCAATAATATTTGTATTTTTAATTTTTTAAATGAAGTCTCCCCTACAGGGGGAGATTTAGAGGGGGCTATATGGCAGGCAATTCATTCGGACAATTATTCAGGATAACAACTTTTGGCGAATCACATGGCGAAGCTATCGGCGTAATTATTGATGGCTGCCCGGCGCAATTGGATGTCGACCTGGATTATATCCAATCCGAACTGGATAAACGTAAGCCTGGTCAGTCCAAAATAACCACCCAACGCAAAGAAAGCGACACGGTAAAAATATTATCAGGTGTATTCGAAGGTAAAACCACCGGCACACCCATTGCCATGCTGATACCAAATGAAGATCAACGCTCTAAGGATTATACCCATAACGTAGATGTGTTCCGCCCCTCTCATGCCGATTACACCTACCAGGTAAAATACGGCATCCGCGATCATCGTGGCGGCGGCCGCTCATCTGCCCGCGAAACTGCAGCACGTGTTGCTGCTGGTGCCTTAGCCAAACTGTTGTTAAAAACACAAGGCATTGAGATAGTTGCCCATGTGAGCAGCGTAGGTAAAATAAACGCGCCTAACGTGGAAATAAAAAGCGCGCAGGAATTCATTGACGATCGCGAAAAAAATATCGTCCGCTGTGCCGACCCGGCTACTGCCGAAGAAATGATCGAGCACATCGATTCCATCCGCAAACAAGGCGATACCGTTGGCGGAAAAATAAGCTGTCATATTTTAAACTGCCCTGTTGGGTTGGGCGAACCTGTTTTTGATAAACTCCATGCCGAATTAGGCAAGGCGATGTTGAGCATCAACGCCGTACATGGCTTTGAATTCGGCTCCGGTTTTGCCGGGAGTGAAATGCGCGGTTCGGAACACAATGATCTTTTCACCAAAGACGCTAAAGGAAATATCGGGACCCGTACCAATTTTTCCGGCGGGATTCAAGGCGGGATAAGTAATGGCATGCCTATCGAGTTCAAGGTGGCCTTTAAACCGGTAGCCACCATCATGCAAAGCCAGCCCACTATCGATAGCAAAGGCAATGATGCCGAAATATCCGGCAAAGGCCGTCACGACCCATGCGTAGTACCCCGTGCGGTGCCTATAGTTGAAGCTATGGCTGCCTTGGTTATTGCAGATCATTGGTTAAGAAACAGAAATTCGATTTTACCTTCTTTATAAAAAGCTTACGAAGTTTTAAAACTCGTAAGTCTCATCAGGCCAAGTCTTCACAGCATTTAATATATTTGCTTAATGCTCTCCCGTTATTTCCAATTATATAAACAAGCCTATCACGGTCTTTCAAAAAACAGCTGGTACCTGAGCCTGGTGATGCTTATCAACCGGAGTGGTACTATGGTGGTGCCTTACCTGAGCATTTATTGCATCCAAAAGCTTCATTTCTCCATCATTCAGGCTGGCATCATTATGGCCGTTTTTG
Source organism: Mucilaginibacter sp. (assembly GCA_035489035.1). Lineage (GTDB taxonomy): Bacteria > Bacteroidota > Bacteroidia > Sphingobacteriales > Sphingobacteriaceae > Mucilaginibacter. The sequence continues at coordinate 85,882 of DATHKT010000036.1, forward strand.
GTGTGGGATCTATTGCAGGGGCATTTATTGGCGGTAAACTAACCGACAAATTCGGTTTTTATGATCTGCAGGTTGGGGCCCTGTTTACCGGTGGCGTATTCTTTCTCATTTTAGGCTATCAAACTACCTTTTGGGGCCTGTTGATCGGTACATTTATACTAAGCATCTGTAATGAGTCATTTCGCCCCGCTAATTCAACCGCTATCGCGCATTATGCTACTAGCGATAATAAGATCCGTTCCTATTCTTTAAACCGATTGGCTGTTAACCTGGGCTGGGCAGTCGGCGGCGGATTGGGTGGCTTTTTGGCGTCCTACAGCTACCATTTATTGTTTTGGGTAGATGGTTGCACCAACATCCTGGCCGCGCTTATACTGATCAAACTAATGCCACGGGCTGGGGTAGTGAAACAAGTAAAAGATATCGCCGAAAGCATTAAAGGTTCATCGCCTTATAAAGACAGGGTTTACCTGTGTTTCATTGTATTAGCTGCACTCTTCGGGGCCTGCTTTTTTCAGTTCTTTATCATGCAGCCGGTATTTTACAAGATAGAATGGCACTTCAGCGAACGTTTTATCGGTTTCCTTTTAGCGCTGAATGGCGTGCTGATAGCCGTTATCGAAATGGTGCTTATCCACAACCTGGAAGGGAAACGAAACCCTTTAACCTATATCTGTATGGGTATTTTGTTAACCGGTGCAAGCTTTGTGCTGCTCAACTTTTTACCAGGCACCGCCTTTGTCGCCATCGTGATTGTTATAATGGTAACCTTTGGTGAAATGCTGAGCATGCCTTTTATGAACGCGTTCTGGATAGTGCGCACCTCGCCAAATAACCGCGGGCAATATGCGGCATTGTATACAATGTCATGGTCAGCCGCGCAGATCATAGCCCCTTCTGTAGGCAGCGAAGTAATTCATTATGGCGGCTTCAGGCTTTTATGGTGGGTACTGGGTGGAGTTTGTTTACTAAGCGCGATAGGCTACCGCTTGTTATATAAAGTAACCTATCATAAAAAGACCATAGCCGTTTAAATCACAAAAAATGAAACGAGCCTTAATATTAGATCTTGATAATACCATTTACCCGGTGAGTTCTATTGCGGATAATTTGTTTGCCGTGCTATTTAAAACACTTGACCTATATGCCGATCGGATTAATGCGGATGATGAAGATAAGGTGAACAAGATCAAGCAGGAAATGATGCGCCGACCATTCCAGCATATCGCGGACGAGTACGGATTAAGTGATGACATCAAAAATAGTATGGTTGATGTGCTCAAGAATATGACCTACGACCTGCCCATGCAGCCTTTTGAAGATTATGCGCACATCAAGTCGGTACCTCTGGATAAGTTTTTAGTTACAACCGGTTTTGTGAAGTTGCAATATAGCAAAGTTAGGATGTTGGGGATTGAGCATGATTTTAAAGCCATACATATCGTTGACCCGGAAGTTAACCAGAAAACCAAGAAGGACGTGTTTGCTGAGATCATGGAAAAGCACAGCTATGCCCCGCATGAATTGCTTGTAATTGGTGATGATCCGCAATCTGAGATAAAAGCGGCCATAGCTTTAGGGATCGATACTTTTTTGTTTGACCGGGAGAACAGGTACCCCGATGCCATCGCCACCCTCAAAGCTGATAATTTAAAGCAGGTATTGGCTATTTTGACTTAGCACTTTCTTTACGCTTGTTGACCGCGATTCTGTATCGCTTATACCCGATATTGCCATTCATATCCGTCCCTTCTACCATTACATTATACACTGTAGCGTTATCCGCGGCATAAAAGCTGACTATAGCTAATCCGTCTTTATTTGTGCTGATGTTTGGTTCCCAATCAATAGTTGATCGCAGATCTGTATTGTGCGTGGTATCCTTCACTGCATAACGCGGTTTATAGAATTGTTTTGGCCAACTGATCGCTAAAGGTTTATATAGATACAAGCCAGGAGTATTGTCATTAAAAGGGCCATGACCAGAACGCGTTGTAATTTCTACAAACGCGATACCTGAATTTAATACATCGGGGGGTAAAAAACGCCTGCCATAGTTTGCATTATTTTTTGCAGTGGCATTCACTTCTATTCCCTTTATTTCTTCAGCGGTATGTGAGTTAAGAGCATAGGTTACCCTGGTAGTATAAGTGAGGTAATCCAGTACCCCCAATTCCACCATTGGTGAACCATCAACAATAAATATGACATATCTGCCATTAATAGTATAATAAATAAATTCACGATAATAGTTTTCTCTAAAGCCTTTCACTTTTTCCAGCATTAACTGCATCCATGGTTTTTTCCCGGCACGCTCCATATCCTTCTCGTCAAATACTTCGTCAGCATTCCCGGCGCCGTTCAGGTTTTGAGATCCTTTGATCGTTTTTTGGGCAGATATGACAACCTCCTTTAGTCTCCGCTTACCATCAGGCAAGTATTCCTGTTGTCTTTTAATAGCAATAGTTCCTTTTAGGTAGTTCATTAATGTGGAGTCGCTATTTATATACCATGGTAATAGCACAGGAGCTCTGGGAACATTTGATATTGGCGGTTTTGTCTCGTCAATATTGATACCCACATTAAAGCTTTTACCATTTTTGTTGATTGCCTTGATTACAAACTCGGGTGTATCCACAACCGGGAAACGGTCAAAAACGAATTTGCCTTCATTATTGGCAACGGTATCCATTAAAAAGCCCGGCGATTTGGAGAATAAAAGCAGCTTCGACCCTTTAACAGGCTTGCCGAACACGTTTATTACCTTACCTTTTACGGTAAATTCCTTTTCTGCTTCATAAGGCATAGCAGGCAGTATCGGCTCGTATCCAATCCAGCCCTGGGTTAATAACAGGTTATCCAGTGCCTGCCAGGCACTTGTATTCTGCTGCAGATAATAACCCGGCTCCTGCACATAACCCTTCAGATCGGATGTAAGTAGCAAACGTGTTATTATATTCTCGTCATTCAGGGTATCCACTTTAACCATGGCGGCATCTGTCACAGCCATTGAAAAATTACCGGCAACCGGGTTGCCCGTTTCATCCGTTACCTTTAATCGCAGGCTAACACTATCTCTCGAAACATATTCAGGCTGATTACTTGTGATTTGAATACGCAGATTATCCAGGTGATTAATAAAAGTCAGCCGTTCATTTAATGGTTGGCCGCTTGAAGTAGTCAGCATAAAATGCGTTATCCCCGACGGAAATAGACTTTTTGCAATTTTCTTCCGTACATAATTCCCTTCATGAAAATTTACAATACCCGCATAACAGATAATTCCCCTCGACTTGCCAATCAGAAAATAACTATTACCAGATTGTATGATATCACGAGTAGCGGCTACAGATACTTCCACCGAATCACTTGCCATTACATTTTTTATCTTCAAGGTAGTACCCGAGCTTCTGACCGCAGGCAAAGAATAAGTCTTTACTTCCCCACCCGTCATGCTTAATTGCGCCGTATAAACCTCCCCATCCTTTACTGCCATACTAAACTTACCCATGCCATTTTGAGTGGATTGAAAGACGGTTACCTGCTGATGGTTATGATCGAAGATCGCACCAGACACCTCTACGCCTTTTCCATCTTCCCCAACAGCTTTAAACCCAATATTAGCCGGAAGGTCAGCTATCAAACTGCCACCTTCAGGCAAAAACTGAAGATCGGTCTTTTCCACCCGGTTTAAATTCAAAGGGATGACCGCCTTTTGGTCTTTCTGCTCACTTTCGGCAACAATTGTTGGGGATGATGATTTATCAGGAAGCTGAAAATTGAGATTCAACAAACCATTCTGATCAGTCTTCACCTTTTGCTTAAACAGTGTTTTCGTACCGGATAGTACTTTTAACTGCATGGTTTTACCTGTATCCGGTACTTTATCAAGCCCCGTAAATTGCAAGCGGGCATTTACCGGGGTCTTATCATTGATGCTTTTTGAGGTATTTACCTCACTGTTGATCAACCAGCTATTTTCATCAGTGCCAGATATATATAATTGCTTATAGTAAAATCCATCCGAAGCAAAATTGCGCATCCAGTTGGTATAAGCGCGCAAAGTATAATTACCTGCTTTGAAATTTTTATCATCCCAGGTGATATTGCCCCAGCTTATTCCATTTTTTACAGGCAATAGATATTGTTTAACCAACTTATCACTATCGTCCAGCATATCGACATAAAGTAAACCGCTTTGAGCTGATAATAGATGGGTAGGCGCATTAAAAAGATAAACTTTAAACCAGGCCGTATCGCTTATGACATAATTGGGTTTATCAAACTGAATATAGATTTTCTCTGCAGGATATTTTTTAATTGAACTATCAGTGGATGCTTGCAGATTTAGCAAACTGGCTTTTACAGGATTGCTTTGTGCAAAAGAAAATGAATAACAAGTCAATAATAAAAAAACAGACAGGTTAATGAACTTGCAAACAACACCGAAGTTTTTTAATTGACAGGCCATTATAAACTATTTTGATTTAATACCATCCTTATGCTTATTAACAACTATCTTATACAGTTTATAACCAATATTCCCCATCATATCTGTCCCCTCTATCATAATGTTATAGGCTGAAGCATTGTCTGCCGCGTAGAAACTTACGGAGGCAATTCCATCTTTATTCGTATTGATGTTTGGTTCCCAATCAATGGTTGAACGCAAATCAGTTTTATGCGTAGTATCTTTTACAGCATACCGGGGCTTGTAAAACTGCGTTGGACGACTGATAGCCAAAGGCTTGTATAAATATACGCCAATGGTATTATCTATTGCCGGGCCATGACCCGACCGTGTGGTAATTTCAACAAACGCAATATCATTGGGCCGTACGGTTGCCGCCCATTCTATGGGCACATAAGTGCCGCTGTATTTGGTTGAATTTATTACCTCTATCCCCTTAATATCTTCAGCAGAATGTGAATTCAGGTAGTTCGTAATATCATTGAATGCGAGGCCTGTTGGTGTATAAATTTTATACACAGGTATACCGTCAATAATAAATTTTATAGCTTGATTTTTAATATAATACCAACCCTGGGTTATTTCTGCGGAATCCCCGTCCGTAAGGAACCTGTACAATCTACGATCTTTTTCTATCCGGGAACCAGGTCTTGCGCTGCCCGAAAGGACTAAAACCCCTTCCCTAAAGCCCTTTACCTTTTCATTAAGCAATTGCAGCCATGTTTTTTTGCCTGCCTGTTCCAATTCTTTTTCATCTATCACCTGATCAGCATTACCTGCCCCGTTTAGATTTTGAGAATCTTTTATGGTTTTCCGGGCTAAAATAACAACTTCTTTCAACTTGCGTTTTCCATCTGGCATATATTCCTGCTGTTTATTGATCGTGATGTTATCTTTTATATAATTTATAAACGTAGTATCACTGTTAACATACCAGGGCATCATCTTTGGAAACCCGGATACACCGAATGGGGGCGGTTTTATCTCATCAATGTTGATGCCCACATTAAAACTTTTCCCGCGTCTGTTAACCGCTTTAATTATAAATACTGGCGTATCAACAACAGGGAAGTGGTTGAACACAAATTTGCCTTCATTATTGGCTACAGTATCCATCAAAAGTGGCGGCGATTTAGAGAACAACAGCAGCTTCGATCCCTTTACAGGCTTTCCGAATACGTTTACTACTCTGCCCTTTACTGCAAATTCCTTTTCTGCTTCAAATGGCAGTTGGGGTAAAATTGGCTCATAGCTTACCCATCCTTGTGTCAAAAGCAAATTATCCAGTGCCTGCCATGCAATGGCATTAGGTTGAAGATAGTACCCCGGCTCTTCCACATAACCTTTCAGATCAGATGTCAGCAGCAAATTGGTAATGATATTTTCGTCATTTAATGTATCTGTTTTAACCATGGCGGCATCAGTTACGGCCATTGAAAAATTACCGGCAACCGGGTTGCCCGTTTCATCCATTACTTTTAATTGCAGACTAATACTATCCCTCAAGGCGTATTCAGGCTGATTACTTATGATTTGGATACGCAGGTTATCCTGGTGATCAATAAAAGTCGGCCGTTCATTTAATGGCTGTCCGCTTGGGGTGGCTAGTATAAAATGCGCTATCCCGGATGGAAATAAACTCCTCGCAATTTTCCTCCGGATATAGTTCCCCTCATGGAAATTTAAAATAGCAGCATAACAAATAATGCCTCTCGACTTGCCGATCAAAAAATAGCTGTTACCTGATCGGGCTATATCATCAGTAGCGGCTACGGATACTTCTATCGAGTCGCTTGCCATCACATTTTTAATCTGTAAAGTTGTACCCGAACTTTTCACCTGTGGCAAAGGGCAATTTTCAAACTCTCCGCCCGGCAAGCTTATTTGTGCCGTATAAACTTCTCCATCCCTCACCATCAGGTTAAATTTACCCATACCATTATGGGTGGATTGAAAGACGGCTACCTGCTGATGATTATGATCCAATATAAAACCAGATACATGTGCTCCTTTGCCATTTTCACCAATCGCTTTAAAACCAACATTGGCAGGCAAGTCAGCCACCAAACTCCCTCCTTCAGGCAAAAACTGTAGATCGATCTTTTCTGCCCGGTTTAAGTTCAGCGGGATGACCGCTTTTTGATCCTTCTGCTCACTTTCAACAATAATCGCCGGTTTTGATGATTTTTCAGGAAGTTGGAAATTGAGATTCAACAAACCATTCTGGTCGGTCTTTACCTTTTGCTTATACGGCGTTTTTGTGCCGGATAATACTTTTAGCTGCATGAATTTCCCTGTATCAGGCACTTTATCCAGGCCGGTAAATTGCAGTTGGGCATTCACCGGGGTCTTATCATTGATACTTCTCGATGTTTTGATCTCGCTGTTGATCAGCCAACTGTTTTCATCAGTACCAGATATATACAATTGCTTATAGTAAAATCCATCCGGTGTAAAATTGCGCATCCAGTTGGTGTATGCCCGCAAAGTATAGCTGCCTGTTTTGAATACTTTATTGTCCAAGGTAATATTCCCCCAACTGACACCATTTTTTACAGGCAGTAAATATTGTTTGATGAGTCTGTCGCTATCGTCCATCATATCAACATAAAGCAAGCCGCTTTTAGCCGAAAGCAAATGTGAGGGAGCATTGAATAGGTATATCTTAAACCAGGCTGTGTCGCCCGTAGCATAATAAGGCTTATCAAACTGTATGTATATTTTCTCGGCAGGCGATTTTTTAATAGAACTATCGGCGGATGCTTGCAGCTTTATGAGATCATTCTTTAAGGAACTGGATTGAGCAAGGGAAATCGAATGGCAAGCTAATAGTAAAAAACAGGCTATGCAGATAGCTTTACAGGCAACACTTAAAATTTTTGATCGATAAGGCATACAATTAGGTTAACCTGCAGGGGATAAGCTAATCTACAAATAATTAAATCAATTTTTTAATAGCCTCACCGTTACCAAAAGTTGCCCTGTATGCCGCATGGTATGTTCCGCGGCGTGGGTTAGTAATCCAATTACTGTTGAAGGGATCCGTGCACGCCCTACTCCCCTAATTTCGGTTAATGTCTCTTCATCGGTACTGCTCAATTGTTCTATTGCCTGGTCAACCTGCCGGTTAAATCTTTCAACCAGGCTGCTTACGCTGCATTCCTGCTCAGGTTCCTTGCCTTCTAATGACAGGTAATCAAATTGTGCTGTGTTCAATAGCTCTCCTTTCGCATAAGTAAAAAGCCTGTCGAGTATACCTGTTATATGCTGCAGATGAAATGCCGGTGACGCCATGCCTGCCGGTTTCACCCACATAAATATCTCAGGAAAATCAATCATCATTGCATTCACCTCCTCCCTCGCCTGCAATAATGTATGGGCCAATGGCTGCAATAATGGCGGGATGCCTGGTAACGGGCCCCGCAACCAAACTTCTCTTTTTGAATTATCCTGATCGCTCAACTTTTTGTGGTTTATAATGTATAATTTCGCCGGAAAAATACGGCAGATCATTTTCTTCAAATCTACCGTAAAAAATAATTATATTGTTGTGGTATGGTGATTGCTATGCCTGTGCTATATTAACTGAACACTTTTTCTATGATAATACCTTTTAATGCTAAAAAAACTCGCTGGTTTACCTTAGCATTTATACTTTTTTCGCTGATCATCACTTTTCAAAGCTGTAAGAAAAAACGTTCTGACCTGGGCAAGATCCTTTTTAAACAAACACATAACAAAATTTTTAAGGATGTAGATCTGGATGAATACATTGCTGTATTTAAGAAAGTGCTGGCCGAAGAACATTCAAAAGTGGCCAATCCGCAATTAATATCTGATCATTACGACCAGGATGATTATACGCCTGTATTTGTGATCAACCATTTATGGAATGGGGATCTTAATGCCATGGTCGACGACTATCGCAAGGCCAATGAGCATGGACTTGACCCTGCATTATATCAACCCGATAAAATTGAAGCATTAATAAATAAATTTCACGACATAAATGCGATAAAAACTAAGGAAGATGCTTATTACGCTATGGCCCGGTTAGAAATAGCCGCCGCCAATTCGCTGATCAATTATTCAAGCGCGCTGCAGTATGGCATCATTAGCCCCCGGCGGATATATTCCCGTTACTTTGCAAAAACCCTGCGCCCGGACAGTGCTTCCATGAGCAAGGTATTTTTTGTACAAAACATGCGGGCTTACCTGGATAGCATACAGCCGAAAGACCCCGAATATCTGGCGTTACAAAAGGCCTACCTTGACGGAGTTGAGGGCCCTAAACTTTCGAAAGAAGAAACAAAGCGTATTTTATTGGTGAACATGGAGCGTTTGAGATGGAAGAATAAGCCCGCCGAGAACAAATATGTTTATGTAAATATTCCTGATTTCAGGCTTGACGTGATTGACAGCGGCCAATCTGTTTTGAATATGAAAGTTTGCGTAGGCGAAGGTCGAAACAAAAAATACCTGAACACGCTTGAAAACTATAATGATACCTGTAAAGTTGATAATCCATTCTCGCACGAAACACCTTTGTTGAGTAGTGTGATCCATAGTGTACAGGTTAACCCGATCTGGAACATACCCAAAAGCATTGCTACCAAGGAAATTATTGTAGAAGCGGCAAAAGACCCTTATTATTTGGCAAACAAAAATATTAACGTTTATAGGAACGGCCGTGTGGTAAAAGACCCGGAAACCATAGACTGGACTAAAGTGACGAAGGAAAGCTCGGAATACGAATTTAAGCAACAGCCAGGCGCCGACAATTCATTAGGTAAGATCAAATTCTTGTTTGAAAACCGGAGCAGCGTTTATCTGCATGATACCCCTGCTAAGGATGCATTCCACTACACCATGCGTGCCGTTAGCCATGGCTGTGTTCGCTTGGAAAAACCATTGGATCTCGCCCATACATTGTTCCGCGATACCACTAAATACAACCTGATAGCCAAGGATATGGAAGAAGATGATCCGACTTCAGAAGATATCGCCTTAAGGCCAAGGGTGCCTGTATATATCACCTACGTTACCTGTTGGCACGATAAAGATGGTGTATTGCAATTCAGGAAAGATGTATACGGTTTGGATATCGTTCTATACGACCACTTGAAAAAGTTCCTGCCTGCGAATTAATTTTTGATTTCGAATTTAAACGACTGATCCTTAAGAATTTAGTACTTAAAAATTAGAGTTTAATTAAAGACTTGCATTAAAACTACCGTTTTCCGGGTACACATAAGTAGCGGCAATATCTTCATCAAGGAATTTTGAGGCATAACTGCTATCATTCCCATTGATAAATAATACTGTTTTACCTTTTATGGTGTTGATCACTTTAGCTGCAACTTTTGGCGATACAGCGGGGCAACCTTCGCTGCGCCCAAGACGGCCTAACTGATTGATGGTACCTGGAGAAACATATTTAGCAGCATGTATCACGATGGAACGTGCACGGGCATTGTCGTTAAATCCGGCATCCATGCCATCCAGTTTTAGTGAACGGCCATGCTTGCCATTATAAATGCCATCGGTAATATAGAAACCCAAACTGCTGGCATGCGAATCATTTTCATTAGAGAAGTAGTTAGGCGTATCATCACCGCTGCCATTACCATGAGATACCCAGGTATTTAATATCAAATCTTTGTTGATCAGGTCGACAATCCACATCCGCTTGGTGCAGCTTGATTTAGCCAGGTCAACAATGGTAATAATAGAACTGTATTGCGGTACTTTGTTGGAAGCCTTTAGATTAAAATAACCAGTGGCAGCTTTTTGAAAAACAGCCAGGTCGAGTCCCGCATTGCTTAATTGTGCGGTATTATAAATCTCTTCTATATATTGGGTGAAAAGTTCTTTTGCGGAAGATTTGGCTGATTTAACAGCGATATTATTTATTTTATGTGTTTTCTTAACTTTTTCAGCTGTCCAGCTGATGATGGTAATCGAGAATATCAATAAAGCGCAGGTAGTCCAAAAAAAACGTTTCCTCATATTTCCGTTGATTTGTTTTTAAGTTTAATCAATTAAAAATGTCAACAGGCTTAAGCTAAAATTAACAGGGTTTAATTATATTGATATTGCAAAAATATAAATTAAATTAAATCCGCAACATCAATAACGAATTATTTTTTACTTTTAATTAAAAAAATTACAATAAAAACAATGTTTTGCTAAGCCTGTAAAGATACTTATACGGAAAAATGAGAAATTTGGTTAGATGATTATCCGATCCATTTAACTTTTACTTCAAGAGGTATTTTCCTGCTCCCGGGAGGAAATTCATCAGCGTACCCTAAATAAACAATGCCGATCAAATGATCGTCCTCATCAAGATTTAAAAAATCCTTCATAGCAGGCTTGAGTGCCATGCCACCGGTACTCCAAAATGAGGCTATATCCAAGGCAGTCGCACCAAGCAACATGTTTTGTATGGCACAGGCTACGGCCTCTATCTCTTCAATAACAGGGATTTTGGGCAGATCGCCGCGCTTCATTATCGTAATAATGACATGAGATGCCTTATCACCCTGGTGAAAAAGATTATTGTAGACAGCTTCCACAAAATTCTCAGCATCTGTATTTCGCTTATACATTTCCGCATGTTGATGACTAAACTCAGGCGGATTGGAATATACTGTAAACCGCCAGGGTTCAGTAAAACCGTGAGTAGGTGCCCAATCGGCCAGTTCCAGTAAAGCTTTAACCTGTTCGTCCGGTATTTTATTACCATTCATCATTACCGGCTTAATGCTACGGCGGTTTTTTATAATAGTGGATATAGTTGAAAAATCAGTAGTCATCTATTAAAAATAAAGCCCGTTAGAAACGGGCGTAAGTAAAAAAAATAAATCTGAACATACCAAATCAATAATTCATTAATTCGATAACTCAGTAGTTAATACAGCTTCGGATATTTAGCCGGGTTAGCCTCATTCATCATATTATAAACCACCTCAACTACATCATCCAGCGATGGCTTGCTGAAATAATCCCCGTCTGTTCCATAAGGCGGGCGGTGTTCTTTGGCTGATAAGGTTTTTGGTTGCCCGTCAAGAGAATAATACCCGCTTTGGCCTTCTAATATATTTTGCAAAATATATGCCGAACCGCCGCCGGGAACATCCTCATCAACAATAAGCAACTTGCTGGTTTTCTTTAAGGAAGTGCCGCAAATATGTTGATTATCAAATGGGTATAATGTTTGCGGATCGATCACTTCGATATGTATGCCCATTTTCTCCAGTTCCTCCGCAGCCTCCATAACGATACGAAGTGTTGAGCCATAAGATACTACCGTAACATCAGTACCTTCCTTTAATATTTCGGCTTCGCCAAGCGGAACGGTGAATTCGCCAACATTTGATGGTAATTTTTCTTTTAAACGATAACCATTCAAACACTCTATCACCAAGGCCGGTTCATCACCACGCAAAAGGGTATTATACATACCGGCAGCCTGTGTCATATCGCGGGGAACGCATATGTGCAAACCGCGCATCGAATTCAAGATAAACCCAAGCGGTGAGCCCGAGTGCCAGATACCCTCCAACCGGTGCCCGCGTGTGCGGACGATCAACGGAGCTTTTTGCCCGCCACGGGTACGATAACTCAAGCTTGCCAGGTCATCGCTTAATACTGTAATGGAATACAAAAGGTAATCCAGGTATTGTATTTCGGCTATCGGCCTCAAACCACGCATGGCCAGGCCCATACCCTGCCCTATGATAGTTGCTTCTCGTATGCCGGTATCAGTGATCCGTAAATCGGAATATTTATTTTGCAGGCCTGCGAATCCCTGGTTTACATCCCCGATAGCGCCCACATCCTCACCAAAAGCCACAATGCTTTTATCGCGTTCAAAGTTCTGATCAAAACAGGCATTTAACACCTCGCGCCCATCCAATAAGCGGGCATCTTCATCATACACAGCCCGTACAATGGGCACATTCAAGGGTGATTGAGAAGTACCTGTAAATAACTTGGAATTAAATCGTTCCGCATTTTTCTCCGCTTCCTGGTTAAGCCAGTCTACCAGGGCTTGCCTTTCGCTAAGGTTTTCCTTCACGGTCAACCGTAAAGCTTTGCGGCCTGCAGCTATGGCATCTCTTCTGCCGGGATCAACAGCCATACGTAATGATTCGATTATATCTTTAAGTGCCGTTGCATTCGTGCTTTGCTGTGCAAGCTGCTCAATTAACACTGCAACCTCTTTTAATTCCTCTCCTATTTCAGCTGCCAGCTCCGTCCATGCCTTACGCTGACATTCGCGCACATGTTTTTTAGCGGTAGCCTCTAACTCATCTATTTCTTCTGCTGTCGCGATAGCCGACTCGATCATCCATTTACGCATTTGCACCAGGCAATCATGCTCATTCTCCCAGGCTAACCTGTCTTTTGACTTATAGCGCTCATGCGAACCTGAGGTTGAATGGCCTTGCGGCTGCGTCATTTCGGTTACATGTATCAATACAGGCACATGCTCCCTGCGGCAAACTTCGATGGCCCGTTCATAAGTTTCGCATAGCGCCACATAATCCCAGCCGCGTACTTTAAATATCTCGTACCCATTAGTGCCATTTTCACGTTGAAAACCCTTTAATATCTCCGAAATATCTTCTTTAGTGGTTTGAAGTTTAGCAGGTACAGATATAGCGTAAGCATCATCCCAAATAGAAATAGCCATAGGCACCTGCAATACGCCGGCAGCGTTAAAAGTTTCAAAAAACAACCCTTCGGATGTAGAACCGTTGCCAATAGTGCCAAAAGCGACTTCATTACCATTTACCGAGAATTGCTTCAAATACTCCAGTTCCTTATTTTGCCTATACAATTTTGATGCGTAAGCTAACCCGAGCAAGCGTGGCATATGCCCCCCCGTTGTTGAAATATCAGCCGCGCAATTCATGGTTTCCGCCTGGTTTGCCCAGGTACCATCAGCATTTACATAGCGGGTAGCGTAGTGACAATTCATCTGCCTCCCTGCTGATGCCGGGTCTTTTTCAATATCAGGATTAGCGTATAACTGGGCAAAAAATTCATCCAGGTTGCTCATGCCTGTTGCAAACATAAATGTCTGGTCGCGGTAATACCCTGCACGCCAATCTCCCACGCGAAATGCTTTAGCCATAGCCAGTTGCGCCACTTCCTTCCCATCACCAAAAATGCCAAACTTAGCCTTGCCGGTCAGTACTTCGCGCCGGCCTATTAAACTGGCCTGGCGGCTTTCGAACCCTATCCGGTAGTCGTTGGTTACTATTGTTTTGAAATCATCAAAACTGAGTTCAGCGGCATTAAATTTACTTGCGGCACTTATTACAGCTTCGGGCATATAATATTTCGGTTAGATGGCAAAATTATAAAATTCTATTTTGTATTCGGTATAACTAACATCCAAAAAACACAGTTTGTTTAATAGTTTTTTATTTGGGTTAAACCTTTTATATTTGTATGAATCAATACCAATGTATGAAACCGTCGTGAACTACAAAAAATTAAAATCGTTCATGACAGCTTCATTACAATTAAAAAACAAATCAACCCCAATGAAAAAGATAATGATACTATGTGCGGTAATTTTAGGCTTCGCCTTTACTGCTTCGGCGCAAGATAATGAAAAAGCCGAATTTAAATTTAATGAAGAAAAGCATGACTACGGAAAAATTCCGCAGGGCACCCCGGTAACCACCGTGTTCGAATTTACCAACATTGGTAAGGAGCCGCTTATTTTAACAAACGTGCAACCTACATGCGGCTGTACCATAGCTGATTATACCAAAACTCCGGTAAAAGCTGGAGAGAAAGGTTTAATTAAGATCACTTATAACGCTATAGCCAGCGGGCCGTTTAACAAAACCATCGTAGTAACATCGAACGCTAAAACTCCAACAAAATATTTAAATATTATCGGTGAGGTAATAACCAAACCGGCGACGAGTACGAGTAGTAACTAAGCTTTACAGCGCAAAAAGAATATTATAGACGTTCATATACATGAGCGTCTATTTTTATTTTAGGGGGATTTGTGTCTGTTAATGGTTTATGTTTAATTTTGCACATGCCAAAAATTTCAACAAAAGGGCTGCAAATGCCCGCCTCGCCTATACGTAAGCTTACCCCCTATGCCGATAAGGCTAAGCTTGAGGGTAAAAAAGTTTATCATTTAAACATCGGCCAGCCGGATATAGAAACGCCGGAAGGCATGCTCAATGCTATTAAGAATATTGATTTTAAAGTTTGGGCCTATACTGCATCAGAGGGTACTTTAGCTTACCGCAAAAAGCTTACTGAATACTATAATAAGCTGGGGTATAATATTACTCCGGATAATATATTAGTTACCACCGGGGGTTCGGAAGCCATTACCATTGCCATGATGACCTGCCTTGACCCGGGTGATGAGGTAATTATTCCCGAGCCGTTTTATGCTAATTACAACGGATTTGCCTGCCAGAGCGATATTGTGGTGAAACCAATTTTATCTTATATCGAAAACGGCTTTGCCTTGCCCCCTATCAGTGAATTTGAAAAGCTGATCACAGACAGGACAAAAGCCATCATTATCTGCAATCCGAATAATCCAACCGGCTATCTTTATTCAAAGGAAGAGCTGGAAGCCTTAAAGGCTTTGGCATTGAAATATGACCTGTACCTGTTTTCGGATGAAGCTTACCGCGAATTTTGCTATGATGGCCGCGAATTTATCTCGCCAATGCATTTAGACGGATTGGATGAAAACGTGATCGTGATGGATACCGTAAGTAAACGCTATAGCGCCTGCGGTGCACGTTTAGGCTGCCTGATTACCAAAAATAAAGCCGTTTGGTCGGCAGGATTAAAATTTGCACAGGCAAGGTTAAGCCCCGGCATGGTGGAACAAATTGCAGGTGAAGCAGCTGTGGATACGCCTGACAGCTACTTTGAAGGTGTTAATAAGGAATACACACATCGTCGTGATACACTTGTAAGAGCGCTCAATAATATGGATGGCGTTTATTGCCCTAACCCTGGTGGCGCTTTTTATGTAGTAGCACAATTACCGATAGACAATGCCGACAAGTTTTGCCAATGGATGCTGGAATCATTCGACTACAACAACCAAACTGTGATGATGGCCCCGGCCACAGGCTTTTACAGCACCCATGGCGCAGGATTGAACGAAGTAAGAATGGCCTACGTATTGAACAGTGATGACCTGGAAAAAGCCATGATCTGTTTAGATGAAGCTTTGAAGGTTTATCCGGGTAGGACAATTGGCAGTGCGCAGTTGGCAGTTGGCACAAAATAGTAGCAGTTTTCAGTTACCAGTTTCCAGTTGGCATTATTTATGTAACTTTGTACCCTTAACTGCAAACTGCCCACCAGCAACTGCAAACTCTACAAAAATGGGGTCGACCGGAATTGACAGGATGGAGATAAGTAAGTAAGCATGCAGCGCGTTGGGTGAATTAGCGCTTTAATCTGAACGCTCAAACTTACAAATGGCGAAAATAACTACGCCTTAGCTGCTTAATTTAGAATTTAGCTAGCTTTTGTCCCGCCGGTTCTCCGTTTCATTGGATCGGCAACCGGGGCATCGAAAAATGAAAATAGTCTGCTTAATGGTGTGCATAGCAGGCGAAACAAAGCACCTAAGGAAGACGGTACAGGTAAGCAACTGACCTTCCCCTTCCCAACAATTTAACAGTAGCTAAGCATGTAGAAAGCTTACCTTATACCATGTTTGGACGAGGGTTCGAATCCCTCCGGCTCCACGAAATTACTTACCGTAAGTTGAACGTATGTTTGGCTTACGGTTTTTTTGTTATGAAATACCGTTATTTTTTCTTCAACCCTAAGCGATGTTTTTATTTATAACTATTTTGCGCTCGCTAATGGGCATTTCATGTAAGACAAGGCATTTATACCCCGATGAACATCAGCGCTTGAAAACATTAAAAACTCAAACAGAACGAAATAGCAATAACAAAATCAAATTCTATCATTTTGTTTTGGCGGGATTTTTAGGAGTTGGATGTATATATATAGCAATACTGACCCAGCACAGTTTTGGGTTCTTCCCTTTGGTACGCTTGCTGTTTTTTCATTTTCATTTATCATTTTCACTCCTTATGAAATATATATAAGACAAAAAAAGAATAAGGATCTTTTACAACGCCTTGAAGCCGTTATTGAAAGGGGAATAGTTGACGCTTGCATTGTAAATGCAAAAAGAATTGCGGTAGCCAAAGAATATGAGGATGAAGGCGATCTTTTCATAGTTGAGTTCGACACTAATAAGGTAATTTATCTTTGGGACTATGACTATAACTTGCGAAAAAAATTCCCCTGTTTTAACTTCGAAATCTATGAAGATGATTTTTTCAAGTTATTCGGTAGGCAGATTTATCCTTTAAGTGAGCGTATTAAACCAATAATTATTGACAGAAAAGCTAAGTGGAACTATATGAAGAAAGTTGGTGCGCCACGACATTTACAAACTGACAATATTGCTCTCGATAAAATTATTGAAAAGTATAATAATTGTATTTAACAGCAGTTATTTCTTACCGGATTTTTCCATTGCATCAATCGCGTCAAGCAAGTCTTTGATTAATAACAAAAAATCTCCGTTTACGGCCAATAGAGAACAATTTGGTTCTAACTTATTCTCCTTGCCTCCACTTTAAATTAAAGAGACTGGTCCGCCATTGCAGATTGGTCTCTTTAATTTTTATACGAACTTGTGTGTTCGAACTTTTCTCTTGAGCGGGATTGCGCCGGGGCTGTGTGAGCGAAAAATCCCTTTGGCTCAACAAACATCCATTTCGCAGAGTCCCTTCCAACACTCGTTTAAGAGTTCAGCGCAGCGACTCTTAAATGTAAAGAGTAAATGGAGCTCTCTGTTCGGGTCTCTTGCATAGGTATTTTTCAAACCATTTACTGATTAAAATATTGCTTCATCAACCGCACGGAGTGCTTGTTCTACTTCCTGATTTAAGAGCGCTGCGCTGAACTCTTAAACCAGAGAGTGCCAACTGAATCAGGGCGTTCCCCCGATGAAAAATCGGGGCGGGCTATCCGTTACCTTTGGTCTAACAAAGGACGTTTTTATTAAATATTGCTATTGTTGGAACGGGGGGTCCGGGGGGTGTTAAAAACCAAAAACTTTGTGGATAAGTTACTATAAAAGGCAGGGTGAACTTTTTTCGTTGCTTAGTCTGGTGGACTTCGACTTGTATTAGTCCCTGCCTTTTATGATTGCCCAAGGCCCAGCTAGAATACTTTCTTTGCTATAACAAAGGTAATTGGCAAAAGGCAATTTATTAAATTACTTAACCCATAAACGTATGAGAAGCTGGAATGTTATTTTTAGGTGTCGATGTATCCAAACTGACGCTCGACATCTGCTGCGCTGATCAGAATTTGCACATCAAAATTGACAATTGTCCAAAGGGATTTTGTGTATTGAAAAAATGGTGCAAAACCAATGAAATCGATTTAAAGGGAACTTTAATGGTGATGGAATATACCGGTGGATATGAATACCGTTTCCTCCAGTTCTGCGAATCATCATTCATCTCCTATTGCCGGATACCGGGGTTGGAAATTAAACAGTCGATGGGCATGACCAGGAGTAAAAGTGACAGGGCTGATGCCTTCCGCATCGGGGAGTACGGTGAAGAAAAAATCAAAAAATTAACCCCATCAAAGCCATTGGATAAGAACATTTTAGAACTTAAACAGTTGCTTTCGTTCCGTAAAAGAATAGTTCGCGAAAAGGCAGGACTGGAAAGCACGGTAAAAGAACGGAAACACATGTATGGGTCAAAGAAAAAAGATATGGTTGCCCACATTGCCCGGGCGAAGATAAAGGCGAACGGGGAATACATCCTGCGGGTAGAACAGGAAATAATGCAGGTCATTAGAGGCAATGAAGCTATGTGGCTAAACTACCGCATAATAACCAGCATTAAGGGCATAGGACCGGTTAATGGATGGATGACAATCGCTTACACTGAAAACTTCACAAGCTTTACAGACACGCGGAAATATGCGGTATACGTTGGCGTGATCCCCTTCAGTCACACTTCAGGAACCAGCATAAAAAAGCGAACGAAAGTAAGCCACCTGGCACACAAAGAGCTGAAGCAGGAATTGAACCAAGCAGCTAAAACTGCAATCCAGCATGACCCGGAACTCAGAGCATATGCGGAACGAAAGCTAAAAAACAAATGCTATCCACTGGTATTGAACAATGTGAAATTCAAACTCATATTGAGAATGTTCTCACTGGTAAAAAGGGGTGAAAAATATGTGGAGAGTTACCGAAGAGCAGCTTAAAGACGGCTTTTTTTAAATTAAATTTGGAAATATCATGAACCTAGAATACAAGTCCTCGCTGCGCTGCGGGCTTTTCACTGCAATCCTTAACGCGAAATCCGTTTTTGAAACATTGGGCGCGGGAAATTTCTGCGCTAAGCGCGGCTCTTCACCCCCGCGCCAGATTGGGGGAATAAACGTAATATTTTAATATTTGCATAATAATCCTCAAATTGAACACTTTATCAATTAAATCAATTAATTATGAAACTAAAACTGATGGTATCATTTCTCCTTTTAGCTGCTTGTTTTACTGCGTTTGGTCAGGAAAAGCAGAACACGGCTGTTGTTGAAAAGGGCTTAATTAAAGTATCCATTCTATACCCTTATGCCGAAGGTAAAACCTTTAATATGGAGTATTATGAAACTAAGCACATGCCTATGGTAGTAGCGTTTTTAGGATCAAATTTGATTAAATACACCATTGAAAAAGGGCTTGCCAGTGGTGTTCCCAACCAACCGCTGCCTTTTATGGCTATCGGCATATTTTATGTAAAAAGCCTAGGCGACTACCAAGCGGCTATCGGGCCGCATATAAACGCCATTCGTGCCGATTTTGCAAATTACACTAATATCAGTCCTGTCATTTTAGTGAGTGAGGTAGTAAAGTAAACATAACCTCTTCCCCCCAACCTAGCGCCGGTGCCTCCTTCCCTTCCGGTAATTTTGGTTGAATCGATCTTGCAGCAAGAAAGAGTCACGAGTACTCCACAGCGCAGGCGCCGCTGCATTCTCGCGCCAGATTGGGAGTTGTTTTACTTCCTGATTTAAGCGTGCTGCGCTGAACCCTTAAACCAGAGGTAACTCGGGGCTCTAAAGCGCGCGGAATTGCATGATCAAGTCTACCGGAATATCCACATACCCGTCCACTGAGAGACAAGACCGTTCGACCTCCCCGGGTCCTTATGGGCGAACGCGGATGACCGTCTTCCCTTTGACCCGCTTGGTCGGATTGAAGGCGGCAACGGCGTCGTCGAGGGTAGCGATGTTGCCGATATTCGTCCGCAGACGTCCCTCCCGGAACCTCTGGACGACCTCACCCAATTGGGCGCGATCTGATTCGACAACAAAGTCAATAGTCAGACCATCAGCGGGCCGCGCCTCGGTCGGGCCGGTGACAGTCACCAGCGTTCCTCCTGCACGAATCATGCCCGCAGACCGCTTCGCGATGTCGCCGCCGAGGACATCGAAAACCAGATCGACCCCGCCAACATCTTCTAAGACATCGTTATCCAGGTCGACGAACTCCTGTGCGCCGAAGTCGAGCGCCGGCTGACGGGAAGCACCGTGCCCGGTGCCGATAACATATGCGCCGGCCTCTCGTGCGAGCTGGACCGCCATCGAACCGACTATGCCGGCTGCACCATGCACGAGGACGGTCTGCCCCGCCCGAAGGCGGCCGTGGTCGAACAGTCCCTGCCACGCGGTCAGGCCCGGCATCACGAGAGCTGTAGCCTCCGTGAAGTCAACATCGCCCGGCAACGGCGCAAGGTTGCGTGCCTCGACGGCCACATACTCCGCCAGGGTGCCGTCGCGATACCAATCCGTAAGGCCGAACACCCGTTGTCCCACCGACAGCCCCGTTGTGCCATAGCCAAGTGCGGTAACTACCCCGGCCAGTTCGTGACCGGGTATCGACGGCGTCCGGTCACGATCGGCGCGATCGGTCCAGGTCGAGGGCCACGACAGCTCATCCCCGGTGATACTCGACGCGTAAATCTGAACAATGACATCGTTTATCGCTGCCTGCGGCTCGGGCCGCTCCACCAGCTTCATCCCGGCTGTTCCCGCAGCCTGATCCGTTACAACGATCGCTTTCATAGCACATCTCCCTCTTTGCTCATCAGCAAACACCTGCTTAATGAAGTGATGTTGCTGCACACTACTGTTTTCATTTTTTCTGTTTTTCTGTTAATGCTGATAATTGCCCGGTCCAAAAAACACTCCCTAAATAACAGGACGCTGGCAATCTTGTTTTCAGCATGTCAAATCTCCAGGCACACTCCCCACACTCGGAAATGCAACACTCCATAAGAGTCTCTTGTATAGATATCGTTTAAGCTATCTACTGATTAAAATATTACTTCATTAACGGACGGGGTGCTTGTTTTACTTCGTGATTTAAGAGCCGCTACGCTGAACTCTTAAATCAGAGGGGGTATCTTTCCCGGTAAGCCAAGGCAGAACAGGTATTATTTTTTTAGTTTTTTCAATATCCAGGTTCCGTGCGCATTTTTAGGATCGACAATTACGAGTTGTTCATAAGTCGCAATGGCCATTTTTATATTGCCTGTGCGTTTATACAGATCAGCCAGACTTTCATATGCTTGAGTTGATTTCGGGTATTCTGTAATATTGAGTTGATACATCTTGATGGCTGCACCTGTTTGATTTGCTTTTCGCAACTCATCGCCTGCATAATTGAGCATAGGCTCCTCAAAAGTAAACTCTGCGGCTTTGGTTGCTTTCAGTTCATGATATAAAGCAATAGCAGCATCTGCACCTTTGAGTTTAGCAGTGCTTGTAATAGTATCTAACAGTGCCCATTTATATTTATACGGTTTTATCGCTGAGGAGGGATCGAGAATATGATAGGCAATATCATTGATCTGGTTAAGCGAGTTTGACAGGATCACAACCCCCTTTTTGTTTTTCTTGTCAATAGCAATAAACGCGCGGTAACCCGCGGTAGTGCCGTCTTTCCAAAGCACTTGTTTATCCCCCAAATTGAATAACGTCCATCCCAAAGCGACAAACGCGTCATCCTGACCTTTTTTGACCCGTTTTAAATGCGACAGTTCCATAGCCGGATATAAATTTGACTTTACCAGTCCTAAATTTGCCGCGGCAAATTTGAGCATATCATTCATATTGGACCGTAACGCGCCATTACTTGCCAACGCCGGCATGTCCCAATTGGCTACAGGTTTTCCATACTCAGTGTGGCCGGTAGCCATATTGCTTCTAAGATCCGGCGTCAGTGTAACCACCGTACTATTCATTTTTAACGGGATACAAATTTGGTCTTTAACCAGGGTTTCAAAATCTTTTCCGGAGACCTTACTAATTACCTGACCCAACAGCGAATAGCCGGTGTTGGAATATTGATATTGGGAGCCCGGTGCCTGATCAGGCTGAAAACGGGAAATGTAATCATAAAGCTGGCCCACCGTATAGTCAGCATAAGGATTTTCCAGGTCTTTAGACTCAGCATTATCCGGAAAACGCGGGAATCCTGAAGTATGCGTAGCTAAATTTAAAAGAGTGATATCCCTTACATTTTTATCAATAGGTTTTACCTCTTGTGGAAGAAACTTTAGAAGCGGGTCCGTTAATTTGAGTTGTTTTTTTAAACTCATATCAGCCAATATTAACGATGTGAAAACCTTTGTTATCGAACCTATTTCATATTCGGTATTACCGTCCGGTACGCGCTGGTCTTTATCACTTAACACGCCTGTACTTATAATATGCCTGCCATTACGGTCGATAATTCCGACAATAATGCTTTTGCTTCTTTTATTATCTACCTCGCTTTTAATGATCGAATAAATACTGTCCGTACTTGATTGTCCAAACACAACTGGAGGCTTTACACAGAAAAGAATAAATAGAAGCAGAGTAATAACTTTTGCCGAGATCTTGCTTATCATAATGATACATTAGGTGCATATTGAAGACGTTTAAAATCAAGATTAGTTACACCTGGTTTAAAATTGACAGGTTAAACCAAATTCTGGAAACCCAATCGTTATCACGACAAACAATAAAACCCCCTCTCGCGAGTTTGTAACTCGTGGTTGCGCTGGCAATTAACCCTACTTTACCGAATAGCTCACAAAAGCGATATGCTTGTTGTCCGGGCTCCACGATGGCGTATTGATGGTGCCGGCTCCTCCGTAAAAAACGGGAGTTATATCTTTGACAGTTTTGGTTTTAACGTCCATCAAACGGAGTTTGACATTTTTACCAAACGGGTGATTTTGTTTCTCGTCGGTAGTATAAGCTATATAAGCGATCCATTTATTATTTGGCGATGGGTGTGGAAACCAGTTGGCGTTCTCATCAAAAGTCATTTGCTCTGGTTGCGAGCCATCCGGCCGCATCCGCCAGATTTGCATGTGATTGGTACGGTACGAATGGAAGTAAATATACTTTCCATCAGCAGAATAGTCGGGCCCGTCGTCTAAGCCCGGGGTTTCGGTCAGCCTTTTCGGGGTGCCCCCTTCTACCGGTATGGTGTAAACGTCCAGGTTGCTGAAATCATTTCCTCCGCAGTAAGCCAACGTCTTACCATCCGGACTCCAGCTATGCCAAAAAGAAATATCCCCCACACTTATTCTTTTGGGTTCGCCGCCGGTAATAGGTACGATATAAAAAGAAAATTTGATCAGTTTCTGTGCCGGGTTATAAACATCCGTATTAGTTACCGCCATCCATTTACCGTCCGGCGAAAGCCCGTGATCGTCCATAAGTGTATTAATTGAGCCGGTGTTAATTACCGTTAATGCTTTGGTAGCGATATCCAGCTTATACATTTTACCTCTGAAATTGACCACGAGGTAATTATCCGGATGCCAGTTAGGTGCCTCGTAATCGCCTTTGGCAACCAGTATCGTATCAATTTTTCCTGTTTTGACATCTACAGTCTGGATATAACTCGTAGTATCGCGTGTAGTTTGTGCGAATACAGGAGCTGAAAAAAGCAAGCAGAAAAAGATCATGCCTACCGGTTTCAAAAAAAGCAAAGAGGCGCGGAATTGAATAAGTTTACTCATATCAGTAAGATTGTGTTTATAATTGCTCCGGAAAACTTCTCTAAAGTTAATTTATTATTTCGCTTGGTTCTACCCCCCCGTTCGTTTAAGAGTTCAGCGCAGCGACCTCAACACCCGTGCTTACTGAAACCAGGTCAACAAGTAAGGCAAGTATATGATTATAGCGCATAACACTGCGAAACAGCAAACAATTAACACAGCTCCTGAAGCCAGATCTTTTACCTGCCCGATTAATGGGTCCTGTTCTTTAGTAACCCGGTCTGCCAACTTTTCAATGGCTGTATTAAAGATCTCCGCCATCCAGGCCAAGCCAATCAGTATCAGGGTAATGAGCCACTCGGTTCGATTAATTTTCAGCAGGCTGTTTACCACGATGACGGCAATAGCAGCGGCAAGATGAAAGATCATGTTACGCTCATATCGAAATGCCAGCAATATTCCTCGAATAGCATATCGATAGCTTGCCAGATGTTCCTTGATCCTGTTCATTTGATCTGAATATAATTTTTTTTCCTATTTCCAAACATGTGCTAAATACACAATGCAATAGCTTGCCAAACAAATAATCGTTTTTGAGTTCGGCCGCGTAAGGATATTTTGTTTTTCAGGCTTATCATTCAAAATGTAGCCACCTAATATCCAAAATATAACAGAAACCCCAATGTCCATAAAGTCAAATCGCCCATTGGTAATATGAAAGAGCTGAAGTATTTCCAGGCCAACACAAAATATAAGCGGAATAAATATACAGTCAATTCGCCGGTTATACAGCCTGATATAATACGGTTTTGAAGTAAGCGTAATGCAAAATATCCATAGCCCTTCAGGTAAAGAATAAATCACCATATCATTCAATGGT
Organism: Mucilaginibacter sp.; assembly: GCA_035489035.1. Lineage (GTDB taxonomy): Bacteria > Bacteroidota > Bacteroidia > Sphingobacteriales > Sphingobacteriaceae > Mucilaginibacter. The sequence continues at coordinate 110,366 of DATHKT010000036.1, forward strand.
AATACCTGGACGATTTGCGCTTTTAACCTTATGTAGGTATCCAATGAAAGCATCCGGATGAAGATTTCGTTCACAACCGTCACGTTTGTCCGATAAAACAAATAAATGAACAAACTGATAAGCAACGCTACGCAAATAAGAATATACTTCCTGCTCACTTTTTCTGGTAGATTAAAAGTTTAAAATAAGATGCCAAGCCAAAATGAATCTCTTTTAAAAGGCTAAACTTTTTGATCGCGGCTATGTCATGAATACGAAAAACCGATCTGAAGTGAAGGATCTTTGAGATCGCCTCAAATGCAACATCGATATGCCTAAGCCAATTATCGGGTGTAAAATGATTAAGAATAAATACCTGTCCCTGCGGTTTTAATACCCTTAGTACCTCTTCCAATAATTGCTCCGGATCATCTACTACGGCAATTACGTGTGAGAGAACAACGTAATTAAATTCATTGTCGTCAAAAAAGAGCGCTTTACCATCCATTTTGAAAACCCTGATATTTCCGCAGCTTCTTTTGCGGGCGATTTCAAGCATTGCTGCAGATGTGTCGATACCAATTATTTTATGCTTCTTATAAAGCTGGAAATGAGCACCATTGCCAACTCCGATCTCAAGCAAACTGCCCTCAGGCACCAGGTTGATCTCGTTAAATAAAAGTTCCTTTTGTGGTTTGAGGAAGACATCCACCAACGGGTATAAGAATGAGAATTTGTTGTAAAAAGAATCAGTTTGTTTACCCATCTGAAATCATCTAAATTATGTTAATGTTATCATTCATAATTCATCACTTAATGAATTGGTGACTACATTCCAGTGAGGCTACTGTCACTGGCCCTAGGTTGGGTACAAAACTATTGATTTACTTTTTATTTCAAAGTACTTTTTAATAAAATTTGCACAGCAAAGCTTTTCAACCAAATAAGACGGTTCGAGCTTTCTCCTGAGCGGGCTGTGTTTCGGGGTTGATAGTCAGGTATCCTTTAGTGTTTGTGCCTGGCTCCGATAAAATAGCCGATGATGAGTGCTACTAAGATCAGCAACCACCAGATATATTGCCGGGTTTGCAAACTGTCAACAGCTTTTTGAAGATCAGATATCTTCGCTTCGTTGGATAGTTTAACATTCTGAAGCCGCATGTTCTGCTGCTGCAGCTTGGCCAGGGTCCCGCCTACTTCCACCGGTTTTTGCTGCTCCATTTGGTAGCGCCTGGTAAAACCGCCCTCTTTCAGAAATTTTTCTCCTTTTGGTTTCAGGATTAGTTTCTCCGGCAGCTCGTAATCGCCATGTTTTCCGGATTCAGCGATCAATCCTTCCCTGGTCAGCGCCTGTACCATGGCAAAGGCGGAAGCTTCATCATCGTCGAACAGAATCATCAACTGGCGGCGCGTCAGGCTGTCCGGGATACCAAAAGCTTTCAGTACCGTATCCAGCATTTCGCACTCATATTCATTCAGGTCTGTCATGGCGGCTAATTTCGCAATAATTCAATGCGGTTCCAATCATGCCTCAACCAAATAGATAAAAAAGCGCAATCGATTGCAAAAATCTTTCAAAAGCCTGCTTTTTAGTGATTTTGCGCTTAAAATTAATCTATTATTTATTTTTTATTAATAATCGCCTCTTCTTTTGTAACCATATTATAAACCAATATTACACCTGTTGACCCTCATTTAATCACCAGGCGATTTATTATCAACCAATTTAAGATCATGTACAATTACGAACCTAACCCGCCGTAAGTATGCTTTTGCATACGCTATTTATTACTCTAAACGTGGTACACCAAACCAATTAAACCTAAAATTAATCGATATGAAAAAAATAAAATACTTACTTATACTTTTATTGCTTTCCCCGCTTAGTTTGTTAGCCCAGCAAACTACCATCAGCGGAAAAGTAGTAGATTTTACTGATGGGTCTACACTTCCGGGGGTAAGTGTCAGGATCAAAGGTACTACTACAGGTACCGTGACAGATAACAGCGGTAAATTCGAGCTCAAAGTTACAGGAACAGATGCAATTCTGCAGATATCCTATATCGGATATATAAGCCAGGAAGTTAAAGTTGCTGACCTTAAAAATGGCGTCATCTCATTAAAAACCAGCAGCAAAGGCCTTGATGAGGTTGTAGTTGTAGGTTATGGCGTGCAAAAAAGAGCAACAATAACCGGATCTGTATCAACCCTGCAAAGCAAGGAGATCATTACTACAAAAAACGAAAGCGTGATAAACATGCTGACCGGTAAAATACCGGGTTTGCGTGTGGTACAAAATACAGCCGAACCAGGCGGATATGATAACAAACTTGATATCCGTGGATTTAAAGCGGCTCCATTGGTTGTTATTGATGGTGTACCGGGCGGCTCATTTGACAGGCTGGACCCTAATGAAATTGAGAATATCTCCATATTGAAAGATGCCTCTGCATCCATATATGGGGTTAGGGCTGCCGGTGGTGTAATATTAATTACTACCAAAAAAGGCGATAGAAACGGAAAATTTGATATAAACTATTCGGTTAACCAGGGATACCAGCAATATTTGGGTATGCCCGATGGAGTTGACGCGGTGGATTATATGCTATTGACCAATGAGAAAAGAAAAAGGGATTTCGCTAATAATTTTATAGCTAATACTACGCCTGCTTATTCCTATGCGGATATTAAGCCCTGGCTTGATGGCACCTATAAATCTGCCGACTGGATAGCTGCCGCCTTCAAAAAAACGGCCCCACAAATACAGCATAATTTAAATGTTACCGGTGGCAGCGAGAAGATAAACTACTTCTTTAACCTGGGTTATCTGAAACAGGACGGTATTTACAAAAGTAACAGCCTTGACTATGGCAGGTATAATTTTCGCTCAAACGTTACTGTAAACATTACCAAGGATCTAACGGCCCAGATATTAACCTCGGGTATGACGGATGAGAAAAATCAACCTTACCAGGAGCTTTATTCAATATTCAAATATACCTGGAACCAGATTCCGGCAAACCAGATTTATGCTAATAACAACCCGCTTTATCCCAATATAATGCCTGACAACGCTAACCCGGTTATTATAACGGATGCCGATAAAGTTGGTTTAAAAACATTCAAGAACAATAATTTTAACGGACAATTGAGCTTGCAATATAATGTACCAGGCATAAAAGGTTTAAGTGCAAGGGCAATGTATAATTATGCTTATGGTGTAACTGATAACAATGAACAAAAGAAAACGTACAGCCTATATAGCTATAAGGCAGACGATGATACCTATTTGCCATCTGTAATACAAAACCCAGGCAGCATTCGCCGCAGCTATTACACCAACAAATCCGAGTTAACCCAGTTTTCTTTAAACTATGCCAACACATTCTTTAAAGATCATCATGTAGGGGCAACGTTGGTATATGAGCAAAGTCATGCTACAGTCGATAACTTTTATGCCCAGCGTTTTGTTGAGCTCCCTATTGACTATATTTTCGGAGGGCTTCCTACTGACCAGGAAGGCTATATGGATGCTACTATTAACGGCCTGTCTGAAATTGCAACCAAATCAATTGTAGGCAGGGTAAACTATGATTACAAAGGAAAATATCTTGCTGAATTCCTGTTCCGCAGGGATGGTTCCAACAAATACATGCCAGGGTCAGATCAATGGGGCTTTTTCCCGGGTGCGTCAATCGGCTGGAGATTAACTGAAGAACCTTTCATACGTAATTTGATCTCTAACAGGATACTTACCGACCTGAAATTAAGAGCGTCTTATGGAGAAACCGGGGATGAACAGGGAAGAGCTTTCAACTATATTAGCGGATTTAACTATCCAACACCCGGATATATTTTTGGCAGCGGTTATGTAAATGGCGCGACTGTAAGAAATGGTAACCCGGGTTTAAGCTGGGCAACTACTTATACAAAAGACATCGGTATGGATTTCTCTTTATTCGGAGGAAAATTGGACGGCTCTTTTGATGTTTTCAGAAAAGATAGAAAAGGGTTACCTGCCCAAGACGGCGCAACCGTACCCGGAACCGTGGGCGCGGCTTTACCTGATAAAAATTTGGAAGGTGACAGAACAGAAGGTTTGGACTTTGCTATTACCAACAGAGGAAGGATTGGCGAGTTGGGTTACAGTATAGGTGTCAACCTGGGTACAACCCGTACTATGTGGCGGAATAAAATTGAAACCAGGGCAGGCAACGAATATGAACAATGGAAAAATGGCCAGACCAACAGGTACCAGAATATTTGGTGGGGTACGCAATATGGCGGCCAGTTTACCACCTATAACCAGATCTATAATTACGGTGTTAATACCGGTGGCGGAAACAACAATGTGGTACCTGGCGACTATTATTACCAGGACTGGAACAATGATGGTACAATAGACGCTAAGGACAACCATCCCATTGCAACAAGTGATATCCCATTAGTGAATTTTGGTTTAAACCTGGGTGTAAACTATAAAGGGTTTGACCTCAATATGCTTTTACAGGGGGCAGCCGGTGTTTATGTGCAATATTCAGAACAATACGCCAGCCCGCTGATGTATGACCATAGCGCTTTAACCCGCTTTTTGGATAGCTGGCATACCGTTAACCCCGGTGATAACGTATTCGATCCTAATACACAATGGGTTCCGGGTTTCTACCCAGCCATGGGCTCGCCGGATGCACAGGGCACAAAAGCTATCCAGAACGGCAGCTATGTCAGGATAAAATCCCTCGAATTAGGCTATACTATTCCTGTACTTGCGTTAAAAAAGATAGGAGTAAAAAAACTTAGGGTATATGTCAACAGCTATAACCTGGCAACCTTTACAGGTTTGAAAAACTATGATCCCGAGCATCCTGGTGAAAAACCCGGTGCAAGCTTCGATCAGGCCTTAGGCGGATATAAATACCCAATGGACAGAACTTTTAACCTGGGAGCTAATATTTCCTTTTAAACTTATTGAATATGAAAAGTATACATAAAATAATTATAGCAATATCTATATGTGTGGGGGCATCAATTACCTCCTGCCAAAAATTAAATATTGCGCCAACCAATATCATTACTCCTGATATCATATTTAGTAGTGAGGCTGGTGTAAATGCCTATTTAGCCAATATTTACAGGGCATTACCTATCGAGGATTTTAAATACAGGCCTGATGGCGGGGATGACATCAATATCAATGGTGTCAATTATTCTCATCCGGGCTTCAATCCCGGTAACCCCTGGATGAATTTTTATTGTTCAGGTGCGGTTACCGGCGAAATGGTAGGGCCTTTTGGCGGCATGGATATCGGTGGCGGCTTTGGCTTTTGGCCATATGGCAGCATCAGGGATGTGAATTATTTAATTGAGCAATTGCCTAACCATAAGGCCCAGCTAACCGAAGCAAGGGTTAATGCCTTACTCGGCGAAGCTCACTTCCTGAGAGCTTACTTTTATTTTGGCTTAGTCAAACGTTATGGTGGCGTTCCGATAATTACCAAAGTACAGGACCCAGCTGCACCTCTTTCTGAATTACAGGTTCATCGTGATAAAGAACAGGCTACCTGGGATTTTATCGGTGCCGAGCTTGACCTGGGTTATCAAATGATGCCAGAAACAAGCATTCCGGGCAAAGCCAACAGGTATGTGGCCGCCGCGCTTAAATCAAGGGCCATGTTATATGCCGGTTGTATTGCTAAATACGGTTCTGTAAATTTTGTTGATGGCGAAGCCAGGTCTGCAGGTTATGTAGGTATTGGTGCCGATAAAGCTAACGGGTACTTCACTGCTGCCTTTGATGCGGCGAAATTATTAGAGGGTCACTACTCCCTGTATAATGCCAATGCTGATAAGGTACAAAACTATGTTGACCTGTTTCTGAAAAGCGGCAGTCCTGAAAATATCTTCATTAAACAGTATTCCATTAATTCCGGTACCGCTCATAGCTGGGACGATACATTCTCTCCCCGTTATATGACGGCCAACGCGCTTTCAAGATCATATCCAACACTTGACCTGGTGCAGCGTTTTACCACACTGCAGATAACCAATGTAGATGGCACTCCAAAACGTTTCGATAACCTGGTTGATCTGACGGCCGGGCTCGAGCCGCGATTGTTAGCTACAGTTTATTTCCCCGGCTCAACTTTAAGGGGCCTTATGTTCGATACGCAAAGAGGGATCTATCCATCTTTTAGTGGTACAGCTGCTGCCGAGGTTGCAAAACAGCCATCGCAGCGTTCTTATATCATATCAGGTGATGTAAATACACTATACCAGGGGAAAAGAGTAATTGGCTTTACCGGTATAAGCACCAGTGGCGATGAGCTAACCCGCACAGGTTTCTATGTTAGAAAATACATCGATTACAATAAACCCAAGAGCACGGTTGACCTTTATAAAAGCGAGCAGCCCTGGATAGACTTACGCTATGCCGAAGTTTTACTGAACAGGGCCGAAGCTGCCGCTGAATTAGGCAATACCGGGGATGCGCTTACTTGCATTAACCAGATCAGGAGCAGAGCCGGCGCAACATCGGTAAACAATGCTACCATTGATGTTGTGCGTAACGAAAGGTGCATGGAGCTTGCTTTTGAAAATCATTACTACTGGGATTTGAAAAGATGGCGGATTGCCGATGTGGTTTTGGATAATGCAAGGTTTAAAGGTCTTATGCCTTACTACGTGTTTAACGAAAATAAATACATTTTCCTGAATGAAACCGAGACGTTTGGACGCAATTACAATTTCGAGAAGAAATATTATTACGAACCGATTCCGGGTGGCGAGCTTGGCAAAAACCCTAACCTGTACCCTAATAATCCTAATTATTAAGAATCTAAAATTTAAAGATATGAAAAAGCTGATGAGCAGAGTTTTGTTGGGCGTATGTATGCTGGCAAGCGCTGCATGTACAAAAATTGATAACTATGGCGGCCCCAATGCTTCTTTCCAGGGCAGGCTGATCGATGCGACTACCCATGCCAATTTTGAAACCTCGCAGAACAGTATCCAGGTTCAGTTGGAGCAAATAAGCTGGAGCGCCACCCCTACCCCTCAGTTTATCCCAAGTAAATCTGACGGTACTTTTGAGGATACCAAACTATTTAAGGGAACTTATCGCATTATCCCTAAAGGCGGCGCGTTCTGGCCTGTTTATGACAGTGTTAAAATGGAGATCACACAGGGCAGTTCACATGATTTTGAGCTTACGCCTTATGTCGTGATTAAAAACTTAACCCATGAGTTGGTTGGAACTACCCTGACTTTAAAGTATGATATTGATGCACCTGTTGTTGCAGGGTTGCCCACAATTATTGATACGCAGCCCTATGTGAATACCACTAAGCTGGTTGGTGCAGGCGCTTCTATCAGGGATTATTCTGAAACCCGCGCGGTAGCCATTAATAAGGAGTTCATCGACCTGACCCCAGGTGAAAAATCGATCACTTTAACTATTCCAAACCTTATCTCGGGCAGAAAATTCTTTGCACGGGTGGGAGTTCGTTTGAACGATAGTTTTAAAAGCTCAAATTTTTCTGAGGTCATTGAGATAGATGTGCCCTAATAGTAAACCTTAAAACTTAAAAGGAAATGAGATTAATAAAAATAATGATGGTATGTTCCATCTTCACAATAGCACTTACAGTTTACAGCTGTAAAAAGGAGCAGTTCAAGTCAAGAGATACATCTGGCCTAAAACCTCCGCCGGTTGATACCACTACGACTCCACCTGTCGATCCCTCCCTGGTGGTATTTGACAATGCCGATGTTAAAGACGGCTGGGAAACTGTTGGTGAGGTAAAAATCACAACACCGGGACAAAAAGAAGGCGCAGGGTATATTAAAAACACCATTCCGGATGGCTCCGATTTTATGCAGTTCATCAAACATATGGCAGCCCCGGTGGATTCTAAACTAACAACGGCCAACGGACAGTTTTCATTCTGGTGGTATATATCTGATGTGTCGATCATAAAAGACGATGGCCAGATCGAGATCACCAGTGGTGGCGATGCGGATAAGCACGAATTTGGCTGGTCGATAGCGAAATTATTGCCAACGCTTAAAAATGGCTGGAACGAGATGAACCTTAACTTCAGGGATGCTGATATTTCTGGTGGTGACCCTGATCCGGCTGCATTCAACTTTTTCCGGGTCTTTTTCTGGACCGCCACTAAAAGTCACCCTGAACTGGTTACCGGTGTAGATGGCCTTGTTTTAAGGGCCGTTCCACCACCTCCGGATGTTGTATTTGACAACTGCGACGTGAAAGACGGATGGGAAACTGTAGGCGATGTTAACATTACTAAGCCTGGTCAAAAAGAAGGTGAAGGCTACATTAAAAACACTATTCCTAATGGCGGCGACTTCATGCAGTATATAAAACAGCTGGCAGTACCTCTTAACACCACCTTTACCGAAGCTAATGGCAGGTTTAAATTCTGGTGGTACGTATCTGATGTAACTGCTCTTAAAAAAGACGGTTCTATTGAGATAACCAGTTCAGGAAAATCTGACGTGAATGAAACGGCCTGGGATGTTACCCCGCTTTTGGACAACCTGAAAAACGGGTGGAACGAAATAACACTCGATTTGGATAAAGGCATTAAAACAGGGGATGGGGGTGCCGATCTGACAAAAATCGATCACTTCAGGATCTTCTTTTTTACAACCGGCAAGGATCACCCGGAAATCGTTACCGGCATTGATGACCTGCGTTTCGTATCAAAATAATCATGCCTTAACCTCATCAATTTGATAATCAAAAGTGGCGGAGAGAAATTTCTCTCCGTCGCTTTTAAAGAAATAACATGATAATGAGTAAATATAATTTGTTAAAAACATCAAAAAGTAAACACAAACCAACATTCCTGGCAGCAGTATTAATTATAAGTTTAGGTAGCTTATCCGTAACTCCATCATTCGCTCAGGACAAACCAAATAGCAATGTACCTGTTGGAAACCCCTTCGTAAGAGATATTTATACCGCAGATCCAGCGGCACACGTTTGGAAAGATGGCCGTCTGTATGTATATCCCTCACATGATATTGCTCCGCCACGCGGCTGCGATTTGATGGACCAATACCATGTTTACTCAACCGATGATATGGTACACTGGAAAGATCATGGCGAAATACTGCGTGCCAGCCAGGTAGAATGGGGCCGCCCCGAAGGCGGTTTTATGTGGGCGCCGGACTGCGCTTACAAAAATGGCACCTATTACTTCTACTTCCCCCACCCAAGCGGCACAGCGTGGAACAGCACCTGGAAAATAGGCATTGCAACCAGCAAAAGCCCTGCAAGCGGCTTTAAATCGCAAGGATATATCAAAGGGCTCGAATCTATGATCGACCCATGTGTATTTATTGATGATGACGGGCAAGCCTATTTTTATTATGGCGGTGGCGGTACCTGCAAAGGCGGCAAGCTAAAGGATAATATGGTGGAGATTGACGGCGAAATGCAGAAGATGGAAGGCCTCGAGGATTTTCACGAAGCAAGCTGGGTGCACAAAAGGAACGGCATTTATTACCTCTCGTACTCAGATAATCATGATGTCAATGGCAAACACAATCAAATGCGCTATGCTACCGGCAAAAGCCCTTTGGGCCCCTGGACATCAAAAGGTATCTACATGGACCCTACCGATAGCTATACCAACCATGGTTCAATAGTACAGTTCAAAGGGCAATGGTATGCATTTTATCATAACAGCTCAATTTCTAACGAGGATTGGTTAAGATCTATCTGTGTAGATAAGCTTTATTATAATGCTGATGGTACAATTCAGAAAGTTGTGCCCACCGGCGCGATAAAAAGCAAATAACCGCCAGTAAACAAATGATAAATAGCCATTTATGAACAAGAGCCTAATTCATATCATCCTTTTGGCCACGTTGGTTATTGCAACCGGTAGTTGTTCAAAAAAAGGCGACAGCAGTAAAAACACACCTATCCCGGTTGTTGAGGACAATAAAGGAGATGGGCTCAAAAATCCTTTTGTTACCAGTATTTATACTGCCGATCCATCAGCCCATGTTTGGGCCGATGGGCGTTTATATGTGTACCCATCTCATGATATTGATCCTCCGCGTGGTTGCGATCTGATGGATCAATACCGTGTTTATTCCACCGATGATATGGTGCACTGGCGCGATGAAGGTGAAATACTGCGTGCCAGCGATGTGGAATGGGGCCGCCCTGATGGCGGCTTTATGTGGGCGCCGGATTGCGCTTATAAAAACGGCACCTACTATTTCTACTTCCCGCACCCAAGCGGAACCGAATGGAACACTACCTGGAAAATAGGTGTAGCCACCAGCAAAAGCCCCGCAAGCGGCTTTAAGTCGCAGGGATACATACATGGGTTGGAATCATTGATTGACCCCTGTGTTTTTGTGGATGACGACGGACAGGCTTACTTCTATTACGGCGGCGGCAACATTTGCAAAGGCGGCAAGCTTAAGGATAATATGATGGAAATTGATGGCGAAATGCACACTATGCAAGGGCTTACTGATTTTCACGAGGCAACATGGGTGCACAAAAAAGATGGCGTTTATTACCTGTCATACGCGGATAACTTTGATGAAGCAGGCAAGCATAACCGCATGAGGTATGCCACTAGCAACAATCCGCTCGGCCCCTGGACCTACAAAGGCGTGTATATCGACCCCACAGACAGCTTTACCGACCATGGTTCAATTGTTGAATTTAAAGGGCAATGGTATGCCTTTTATCATAACAGCTCGCTTTCTAACAACGATTGGCTCAGGTCTATCTGCGCAAATAAATTGTACTACAATGCCGATGGCACCATCAGGAAAATTATCCAGACAAATTTAAATGGAGATAAAAAGTAAAAACATCTATATAATACCTAAATTATAAGAACATGAGAAGAAGAAAATTTGAGGCGTTGTTATTGATAGCCCTGGTTGCGGTGATGAGCAGCTGTTCAAAAAAGAGTGTCCCTACCCCGCCGCCCCCCGTAACAGATACCACGGTTGACCATACCCCTTCGCCCGTAGGTGATGTGGTAGGAAAAGTAGTTGTTGGTTACCAGGGCTGGTTTGCCGCCATTGGCGATGGATCGCCTATAAACAGGTTTTGGCATTGGGCAAACGTATGGGAAAACCCGCCTTCGCCAACCAACACCGCTATATCTGCCTGGCCCGATGTGCGCGATTATACCAATACCTTCAAAACAAATTATGCCAACCTTAATAATGGCAGCGAGGCCAGGGTATTTTCGTCTTTCAGCGATCAAACTGTGGATATCCAGTTTAAATGGATGAAAGATTATGGCATTGATGGGGCAGCTCTACAGCGTTTTAATCCAAGTGGCCTTGAAGGGCCGGTACGCGATGCTATGGCCGCCAAAGTGAAGATAGCCGCAGAAAACAATGGCGTTAAATTTTACATCATGTATGACGTAAGCGGCTGGACGAACATGGCAACAGAAATGGAAACCGATTGGACAAATAAAATGTCGGCCCTTACCGCGTCACCAGCCTATGCCAAGCAAAATGGCAAACCCGTAGTATGTATCTGGGGATTTGGTTTCAGCGATGAAAACCACGATTTCACTTCAACGACCTGCACCGCAGTGATCAAATGGTTCCAAAGCAAAGGGTGCTATGTTATCGGCGGCGTGCCAACGCATTGGCGCGACCAGAACAGCGATTCCCGTCCGGATTTTTTAGGTACTTATAAAACCTTTGATATGCTATCACCCTGGATGGTGGGAAGAATTGGTAATGCCAATGAATCTGATGGATTTTTTACGAACGTAAATAAAGCCGACCAGGCCTTTTGCAATGGCAACGGTATCGATTACCAGCCTTGTGTTTTGCCTGGCGACCTGAGTGCCCGCCAAAGGGCGCATGGCGATTTTATGTGGAGGCAGTTTTACAACATGAAAAGAGTTGGATGCCAGGGCATTTATATCTCGATGTTTGACGAATACAACGAAAGCAATCAGATCGCCAAGACTGCAGAAAGCCAGGCTTTTGTTCCGGCAGGTTCAAACTTCAGGTCGCTTGATGAAGATGGTACCCCCTGCTCCTCAGATTACTATTTAAGATTGACAGGTGATGGCGCCAAGATGTTCAAAGGCATCACACCACTAACCGCGACACGGCCAACCAAGCCTATGCCATAAGCAATATAATATAAAATCACCCAAATCCTCATATAAAAAGCGAGCTAATCTTTGATTAGCTCGCTTTTTATATGAGCTTTCTTGTCATTCTGAACGAAGTGAAGAATCTTCTGCGCCAGACATGAACGCAGGACAAGCATGGCGTAGACTCGTCAACTGTAGAAGATTCTTCACTTCGTTCAGAATGACAAAAACTTTAAAATTAAGTGTGCCCGTATCTCACCCCGGACACACACTGGTCACCAACATTATCGGATAACCTCAACTAAATCCCGGTTAAAGTTTATTTACACCCGGATATTTTTTATATCTATCTTAAATCTATTCTACAATCATCCGCACATCCAAAATCTTCACATCCAAAAACCTATTTCACATAAAAACTTCCCTTAGCTCTGATATCTTCCGATGAGCTGCCAACCATTACCTTAAACTCTCCGGGTTCTACAACCTGTTTCATCTGCCTGTTCCAAAGCATCAGCTCTTTATTATTTATTTTAAACTGCACAATACCACTTTCGCCAGATTTCAGGCTGATCCGTTTAAACCCCTTTAACGATTTTACGGGTGTGGTAACGGTGGCAACAACATCCCGTAAATAAAGCTGCACCACCTCGGTACCTTCAACCTTGCCCGTATTTTTTATATTGATGCTGACATTTACTGAACCATTTAGCGGGATATGCGCCTGCGCAATATTTAAACCCGAATACTGGAAAGAGGTATAGCTTAACCCATGCCCAAATGGAAACAATGCTGATGTATCCTGGTCGACATACACGTGCCTTGAAGTGGGTTTATGATCGTAATAATAAGGCAGCTGCCCTACCGAACGCGGAAACGTCATCGGCAGTTTGCCGGATGGGTTAACCTTGCCCAATAAAACATCCGCAATAGCCAGCCCGCCTGAATCCCCCAAAAACCATGATTCAACAATAGCCGGTATCTTTTTGGCCACCCAGTTGACGCACAACGGTCTGCCGTTAAACAGCACCACCACGGTAGGTTTTCCGGTTTTATACACGGCCTCAATAAGTCGCGTTTGCCGTTGGTTCAGGTCAAGATTCGAACGATCCTTCCCCTCACCTACTTCATTAATATCTTCACCCAATACTACTATCGCAACATCAGCCTTGTTTACCGCGCCTATTGCATTCTGCAGGTTTTCAGTTTGCTTTGCAGCCGATGTATCTGCCGAGTAACCGGCTTCGTATTTAATATCCAGGCTATTGCCCGCCCGCTGCTTCAACGCATCAATTATGGCGATACCTTTCCCCGAAGGATTGGTATATCCACCCAGGTAAGTACTAGCAGCCAGCGGGCCGATAACCGCCACAGCGTGCGCTCCCGGACCGAGCGGCAATAGCGAATTTTCGTTCTTCAACAAGCTTATACCCTCCTGCGCGGCCTTTAACGCAACCGCATGACTTGCTTCGGTATGATATACTTTTTTAACTAACCCTTCATCAATATAAGGATGATCAAATAAGCCCAGCATAAATTTAACCCGCAACACATTTGATACCGCCCTGTTGAGCTCATTCACAGAAAGCTGTTTGCTTTTTAAAGCCTCCTTGATCGCCGCTGAAAATTGATCATGCGGAAAATCGTAGAACTGCATATCCAATCCCGCGGTTAACGTTTGCGCCATTGCGTCGGCCGGGCTTGATGCAACATGATGATTATTTAAGGACATCCTGATCGCCCCCAGGTCAGACAATACAAAACCTTTAAATCCCCATTCCTTACGCAATACATCTTTCAACAACCATTTATTATCCACGCAGGGAATACCATCTAATTCACTATAGGCAGCCATCATCCCTAAAGCTCCACCCTCTTTAACCGCTTTTTCAAACACATATAAAAATGATGAGCGTGCCTCCCGTTCGCCCATATTTACCGGGGCTGTATTGCTGCCTGCTTCAGGTATGCCATGTACCGCAAAATGCTTGGGTTCGGCTATCACAGCGTCAGGGTTGCTTAATTTGCTGCCCTGCAAACCTTTTACCATAGCTACACCATTGGCAGCGGCCAGGTAAGGATCTTCGCCATAAGTTTCCTCAACACGCCCCCACCTCGGGTCGCGCGGGAGACAAAGCACAGGGCCCAATACCATCGCGACGCCGTGCGCCCGCATTTCGGTGGCTATTATGCGACCGGTTTTATGCACAAGGGCGGTATCCCAGGCACCTGCAAGGGCTATAGGCGCCGGGAAAGTAGTGCTGCCCAACCCCGAATAACCGTGCAGCCCCTCTTCAATAAATAATACCGGGATGCCCAATCGTGTTTTTTCAACCGCGTAGCGTTGTATTTGGTTAGTAATAGTTGCAGTTAACGGGTAAAGATCGTGTACAGAACCTATCCCTTCGGTACCGATGCTGATCTTAGCACTATCCGAAAATGATACCGCTTCGTGCCCCTGCATATTGGCAACCTCATGGCCCCAGTACATATCCAGCTGTCTAATTTTTTCGGTAGTGGTCATCCTGCTTAAAAGATCAGCAACCCGCTTTTCCACAGGTAAAGCAGCATCCTTGTAAGGAAGTTTTACAACCGGCATTGGACTATTAAATGAGCAAAATATAGTTACTAAAAGAACCAAAATGGGTATGTCCTTTTTCTTCATATAATTATTATGATAAGATTAATTTCTATTCGGTTTGCCTGGTGATGCAGGCTTATAAATGGTTTATGGCACTAAACTATGCCCGCTAACTAATAAGTGATTAATAAAGCATTAACGGCATCGCTGTTAATTTTATTTATGAACAGGCGGAGGTATATTTTCCTTAAATGGCACCTGTTTCCGAAGCATTTTACCTGCGTAACCTGTTAGGTACAAATAATAATCATTGGGGATATCATCCTCAAAGGTCACAAATGTGCTAAGCCCAACCGGCGGGTTCTTTGATACTTTAAGGATAGCTGTACCCTCGTCAACCTCGTCAAACATGGCTACATACAGCATATCCGCACCACTTTTTATAGCGCCGGTAATCTGTTTCCAATAAAAATGCCCCCTGTTGCGCGGAATTTGATTTTGCGGGCTCCGCGGGTTCATATTGTGCCAGCTGAACCCCGGGAAAACTGTTGGCACATAGTCAACCTTGTTCTGTTTGCACCAGGCAATATCATTTACTATCCGGTTTTGAAATACAGGATAGGCTGTTTCACTAAACCTTCCTACAAACCAGGGGTGAATGATATCCACCTTACGTAAAAGATCATGCAGGTGCGGGTCTTTTTCTGTGTCGTTCCCGAAATCACGCCAGTAGGTTGGTACGCCGAGCAATACAGCGCACCCGCCATAAACAGGGTCATTCTTTAAAAAATCAATGATCCTTTCGGCTTCAGCCAGGCCATATTTACGATGATCGTCAAAACCCACACCCCACACGGCAATTAGTGGTTTACCGTTGTGATAAAGCCAGGTTTGGTTGTTGCCGCGATTGGTTAATTTCATACTGTCGACCAGGTGCTTCCAGTCTTTGATCACCAAAGAATCACCACCGGCCCCCATCCCCGAAAGATCATACATCAGCGAAATAGCCCGGTGATATTTTTGTGCCGATTTTAGCGCATTACCTAAAACAACATCATTATGGTTGCGGCCCGCGCCACGCTGTACATCGCCAATAAAACGTTGCACAAACACACCATCAACCCCATACTGCTGCATCCATTTAAAGTGCGTATCAACCGACGATTCGTCATATGAGCTATACAGGTAAGCATCACTGCCATCAGCATGCTTAAAGGGAGATTTATAGGTCTTTTTGTACTCACTTACATCGGGCCACACGTCAATATTGGTAATGCCCGGTTCAAACCTGCCGTGCGACAGGTAATGGTTCCAACCTCGGTTGCCCCCATCTCCCGGCGCATTGAACCAGCCCTGGTAACCTGCCATTACCAATCCCTTATAACTTTTAAAGACAGATGTTTTACTGTGCTTTTGCTGGCTGTATCCAACAGCGCACAGCAGTAGCAGCAAGATGCTAAAAACTTGTTTTTTCATCAGGATAAATTTTTATATGTATTTGTTTTTGTTTAGATCAGATGCCCCAGTTTTTATTGGGCTTCGGGCCCATTTCAAGCTCCAAGTTGCCGCCAGAGGTCAGTTGCTGATGCGTAAACCATGGTTTATTCAAAACCTTGCCATTAAACTTAGCGCTTTGGATATATTTATTGATCACCGAACAATTATGGGCCACCATTTTAAACTGCTTGCCATTTGAAAGATTGATCGATACTTTACTGAAAACCGGGCTGCCAATGGTATAAACCGGCTTACCGGGCGTAACAGGATAAAAACCCATTGACGAGAACACCACAAAGGCCGACATGCCGCCTCCATCCTCGTCGCCGGGGATACCGAAAATATTATCCCTGTACCACACATCAAGCAGAAAACGTATGCGTTTTTGGGTTTTCCATGGCGCGCCGGCATAATTATACAGGTATGGAATATGAAAGCTTGGCTCGTTGCCCATTGAGTATTGACCAACTAACCCTGTAGCATCAGGAAATTTGGCCCAAAACTCATATTTGCTGCGATCCAGTCCTTCACGGAATGTTTGATCCAGCTTATTTTGAAAGTGATCTTTGCCGCCCATTAAATTAATCAGGCCATCAATATCGTGCTGAACCTGCCACAGATAGGTCCAACCATTATTTTCATCATAGTAATCACGCCCGCCAAGTCCTCCGTCAAATTTGGGGTCGATATCGATCCAATTGCCGTCCTTATCTTTGGGAATGAACATCTTTTTATCATCGTTCCAAAGGTTTTTATAATTGGTGGCGCGTTTCGCGAATAGCGTTTGGTCGCTTGGTTTGTTCAGTTCAGCAGCTAATTGTCCGGCCGCCCAGTCATCATAGCTACCACCCAGTGTAACTGCCACAGCCTGCCTCTTCTCAAAAGAATGCACCAGGCTCACGGTTTCTTTTTCTCCCTTTCGCAATGCGGGAAAATAGCCTTTGTCATAATAAAAATCATCCAGCTCGCATTTCGGGCCGTTCTCCCATGGCAACATGGTGGCCTGGGTCGCATTTTTCAGGATACCTTCGTAGGCTTTTTGCACATCGAAACCACGAATGCCCTTCCGGTAATCATCCAAAAACATCACCGTGGAGTGGAAACCATTCATACACGGGTTATCACCAAACAAAACCGGGAACGTGGGCATCCAGCCACTTTGCTGATACATGTTGACATAGGAGTTCAGCATATCCGATTCCATAGCCGGGTTCAATATGGTTCTTAGCGGGTGCAATGCCAGGTAGGTATCCCAAACCCAGTCATCAACATAAAATGGCCTCGTGCTTTCATGCACTTTTTTGTCATAACCGCTATAGTAATGCCCACCTTCGTTGATATTCACCATGCGCTCATTACTGCGATATAGCGCGGTATAAAACGATCGGCGTTGCGCGTTGGTTCCGCCTTCCACCTGTATCTGGTTAACCACTTTTGCCCAGGCGTTTTTACCAGCCTGCTTTAAAGCGGCAAAATCAACGCCGGTAAATTCATTTTTAAAATTCTGCCTGGCCTGCTCCGGGCTGATGTAGGATATAGCATATTTAAACTCAATAACATCCGGTGCGTTGGCCGCAAATGTGATAAATGACCGGACGCCTTTACCCTCTACCGATGTTTGTTTTGTTAAAGCTCCATCCTGGATTACGCCCGCTGTTCCTTTCGCATTGAACTTTCCGTAAACATAAACTTTAATATCATCATGATAGGTTTCCATACCCGTGATCTCGTTGCCACCGGTAAAGTTCCACTGAGCCTGGCCGTTATTATAAACATTGAAAAGCAGGCTTTTAGTTGCAGTTTTAGCCGGGAAAGAAAACCGGTATACACCTACTTTTTTGCCGGGTGTAAACTCAACCGTAATATCCTTATCAATTAAATACGTAGAATAGCACCATGGTCGGATTACCTCAAGGTCATGATCGTATGGCATTTTTTGATTCCAGGAATCAGCAGTTAAGGGCTTATCGTCAGGTTTTATAGCGAAAACTTCTCCCAGTCGGTGCGACACCATATTGAGCGGAAAACTTGAGATCTGATCGTCAATATAATCGGCCCTTTTGGGATACATCCTGATCATCTGGTTGGGCAGGTGCATAGTTGGCCGTGTTGGCTCCAAAAGTTGCCCAACGTTGCCAATATGCGGGTCGATATAATTAAGATTCCCATCGGTGTTTGTCTGTGCCTTGCACACACTCATAGCGGTGATACTTACTAAAGCACATATAGCCACGGGCCTTAACAACCTTGAAACAGAAATAACCATACTAAAATTTATAATTGGTTTACAGTCCAAATTTGCCTGTAAACCTTAATGAATTATTAATATTTGATTAATTAGGGAAGAAAATAGTGATTGTAACAGATTTATTCCAGAATTGAATTAAAATCACGATTAAAACCCTCGCCGTATATTACTTTATACTCTTTGCTAAAGTTTTCGAAAGTGTTTTTTGCCAGCGAATGTTTACCAATATGTGCCAAAGCCTTGCATTTCAATATCATAGCTTCTTCATTAACCGGGTCGAAATAGAAAATATCATTAGCCAGTTTTATTAAAAACTCCGGGTCCTCAGCTATTTCAACGCTGTTTGCAAATTGAATATACGAGTCGATGATCTCGTTGGATACTTCAGATTTAAAGGCATCGAGCCATTCATATTCAATATTTGATAAAAAATTACCCCTTTGCGTAATATGGGTAAGCTGCAGTATTTTTTGCTTATTCAGCTTTGTTTTGTTGGATACAATATTCAGGTAGTTGTGATAATCAACCATGATGATGCTGTAATCTATCTCAATTTTCCAATAACCTGTATCCTTTGATAAATGACAGTGCCCCATTTTATCAAGCAATGATTTAAGCTTGGCAATATTTACAGACCTGTTATTGCGGGCGCTTTTTTCTGATTTATCAAACCAGAGTATCTCATTCAATTTTTCAGAGCTTACCCCCCTGTCCAGCTTTACCGAATACAGCAAAATAACCAGGAAGAGTTCTTTTAACAGTGGTGTAAAATACTTAGTGATCTCGTTCCCTTCGGGAGTAAAAAGCTGCAAGTCGCCAAATAAAAATATAGCGTTCTTATTGCTGTTCCGGGCGTGATCATCTTCGGCAACTATAACATCCTCCCCGGCATGATGTTTAGCCAATGATAAGTCTTCAACAGGTCTTGACGGCCGGGAAATTATTTTTGCATTACTCTTACGCCGGTAAATAAAATACACAGCTATTCCCAATACAATTATGCCAATAATGGCTACCCACAAAAGGTAATTGATATGACCGATCTCCACTATTTTATCTGCAAGTGGTTCCGGCGGATTTAAGAGCGAATAAATTTTTATTCTTGTCAAATCATGTTCCCTAAAAAGCGTAACGGCTAAAAATTTGCCACTATGCGGGAAATAACTCATGTCAGCAAACGAGTGTATATCATGAAACTGGTATGGGATGGTATCGCCAACCAAATGATAGCCAGTTTTGTTCAAAGAGCCTTTTATGAGTTGCAGACTTGAATTAAATTTATGCTGGGGGAAAATAAGGCCATAATATGATCTGTCCTTTTCATTGATAACCAAAGAGTTGGCAAATACAAAATCCTCATTTTTTACATCGATATTAAACAGTTTTTTAAACGACTTATCCTTAACCGAAAACCGCATCATATCGTAAAGATTACGAGGGTTCACGATCTGCTGACCTGATGCGCTGCCATATCCGCCAATAACATAAGCTGTATCGCCATTTGCAGTGGTGCCTAATCCGGCCAGGTAACGGGGGGTAAATGTATCTCCTTTTACTTTTACCTTTTGCCAGGTATTGGTTATAACGTTATAGCGTTTTACACTGTCTTTGTATACCAACTGCCCGTATCCGCCAATGGTGTATATGGAGCTGTCTGTTGTACAAAAAAACTTATTCAGATGCCCATTATTGGTTGCAATATTTTTGAAAGCTTTGTTCCACCGCTGATCTTTAAGGTCATAAGTGGCAATGGCCATTTGATCTATATAAAGATAATGCAGCTTACTATTCTTGAACAATGCCTGGTCGCCGGGCACTAAAGATTGCCTGCCCGAACGGTAAGCTGTACTTTTCAGCTGCGGTATTTTATTTGCGGAGAAAGTAACCAACGAATCCTGAGCGATGACATAAACCACTTCATTGGCTGCATCAAAGGCTAAACTTACATCCCCCGGCACAGTGAATTCCTTTTCCATCTGCCAATTACGGTGGCGTGCCTTTATCCATAAAGGGTTTGTTACGGTTCCATTATTCTGATTCACGGTTTCATTGGCAACATTGCCCTGCCATTCATTGAGTGGCCAATTGGATAACAGTTTGCCGTTTTGCAGAACGTTTACATCTCTTATTTTTAGTGGCGGAAGGTCGGTAGTTTGATACTGGCGATAGGCATTGGCGCCAAAAAGTAACTTGTAGTTTTTACTTTGTTTTAGATGGACCCCCGATTCAGAAAATGATTCGTGGCCCGAAAAAACGGTGATCTTATCATTCTTGTAATCAATAAGCAGCCGCAGTTTGTTCCAGTGTTCAAATAATAATTTATCATCTATATTGAATGATATTTTTGAGAGCCGCTCGCCTATTATTATTTTAAAATGCTTGATATCTGCCTGGTTATCATATACTAAGTCGATATTTTGCTTATCATCGCCAACAAGTCTTAATATATAACCAAAATAAATTTCATGATTTGGGATAAAGGAGAGATCAAAAGAAACCTCGAGGTTGTCCTTTGGAGATACATTACTCAGGCCAAGGTCCAATGTGGTGCGTTTATCCTGTACTACTTCGTGACTATTAAAGCCAAGTCCGTATGATTGCGCAGCGACTGGCAATGTGGACAGGATATTTAATAAAATAGCCGCAATTATACCCGATAAAAAAAATCTCATGTTGATAAGCACACCCTAAGCATTCACCCTTCAGTAACCGCTCTGTAATTTAGGTTTAAAAAAACGAACCATATTTAGATAACCGGAATGGCTAAATTACAATAAAACAGTTTACATTTCAAAGATTGTAACATTATATAAAGCAACAATGCAATGAAGGTGAGCCAAAGCAATTGGTATAAATTTAACAAATATTAATACCAATTTACCATTAAATTCTATTTGCTTACAAGCTTATTGTTATTCAAAATAGATAAGAGAGTTTAACAGGCGCTATGGATTTGGCTTAAAACCAATATCCTATAAAACAAGGTTTATTTGAGTCGATCATTTAGCCATATCTATGACGTCAGACGTGCGGCTGGCGGGTGTTACTTTCAGGTTGATAAGTTTTCCTTTTACAACCTTGCCCTCTACCGTTGTATTATATGGTGCGTGAAGTTTAAAATCAGCATCCCAGCCGGCAGGCCAGGCAGGTAAAAGCATTATTTTTTTTCCATCAACCTGCATCAGCATTTGCTGCAGGCCGTTTTCACCATTGCCACCATTGTCTTCGTCGGGCGCATAATCATTGCCCTTATCCCAAAAAGCCGGGAATTTCAGGTTGGCATCTTTACGGGTCAAGGCAAAACTTACATAGTCTTTAGCCACATCAGCATCCCCTATCATAGCAGCCTGAATAGGGTCCTGAACCCAACAGCCCTTTGAACGCTGCTTACGCTCATTAAAAGTATTGATGGCCACATCCAGGCCAGGCTTACCCAGGCCATAAAGCCTGAACGGGTATATCGCATACAGTTCGGGGTTTTCACTATTGAATGATTTGGCGGTTTGCGGCCCTGTATAAGGTAAAAGCACAGTTTTACCATTGTCATTTGCCATTGGCAAAGGCGGTAGCTCATCATAGAGTTTTTGCCATTGCGATCGTGTTTTTTCATCAACCATGCCTGAGGGTAGTTTTATCATACGGCTAAGTACAGCATGCAAACCGGCAATATCCGGTGCGGGATTGTGCACCTTCCAAAACATTTCAATGG
This sequence comes from Mucilaginibacter sp., assembly GCA_035489035.1. Classification (GTDB taxonomy): domain Bacteria; phylum Bacteroidota; class Bacteroidia; order Sphingobacteriales; family Sphingobacteriaceae; genus Mucilaginibacter. Next base: position 132,508 of record DATHKT010000036.1, read on the forward strand.
AATTATCAGGATCAAGCAAAAGTTTACCAGTGCTATCACGCTTGAAGTGCTGATCAAAAAATTGCAGCCCGGCTGTAGCTACCGGCAATAAGGTCTTCTTCGCGAAGGTCGCATCACCGGTATATTCATAATAATCGAGCATCATCATGCTCAGCTCCAGTATGGGCGTAAAGTAGTGGTTGGTATAATTGGCCTTTACATCCGGCCCCATAAAATCAAGCCCTCCCCAAAAGGGAGCGGTTTCCGCAAAGTAAGCGCCACCATGATGATAATATTGCTGGACCTGCTTCTCGTTAGCCGGTAAAATATTGGCATACATCCTGAACAATGGCAGCATCATGTCAAAATCGCCGGCCATCAGCCTGGGCCAATACATTGCGCGGGTGTTTTGGAACCAGTACTGCCCGCCCCATGCTCTGAAATCTGCGTTCTCTTTTTTTTCCGGGTTATCCACCACAAAAATAGATCCGTTGAATTTTATAGGATAAGCGCCCCGGCCTGCACAAGCCGTAACAAAGCGCTGCAATACATAACCTTGCGTCACCTTATTAGCCAATTCATCACCATGCACAAACACCCAACTGCGCTGCCAAAATTGCTTCCACCATTGCTGATGAGCGAGACGGGTTTGGCCCTGGTTGAGCTTTTCAAGCCGACTTACCTGCGGCTCCAATTTTGAAAGCCACTGAACACCACTGCCTGAAACGGATGTTAAAGGATAGATAGAGATCAATTGTGAAGTGACTTTCTTAGCCGACTGCAATGTTTCATTATCTTTATTAACCAGCCCATTTCCTTTGATTACAGCGCCGAAAGTAAGGTTAGCCAAATGCGGATCGGCCGTTGCCGAATTATGATGATACCAGGCTAAACGATTTTTTTGATCGCTTAAAACAGTATCCGTTATCCCGGCACGCCAAGTCTCCAATTTTACGCTTACAGTTACCGGGCGGATACTTTTTGTTTCAACACGTATAACAGGATGATTGGCGTCAACCCACACACGGAGATCAACTGCATTGTTCCCCTCACCTTCGCGTACCAATATTTCACCAGTACTAAGTTTAAGTATTTGTTTGAATGCTGAACTTTTGTCAAGCGGATTAGGGCTTATCGATACCCGTATAGCTCCTAACTTCATTAATATCCCACCATGCTTCATCCAGGGGTCTTTTTGGGCATCAGGTTCGCCACCCCAGGCATCGGTTTTACTAATATAGAACACAAGGTCGCCATTTTTCTCCACCCAAACATTTAGGCCGATATCACCATTGCCCAATGGCATAGATTGTGCCGATCCGGGGCCGGGAGTATCCCACCGTACATTGTAAGTATCGGGCAAGGTATCGATCGATGCCTTTGATTTGTTTACTGGCTTTGCCAAGCCGCTATAAGCTGTTATAATAAGCAATAAAATAGCCGCCTCTAACTTGGATACTTTTTTAGTCATGGTTTATATAGATGATCGTCTAAAACTAAACAACAATATAGCATCAGCCAGGAATAGTTAAACCCGAAGCCGCACTTTTTATAAAGAGTACCTTTCGATGCAGAATGAATTAGGTTGTTTAATTGATGTTACAAATAAATTGGCAGGACTTAATAAAAGATTAAAAAAAAATTAACCTCGAAACTATTTAAGTATTTGTCTATTTAAGCCATTTGCCCATCACAATCTGAATTTTCAATATTCCTACAAGTCTTTGCGAGGTAAAAAAAGTTTAAATATTATTCTTGCCAGATCTTCATTCCGGCTATTTCTCTGTTTATTTATATACCAAATGATATAATTTTGCAATTCTTTATATTTCTAACAATCAATAACTTGCTAAAATATTATTTTGAGAAAAATTTGATTTTGTGTTAAAATAATATTTAAATTGCTGACAGTTTCTTAAATCTTAACTCTTAAACTTATCACAAATGGCTTTTCAGGCAAAATTAAAACTTGGCAGCAAAGAATTCGATGTAATTAGCTGCAATTATTCTTTTCACAGAGATGTAGATCCTAAAGGCAGACCGGCATCCGCTGTTTATGGCGGAGTTATAAACCTGGTTGTTGAATCTACTGCCGACACCTCTATTGTAGAATCGATGGTAAATAACCAGTTCAAACCACAGGACGGGACGGTAACTTTCAAAAAAAGTGATGAAGACTCAAAAATGAAAGAATTATCATTTTCCAAAGGTTATATTGTTCAATATTCTGAAGGTATTGATTCAGTTGGTTCGCAGCCCATGTTAATTCATTTTACGGTGTCTGCCCAAACCATAAAAATTGGAAGCGCTGAACACAAAAATGATTGGCCGGTATAAAGCCTTATTTTACTTAATTCAGGTAAATTACATTTCAATTTGATCAGGTGATCTTCATCCCTATTTGAAGATCCTTATCAATTGCGTTATTGTTGTTTTATCCTGCTGGTATTATATGATCGTTAACACAGGTAAGCGTGTTGCTTTTGCATCTGTATGGGGCGAATTTACTAACCAGTAAAGTTTAATTAATGATCAGATTTTTGGTATAACAAAAGCAAAGTGCTTATGACCAAAAATATATACCAGGTAAATATAAGATTGCCCGATAGCAATGAATTGGTACGTTAAGCATGGAAAATAAACTTAATGTCAGCATAAATATAGACGGGACAACTATATCGCATTTTTCAGCTTTTAGTCTTGAGCAAAAATTTAATGAGCATCATAAATTCGAGCTCCGTTTTAACCATGACCTGGTTGAGACGCAGGGGACGTCTTCCTTGTCAAATTCAAAAAACTTCATAGGTAAAAATATTACTGTCGAGTTTGGTGTTGACAGTGGAAATGAGCAGGTTTTTGTTGGCAAGGTTACCCGTGTCGAATTTTCGCAAAGCCATGGCTACCAGGGAGATTTGATCGTAAGCGGATTCAGCCCCACCATTTTATTAGAGCGTGGGCCGGATCTGGGTTCATATCTTGCCAAAAATCTAAAATCGATCATTCACCAGGCGACAAGTGATGTGCCGACAAACGATCTGAAAATGAAGGTAAACCCTGCGCGTACAGACCCGATCGATTATATTATCCAATACCGTGAAAGCGACTATGACTTTCTCAACCGCTTATCAGCCGAATATCACGAATGGTTTTTTTATGATGGCACCAACCTCAACTTCGGTAAACCTAATAAAATAAAAGAGGTTGGGCTGGTATATGGGCGCAACCTGCAAAACCTGCAGTATGCCTTACAGATAGCCCCTTTAAAGTATCGCAAGTTCGCCTATAGTCCGGGCGAAGATAAAATGCTGAC
>DATHKT010000037.1:0-166422 GCA_035489035.1 Mucilaginibacter sp.
ATGGTATGCTCCTCACCGGCCTCGGCTATTTTGTTGAGCACAGGCAATAAATAAGACGCGGTTTTGCCCGTGCCCGTTTGTGCGCAGGCTATCAGGTCCTTACCCTCTAATATGACCGGTATCGCCATCTCCTGTATGAGGGTTGGCGTATTGTATCCCATACTAAGGATACCTTCGGTTAGTTGTTCGTTAAAATTAAAATCCTGGAATGTCAAATACTTGAAAATGAATGACGCAAGATACGAAAATTTTGGCCCCGCCCCAATTCTACCGTCCATTTGCTCCGATGGAGCAAGTATTTACAGCAGCATAGCTATGGGGAAGCGGGGGAAATACCTCTTTGATTTTTGAGAAAAAAATCGTATATTTAGTTGTATCCGCCGATGGGCCTTTTTTTATAAAAAGAATTTTTTTGTGAATAATTTTGGGGTGAAATGATGCAATTTAGCCAAGGGGAATTACTATCAACCTTATTACAAGCAAATTAACTATAAAATCTCTCGATTTTTTCACACGGGCATAAGGCGTTTAGCCCCGAAACAGCCGGAAATTCATACGGGCATAAGGCGTTAAGCCCGGAAACAACCGATTTTTACTACCGGCATAAGGCGTTAAGCCCGGAAACAATGGAAAATTCACACGGGCATAAAAGGTTTAGCCCGGAAAATGGTATGTTTTTTAGCTGAAAAGTTGGTTTTGCCCGGGAATCGCCAAAAATTAACATTTAAAAAGCCGGCTTAGCCTGCAATGTACTTGCCGATAAGCGGGATCTTGCTCAGGATGAACGTCAGTAAGAACGCTAAGAGGAAGCAAATAAGGGCGGTGAGCGGAATACTGTAAATCGGATTGCCCAACTGGTGACTAATACCAAACTCGCCCAACAGGGTAAGGAATAAGGCATGGCATAGATAGATGCCCAGACTTAAGCCCCCTGCCAGGTCGCGGATCTTAATAAGGCTTTGAGGTAACTTAAAAGTGGTTAACCGGGCCAATAAAAATATTCCTCCGGAATACAATATGATGAAGGGACCAAGCGGCTCGTAAGGTATGGTGCTTAAGGCGTTTGTATTTACCGTGATGAAGTAAGTACCAGCGGTGATCCCGATCAGGCAAAAAAAGAAAAACAGTACCAGGCTGGGTTTAAGCCATTTTTGAGGAAAGTCCTTATAAGCTAAATAGTGACCCAGCACCAAATATCCTATATAGCCGGAAAAGTAACGTACATCGATCTGCGGCTGAAACCGTGACAGGTATGGCTGACTGAAAGCAAGTACCAGAAACCAAACCAGCAGGAAGTATAATATCTCCTTCTCAGCAGCATTGCGCACAAATTTGCTGATGACCGGGACAAATAGGTAAAGGCCGATCAACATATACACATACCACAAGTGATAATAAGCGCCGTACTTAAGCTGATGCAAAACCACTTTGGTATTGGCCCAGGCATTAGTAGTAAAGATGATGTCTTCGGCGTACCATGAGTAACCGATATATATTAAACTCCAAAACAGAAATGGCCAAATTACCCGCGATAAGCGCTTTTTGAGGAAATCGCCTAACTCATACTCGCGATGAAGCAATAAGGCCCCGGTGATCATCACAAAAACAGGGACGGCGAAACGTGTAAGGGCATTGTAGAAATCGGATACCAGCCAGTCGCCGATGGAAGCTTTTTTGAAGTCCATGAGCAACAGGGAGGCGGTATGCAATACAATAACAGCGAACAGGGCTATCACCCGCAGGTTGTTGACCCACTCGAGCGGTTGAGATTTTGTAGTTGGTGATGTGGTTTCCAGGGATTGAAAGTTTTTTTAAAAATAGGGAATTTATAGTGAGTTCATATAACTGCCGGATATTTACCCCCTCCGTCTCCTTCGTCGACACCTCCCCCTAAATATAGGGGGAGGACGGGCGGGGGTAAATAAAAAACCCGGTCGCTTGTGACGACCGGGGTAGCTATATAAGATCAGTTAATGTGTTCTTTGAAATATTACTTCTTTAATTCAGCAATTTTTACTTGTGGCTGCAGCACATCATGAACCTTTTCGGTAACGATGGTTTTTGCGAGCTCAAACTTTTTGGTCTTTTTGATATCGGTAGAAGAAGCACCTGCTTTCACCTCGTAGGTACCTGCTTCGGCAACCCATGATAATCTCGCGGTATCAAATGAAGCCAGGTCCTTGGCAGTTAAAGTAAGGTTAATAGTCTGCGATTCTTTTGGCTGCAGGGTTTTGGTTTTGGCAAAAGCCTTTAGTTCCTCTGATGGCTTTGGCAGGTTGTTTTGAGGTGCGCTTACATAAATTTGCACTACTTCGCGCCCTGCAACATCACCCGTGTTGGTAATAGTTACTGTAGCCGTAATCGAGCCGTTAAAGGTTTTAGAACTCAGCTTAAGGTCGCTGTATTTGAATTTAGTGTAGGATAAGCCATAACCAAAATCATAAGCGGTTTTCACATCAAAAGTGTTGTAATAGCGATAACCAACATAGATGCCTTCCTCGTAAGTAACTTCAGACGGACGCCCTCTCATCGGGCCCGGTTTTTCACCTTCAGGCAATGGCAGATCCTTACCCGGGAAATTTTTGGACGAAGGCTCGTCATTATAAGATATCGGGAAAGTGGTTGCCAGTTTACCGGATGGGTTAACTTTACCGCTCAGCACGTCAGTGATAGCATTACCTGCTTCCAGGCCTGGCTGCCATGCTAGTAAGATGCCATCGGCAGCCTCTCTCCAGCTTGCTGTTTCAATTACACCGCCGATATTCATCACTACCACCAGCTTTTTGCCTTTAGCATGGAAAGCATCCGAGATATTTTTGATCAGTGCTTTTTCTGCATCCGACAGGTAAAAATCATTTTCCTGCTTGCGGTCGGCGCCTTCACCGGCATTCCTGCCTATGGTAAAGATGGCCACATCAGCATCATTAGCCTCCTGGGTAAGCACTTCGGGGCTAACAGTCATTTGCGGGATCGGTGGAGGAAGCATGAAAAATGACATCCTCGACTTAGGCTGTTTTGCTTTAGCCTCAGTTATATAGGTCTCGTAGGCCAGCTTTAGGTTGGCATCCACCACATAACCACCATTGTTCAGGCCCTGTATCAGCGAAATTGTGTATGCTTTATTTACGTTACCACTACCTGTACCGCCTGCTATCAGGTCATACGATATATTACCGAATAGCGCCACCTTCTTAACTTTTAATGGCAAGGCCTTATCATCATTTTTCAGCAGCACCATACCCTGCGCAGCAGCCGAGCGTGAAACCTGCGCATCTTTTCTAAGGCTTGGGGCGCTTGAGAACTTATACTTCTTGAATTCAGGTGATTTGGTTATGATGTTCAATATCCTGGCAACATTAATATCCAGTTGTTTTACACTTAGCGTACCTTTCTTCACCGCATCAACAATAGCTTGCGATTGCGGCGGGCCTCCAGGCATCAACAAGTCGTTACCGGCTTTCATTTGGGCAACGGCATCTTTACCACCAAACCAATCGGTCATTACAAAGCCTTTATAACCCCATTCATCACGGAGGATAGTGGTTATCAGGTCGCGCCTTTCAGACGTATAAGTACCATTCAGTTTGTTGTAAGATGACATTACTGTCCATGGGCTCGAAGTTTTGATGGCAATTTCGAAGCCTTTCAGGTAGATCTCGCGCATAGCTCTCTGGCTCACAATCGTGTTTACGCTGTTACGGTTAGTTTCCTGGTTGTTGGCTGCAAAGTGTTTGATGGATGTACCCACCCCCTGCGATTGTATACCATTGATAATGGCAGCCGCGGTACGACCGGTTACCAGCGGGTCTTCTGAATAATATTCAAAATTACGGCCACCCAAAGGGTTACGGTGGATATTAACACCGGGGCCTAATAAAATATCGGCGCCATACTCATGTACTTCGCTGCCGAAAGCTTCGCCTACTTTTTTAACTAACGCAGGGTCCCATGATGAGGCTAATAAAGTACCAACCGGGAAGGCAGTCGCGTAATAACTTTTTGAGCTATCCTTACCCCTGAATGGGTCTATGCGGATACCGGCAGGGCCATCGGCCACAGTGATGGATGGGATGCCCAGGCGTTTTATCGCATGAGTACGTCCTGCTGCACCGGGTACTTTCTCGGGGATATTATAAGCATCCTCATCAGACGGGGGCAGTTTAAATCCGCCTATATCAACACCATCCTTCATTTGTTTAGGCGAAGGGGGCGGCATACCGGGCATTTTAAAGCCCATACCTACTACCAGTTTGGCTTTTTCTTCCAACGTCATGGCTTTGATAACATCTTTGATAGAATTTTTACCAAATTGCGGGACTGCGGCTGCGGGCTTTTTAGGCACCGGGGCTGCCTTTTTCTTTTGTGCCGATGCGTTGATGCTTATCATGCACACCAACAAAAGGATCGATAGAATAGATAAATTTTTCTTCATTTTAAAGGTTATTTTGGTTTGTTTCCCCTCAAAAAGATCAAAAGGAAATGATTTGTATAAATTGGTTTAATTGGTCAGAAACACGGCATAGTGTCATTAGGACACAATGATACTACTTTTTTAATCATATCCAAATAGTTGGAACAGATTTATTTTATTTACAGGCAGTTACTGTGATAGTTTGATACGTAACAGCCTAATAAGCGAAACGTTTTATTTATCTTCCAATCAAATAACGATTTTATTCATCGCCCAAAAAAACAGGATAGATACATGTACAAAAAGCATAGACGGGAACCCTGTTTTGATCTATGAAAGAAAACCGCAGATATAGCCGGGTAAACGCCCGCGAATCATTTTATTTAATTATTTTGGCAGCCCGGTACATACTTCAATTTATATTTAAAAAATGACCTACTGTTTAGGAATTAAAGTTAAAGAGGGCCTGGTGGCCATAGCTGATACGCTGATCACATCCGGCACGGAGACTGCTGTTAAAAAGAAAATATTTATCGAACAAAAAGATAACTTCTCGCTTTTTATCATGACTAGCGGGCTGCGCTCGGTGAGGGACAAAGCTGTGGTATATTTCAGGGAACAATTAGAGAACCAGGAATTTAACAAGTTATACAAGGCTGCCAACGCTTTTGGACAGCAGATCAAAAGAGTTGCTGAGGAAGATAAAATATCGCTCGAAAAAGCAGGCTTTAAGTTTGATCTGAATACGATCATCGGCGGGCAGTTGAAAGACGATAAGGAGCATAAATTGTTTTTGTTGTATCCAGAAGGGAACTGGGTTGAATTGGAGCAGGGCGCGCCATTTGTGATCATCGGTAATTCGGGGCATGGTAAAGCTATACTAAACCGTACGCTGACTGAAAACACCAGCATGAAAGTAGCCCTGAAGGCCGGATTTTTGTCTTTTGATTCGACAAGGGTAAGCTCAAACAATGTCGACTTCCCGATAGATGTAGTGCTTTACAAAAAGGACAGCTATGCAATGGTGGAGCAACGCTATGAACAGCGCGACCTGCAGGATATATCGGAACAATGGGCTGAAGAATTGAAAAAGGCGCTGGAGGATATATCAGATGACTGGATGGATGCCGCGTTTGCCAAGCTGCCGCAAAACGAAAATGTTTAATATTGGTTGATTGGGTTGAATTGTTGATTGGTTGAATAGTTCTGTTATTTAGCTGCATCAAACCCAATCCAACTTAATCAACTCAATCTAACTTAATCAACTTACAAAAATGAAATTCAACGTATCTGCCGAGATGGGCTATGAAGTACATACTGCGGGTACGCTGATATTAAATATTCATGCTTTAAGAACGCCTACCCAGGCGGTGCTGGATGAAACTTTTATTATCGACCCCTATGTAAAAGTGGAAGAAATATCCGCGGTGAATGGCGAGAACAGGATCATCCGCCTGGAGGTGCCCGAGAAAACTAATTTACAGATCATCTATAAGGCCACAGTCGATAATAACTACGAGATCAAAGACCATTCGGGCCGTGAAGAGATCATGATCGGTAAAATGGATCCACAGGTACTGCCTTATTTATATCCAAGCCGTTACTGCCAGTCGGATAAACTATTTAGGCTGGCCAATAACCTGTTTGGGCATATCGCCAATCCATTTGAAAAAGTAGTTGCGCTTACCGATTGGATCAACAAAAATGTGGAGTATCGCAGTGGCTTCAGCAATTCCCAAACCTCGGCTTATGATACCGTCACCGAGCAGGCCGGTGTATGTCGTGATTTCGCGCATTTGGGTGTCGCCCTGTGCCGGGCGTTGACTATCCCGTCCCGCTATTTTACCGGGTATGCCTATCAATTGAAGCCCGGTGATTTCCATGCCTGTTTCGAGGCTTATATTGGCGATGAATGGATATTGTTTGACGCCACCAAGCTGGTGCCTATCAACGGCCTGATCAAAATAGCCACCGGTCGTGATGCTGCTGATACGGCCATAGCTAACATTTTCGGCGATATCCTGTTCACCTCCATGTTGGTGGGTTGTGAGCTGGCTGATGAGAATTTTGTGCCTTATTATTTGTAAGTAGACTCACCCGGTCTTTGCTTTGCTCGACCACCCTCTCTCCCGCAAGCGGCAAAGAGGGTTACTCTTTTTTATTCAATCCCCTCTCTACTTTGTAGAGAGGGGTGACAAGCGTAACGATGTCGGGGTGAGTCCACTCTGCGAGCGTCACAACTAAATAAAAAGCCTCCCGTTTACCATATCCATATTTTCTTTAACTTACGGGCAATTCTAATTCTTATTTATGAGTGAGACCCCGCTGATACAAATACGCAATCTTTCTAAATCTTATGGCTCGAAGCAGGTTTTAAAAAACCTGTCGCTTGATATTTATCCCGGCCAGGTAATTGGTTACATCGGCCCAAACGGCGCCGGAAAATCGACCACCGTTAAAATACTAACCGGCCTGATACCCGACTTTGAAGGCGAGGTGCTTGTAGACGGCATTAGCATGGCAAAAGATCCGCAGGAAATAAAAAAGCTTTTTGGCTATGTACCCGAAAACGCTGAGATATACGATGTTCTGACCCCGATGGAATATCTCGATTTCATTGGCAAGTTGTATGGTATGGAAGAGAATTTGCTGGATGACCGGATTAAAAAACTGATCGCAGCCTTTGGCCTGTCCATCAACATCAACGACAGGATGGACACCTTTTCAAAAGGGATGAAGCAAAAGGTATTGCTGATATCGGGCATTATCCACAATCCGAAGATCATTATATTGGACGAGCCACTTTCAGGTTTAGATGCCAACGCCGTGATCATGATTAAAGAACTCATTATACGCCTGTCAAAAGAGGGGAAAACCATTTTCTATTGCTCGCACATGATGGATGTGGTGGAAAAAGTGTCCGACCGGATACTGCTCATCAATAAAGGTGAAATTATTGCCGATGGCACTTTCGAATCGCTCAAACAAAACCATAGCGATACCCTGGAGCGCATATTCTCCAAACTGACCGGTCGCGAAGACCAGGCCAGCGAAGCCGATGCTATTATTAATGCTTTTGATTAAATTAAACACCCTGTCATTTCGAACGATAGTGAGAAAACTTATACAACATGCAAATTCGCCGGGCACATGTTTAAGATTTCTCCTCGTACCTCGTTCGAAATGACAACACTTTTTAAATAGGTCTATAAATGGACAAAATATTTTTACGTTTCATATCATTTCTGTATCCTGTCATCGCCAAAACGGGCGTCGACGTCGGCCAGCTTAATGAAATACTGCGGATAAAGCTGCTAATGGACAACCGCCGGCCAAAGGCCATGTTCGCGGCACGCAAAAATGCCAAAAACAATGGCCAGCAATCGCCCTGGATGATCAATTTCTTTACACTGCTGATGGGCTTTTTTATAGGGTTGGTACTCACGCTAAATAAAATGCCGTACGTAGGCGAAACCTATTATTTCCTGATCTTCATGGTGCTGATGGCGCTCACGCTAATATCAGATTTCACAACTGTTTTAATAGATACCCGCGACCAGTTTATCCTGCTGCCGCGACCGGTCAACGACCGCACCATCGCGGTTTCGCGCATATTGCATATTAGCATTTACGTATTGCGGCTGGCTTTACTACAGGGTTTGCCTGCATTGGTGATCGTGGGCTATATAGATGGCCCACTGGCTGTGCCTATCTTTTTTATACAGATACTTGAAGCCACTTTCTTAAGCATTTTCCTGGTCAATATTATCTATCTGTTACTGATGAAGTCGGTTAGCCCGGAGAAGTTCAAAGACATTATCAGCTATTTCCAGATAGGCTTTTCGGTATTGATCTTCGCTGCTTATTACCTGTTGCCCCGGATGATCAATGTATCCGTTTTAGGCAATATAAGCCTGCTAAGTCACTGGTGGGCCTACCTGTTGCCGCCGGTATGGATAGCGGCGCTCAATGAGTTACTGATACATTCAGCCCGCTCGGGACCTATTACCAGTTTATTGGCTATTATCGGCATTACACTGCCTGTTTTGGGACTGTGGTTTGTGGCAAAGGTACTTGCTCCTGGTTTTAACAGGCGGTTATCGGTGATCGCAACATCTGATGGCAATGCCAGTACTTCAACCAAGATAAAAAAAGCGGGTAAGTTCGGCTTTATCGAGAAGCTATCCAATGTAATCGCTTCTGACCCGGTTGAAAATGCCGGTTTCCGTATCACCTGGAAATTATCCGCCCGTTACCGCGAGTTTAAGATGAAGGTGTATCCGGCATTTGCCTATGTACCTATTTACTTTTTATATTTTGCTTTGAATGGCAAGGGCGACTCTCTATCCGACCGATTGGATAAACTGCAAGCGAGCCATTATTACGTTTACCTGGTTTACTTATCTACCTTCATCTTATCAGCTGTTTTGATGAATATATCCATGTCTGATAAGTATAAAGCGGCCTGGGTTTATTACGCTATGCCGATCGGTGAGCCGGGTAAAATATTATCTGGAATGTATAAGGCTGTTGTAACGCTTTACTTTTTACCCTATTGCCTGGTGCTGAGTATCGCCATCGTAATTGTGTGGGGACCGCAGGCTATTAATGATGTAATACTGGCTTTTTTGGTAAGCCTGATTTATGGTTTATTGATGGCGCTGTTTATGGTAAAGGGCCTACCTTTTTCAAAACCTGTGGTAACCAAACAGGGCGGCGGCAAACTCATTACATCCCTGTTGATGCTTTTATTTATGGGTGGTATTGGTTTCGGCCACTACCTGTTGATGAAATGGGAAATGGTGGTGTGGGTTGCCATTGTGCCGGCATTGCTTATTAACTTTATTATGTTCAGGCAATACAAAAAACAAACCTGGGAGAATATCGAAATGACTGAAATATGATCTGATTTAAGATAATACTTAATATTGGTTGATGATAGCTTGTTATTATACCGAAACAACCCATCCCTGGAGCGAGCAAGAGCTTACAGATAAACTGGTATTGCTCCCTCCAAAATTAAGACAGGAGGCTTTACGCAAAAGGGAATGGCTGGACAGGCAACTATCTATAGCGGGGAAATTGCTGCTAATAAAACTTTTAAAAGAGTTTGGACTGGAGAGGAAATTAGTCTTAACAGACCTACAATATAATATCTTCCACCGCCCTTATTTTAATGCCACGCTCGATTTTAACATTGCCCATTCAGGTAACGCGGTGATATGCTGCGGTTCGCTTAATGGCAAAGTGGGGGTAGATATCGAACTGATCAAAAAGATCGATCTGGATGATTATGCCGATCATTTCACCGAAAATGAATGGAACCATATCAACCGCTCATCTGACAGGCAGGAAAAGTTTTATCATTACTGGACCCGCAAGGAAGCTGCATTAAAAGCTATTGGCACTGGTTTTCATACCCCTCTGTCGGCTGTTGATGTGTCCGGCGAAAGCCTGGTTTATGATGATTACGAGTACCATTTTCAAACTCTTAATATCAGTGAGTCTTATAAGTGCCACATCGCAGCCACTTTAGGGCACGTCCGTGTCGAGGCCATAAGGGTTAACTTATGACATGCTGTTCAATAACAAAAAACACTAACTTTATTGGCGCATACGCGTCCCGAATTATGAAGAAAGTTGTACTGATCATTTGCCTTATCCTAACCTCAGCCGGCTTTGCTGTAGCCGATACAGTTACTATTAATCATTTCGCCATTAAGGAAAATGTATACGCCAAAGAAGAGATAGCAGTTATAGCTGTGGATACTGCAAACAACACCCTCGAAAACGTGAACGGCGTATTTGCCTTCAGCATGAACGGTTTCCAGGAACCGCTAAAATTTGAAAGAGGGGTTGCCTTTTATCACCATAAAATGGAAAAATCTGCCTTCCTGTACGCCAAGCATATCAATGATAAGGGCACACACTCCATCCTTTATTATGTTTATAAAGGTGATAATAAACTGGTACCCATCCACATCAGTTGGATCGTATTATTAGCTATCCCCATATTGCTGGTGGTGCTGGGCTACCTGTTCAAAAGGTTTATCATTATAGCGATAATCATCTTCATTATATTCCTCTACTTTAACCATCATAACGATCTTAGCATCTCTACCTTTTTCGAAAGTATTATTGATGGGTTGAAGGGGTTGTTTAAGTAAAGGTAAAGTGAGTAGTTGATTAAGTTGGATAAGTTGATTGAGTTATAACTTAATCTAACATAATCAACTTATTCAACCCAATCAACTAAAATTAAAACGGCAACCCTATCCCAAAATTAAGCTGCAGGAAGTTGTAGCTTTCGCCGTTATTGGCCAAATAGGTCTTTTTAAAAGGCCCGCTATGAAACAATTCGTCCATATGTTTGAGCAGTACCCACTGATCGGAACCTTCAAATTGGGGATCTTTGAATTTGAGCGCGGCATCAAACCTGAAAACAAAAAATGCAAGGTCGAACCGTAAACCTGTACCTATACCCATAGCAGTTGATTGCAGCAAATTATTAAGCCTGAATTCGCCGTTAGGGTTTTCCGCTTCCTTGTGCAGGCGCCAAACGTTACCGGCATCAACAAAAAATGCACCCTTTAACTTCGATCCAAAAAAGTTGTCCGCCAGTTTATACCGGTATTCCGCATTTGCTACGATCTTGATCTCGCCAAACTGGTCAAGATATTTTAAGTTGCGGCGGGTAAGGTTACCCTCCGGTCCTATTCCATAACTCTCCCTGCTGAATTGTCCCGGCCCTAAAGTGCGTGGCAGCCAGGCCCGGATATCATTAGCGCCACCGGTATAAAAATTCTTTTCAAATATCAATAACGAACTATTGCCATAGGGTACACCAATGCCGGGATTAAGCCGGAAAATGAACTGCCGTTCTCCACCTAAACTCTTATATAGTCTTAAGTCTATTTCCCCCTTGGCGTATTGGGCAAAAGTATAACCAAACATAGTGCGCTGCCCCAGCGTATCCCGTTTGGTATTAAAGATTTTGCTTGCTAATGCGAGTGTGTTACCACCTACATCCAATGATCCCCTGAAGTAAATGAAATTTTTGTATGAATTTAATTTGTTAGCGTTCAACTGATAGGAATATTGACTACCGGTTGTAAAAATGGTGCGACCGATAAGGTATACATATGAATAGAAGGTATCTTGTAATAATTGCGCACGGGCTTTTGGATCGATTATACCTTTCGAAAACTCAATGTCTATAGGGGTAAAGGTGTGGACCTTATCGGGTGTTTCGGTAAAATCATAGGTTATTGAGTTCACAAAGCTTTCGCGTTCAACCAGGCCTTTCTGAAAAAACAAGGAGTAATTGGTTGAAAAGGTGGTATGCGGCACTCCGTATTTACCCAAAATAGGCAGATTAAACGGCGTCAGTATCTGCGGATAAGTCAGCGTTGCACCAACTTTGAATTCCTGGTTCTCGATAGCGCCCTTTACCGTTTGATTAAATCCATTGTCGAATAAAGCGCTATAGTTGACTTTAACCTGTAAAATAGCGGCGCTTTTAAACACGTTCCTGTCGGTAAAGGTATTGCCTACGTTAAAGCCATACCGGCCACCATTAAACAGGAATTCACCTTCCACCCGGTCAGACATTTGCTTGAGCGGTACAATATCAATTTTTGTATTTAAGCGGTTAGTGCTGTCGGGTAACTTCTCGTAGGTAGGATTAGGTACATTTCTGAAAACATTGAGTTCTGATAACCTGGAGGTGGTCAGCGTTTGCTTATCAATATTATAGATGTCGCCTTTTCTCTGAAAAACGTATATCTGTACAATCTTAGGGTTAAACTTATGAGAATAATCTACAAACCTGAACTGCGAATCAACCTGTAAGGTATCCGCTTTTCCGGTTGTGCGGCCGCTGCTGTTTGCGATGGTGATCAGCGTATTATTGATTTTATAAATAGGGTGAGACGACTTATTCGGCGGGTTATCAACGATCATTTTCACATCAGCCACGCTTTTATTGTAGGTAGTGTCGGTATAAAAAGTGATGTACTGTCTATAAAAATCATAATAACCGTTGCGCTTCATCAACTGGTAAACCTCGTCTCTGTCGGCAGCCAAGCTATCGGTATCAAAACGTACACCGGGCCTGATATGCGAGAAATTTTTGCGGTTTAAGCGATATAAACCCTCGGCTTTTTTATCCGCAATGCTATCTTTAAAATTACGTATCCTGAACATGGGGCCTTCAGTAGCAGTAAACACCAGTTCGGCCTTTTTCTTTTTCACTACAATGCTATCGGCAACTTTAGCTTTAAGGTAGCCCTTATTCTGCAAAAATTTTTGCATTTGCTGCCGCGAAAACTCAACCAGGGCGCTGTCGAGCAAATTTGGTGGTTCACCTATATCTTTTTTTCCTTTTTTGCTGAATAAATAATAAAGCTGCAGGTTGAGCCAGTTATTGGGCTGCTGCTCCTTATCTACATAGTTTACTGCGGCTTCAGCAAATTCTTTATCAACACCTTTGATGGTTATTTTACGCACAAGCGCCTGCTTATCATTAAGGCGGCGGGTTAAACTGCAACCCGAAACCAGAAAGAGGAGAAGAATACTTAATATTGTAAGGCGGTAACCTTTAGGTCTGATATATGCTTTCAAAATCTCAAATCAATCTATTAAAGTCTTTACAACATAAAAAGTTTCGCCGTGAACACGGTTTTTTTTTGGTTGAGGGCCATAAATCGATAAATGAATTTATTAATTCAGCCTACCAGGTGGATACTGTTTACCATACTACCGCGTTCGATCCAAAAGTGCTGAAATTATCCCAAAAAATAAACATATGTGGAATTTCTGTTAACGACCTGGAAAAGATCAGCACCTTAAAAACCCCGCAGGAAGTTATTGCACAAATAAAGATCCCTCAATGGCCCGTTTTACATCATGCGCAATTGCAGGGACAGTTTTCTCTTGTCCTTGATGGCATACAGGACCCTGGCAATATGGGCTCCATCATCCGCATTGCCGACTGGTTTGGCATCGATCATATCATTTGTTCTGATGATACCGTGGATGTTTATAATCCCAAAGTGGTGCAGGCCTGCATGGGTTCGCTGGCGAGGGTAAAGGTGTATTACACCCATCTGGCTAATTTTTTAGCCGAAGTAAAGCTTCCTGCATTTGGCGCTTTGCTTAACGGTGATAACATTTATAATACTGATTTTGGCCGTGAAGGACTGATCATAATGGGTAACGAAGGCAATGGCCTGCGCCCCGAAGTGCAGCAATTGGTTACACAGGCAGTTACCATTCCGAGGGTTGGGCAGGCCGAATCATTAAACGTAGCTATAGCAACCGCTCTTTTCTGTTCAGAAATAAGCAGAAAAAAATTGATAGCCAACAAATAATTACTATTTTTGCAATCCTTAAAAAAGGTCGGGTGGCCGAGTGGCTAGGCAGAGGTCTGCAAAACCTTTTACAGCGGTTCGAATCCGCTCCCGACCTCAGGATTAAAACATTAAAATTACAACACCATGGGCGTTACACGTTTAAAAAGAAAAGACAGGAAAAATAAAACTACTTCGCGTTTAGAAGTACAGGCACTTAAATTGGCTACCAACATTGAATTGGGCGACCGTTCTGCTGAGCCAAAAAACAGCCAGATCACTAAAAACAACGCGGCTTTAGATAAAGCTTTAGGCAAATAATTTTCTGCTGTAGATACGCCCCGACAATATTGGTGCGTCTCCCGAAAATGATATTATAAGACGCAAAGTATGGCGTCTCTACGGATTCAAAATCCTGTTGGCTTTATGCTGACAGGATTTTTTTATTGATCCGGCTGATCAATCCCGGGCCTTCGTAAATAAAGCCTGTGTAAAGCTGCACTAAGGCTGCGCCGGCTTTTAATTTATCCATGGCATCCTTTGGTGAGTGGATGCCCCCCACCCCGATGATCGGGAACGACCCATTTGATTTTTTAGAAAGATAACTGATCACATCGGTTGCTCTTTGGGTTAACGGCTTACCGCTTAAGCCCCCTGTCTCATTACTGAACTTATCCGATTTCAATCCGTCCCTTACAATAGTGGTATTGGTAGCTATTACTCCGGCAATATGCGTTTCCTGCACGATCTCTACAATATCATCCAATTGTTCGTTAGTCAGATCAGGAGCTATTTTTAACAATATCGGCCTGCTGATACCATTTTTTGAATTGCGCTGTTGCAAAGTATCCAGGATCTTCATCAGTGGTTCCTTTTCCTGCAATGCGCGTAGTCCCGGTGTATTGGGCGAGCTTACATTCACCACAAAGTAATCAACCACATCAAACAGGCGGTCGAAGCATTTAATATAATCGTTTACAGCGTCTTCATTGGGTGTTATTTTATTCTTCCCGATATTTCCGCCAATGATCAATCCTTTTTGCGATTCTTTAGCATTACGGCGATAGGCTGCTATCCGTTCGGCTGCCACATCCACCCCTAAATTATTAAAACCCATACGGTTTATAAGCGCCTCGTCTGCAGGCAGGCGAAACATACGGGGCTTTAAATTGCCCGGTTGCGGCAAGGGGGTTACTGTTCCTACCTCTACAAAACCAAAACCCATATCAGCCATTTCGCCTATCAGCTCGGCATTTTTATCAAAGCCTGCCGCCAGCCCCACCGGATTTTTAAATTTCAGCCCGAAAACCTCTTTCTCCAGTCGTTCATCCTGTACATCCCAAAACAGCCTGCTTACCTTAGCACCACCCGGAAACCGGTTGAAACGCCTTAAATTGCGGGTTACAAAGTAATGCACCTTCTCAGGATCGAACAGGAACAACAGTGGTTTGATTAACTGATACATGCCGCGAAGTTAACAAGATTGTTATTTGTCTGAACCGGATTTTTCAGAATTAAAGCATTTGTTGAATTAAGTTAAGCTTAAATCCGAAATCGAACATCCGAAATCCGAAATTAAAGACTCTCACCTTCATCATTTCGCCCCAAAACCGTATCTTTGCGCCGAAATGATCGCTATAAATAATCTTACGTTCGAGATCGGTGCAAGGGCATTATATGATGAGGCCAACTGGCATATTAAACCCGGAGAAAAAATAGGCCTAATCGGGGCCAATGGCACTGGGAAAACTACCCTGCTAAAAATAATTGTAGGCGACTACACCCCTACTTCGGGCACTATATCCATGGCTAAGGACCTTACTATGGGTTATCTTAACCAGGATCTGCTCTCCTACTCTTCGGATAAAAATATACTGCACGTGGCTATGGAGGCTTTTGAGCGCCAGAACCAGTTACTGGATGAAATTGAACGGTTACTGCAAAAGCTGGAAACCGACTATACTGAAGACCTGCTGCATAAACTGAGCGACAAACAACATGAGTTTGAATTGCTTGACGGATACAGCATCGAATACAAAGCGCACGAAATATTAGCAGGATTAGGTTTTACCGAGGCGGATACGCATCGCAAGTTAAGCGAGTTTTCGGGCGGATGGCGCATGCGTGTGATGCTGGCCAAGATCCTGTTGCAGGCGCCGGATATCCTCTTATTGGATGAGCCCACCAACCACCTTGACTTACCGTCAATTGTTTGGCTGGAAGAATATTTGAAGGCTTTTGAAGGTGCAATCGTTATCGTATCGCACGATAGATGGTTTTTGGATAAAGTGATCAACCGCACGGTAGAATCGCGTAAAGGCAAATTGACTATTTATGCAGGCAACTACTCCTTCTATCTCGAAGAAAAAGCACAGCGTGAAGAAATTCAGCGTGGTGAATTTAAAAACCAGCAATCAAAAATAAGGCAGGAAGAGCGCTTGATCGAACGTTTCAGGGCTAAGGCTTCTAAAGCTAAGATGGCGCAATCGCGTATTAAAATGCTTGATAAAATGGAGCGTGTGGATGATGTGGATGATGATAATCCATCCGTAAATTTCAGCTTCCGTTTCTCCAAACAATCAGGCAGGCACGTAGTTACACTGGAGAACATTACCAAAAAATATCCGGCCATTGATATCCTGACCCATGCCGAAGCGATTATCGAAAAAGGTGATAAGATCGCCCTCATCGGTGCCAACGGTAAAGGTAAATCGACCCTGCTGCGTATTATCGCGGGGGCTGATAAAGATTTTACCGGCAAGGCCGAAACCGGCCACAATGTATCACAAACATTTTTTGCCCAGCATCAGCTGGAAGCCCTGCATTTAGAGAATACTGCCTTACAGGAGTTGCAATCCTTCGCTCCAAAACATACGGAAACAGAACTGCGTACCATTTTAGGTTCCTTCCTGTTTACGGGCGATGATGTATTTAAAAAGATCAAGGTATTGTCCGGGGGAGAAAAATCACGTGTCGCTTTAGCTAAAGCGCTTACCGCTGACGCCAACTTTTTGGTACTGGATGAGCCCACCAATCACCTGGATATTGCATCAGTAAATATCCTGGTACAGGCATTACAGCAGTTTGAAGGTACGCTGATCGTGGTATCTCACGACCGCTACTTCCTGGATAATGTGGCCAACAAAATATGGTTCATCGAGGATCAACAGATCAAACAATATCCCGGAACTTATAAGGAGTTTGATGAATGGTTCGCCAAACGCAAACTGGAACCAAAGGCAGCAATCCCAGCTCCTCAGCCTAAAAAGGAGGAGAAGAAGGAAGTTGCCCCTGTGAAACAACAGCCGGATCATAACAAGTCGCAGCAATTAAAGAAGCTGAATCAGGATTTGACTAAAATGGAAGAGCAGATCACGGATCTGGAAAAAACCGTCAAACAATTGGAATCGCAACTGGCCGATGATAAATTATACAGCGACGCCAAAAAAGCCCAGGAAGTTACAGATACCTACCAATTGAAAAAGCTGGAAATTAAAGAGATACAGGCAAAGTGGGAAGTATTGGCTGAGCAAATAATGGAGTTAGAAGCGTAGCCAGTGATCAGAGACTGGTGATTAGAGATCAGGATGTACTTAACAAAAATATTATTCACTATAAATTAAAGTGATGAAAAATATATCTTGTATTTCTATTCTCTTATTTATAATCATTAACTCCTTCGCTCAATCCCCTTATACTAACCAGGTCTTCCGTCCTGAATTAAAAAGCGTTGAGTTTTATAATACCAAAAAGCAGCCATCTTTCCCGCTTATCCGCTTAAATTCTGCTGAAAAACTGCTTTTAGCTTTTGATGACCTGAGCGGCGGCAGTCGTAATTTTTACTACACCATTGAGCATTGTGATGAAGCCTGGAACTCCTCCAACCTTTCGTCAGCCGAATATCTGCAAAGTTTCAACGAAAGCCAGATCCGCGATTACAGCTACTCTTCATCCACCCTGCAAAAATACACGCACTACGAGTTAAAGCTGCCTAATGAAAATATCGTCCCCAAAATAGCAGGCAACTATATTTTAAAGGTTTACGAGGATGGCGACCGCACCAAAATGATCCTAACCCAGCGGTTTTATGTATATGATCCAAAAGTTTCTATTATAGGCGAGGTTGTCCCTTCATTCAATGCGCGGCAAACCGACCAAAAGATCAATGTAACTATGGATTACGGTTCCTTGCGTGTGCAAAACCCTAACAATGATATCCGCATGCTGATCATGCAAAACAGGCGCGATGAAACGGGCCAGCTAAGCACACAGCCCGCTAATATCCGCGGAACGCAACTGGTTTACAACGACCTGAACACTTTCAATTTCCAGGGGCTCAACGAGTTCAGGCATTTTGATACCCGCAGCTTAAAGCTCAATTCAGATCGTATCTCGCATATTTACCGGGATACTGCCAATACGGTGATCCTGCTGACGGACCCTACGCTTGACCAGCCTAATTACACCTTCCTGTATGATAACGGTGGCAACTTTTATGTTGGCAACCAGGATGGCCGCGACCCGCGTATTGATGCTGATTATGCACACATGTATTTTACCCTGGCAAGCACCAAATCCGGGGCTGATGGTTCGGCATACATCGTTGGCCAGTTTAACAATTACCGGCTTGATGAAAGCAGCAAGCTCGATTATGATGCCACTAAAAACCGATACTACATCCAAATGCTTTTGAAGCAGGGTGTGTATGATTACGCCTATGTTTGGGTACCCAAGGGCTCCAATAAACCCGATAATACCTATTTTGAAGGGTCCCACTTTGAAACGGAGAATGATTACCAGGTACTTGTTTATTACCACCCGGCCGGTGCGCGGTGGGTAGAATTGGTGGGGTACCGGGTTTTGAATTCAACAAAAAAATAATCGATCAATTATTTTTTATTATATTATGCTCATGAAAAATAAACCAAGAACATTTATAACAAGCTTGCTAATTGGCCTGGTTCCTTTTGGCTACCACTTTGCCAAAGATATTTTTAAAATGGGTGTAAAAGACGGAAAAGCCACCCAGCAGGTGTTGGCAAAGAAATAGACCTCCCTTCTCTTTAATCCATCAAGATTTGTTTCTCAATAAATCTGATTATGCATTATTCACCGCAGTAACACTAACAGCGCGGGGAAATGTATCTTTGCAAAAAACAATGCGCTATGATCGCCAAAAACCCTAAGGAATCACATACTATAATGAATGAACTGGTATTGCCAAACGATACCAATACATTGAATAACCTGATGGGGGGCCGCCTGCTGCACTGGATGGATATTGCCGCCGCAATATCGGCACAAAAACATTGCAACCGAATTGTGGTAACTGCCTCTGTTGATAATGTTTCTTTTAAACATTCCATTAAGCTGGGTGATGTGGTTACGATTGAAGCTAAAGTTACCCGCGCGTTCACCACCTCTGTAGAAGTCCGGCTTGATGTATGGGCACAAAATATCCCCTCAGGCACCAAAGTAAAAAGCAACGAGGCCTACTATACTTTTGTGGCAGTTGATCAAAGCGGGCGCACTATACCCGCACCAGCGCTTGAACCCGAAACCGAAGAAGATAAGTTATTATTTGCAGGGGCCCTGCGCCGCCGCCAGCTTCGCCTTATCCTGGGTGGAAAAATGAAACCTGATGACGCTACTGAGCTGAAAGCATTGTTTTTCGCGGATAAAGCTGACTAAGAGTATCTCTAATTTTATATCTTTATGACAGCTAAACCAGTCGTCATGAAAAAAATAATTCTACTCTTTGTTATAGCGATCTCTTGCGTTGCATGTTCAGGAACCAAAAAGGTTGTTAATTCCGGCAATGCTGCGACAATTTCGACATCTGACAGGGATGGCTCATCTTATGAAAAAGCAGTGATCATAACTGAGCAACATGAAATGCAGGGCATCAGGGCCGAATATACTTGGATACAGAACAAATATCCCGGATACAAGACCGTTAGCCAATCGCTAAATTATAAGGATAAAACGCCTTATGATATTATCCATATACTTACAGCCGATGGCAAAGCGATGGCTATTTATTTTGATATCTCAAATTATTTTGGCAAGTAGTTTAATAGCTACCCTCTTTTGTTAACCTTTAAACCCACTTGTCTCCTCGTGCAAAATATTCAGCACATTATTGTTAGTTACATTACCAAAAAGAGAGATACCGGCAGCACCATTTTTCAGCGCGTATTGTATACCCTGGCGTATTTCATCATCATTTTTAAAATCAGAAATATACAAACCTGCGTAAAGCGGGAATGCATCTGCCAGAAAATGCACTCCTTCGGCGACAGCATCACCAATCCAGCTTACCCCCTCTTTATAAAACCCGTGATAGATCATAGGGCAAACACCATCCAGTTTCCAGTTGGTCCAATCCTGCCGCACATTCCGGCGGGCCACTTCAGGGGTTGGAAATACCGCCGCGGTGATGGGTTTATGATGCTCTTTGGCTATATCCGACAAACTATTTACCACCCGGGTAATATTATGGTAACGAAACAGGCGCCACGAAAGGCTTGCCTCGGGATATTGTATATCCGAAAGCTCCTGTCCATATTCTGTTTTAAATTTGGCCCGGCAAACATCGCAATAACAAAAATCATACTCGGGCAATTCCTTGGTTTGTTCGATATTATATTTTTGCCAAAGGTTGACCGGCAGCACCACATCGCAATAGCGCACATAATCCAGGTGGATACCGTCAATATAATCCTTGCTTAATATTTCGGTTACCTGGTCCTGTAAATATTGCTGCACTTCGGGCCTTGATGGACACAACCAGCGATAGTAGGTCACATAAGGCGGATGGTCGGCACACGAATCGCCATTCCGGCTTTTGCTGTACCATTCCGGGTGTGTGGCCACCAGTTCGGCGCGGTTAAAGGTCCACATCCAGCGATGCGCCTCAATTCCCTGCGCTTTTGCCGCGCGAAAATGCCTTTCACTATCGGCCTCAAAAAATATCCCATGTATCCCGGTCGCTTTAAAAGTGGCATAACGTACTTTAAGCTCGTCATCCGTATCTTTCTGATTAGGGTTGATCCAAAGCCAGTTTTTGAGCTTCTTTTTCTTGCTATTTAACACATTTATAGAAGCCTCTGCTTTTGCGGGCAGTTGCGATGCCACACTTACCAGTAAGCCGGCCTTTAAAAATTCGCGTTTATTCATTTTGGGTCGACAATTAATTGATGAGTAAGCCCTTCCTGGTTGATGACCCAGGTAACTTTGCTTTCATCGTCCGTTATTCGCACTATAAATTGTTGTTTGGTAGCCTCCAGTTGCAAGCTGTTACTTTTTTTATTGATGCTGACATGTTCACCAAGACGAAATTGATCCAGGGCAACCGCATACTCCCGGTGCTGCGTGTACCATTGCTTTTGCCTGTAGTAAATTAGCCATAAATATTGTTTCTGCTGCTCGGCATAAGGTAAATTAAATGTTACAGAATTTATCGCCTGCCTGCTGAATTGCAAGTACCCCCACCGTTCGGGATAATGCATATTTACCACACCCTGCGCCGACCATACCCAGTTATGTTCAGGCAGCGGTCTTCCGGTACTATCAGTTAATTTCACATAATTTCCATTGAGTATTCTTGTATCCCATTCAACCCGCGAAAAATTGGTGCGCCATATAGTACCTTCACCTGGTGATTTCGGCCTGCCTAAACTAATAGATTTAAAAGGAATTGCCATTTCAACACTCCAGCTGCTATCCTTATCTGCCGGATCATTTAGTGTACCCTGCATTTTTACTGCCGAACGAAGGGATTGTACATCCCAGCTGCTGATCGCAACACCACCATCACGATATGGCTTGTTCAGCATCAGATCCCAGATACTGTTCAACGCATTGATCTCAATTTCAAAATAGGGTTGCGTGGTATTATAGGGATCGATAAACAACTCAAAATCGTTATCATGAAACATCGTATCATCATGATGCTTCAGCGTGGCCCATAAATGCGGTTCGGTTAGCTGTGCGGCAATATAAAGGGTGCTGTCATCCCATAATAGCTTAATACGGGTCGCAAATGGAGGCTTGGGTTTACTGGCACCTTCAATATCCACAAAATCATTTGTCCAGTTAACCTGCTGCCAAACCAGCTCATTAATATTGCCATCGACTACAGGTGGATGGTCGGTATGGTAAACAACATAACTCTCGGGTACAGTAAATAAGTGCTCCAATCCTTTAAAATCCGATTGTGCCTTAGCGGTTAATGAACAAAATAATACCAGGAAAAAGAGCAGTATCCTAAATTTGTGATGGTTCATAGTCGGTTGTTCATGGCTTTTGTTTTTAAATAGTTGAAGGAAGCCATGAACTATGAACCGTCAACTATAAGCTCAACTATTAGCCAGGGCCAGGATGTGGTCAAACTCTTCGCGCTTTATAGCAGCTACAGATAACCTGCCCTGCTTTACCAGTTGGATATCCTTTAATGCCGGGTCAGCCTTTATTTGCTCCAGTGTAACGGGCTTTTTAAGTGCTTCCACGGGTGAAATGTCAACCACCACCCAGTTAGGGTCTTCGGTGGTAGGGTCCTGGTAAAATTCCTTTACTACTTTGGCAATGCCCACTATTTCCTTACCCTCATTGCTATGATAAAAAAACAACAGATCGCCCGTTTTCATGCTGCGGAGGTTATTGCGCGCGGTGAAATTGCGCACCCCGTCCCACATGGTGCGGCCGTCTTTATTAAATTGCTCCCAGCTGTATTTATGCGGTTCTGATTTGACTAACCAATGGTTCATGTGATGCTGATTTTAGACAGGTAAAAATGTGAAAAAGGTGGGAGAAAGAGAAATGCCTGCCGCTTAGTTTTTTTCTGATCTTTTTACCCGCTTTAAAAGGTTCTTCGGGCTGATCAGCTGATCAGGCAGCACCCGCAGATCTATTTTTGCTTTTACCACATTGGTTTCCCATCCTTTGGGCCGCTCCATCGCACTATTACCCGAGCCTGGCTTGTATACGGTATCCCGTTGTGTGTTAAATTTCCCGGCGAAGCAATTAACCGTATTATCGGATACCGTGTTATTGGCAGAAGGCGCCCCCGAATAATTGGCAACAACAAGGCCGGCACCAGACCACGGCTTGTTATTCAACAGGATAGTATTATGCCTGATGATATTATTTGACCCACCGTGCTGTTGTATACCAGCATAACCACAATCAACTACCGTGTTATACTCCACATCCTGCCAGTCGCCACCCGAATCGCCTGCAATAATACCTCCTGCACCAAAAGAACCTGTGCTGGTTCCGCCACCTTTAATTTTGTTGTGGTATACCTGGATCGGGTCGCCGGGAATACCGCTTGATTTATATAGACTGATATTGTCGCCCGTACGCTCGTTAGGATTATTGCCTTCTGCTATAGTTGTCTGGCATTTATTATAGTTTATCTGGTTCCCTCCTCCGGTACAACTGTTGAATTGAATATGGGCGCCTAAGCCTATCAATTTATTGTCCTTTACAAAAGGGCCCACCATGTCCATCACCTCATTATTGTTTACCTTGATGCCCCCTGTACATCTGAAAGCATAAATACCAACGGACACATCGCTTACAAAACAGTTTTCAATAATGATGTCGCTGCAATTATCAAGCCTGATGCCCATGTTTTCCGAGTTCATTATCCGGCAATCGGTAATGCGGATATGGTCGCAATTATGTAAATAGATCCCAACGGTTTTGCTTCCGTCCAAATTAATGGTATAGCCGCTGATCGTTTTGTTGCTTACACCGGTTAGATTTACCGGCGATGTTTTATCATCATTTTTAGCGGCGTTAGCACAGGTAACCATCGTCAGCATGATAATCAAAAGAAATAATTTGTTCATAAGATGGTCTTAAAACTTCAGATCGAAGGTATTGAATTATACCTTCGATCTGATATCACTAACGACATTTTTACAGTAAGCGTATTGTGAATGCCGCAAACGATGAACAGAAACTAAACAGGCTCATTTTTTTGCAGGTATTGTCCCCAACAAACTATAATATCAAAAACACGACTTTAAGTCATCAATTTTAACCCCCTTGAAACTCAGCCACTTTAATTTAAAAGAAATAATTGTAATCACGATAACAAGGTTATCTTTACAACGGAGACAGGAGCATATGGGATTACAATTACGAATAACATTTAATGATACAGATTACGCGTATCAGATCATCAACAGCAAATTAATTGATCAGAACACTACTGAACTCGAATTAATACTGGAAGGCGAAAAGCTTGAACTGCTAAAAGACAATAAAAAAGGCTGGATACAAAAAGACGGGAACAATTCTCTTGATCCCGAATTGATCCAGGCCCTTGGCCGTTCAGTTTCTTTACGTTTAAGGATGTAGTGGCAGGTGCGCTATAAACTACTTTTCACCCCTTTATAGCTGAAAATATTATTACTGCGCAGGTACTCAACCTGTCTTTCGGGTTTCCTGAAAGTGTATAGCCACCATAAATTATACCGTAGGCAAAAATTATAAAAGAAGATCGGCAGCACTATACCCGATGACCATACCAGGGCGATCAGTACCGGTACATAAGTTATGTGCAGTACATTCATACAAACGGTTCGGGCTATCGTCATCACGATGATCTGCATGCAATAAACAAACAGCGAGTGATAACCTACAATACGCAGGAAGGTGAGCGCTTTATATTTT
This sequence comes from Mucilaginibacter sp., assembly GCA_035489035.1. GTDB lineage: Bacteria > Bacteroidota > Bacteroidia > Sphingobacteriales > Sphingobacteriaceae > Mucilaginibacter. Next base: position 24,448 of record DATHKT010000037.1, read on the forward strand.
TGCAGCAGGAATGAAAAACTGACCGAGGTGATACAGCCAACCAATGCTTCGAAAAGGAAGAAGAATGGCATCTGATGTTCAACAAAGTTTATCCCTTCAAGCTTATGCAATGCTGTGGTTTGATCCAGGTTGATCTGTGTGAAAAAATACTGGATAGTTATAAATACCGCTATCAGGGGAAGAAATATCTTCCACGATGAAAAACGTTCAATATTGCCTTCGGCAAGCATAATTTTTGATACCAGGTCGCCAAGCGCAAAGAATATATAATATTCAAATACGTCTGTCAAAAGCATTGCATTAATATGATTGATATGGATGTAAGCAGATGCGGAGTAAAAGATCAAACCTAACATCACCTGCATAACAGCATTCAGCTTAAGTTTTATCTTAAAAAAAGCGTAGATCACACCAATACCGAACAGCGCGTTGAGGTACCAGAAATGCCCCGTTTCGCGCGGATTGATGATCAGGTTAAGATAGCTTATAGGATGCACATCATTATGCGTAAACCTGGCAGTGAGTATCTGCAGCGTGATCTGCAAAAAGCCCCAGATAAAAAGAGGGTATAATATATTATTGGTACGGTCGCCGATATAGTTGCTCAATCCTTTTTTGTTCAGGCTCCTGGCCACCAGTAAACCGGATACTATAAAAAACAGCGGCATCCTGAAACCGTATAAAAACACACCGATATAATTAAAAAAAGGATAATTATCCAATGCAAGCCCGTGATCTTTTAGCGTAGCATAACAGTGCCCGTATCCAACCAGTATAATACTAATCCCCTTATCATAATCAATCCAAAGCCAGCGCTTTTCTTTTAAAATAAAGCGGGAATTAAAAGGGTCCATTTATTATCCGGGGGTTATAATAATACAAATACAACAATAATAAAGAAATATTAATCTTTAAAGCTAAAGTTTTCACCCCTGTTTACAGACCTGGTTATACTTCAAAAGTATTAGCTGATTATAGGTTTTAACGAAATAAAGGGGAGCAAAGTTCAGTATATACCAAAAGATAGCAGGAACGCTAATAAAAACATTTTGCCAAAGGTATATGAGCGCCATGCGGGTGCATGGCGCTATAATGAATGTATATTAGTATTTAGGACGACGATCTTTTGAGTAGCCGCCACCGCCGCCGCCACCATAACCCCCACTGCCGCCGCCATAGCCGCCACCACCGCCACGGTTTCCACCGCCGCCATAGCCACCACCACCGCCGCTTCTGCGTTCGCCTGGTTTTTTGTCTTCAGCCTGGTTAACTACAATGTTTCTGCCGCCAACTTCGCTGCCATTCAACTCTGCAATAGCTTTGTTTGCTGCCTCATCGTCTGCCATTTCTACAAAACCAAAGCCTTTGCTTCTGCCGCTTTCCCTGTCGTTGATAATTTTTACAGAGCTAACTTCTCCAAATGCTTCGAAAAGTTCTTTTAAATCTGCTTCCTCTATTTTAAAAGGAAGGCTTCCTACGAAAATGTTCATTAATTAAATTTTTAAATAAGTTAAGATGCAGTGCTTAACATCACTTTGCCACGCCAAAAGGTAGTTGATAGTAAAGGTGCAACATTTTTTCATTTAAAGGATATGAATTATAAATTAATTTGTAAAAAAAAATTATCCCTCTTTTAAGCCCTTATTATTTTCTATAAAAAATCTGTATGTTTCTTTTCAATAAAAATATTGTTTTTTAGTTAATATATATTTAACTTTACAGCTAGTTTGTAACCTATACTAAACACACATTGTAATGATGAATATTATTGAAGCGCTAAACATCGGTTCGCTATATCAAAATATAGCATTTTATAGTATTATAACACTTTTAGCAGTCGTTAACCTCGACATATTGAAGTATCACAGCAAGCAAAGGGGTTACAAATCAGCTATTTCCAACCATTAGCAAAACATAACAATAATAATATTGTTTTTGTTGGATTCCTGTTTTAATGAAGTATTTTAAACATCAGCTCCTTCATCAGTTCACCATTCCCTGCGTTTGATTCCACACCTTTGCTTTTCAGGTCATATTCTCTCAATAGACCGATCACCTGCATTGCCTTACCATAGTTATAGCTGCGGGCGGCCAATTCATAATCCTTAACAAAATAGGGGCTCACGCCCAGCTCACGCGCCAGGTTTTGCGGCGATCTGTCTTTTACATAATGATAAACCAACACCTTACTGAAAAAGTTATTCAGGTTGCCCAGCACCAGCACGATCGGGTTGGCTTTGGGATTAGCCTCAAAATAATTGATTATCTGGTTTACTTTAAAAGGATCTTTCCTGCTTAATGCCGATTGCAGTTCAAAGACATTATATTCCTTACTGATACCAATATTATCCTGTATGTGCTGCAGGGTTATGGCCTGCCCCGTGGTCACATTCAGCATCAGTTTCTCCAGCTCATTAACGATCTTTGAAAGGTCGTTCCCCAGGTACTCAGCCAGCATAGCCGATGCCTGCTGATTGATCTGGTAACCTTTCGCGGTAATATAGGCCTCTATCCAGGCCGGTATCTTGCTGTCATATAAGGGGGCTGATTCAAAAATTACGCCATTCTTCTCAATAGCTTTATAGGTTTTCTTTCGCTTATCAAACTTCCCATATTTATAACAAAAGATCAGGATGGTGCTCGGCAGAGGGTTCTCGAGGTAGCTAAGTAAGGGATTGATGCTTTTTTTGTCCTCATCATCCCTTCCCCATTTCATATCCTGCGCTTCTTTTACCAGAACAACCTGGTATTCGGCCATCATCGGGTAGCGTTTGGCGGCATTCAATACGGCCATGATATCGGTATCCTTGCCATAAAATACCGTTTGATTAAATCCCTTTTCGGCCTCCGGCAGCAGTTTCTGTTCGGCATAGTTGCTTACCTCATCAATAAAATAAGGTTCTTCGCCATGTAGCAGGTACAAGGGCTTATACTTTCGGTTCTTAAGGTCTTTTATCAGATCTGGAGCAGTCATAGCGGTAAGTCAAAAGTAACAAAATGGTTTGATTGGTTGGAATGAGTTGATTGAGTTAGATTAAGTTTTTATTGGATTAACTTGTCAATCAACCTAATCAACTAAAAATTTTAACTCTGTCATCCATTCACTTAATCAACTCAATCAACTATTTTTACAACCAATGCTGCAGCCGCTCCAATTACCACCCTACCCTTTTAAGATCACTGAAGAAAACGGTCAGTTGACATTGTTTGATGTCATCCGCAAAAAACATATTATCATCACTCCAGAAGAATGGGTAAGACAGCATTTTGTGCAGTACCTGATCAATCAAAAAGGCTATCCCAAAACACTTATCAAACTGGAGGGCGGACTAAAATTATACGGAATGGCTAAGCGAACCGATATTGTCGTATTCAATCCATCTGGCGAAAAGATCCTGCTGATTGAATGTAAAGCACCATCAGTTAACATTGATCAAAAAGTTTTCGATCAAATAGCCCGCTATAATATGGTACACAAAGTATCGCTGCTGGCGGTAAGCAATGGGTTAAAACATTATTACTGCCGGATAGATTTTGTAAATAAGGGATATAAATTTATTGAGGACCTGCCAGATTATAAAAATATTGATCTTATATAATAGTCTCGACCAGGCTTTGCATCTTTTCCCGCAGTTCCTCGGGCTTAAATGGTTTCGACACATAATCGTTCATACCTGAGCTAAACACCCGTTCCTTAATATCAAACAGTGCCGATGCGGTTAAAGCGATGATCGGGATATTTGCCTTTTTGGGGTCGCGCATCTTTCGTATTTCTATAGCTGCATCAAATCCGTTCAATATCGGCATTTGCAGGTCCATCAGGATGATATCAAAATTGCCATATTGAACCATTTCTATAGCCCTTTCGCCATTCTCAGCAATGGTAGGTGTAATACCCCATTTTGAAAACAGCTTTTTCATCAGCATTACATTTACCAGGTTATCTTCGGCTATCAGCACACGCATACCGCCCAGGCTATCCATGTTTCCTGTCAATGGCTGCTTTTCGGCCTGCTCGGCTACTGTTTCAGTTGACACAGCAAATTCCATATGGAACGAGAATTCGGAACCTTGTCCCGGCTGACTGATCACACTCATTTGCAAGCCTTGCAGCTCCAATAAACGTTTTACAATGGCCAGGCCCAAGCCTGTACCGCCGTACTGACGGGTGGTTGTGATCGATTCCTGCGTAAAAGGTTCAAATATGGCGTCAAGATTTTCTTTTTCTATGCCGATACCGGTATCCTTTACAGTAAAATTGACATTAACCGTATTGTGGCGATCTTCCAGGCAATTAACTTTTACCCACACTGTTCCTTCATGTGTGAATTTAATGGCATTGCTGATGAGGTTAAAAATGATCTGCGCCAAACGGGTGGGATCGCCATAAACGATCTTACTTTTTACACATTCTTCAATTTCCAGTTTAAACTCAAGCCCTTTTTCTCCGGCTTTTAACATTTGCCCGCCGCAAATATTTTGCAGCATGTCTACCATGTCAAACTTAATGCTCTCAAACACAACCTTTCCCGATTCTATCTTATTAAAATCGAGTACATCATTTACAAGCGCCAAAAGATTATTGGCCGAAAATTTCAATATGTCCAGGTTCTCTTTCTGATCGGGACGTGGATTACCCATCATCAGCAGGTTACTCATGCCGATAACCGCGTTAAGAGGCGTCCTTATTTCGTGAGACATGGTTGAAAGGAACTCTGATTTGGCTTGGGATGACTTTTCAGCTTTTTCGATCGCTTTCTCAAATTCCACATTCAACACTCCGCGTTCTTCAGCAGTTTCCCGCAGCTGTCTTATGCTTTTTATAAATGCCGTATAAAAGTGGCTATGAATAAAAATGATCAATATAAAATTGGCAAATATGGTAATGATCAGGGTCGACTCGTCAACTATCTTGGGCTTTACCCCGATAAAATAGTTGCTATCATACATCATCACTAAAAATATCAGTACGGGGATCAGGTTGACCAGGGAGTAGAACAAGCCGCACGTTTGCCCCAGCATGTAAAAACTAAATACAATGATGAGGAAGATGATCTGGGCGGTAACAATATTTACACTTTGCAGCGCCACAAATACGCTGCTCAGGTTGACCATAGTGGCCAGCACCAGCAATATATGTGATATAATGCCCCACCTGGGCCTGAAGGTTAGATATTTAAATAAGATAATGATACTGAGCAATAATACCGTGGTACTTGCGGCAAGTATATACTGATGTTCGAGATAGATATTGATCAACAGGGCCGAAACCGCGATGATGGCCAGCCATAACCCGTAATACAAAAGGCGGATGCGCGCCTGGTCAAGGATTGATTGCTCCTTGGTAAGGATTTTGTTTATAGAAAAATTAAAAAAACCTACATCTCTATTCATTATCGGGGCTTTAGCATTGCATCAAATAAAACTTAAAAATACAACGCATGAATAACATCAACAAGCATTTATAATTTTTTAAGACCGCCTTTTAAATGCAATTAGTTTGCCAAACCCGATAATCTATCCTGTATTATTTTCAATTTCGCCTCGGCATCTGCCTTTTTTCGTAATTCATTCTCAATAACCTCCGGTTTTGCGTTTTTCATAAACCGCTCGTTATTTAGTTTAGCGTCTACAGATTTTAAAAAACCCTCCAGGTATTCCCTTTCCTTAAGCAGTTTTTCCTTTTCTGCAACAGGGTCAATATTATTAGCCAATGGTATATAAAACTCGTCTTTTGATACCATAAAGCTAACCGCGTCACTTACCTTTTCGTTCACAGCATTAAATTCATTGATATTACCAAGCTTGCATAGTATAGCTTTGTACTGATCGTAATTAATATCAGAATTTGCTTTTACCGACAACGTCAAACTTTCCTTAGGCGAAATTTGCTTGCTGTTGCGTGTGTTGCGGATTTCGGTGATCACTTGTTTAACTATTTCTGTTTCCTCAAGCAATTGGGTATTTATTTGCTCAAATTCCGGCATTGGGGCAACAATACAACAATCCATGGGCGCGCGCGCGCCAAAAAGTTCATCGTGCCATAACTCTTCCGTAATAAATGGCATAAATGGATGTAATATCTTTAATACATCCTCAAAAAACGCGATGGTTTGCTCATAAGTTTCCCTGTCAATAGGATGCTCATAGGCCGGCTTGATCATCTCCAGGTACCAGGCGCAGAAATCGTCCCATACCAGTTTGTAAGTGGCCATTAAGGCTTCTGATAGCCTATATTGGGCGAAGTCTTCTTCGATCTCGGTCATTGCCTGCCCGAAACGGCTTTTAAACCAGTTAATGGCTATTCCATTGGGATTCTCTAATGTATCATCCACCTGCCAATTTTTGACCAGCAGGAATGCGTTCCAAACCTTGTTCCAGAAATTGCGCCCCTGTACACAATGGCTTTCGTCAAACATCAGGTCATTACCGGCAGGCGAACTAAATAACATACCTACCCTTACTCCATCAGCGCCATATTTCTCGATCAGGCCAAGCGGGTCGGGCGAGTTGCCCAATGATTTCGACATTTTACGACCTAGCTTATCCCGCACAATACCGGTGAGGTAAACATTTCGGAATGGCAGTTCACCCCTGAACTCATGCCCTGCCATGATCATCCGCGCTACCCAGAAAAATAATATTTCAGGCGCGGTTACCAGGTCATTAGTCGGGTAGTAATAGTTAATATCAGCATTATTAGGATCCTTAAATCCATCAAATACAGATATGGGCCACAACCAGGAGGAGAACCAGGTATCTACCACATCTTCTTCTTGCCTTAAATCTTGAATTGTGAGTTGTGGGTTGTGAGTTGCGAGTTGCGCCTGTTCCAGCGCATCGTCTATATTTTTAGCGATCACGTATTGCCCGTCCGGTAAATACCACGCCGGTATCTGCTGCCCCCACCACAATTGGCGACTGATGGTCCAGTCGTGAATATTTTCCATCCAATGGCGATAGGTATTGACAAATTTCTCCGGGATCAGCTTAATATCGCCTTTTAATACATAATCCAATGCCGGCTTGGCCATCTCATCCATTTTACAAAACCATTGCATGGATAGTTTGGGCTCGATCACCGCGTCCGTCCGTTCTGAAAATCCTATCTGCGATTTATAATCTTCTATTTTTTCTAATTGCCCAGCCTCTTCCAATAATGGTACAATCTTTTTACGCGCCGCAAAGCGATCCTCACCTACCAATATTTGCGCCTTTTCATTCAGCGTACCGTCATCATTCAAAATATCGATCACCGGCAAGTGGTGTTTCTGCCCGAGTTGGTAGTCATTCAAATCATGCGCAGGCGTTACCTTCAGACAACCTGTACCAAAATCCATGGTTACATAGTCATCCAGGATGATAGGGATTTCTCTGTTGATCAAAGGTATATATGCCTTTTTGCCATGAAGATGAATGTATCGCTCATCATTCGGGTTGATACAGATAGCCGTATCAGCCATAATGGTTTCAGGCCTTGTAGTTGCAATGGTGAGGAAATCTGATGATTCACTGTCGCTACTTGCTACTTTATACTTAATATAATAAAGCTTCTGATTAACTTCTTTACGCACAACTTCCTCGTCTGACACCGCTGTTTTTCCCTGCGGGTCCCAGTTCACCATACGTACACCGCGGTATATCCAGCCTTTTTTGTACAGGTGGATAAACGTATCGATCACGGCTTCCGACAGATCATCATCCATTGTAAAACGGGTGCGGTCCCAATCGCAGCTGGCACCTAATTTTTTTAATTGTTCCAGGATGATGCCGCCGTATTTTTCCTTCCACTCCCAGGCATAAGCCAAAAATTCAGGGCGTGTCAGGTCTTTTTTGCTGATGCCGCGCTCTTTCAGCATCGCCACAACTTTTGCTTCGGTAGCTATACTGGCGTGATCAGTGCCGGGAACCCAGCAGGCATTTTTGCCCTTCATACGGGCGCGGCGTATCAGCACATCCTGTATGGTATTGTTCAGCATATGGCCCATGTGCAGCACGCCGGTAACATTTGGCGGCGGAATGACTATCGTATAAGGCTCGCGTTCGTCAGGTACCGACCTGAAAAACTTGTGTTCTAACCAATAGCTATACCATTTATCTTCTGCTTGTTTGGGCTGATATGTTTTAGAAATACTCATAGCGCGCAAAAATAGCGATTTCAGCCAATAGTTCATTGCTCATAGTTGATAGTTAATCACCTGCCATGAACTATCGATCATGAACTATTTACTGCCCTTTATAACAATAATTTTACAATTCAGCGTTTATATATTACTGATCCGGATTTAGGTATGAAAACGCTGTTTGGTTTCAAATTCTTTGATATTCTGCTAAAACGATTAAAGCTTCATGTCCTGTTAAGTTGGTTTAACCGCTAAAACCCGCTTCGCCATTTTGCATCTATCAGGTGTATTTTACTAACTTCAACCTTTCTCAACTAATTAATATGAAATTAAACTTTACAACTTTAATGCTGTCAGGAGCGCTTGCTTTGACGGCTGTAGCATTTACACCCGATGGGGTCAAAAAAACGAAGCCGGAACCGGCGGGTACTCCGTCAAAGTTTATCGATCCTGCTAACATGGATCTTACGATAAAGCCGGGAGATGATTTTTTTGATTATGCCAATGGCACATGGATAAAGCAAAATGCTATTCCATCCAAAGAAACCCGCTGGGGCAGTTTTAGTATCCTGCACCAGGAAAATACCGACAAACTACTCGGTTTGCTGAATGATGTAAGCAAAACTGCTGGTCAGTCAAAAGGCAGTTTAAAACAACGTGTCGGCGATCTGTATGCAAGCGGAATGGATAGCCTTGCTATCGAAAAACTCGGCTATGACCCAATTAAATCCGACCTGCAGCGCATTACCAAAGTATCCGATCTTAATGGTGTGATCAGCGAGATCGTTTACGAACGGGTAAACGGCGAAGCCAGCCCGCTTTTTGGTTTTGGTGTTAGTGCCGATTCAAAGCATCCTACAAAAAATATTGTGCAGTTTGGACAGGGTGGTACCAGCATGCCCGACAGGGACTATTATTTAAAGAGTGATGCCCGCACCAAAAAAATACAGGATGCCTATAAAAAATACATTGTTACTTTATTTACCCTCACAGGCACCAGCGAGGCTGATGCAGATAAAAATGCAGCAACCATATTTAATATAGAAGCCACGCTGGCCAAAGCCCAGCTTAGCCGCACAGAAATGCGTGACCCAAATAAAACCTATAACAAATTTGCTGTTACTGATTTTGGCAAAACCACCCCTCATTTAAACTGGACAGAATTAATGCCACAGATGAAAGTAAGCGGGCAGGACACCATCCTGGTTGCCCAGCCAGATTTTTTTAAGGCTGCTGATGCTTTATTAGCTGCCACCCCTGTTGCCGATTGGAAAGTTTACCTGCAATGGAACATCCTGAAAGGTTCGGCGGGATCATTAAGCTCACCGTTTGTAAAAGCGAATTTTGAATATGGCAGCGCTTTAAGCGGGCAAAAAGTACAAACTCCACGCAACGAACGTATGTCGAACTTAGTGGATGGCAGCCTGGGCGAATTGCTGGGCCAGTTGTATGTAGAAAAATATTTTACCCCAGCCGCAAAGCAATACATGGTTAACCTGGTGAATAACCTGAAGGTAACTTTAGGCGAACGCATCCAGCATTTGGATTGGATGAGTGCTGAAACCAAAGCAAAAGCATTGAAAAAACTGGCTGCTTTCAGCGTTAAGATAGGTTATCCTGATAAATGGCAAACTTATGCCGGCCTGGAGATCGAGCGGAATGATTATGCCGGAAACCTGAAAAGGATATCAAAATGGCGTTATAATTATAATATCAGCCAGTTGGGCAAGCCGGTTGATAAAACAAGATGGGGTATGACTCCTCCTACTGTTAATGCTTCCTATAGCCCAACCACCAATGGAATTACATTCCCTGCCGGGATATTGCAATTTCCATTCTTTGATTTTGGAGCCGATGATGCTGTAAACTATGGCGGTATAGGCGCAGTGATCGGCCACGAAATGACCCATGGTTTTGACGACCAGGGCCGCCGGTATGATGCCGATGGTACCCTGCGCGATTGGTGGACAAAGGATGATGCCGATAAATTTACAAGCCGTGCTGACCAGGTAGTGGCTCAATACAATGCCTTTACCGTACTGGATACAGTGCATGTAAATGGCCGTTTGACATTAGGTGAAAACTTAGCCGACCTGGGTGGCCTAAATGTAGCATACGCCGCGTTCAAAAAGACCAAACAAGGACAATCCACTACCAAAATTGATGGATTTACGCCGGATCAGCGTTTCTTCCTGTCGTGGTCACAGGTTTGGAGAGGCTCACAACGCCCCGAAGCAGCCGCACAGCGTATCCTGACCGATCCGCACTCGCCGGAACAATACCGTTCCAATGCGCCGCTCACTAATATCGATGCCTGGTACGCCGCCTTTAACATTCAACCGGGCGATAAAATGTACAAAAAACCGGAGGATAGGACCAAGATTTGGTAATACGTTCTGAGTATTCAGTTATAAGTCAAAGCCCGGTTGAAAAGCCGGGCTTTACTGTTTAATAACATTACAACCTTTCAACCACTCAAAACACCTCATCCAAATATCCCAACCTGCCGCTGGCATCCATTCCCTGGATAATAACACGGTACTTTTTGGCTTTATCCGAATTATAAAAATGAAATTTCACTTCCCCGCTGCTGTTGGTATCCAGATCATAATTCCAATATAGCGTGCTGCGGCTGTCGGATTGGAAATTAGTTTTCTGGCTGTAGTCGGGTGAGTAAAACTCGCGGGTTAAGCTATAGCCATTAAAAATATATTGGTCGAAGGACTCTTTACTTACAAAAGGCGTTTTATCATCGCCCTGCTTTTTGGTATAAATAACCAATGCGCCTACATTGCCGCCATTGTAGGGCGCAAACCAAACAGGGGGCGGGAAAAATCTGATCATGGCAATATTACTTAACTGGATATCCTGCAGGTCATCAAAGGATATATGTGATTCGTTCATATAAAAATAGGGCAAGTATGCTCCGCCAACAGCGCTACTGTCAGACGTCCCCATAAGGGTATTACTACCGTGATAAGTAAAAAATGCCCTGCCGCTGTTACCAACTATCTGTAAACCCGGAAATCGTCCTTTCATGAAATCAACAATATCAATATTAGGAGAAGGGTTATTCACCAGGTCAAGCGTATAAGCCGGTTCCGATTGAAAATTATTTACATGCCTTTTGATCAGGAGCTCAGTAGGGGTGGGTTTTTTTCCTTTGATCTCAACAACTTTTAGTACTATTCCGCTGGCCGTCAATTGCTCATTTTGTCCGTGTATGGCATTATTTAACAATGCCGGATTTATAGTCTGTATTGTTTCGGAAAGATTTGCTATCGTATCCCCCGGCAAATTAACCGTGTCCATCAACGATTTCATAAAATCAACTTTCAGCTGTTTCTTATGGTTTTTTACATCAGCCACCTCAAAATACAGTTTAGATGCTCCCTGGTGATTATAATCCTTCAATATAAACTGACCGGTGCTATCAGGGGTAACAAAGCCGATGTATTTGCTCGAGTCCTCATTCGCGATGATGAGTTTTATCTTAAGCTGATCTTTATCGCCGGCAGGCTGATGATAGCCGATAATTTTACCTGCAATAAACTGCGATTTCTCCACCGGATATTTTATGGCAACGGGCTTATTATTCAATACCGTATCCCACTTAAAATGCCGCCAGCCATTGGTGAGCATCACCAGGTCGAGCTGGCTTTGTAAGGTATCGCTGTTATTTTTGAAATAGTAAGCCGGGTGATAAATGCTTCCTTTCAATTCGGATGTAAGTAATAAGGAAGCATAAATATGATCTTCCAAATTATCATCCACCATATCGGCATCGGTAACTGATACAGAAAAATGGCCGGGCGCAAAAGCACCCTGCCCTGCTTTTGAACTCAGCTTAAATACGGATCTGCTTTTAGGCTGATGTGATAGTGTATCTGCATTTAAAGCCAGTTGCAGTTGGTCATTCTTATTAATAAATACAAGTCTTTCCGCCTGTGGCAATCCCGAAGCAGTAAATAGCGTCAACCTAAGTATACCCGTGGCAAAATCACTTTTTTTGATCCTGAAATTATTGATCCCCCTGTTCAATTGGAGCGGGTAGGTATTGATCAAACCATTATTCTGAAAGGCGGCAATTACCACATTGCGGGATTGTTGAAGCTCATTGGTAAAGGATATTTTTATGCCGATCTGTTCAACGGAGCTATTATTTACCTGCATGGTTATCCCGGCTTTTTTAAACTCTGGCAATTCCACGTCCTGAACAGAATTATCCGGAAAATGAACAATGGCCTTATTCTTTTTACCCGCATAGCCTTCTACTCTGAACAGGCCCATCCCATCATGCACAGTCGCCAGTTTGGCAATAACTTTTTGAGTATTGTCCAGCACTTCGCCATCTATTTTGACGGGCAAACCACTGCCATCCGTTGCCTTAAAAGCGATATTGCAAAGATTCCCCTCTACCAGGTCGCCACCTTCCGGAAAGAAGGTGATATGATATTGATCAGATTTTTTACCGGCAATCTTTTCGGCATTATCTGTTCTATTCTGAATGTATATCTGTTGATGGTAAAAACCATCCTCCCCAAAATTGAGCATCCATGTGGTAAAACTCCTTAACTGGTACCAGCCGGTCGGTAAATTATCAGGCAGATTTATATTCCCATGCGATAGTCCATCCTTCAATGGTAATTTATTTTTGATTATCACATTACCCTTTTCATCAGTCAACTGCACATACATTATTTTGCTCAATTGCGAAGGCTTGCCATAAGCGGTAATATAATCCTTATACCAAATAATTTGCCCGCTGATATAAATACCTTTATCGGTATGCAGAAATATCTTCTCCTGGGGATATTTTTTGTAATGATCGGCTAACGAAGTTTTGATCCTGGTTTCAAGCGTATCAATGCCCTGGGCCCGCGCGATATCGTTGAAACACAGCGCACCCAATAAAATGGTTATTGATATTGATTGGAGTAATCGGCGCTTCATTAAAGGATCAGATTTACAGGCAATAATGGTATGGCTAATGTAATAATTTCAAAGTTCAATACACTAACCGTTCCTCAATTCTAAGCATTTCAACCCTTTGACTATCTTTGTCACAATAATTATATGATAATCCATCAATTTTACGATAAGGGACTGGCTCATGGCTCCTACGCGGTGATCAGGCTAGGGAAAATGGTCGTAATCGACCCCGCACGAGATCCACAGCCATATTATGATTTTGCCGCCTTTAATAATGCCGGCATTGTGGGTGTTATTGAAACCCATCCGCATGCTGATTTTGTAAGTTCACACCTGGAGATACATCTCACAACCGGGGCAACCATTTATGCCAGCAAATTGCTCGGTGCCGAATACCCGCATGAAAGCTTTGATGATGGTGACGTGATCCAATTGGCCGATATCAAACTGAAAGCCATCAACACCCCCGGTCATTCACCTGATTCTATTTGTGTTTTGGTGTTGGATGAGGATGGAAACGATAAAGCTATATTTACCGGCGACACCTTATTTGTTGGCGATGTGGGTCGACCCGACCTGCGTGAAAATGCCGGAAACATCACTGCCGAAAAAGAAGAACTGGCCCGGCAAATGTATCACTCCACCCGCGAGAAATTGATGACGCTGCCCCATAATGTGGTGGTTTACCCTGCCCACGGGCCCGGCTCGCTATGCGGTAAAAGTATGAGCCCCGACCTGCAAAGTACTATAGGTCGCGAACTGCGCGAAAATTACGCACTGCAGCTAATGAATGAATTTACTTTTGTTGAAACGCTGACATCCGACCAGCCTTTTATGCCCAAATATTTTGGGTATGATGTGGAATTGAATAAAAAAGGCGCAGAACCATTAGCTAAAAGTGTTGCTTCGGTACCAAGGATCAGTCGCAATACGCCATTGCAAAACGGGGTGCTTATCGTTGATACCCGGCCACGGCAGGAGTTTAAAAAGGGACATGTAAAATGCGCCATGAATATCCAGGATGGAGATAAATTTGAAACCTGGCTGGGTTCCATAGTAGGGCCTGATGAGCCTTTTTACTTAATAGCTGCCAATAACGACAGCATGGATATCCTCATTAAAAAGGCGGCTAAGATCGGCTACGAAAAAAATATAAAAGCGGCCCTGTTAGCTCCAAATAACGGCACCGAAAAATTACCCGAAATAGACGAGACCGATTATAAATTTCATCCCGATCACTATACTATAGTTGATGTACGCAACTGGGGCGAAATAAATGACGGCAAAATATTTGCCCATGCTATCACCATGCCCCTGCCCGAATTAAGGGAACGCTTAAGTGAGATCCCCGCAGATAAGCCCATCGTAGTACATTGCGCGGCAGGGTATCGTTCGGCAGCGGCTACCAGTATTATAGCTGGTAAAATAAAAACTGTCCCGGTTTATGATTTGGGAGAAGCGGTTATTGAAGTCGGAAGTCGGAATGCCGAAATCGGAAGTTAAGACTGGTGATGAGCTTACAATTCATAACAACTGCCGATGGCTCAAAAACGATCTTCAACAGCGAGGTGGGCGAAAATTACCATTCTGCCCATGGCGCCTTACAGGAAAGTCAGCACGTTTTTTTAAATGCGGGGCTCAAACATTTTTTGACAGGTAATGAGGCGGCTCATGTTTCTGTATTAGAAGTTGGTTTCGGCACAGGTCTCAATTTCCTGTTAAGCGCCGACTATTGCACAACCCAAAAGATCAATCTTGATTACACGGGCATCGAAGCTTATCCAATAGGCTCTGAGATGATCGACCAAACCGGGTACGAGCAATACATAGCTGCTTCGCTTTGGGACAGTTTCATACAACATTATCCTGACTCTCTAAGGCAACCCATAAACATCAACGCATATTGCAAACTGCAAACCGCCAACTGCAAACTGTTAGATTTTAATAGCGAAAGGCAATACAACGTGATCTATTTTGACGCTTTTGCTTCAGCTTACCAGCCGGAAATGTGGGATGAAACAGCTATTGGCCACACCATCCAATTTTTAAAACCGGGCGGTGTGTTTGTCACTTATGCCATCACCGGCAATCTCAAACGCATGCTCAAAGGCTTTGGCCTGAAAATAGAAAAGGTTCCCGGTGCTGCCGGTAAAAGAGAAATGCTTAGAGCGACCAGACCCCTTTAGAATTTAAACCCAACATTAAATTTCATCGTGAAACCATTTGATAAAGGTAATTCCCTTGTAGCAAATTCGTTAGGCGCTATAGTGCTGCGTGTAGCATAAATGATCGGGCCACCACATAAGGTGAAAGAAAATCGCGATGCCACCGGGGCAAAATTCAACGAAGGACCAATCAACAGGCGTGCACCGCCTTCGGCCTCATCTGCCTCCCAAAAACCCTCTAAATCCTGTCCTACCGCTTCAATACCGCCAAAAAGCTGTCCGCTTATCTGTCGGTGTATGCCAATGCTGCTGATAATATCCAGCCCGTCACGGTTCTTGTCAAATGCCTTTTCAAACCGCACATTAGCGCCAAATTTCCAGTTTAAATTCTCATAAGCTGCCGTGATACGGCTTAAAGCCACCTGAGTATTGTTAAACTCCCGCCTGAAGCCCAAGCCGGCACCTATCCTAACGCCTGTTGGCTCATTCCCACCAATAAAGTCCCGCAAAACTTCGGCTTGCTGCAAACTCCTGATATCACCATTATTTCCAAAACCGATGCCCATAGAAGCCAGCAAGGTAAATTTCGCACCCAAATATCCTTTTACAGCAACATTTTGATCGACACCATCATAGCCTATCGGGGTAACCGTGCGTTCACCATAGCCGCCCGAGTAATTCAGGCTCCAGCCGCGTGCGGCGGGGTTAAGGGTATTGATGGTAAATAAAAAAGGCTGCGGTTGCTGCATCGAATTACTTACCCCCTGTGGGTTGATAGTTTGGGCCACAACCAACACAGGTAGCATTAAAGTCAGGGCGATTGCCAGGTAAAGTTTTTTAGTCATAGGTGATAATCAAAAATATCCATCCAAAATTAAACCTAAATAATATCCTGCAAATTACCTTTTCGTTAAGATGCTGATAAATTTATCCTTTCAAATATTTATTGGGAACATTTGTCGGGGTATAATCAATGCCATAAGCGTGTTTAATCAACAGGGAAACCACTTCTGCTACCACTTTCTCTTTGCGGTG
Organism: Mucilaginibacter sp.; assembly: GCA_035489035.1. GTDB lineage: Bacteria > Bacteroidota > Bacteroidia > Sphingobacteriales > Sphingobacteriaceae > Mucilaginibacter. The sequence continues at coordinate 40,703 of DATHKT010000037.1, forward strand.
CACTTGCGGCAGCGATCCCATCATAGCATAGCTGATGGGGTTTACAGCCGGAATAAATGTTTCCCATTCGTAACCCTTTCCCCATATCAAACCAGTAACAGTAACATACAGATCAGCCGGTTGCTCCAAAAGGAAATGCAGCATATCTGCAGAACTGTTGCCGTTTTGGTTGACCGTATGAAAGATAGGCGTATGCCCGCCAAAACTATATTCATCCAAGGCGGCCCTGGCATTTACATCAGCACCGTGTTTTACCAGCACTTCGGCGCAAGCCACACTATTGTACTCAGCACAATAATGCAGCAGTGTTCCCCCGGTTAAAGGGGTATAGGTATTATTATGCAGCGCATATGTTTTTGACACTTTAGTCGGGTCTTCAACTATTGCTTTCTCAAGCTGATCTTCATCGTGAGCTAAAACAGCAAGCAAGGCTTTATCTTCAAACCTCAATCCATGGTCGATAAATACCCGAATACAATCCTTGAATTTTGGCCCCCGGCTATACATTTCCACCATCATTTTAAAAAGCGGCATGCCATCATCCATCACCACATTAGGGTCACCGCCTTCTTCAAAATACCGGCGTATGCCCTCTACAAAGTGCACTTCGATATCATAAAGTATTTGGGTATAATCTGGCATGGTTTTGCATTAACTACTTAAACAAATTTAAATAATTTTGCGATTGATTATTACTTAAGCATCTTCTAAAATTAAAACTTTCCATCTTTCGGACTCCCTGACTTTCCGACTTAAACCCTATTTTTGCGTACAAACATTATTTATGCCTATTGTAGCTCCGGTAACCGCCAACTCGCCCTCATCAGCATTTGAACGATTAATCACCATTATGGACGATCTGCGTTTAAACTGCCCCTGGGATAAGAAACAAACCCTCGAAAGCCTGCGCCACTTAACCATTGAGGAGGTTTATGAACTATCCGATTCGATCCTGAGCGCCGATATGCCCGAAATAAAAAAGGAACTGGGCGATATTATGCTTCACCTGGTGTTTTATGCCCGCATAGCTTCCGAAACTAATGATTTTACGATCACCGATGTTTTAAATGGGATATGTGACAAACTGATCAACAGGCATCCGCATATTTATGGAGATGTGCAGGTAAATGATGAGAATGATGTAAAACGCAACTGGGAGCAGATCAAACTAAAAGAGGGCAATAAATCTGTTTTAGGTGGTGTACCGGCATCCTTACCGGCATTGGTAAAAGCATCGCGCATACAGGAAAAAGCCAGGGGTGTGGGATTCGACTGGGAAGAAAAAGGACAGGTTTGGGCCAAAGTGGAAGAAGAAATGCAGGAGTTTAAAAATGAATTTAATGTGGAGGATAGTACCGCTATTGACCATGATAAAGCGGAAAGCGAATTTGGCGACTTGCTTTTCTCACTCATCAATTACGCCCGGTTTATCAATATCAATCCTGAAGACGCGCTTGAAAAAACCAACCGTAAATTTATTAAACGCTTCCAATACCTTGAAAGCAAAGCGAAGGAAAATGGCAGGCAGTTGCATGATATGAGCCTGGCAGAAATGGACATATTTTGGGATGAAGCGAAAAAGTTATAAAATAACCTTGGCCTTGTAGCGTTTATCTATACATTTACGTATTGGCATAAAATATTAATTGAGATGAAACACAAATTACTTTATTTATTACTCTTATTGGCAGCGTTAGGAACAGGATGTTTAAAGAAAAACACCGTTACGCCACAGCCAGAACCATCAGGCAGTTACGCCGGTCAATTCAGGATAGTGCGCAGGAACCTTGGACCAAGCAGTACGACATATGACACTTTAAGAAAAGCTAATATTACCGTTACTTTAAACGGGGCAACAAAATTATATACTGTTACCGGTGATACAGCCACCGCACATGCCGGTAGCCACGGCACTTTTGCCATTGGTGCTCCTTTAATTAATTTTGTAGATGCTACTTATTCGCCTACAGCCCCAATTACAAAAACCCATCTTAACGGCACTTATGCATATTATTTTGATGGTACCATTTTTCAAATGGCAGCCGGACCGGATACATTGAGCCTGCAATATGATCTGAAAAAGGTAAATTAAAACTACGATTTGTAATAGATCCATAAGAGCCGGCGCACTACCGGCTTTTTTATTTCTTATTTATTAACAATAATATAAATCCGCATAAACAATACTGCCGCAAAAATATTTTACCTTTTTGTAGCGATCTTGCTGTTTGTATCGTAACGACTACGAACAATTAAATGAATTGAATTATAGGTTGAATAAAAACAATTAATGCATCCACCCTACCGCATTGCCGAAGATGAACTGATAAGGCAATGCAAATCAGGCAGCTTAAAGTATCAGGAACTGCTTTATAAGCAGTTCTATGGCTATGCCATGGGTATTGGCTTGCGATATAGCCTGAACAGGGATGATGCTATGGAGGTTGTAAATGACGCTTTTATTAAGGCTTTCCATTCGATGGGTAGTTACAATATCGAAAAACCTTTTAAAGCATGGCTGCGCACTATTATCGTAAACACAGCAATTGACAGGCGGCGCAAGGATTTAAAACTCCAGCTAAATATTGAACTGGATAACGCCGGCCCTTTGGTGGGAAATGTTACGACCATTGATAATTTGAATGCGCAAGATATTTTAAACCTGATGAAGCAATTACCGGCCATCCAGCTTACCATTTTTAACTTATATGAGATCGATGGATATAATCATGATGAAATTGCTGGTATACTAAGCATTCCGGCAAGTTCATCAAGAGTGTATTTAAGCAGAGCTAAAGAAAAATTGAGAAAAATAATCAAATCCGAAACACAAAACCATGGATGATCCATTGGATAACGACTTAAGAAACCGCATCAGGGAGGTGTTCGAAAATTTCGAGGACGCCTCTGCCGATGAGGGCTGGTTGCTGCTCAGGGAAAAATATCCTGAGAAGGCAAAACGCCGTCCGGCAGCCTGGCTATGGTGGAGTTCGGTCGCGGCAGTATTACTGCTGTTTCTGGGGATACTATGGTTTAAATATACGCCTGCGGATACACAGCAGATAACCAATATTAAGAAGAAGCCGGCAAGTAACAGCGCGCCAAAAACTATCGAACAGAAAAAGGATAATATTTTAAAGGACACTGCCATACTATCTGAGCCCCAACAGGCTATTGCGGATAACAACAAAGAGGCAATTCCAGCGATCAAAAGATCTGATGTGTCATCAGCTCAGCAGCAAATAGCTAAACAACCATCTCCGGCGGTCAGAAAATCTGCTGTGTCGTCTTTTCAGCAGCAAATAGCTAAACAACCATCAGTGCCATCAGCCGGCTTAAATAATATAGTTAAACCAAATCCAGCTTTAACCGACCGAAGCGTAATAAAAGTTGACAGTACTATGCAGATCGTGGCGGCAGTTCAGCCCAAAATTCAACCTAAGGCCCCGGACCTGATCGCAGCAACCCCGGTGATAAAGGATAAAGTAAAAATTGATACGAGCAGCAAACAGCCTGCTAAATCGATGGCGGCAACCACTGTACCGGGCATTGATATGCAGCAAATAACCAAAACTAATAGTGCGATCTTAACAGATCACGGGGATCAAAAAAGCAATAAAAAATCTGAAAATAATGACAAGGCGGTGCGTTTCGGTGTATATGCTGCCACTTATTTTAATTATGCAAAAGGAAGCAATAACCAGCTTAACCTGGGTGCAGGCTTTACTTCTGACATTAAATTGAGCAAAAATCTAAAATTCTCTACCGGCGTTGCTATTGCGCAAAATACATTAAATTATAACTCCCAGATCCCTTTGGCGGCACCTGCAGCGCTTGCTGCGGCAAGTGCATATGGCTCATCAAAAGATACCTATCTCGCGGCTGCAGCGGTTCCATCCATCAAAACTTATAATGCCAATTTGGTTGGGTTAGATGTTCCTTTGAACCTAAAATATGTATTTGACCCGCAAAATAGCGACACTTACATTTCAGCAGGTTTAAGTTCGGGTACATTTATAAATGAGAAATATACGTATAGCTACAATTACTCAGCTCCGTTTTCGGCAACCGGTAACCAGGTGCAGGATCAAACCACAAACCAAAGCTTTAACAGTTTCTATTTTGCAAAAACGCTGAATGTTTCGTTTGGTGTAGGTTATCCATTGGGCAAAAACAGGCTGATCATTGAGCCGTTCCTTAAGTACCCACTTTCTGGCCTGGGTTCGCAGGATATCCGTTTCGGTGCAGGTGGATTGAATCTGAAATTCAATTTCAGCAAAAAATAATACGATAAAACACGATTGTAGGATTTTAAAGATTTGCAGGATTTAAAATTCTTTTAAATCTCATAAATTCCGAAATCGTGTATTATTTGAACCTGATAGACTTTACCGGTGAAATTTTGGTTACCAGTGTGGATGGCACAATAAGCACCAGCAGGCAGATCACCAGTGTACCAACATTTAAAAGCACCATATCCATCCAATTGATCTGTATAGGCACAAATTTCATGTAATATGATGCCTCATCCAGTTTAAAAAAGTGCGTATTATACTGGAAAAGGCTTACTCCAAGCCCGAATATATTTCCCAATACCAGGCCGATGCCGATGAGGTAGGAAGCATTGTACAAAAATATTTTCTGGATGGTCCAGTTACCTGCGCCCATCGCCTTAAATATCCCGATCATGGATGTGCGCTCCAGTATAATGATCAGCAAGGCTGATATCATATTAATAGTAGCTACAATGAGCATCAGGATAAGCATTACCTGAGCATTTACATCCAATAGTTTCAGCCACTCAAAAATAGCGGGGTATGTTTCGCTGACCATGAAGGATTTTAATTGTATGGGCATCTTGTCGCTTAAAAAATCATTAGCCTCTTCCAGCCTGCTAAAATCCGCCACCCGCAATTCATATCCTCCTATTTCATCCGGATTCCAGTTATTTAACTTGCTGACCAATGACAGGCTGCCTACTACAAAGGTTTTATCGATATCCTCAACCCCCACATTAAAAATGCCAGTAATGTAAAAAGGGCGTTTTTTCAAGCGCTCCTGCACAAAGTACATCAAAAACTTATCACCCACCTTTAGCTTTAGCCGGCCCGCAGTATAACTCGATATCATGATCTGCTTTTGCGCTTCAACTGAATCTTTGAAATCAATCACCTTGCCGGCTACCAGTATCTTTTTAAAGTAGGTCCAGTCGTAATCTTTATTAACCCCTTTCATTACCACACCTTCTATCTCGCTGCCGGTTTTGATGATACCTGGCTCGGTAGCAATCGGCATAATATGGGTAAACAAGGGATATGTCTTTACTTTTTTAACAAAAGTATTTTCGTTGCCAAACGGGGAGTTTTGGTAGGAGTTATTATTATCAAACTTTTGTATCAGTATATCACCGGCAAAGCCGCGCAGCTTTTGCCTTATCTCCTGTTTAAAGCCCCTGATAACTGCTATGGATAAGATCATTACACCCAAACCCAGCATAATACCTATTATAGCGATACGCACGATCAGCTTTGAAAAAGTACGGTTCGATTTGAACGATATTCGGGCGGATATAAACGAGGCGAAACTCAATGCAGCATGATTTTTTGTACTTTAGCAAATATGCAGATTTCGGGTGAATTGATTTGACTTTATCCGTGTATAATCATCTATATTTTATTTGCTATGAAAAAGTTGTGTCTCATCATATTATTATTAAAAATCAGCCTGCCATCTGTCGCGACAGGGCAGCACGTCGCCCCAAAACCACATATCAATTCCGTTAAGGCTAAAAAACACAAGAAGCCAACTCAACTTGCGACTCTCCTCACCGGTGCAGACAGGACCGACCGGTATATAAATTACCTTCGGGGTAAAAATATTGGGATGGTGGTTAACCCAACTTCCATCATCGGGAAAAACCAGGTATCAAGTGTGGATAGTTTGGTTAAGCTGGGTATCAGCATAAAAAAGATATTCGGGCCGGAACATGGTTTTAGGGGGAATGCCAGCGACGGTGCGAAAATTGATGACAGCATCGACCCAAAAACCGGGATACCGGCTATTTCCTTATACGGCAAGCATTATAAACCTACGCCCGCTGATCTGCAGGGCCTTGACCTGGTGGTGTTTGATATACAGGATGTGGGAACGCGCTTTTATACTTATCTCTCTACCCTGCACTATGTAATGGAAGCCTGTGCCGAAAACAACGTGGAGTTGATGATATTGGACCGCCCCAACCCCAATGGTTTTTATGTGGATGGCCCTATGCTGGACACTACCTACCGTTCATTTGTCGGACTCGATGAGTTGCCAATTGTACACGGTTTAACCATCGCCGAATATGCCCAAATGATAAACGGCGAGGGCTGGCTCAAAAATCATATGCAATGCAAACTGAAGATCATTAAAATGGCGGGCTATGACCATAACTTACCCTATATACTGCCCATCAATCCATCACCTAACCTGAATACGGCGCAGTCGATATTGCTGTATCCAAGTCTGTGTTTATTTGAAGGCACTACCTTAAGCCTGGGCCGAGGTACATTATTCCCTTTCCAAGTATTAGGGCATCCTTTGTTAAAAGATCAGTTCAGCTTTTCGTTTACCCCGGTAAGCATACCCGGGATGAGTGATAACCCACCACAAAAAGACAATACATGCTATGGCATCGACTTAAGGAATTATGACGTTACCCTGTTCAGAAATAGCAAAAAACTCGATATATTGTGGCTGATAAAATTATACAAGGCATTTCCGGATAAGGCGCATTTTTTCAACGCCTATTTTGTTAAACTTGCAGGCACCGATCAGTTGAGAAAGCAAATTGAAGCCGGAAAAAGCGAGGCAGAGATCAGGAAGAGTTGGGAGCCGGCCTTGAGCAGGTATAAGCAAATGCGGAAGAAATATTTGTTATACCAATAGCTGGTTAATAATTCCCGCAGGCGCCAGATAAGATAGTTAAGACCCCTACTACATATATGAGAATCGTTTTTATGGGTACGCCCGAATTTGCCGTAGCATCGCTGGATGAACTGATCAAAGCAGGCAGCGACATTGTTGGCGTAGTTACCGCACCTGATAAACCAGCAGGGCGTGGACAAAAAGTAAGTGAAAGTGCTGTAAAGCAATACGCCGTAGCCAACGGCTTAAAAGTTCTTCAGCCTGAAAAACTAAAAAACGAACAATTCCTGGAGGAACTGAGATCACTGCAAGCCGACTTGCAGGTGGTAGTGGCTTTCCGTATGCTGCCCGAAGTAGTTTGGAACATGCCGCCCAGAGGCACGATCAATTTGCATGCCTCCTTACTTCCTCAATACCGTGGTGCGGCGCCTATCAACTGGGTGCTCATCAATGGCGAAAAGGAAAGCGGTGTCACTACGTTTTTTTTAAAGCATGATATTGATACCGGGGATATCTTATTCACTGAAAAAGTTACCCTTACGGGTAATGAAACCGCGGGGGAATTACATGATCGTTTGATGTATAAAGGTGCAGGCCTTTTGGTTAAAACGGTTAAAGGGGTTGAAAGCAACCGATACAGCGAGCACCCGCAGGCAGAATTATCCGCCGGCGCCGAACTTAAACATGCCCCCAAGATATTTAAGGAAGATTGCCTGATCGATTTTAACCAGCCTGCTGAAAAAGTTTATAATTTGATCAGGGGGCTTAGCCCTTATCCTACCGCTTACACCACGTTGCAGGGTAAGATTCTAAAAGTATTCTGGGCCAAATATGAACTGGCCGAAACTGGCGAAGAGCCCGGAGAATTCTTATCGGATAACCGGACATTTTTAAAAGTTGCTGCATTGGATGGCTTCGTTATGCTGACCGATGTGCAGCTGGAAGGTAAAAAACGGATGGGTATTGAGGAGTTTTTGAGGGGGGTGAGGCTGTAGGTCATTACTTAACGAACAAGTTCTCTAAAGAAAAACTTTCGGTATCGCCAATCTTAATTTGATTCAAGAATATCATTGTATTTGGCGAAGACATCTTTTGAATCTTCACTTTAAAAAAAACGTTACTATCACTGTTTATAGTGTACTTATCCGTAACCATTCCTTTTAAAGTCAGGTCTTTTTTTGGATTAAATTTCCAATCCACCGTTGGGCAAGCAAAAGTCACCGCATTTCTATCTCCGTTGGAAGATATGTCAACATACATCAATATGGTAATAGGGTCACCTATTTCAAATTTTTTGTATGTGGCTATAGCTTGTTTTTTTGCCTGTTTTTTACAATCAACAACTGGCTTCCATGCGGCTTTAGATTGATCAACCTGCTTTTGCAAATTGATTGGCTTATTATTCAATTTTCGATGTAGCGATGTTAGAATAATGGATGACACATCATCAACTGAAGGAACTCCCAGTTTATGAAAATAGTTATTCAAACTTTTATCCCGATCGCCATGTATCCAATTATTTCTGATCCACAATCCAACCGAATAATGCAGATCAGTTACTGCATCTTGCTCAGTTTTGCTTCGAAATTCGTCTTTCTGTTTGATGGTCCAGGTTTTATTAAAATATTCAATTGCCTCATTAAGGTCTTTAGGGCGAACAGCTACTTGACCATAGCAGTCATATAAGCACAGGCATATAACAAAAATCAATGAAATTACCCTAATTGCTGTTATTTTCAATCTCTTAGAATTTATTAAATTCATTTCATCAATCCCGTGCTCAACCTGTTGAATATCGCTTCACACATAACCCATTATATACCTTTGGTGATATTGGTTAAAAATACATCAATTCAACGTCATAAATCAATAAACCTTCATCAGTCAATCAATTAACGGCTATTTTTGCGGGATGATGAATGCGGAAAACACCAGGATAGCAGGCCTGAGATCTGAAATTGAGCCATTGCGCCGGCAACTGATCAACCACGATCTTTATAAAAACATCCAAGCTATTGACGACCTGAACATTTTCATGGAACACCACGTTTTCGCGGTTTGGGATTTTATGTCGCTGCTTAAATCACTACAGCAAAAACTAACCAGTACAACATTACCCTGGATGCCTGTCGGCAACACCAATACACGTTATCTTATCAACGAGATCGTTTTGGGCGAGGAAAGTGATGTTGATGCTTATGGGAACCGTACCAGTCATTTTGAGTTATATTTAGAAGCTATGCAGCAGGCAGGTTCTTCAACAACAGGCATTAATAGCCTATTTGATGAGCTGAGAGGCGGCAAAAATATTGATGAGGCGCTTATCTTGGCCAATATGCCGGCAGCAGCCCGCGAGTTTGTTCAGCACACATTTGATGTGATTGATACCGGAAAGGCATACGTACAGGCCGCCGTGTTTACTTTTGGTCGCGAAGACCTGATACCGGGCATGTTCATCAGCATGGTAAGGGGAATTAACAAACAACTACCGGGTAAAGTGGATACACTTTTGTATTACCTGGAGCGCCATATCGAAGTTGATGGCGAACACCATTCGCAATTAGCCTACCAGATGACGGCTGAACTATGCGGTGATGATGACAGTAAATGGGTTGAAGCAACCAATGCTGTAAAAGAAGCATTACAGGTTCGCATCAATTTGTGGGATGGTATATTAAAAGAAATATTGATTACGGAAATCATTTAAATCGTAAGGCCTACTTTATTCAATTCATCCATCAACCCTTTGCTCAGCCGGTTGAAATAACGCTTCACGCCATAGCCCATCACCCATTGTATGCCCTTGGTGGCATTGGTCAAAAACACCTCATCAGCCTCATATAAAATGTCGGGATTGATCTGCGCTTCGGTAAAAGGAATATTGCTTTGCTTGGCCAGTTTGATGATCACCTGGCGCATTATGCCCTCAACGCAACCCTCGCTTAAAGCAGGGGTGTACAAATGGCTTTTGTACCAAACAAAAATATTCGAGCTGCTCGCCTCGCACAAAAATCCATTTTGGTTCAGCAAAAAAGTATCATCCAGTTTATTCTGGGTTTTAAATATCCCGGCCATTACATAGAGCAGCGAATTGCAGGTTTTGATATTAGACAGGTAGTTGGTGGGCTTTGGCAATTCGGTAAAAATATCCATGATCAGGCCCTTGTCATTCAAAAAATAGCGGGGCTCGTCCAATGGCTGCAACTCCAGGCAATAGCCCATTTTATTTTGGGTGGGTGTGTATAAACCCTCGGCATCCCGGTAAACCGTCAGGCGTAATCGTCCGTGTTTTATTTTATTACGCTGCGCCAGTTGCTCCACCTTATCCTTTAAAAACCAGGTATCCATCTGCGAATACCCGTCTATCTTTAAAGCTTTCATTCCACGCTGCAGGCGGTCGGCATGCAGATCGGCAAATTTCAATTGACCTTTCATCAACCGCATACTTTCAAACAGGCCATCACCATACTTAAAGGCGCGATTGGCAATCGCAAGTACTTTACTGTCGGCGGCTAATACTTCACCATTAAAATTGATAAACAGGGGCATCATATGCTAACAATAAATTAGGCGTTTTGCTCTGCCGTGGTGCCCGAATATTTGCGCCACTTTTGTAAAACGGTATCAAAGTCCTCTGGCAGAGGCGCTTCAAAATGAATATATTTTTTTAATGACGGATGGGTAAAGCCCAATGTCTGCGCATGCAACGCCTGCCGGGGCATGAGTTCGAAACAATTCTCCACAAACTGCTTATACTTACTAAATACGGTTCCCTTCAATATCTTATCCCCTCCATAGGTAGCATCGCTGAATAAAGGATGCCCGATATGTTTCATATGTGCCCTGATCTGGTGTGTGCGGCCGGTTTCCAGCTGACATTCTATCAGGGTTACATAATTCAGTCGTTCCAAAACCTTATAATGTGTTACCGACCATTTTCCTTTTTCCGGGTCATCGTAGATTGACATCACCCTGCGGTCGTTCACACTTCGTCCAATATAACCGGTTACTGTTCCATCCTGCTCTAGGTCGCCCCAAACCAGCGCCAGGTATTTGCGGGTAATGCTATGATCAAAAAATTGGCGGGCAAGATAAGTCATGGAGCGCTCATTCTTGCTGATCAGCAGCAAACCCGAGGTATCTTTATCAATCCTGTGCACCAATCCCGGCCTGCCATCATTACCCGGCAAAGTAGGCAATTGCTGAAAGTGGAAAACTAATCCATTTACTAAAGTACCGGTATAATTATTATAGCCGGGATGCACCACCATGCCTGCGGCTTTATTCACCACCAGCACATCATCATCTTCGTAAACGATATTTAATGGCAGGTCTTCAGGATAAACCTCCGTATCACGGGGCGGATGCGGCAGTACTACTGAGATCACATCCAGGGGCTTAACTTTATAGCTGGCCTTTATCGCTTTATCATTAACCAGTACATTCCCCAGCTCAATAGCGTTCTGAATACGGTTGCGGGATGCATTTTCAACACGCGACATCAAAAACTTATCTATACGCAAAAGCGACTGGCCTTTGTCAACCAATATCCGCAAGTGTTCGTATAAGTCCTGTTCTTCCTGCTCTAACAGTTCGTTTTCAATCGTCATTAGCGCAAAAGTACTCGTTTTTTCAGACTATTGATTACCCCTAAATACAGTTAAATTATAATTATGAAAAGAGTTAAACCCCTGCTAGTTATCATCATTTCAATCATTATTTCTTTTAAGGCTTCAGCCCAGGATGGCCTTTCGGCATTGATCAAGGCAGGCCCTGCAGATGCTACCAAATTGGTAAACGCTTATGCTGATCCTTTATTTAAAGGCATTGGCACAGGGATGAACAGCGGCTGGAACAATACCGCCAAAACAAAAAAGTTGCTGCATTTCGATCTGCGTATAACCGCAACCGGTGCTTTCACACCAACATCTGATAAAACATTTGATGTAACAAAATTGGGTTTATCCAATAGCGTAAGGCCTGCGGATGCATCGCAAACCATTTCGCCCACTATTGGCGGCGACCGGGATAATAGCGGCCCTCTTATGAATGTTTACAGCAATAATGGTCAAAAAGTAGACGAGTTTAAGTTACCGTCAGGTAAATTGCCTATCATTCCTTCGCCGCAGGTACAATTGACGGTTGGACTGATCAGGAATACCGACCTTACTTTCAGGGTCATTCCAAAAATTAATTTGGGAAGCGATGTTGGCTCGGTATCCATGTTCGGTTTTGGGATAAAGCATAACATAATGGAAGATATCACGGGAAAAACTGCCGATAAATTGATCCCGTTTGATTTGGCCATTGCATTAGGTTATAGTCGCCTGGATATGCATATCCCCTTAGATGTTCAACCAGACGGCGCCCAGCCCGAAAATGGGCAACAGTCGACCGATTTTAGCAACCAGCATATTGAAGGGCACTTCAACAGCTTTATGGTACAGGCTATTATTTCGAAAAAATTATTGTTTTTCACTCCGTTTTTTGCTGCCGGGTACAATACTGCGAACACAAATGCCGCTACTATCGGCAATTACCCCATTACAACAGGTGAAACCTTTGACGGGAAAGCCACCTATACCACTTTTGCCAACCCCATAACGATAAAGGAAAAAACGGTCAGCGGTGTTCGGGCTGATATGGGTTTCCAGATGAATTTGGGCTTTTTCCGCATTTATGCTTCTTATGGCCTGGCTAAATACCAATCCGCTAACGCTGGTATCGGATTTGGTTTCTAAATTTACCGGATGAATATTGATTTCGAGATCTTCAGCCCTGTTCAGCAAATTAAAAATAAACTGTTTGATGAACGGGGCCTACAAGTTTTCATTAAGCGCGATGACCTGATCCACCCCATCATATCAGGCAATAAATGGCGCAAATTAAAATACCTTTTAAAACAAGCGCAGTCCGAAAATAAAACACACCTGGTTACATTCGGCGGGGCCTATTCCAATCACTTACTGGCTACAGCGGCCGCGGCTGCCAAATTTGGTTTCAGGTCTACGGGTATAGTCCGCGGTGAAGAGGTTGATAATGATACACTATTCCTGTGCCGCCTGCATGGCATGCAATTATTATTTACTGACCGCGAAAGCTATCGCGATAAGCCGGCTTTATTTAATAAATACTTTGGCGGCGATACGAACGCGTTTTTTATTGACGAAGGCGGCGCATCCGAATTAGCTGCGAAAGGCTGCAGCGAACTTATTGACGAGTTGATCGAAACTTACGATCATATCATCTGTGCCTGTGGAACGGGGACAACCGCGGCTGGTATTATTAATGGTATCACCCTGCATAAGTTCGATACACAATTCCATTCTATTCCGGTACTTAAGAATGGAGAGTTTTTGAGGAAGGATATTAACAGCTTTTTATTAACTACAGCGGATTACCATTTACACAACGATTATCACTTTGGCGGGTACGGCAAAGTAACGGATGAGCTGATCAATTTTGTGAAACGATTTGTAGCGGAAACCGGGATATTGATAGAACCCGTATATACCGGTAAAATGTTTTATGCTTTGTACGACCTGGTTGCCAAAAATAATTTTAAACCCGGCAGCCGGATATTGGCGATCCATACTGGCGGTATCTGGGGGTTATTGGGAATGAAGGATAAATTTTAGGGATTTTACGCAGAAATATGATCATTCGCGCATCCAAGATTCGCATATAAGGACATTAAATTCAATTGACCAAAACTTAGTTTAGTTCAAAAAGTAACTTTAAACAATTTAAAGTTACTTTTTTGCCAATCGGTTCAAAAACAGCCTAAATTATTGTTTCCAAGCACTTTTTAGTAAATTTGTACAAATCCAATTGCGTATGTACAACCTCCAGGTTTCTCCCGAAAACGTTCAGGACACGTTAAGTAAGCACATCCTTGCCGATGGCTTCGACCTTACTTTTGATATGGAAAAAAGTAAAGGCGTTTATATTTATGATTCCAAACATAAACGCACTTATCTCGACTTTTTTACCTGCTTCGCTTCGGTGCCTTTAGGTTATAACCATCCAAAAATGATCAATGATGAGGAGTTCAAAAAGAACCTCATGCTGGCTGCGCTTACCAATCCTTCGAATTCGGATATCTATACCGCGCAATACGCCCAGTTTGTTGAAACTTTCTCCCGGGTGGGTATCCCGGAATATCTGCCTCATGCCTTTTTTATTGCGGGCGGCTCATTGGCTATTGAGAATGCGCTTAAGGTAGCCATGGACTGGAAGGTTCAGAAGAACTTTGAAAAAGGATATACGAAGGAAAGAGGATTTAAAGTATTGCATTTTGAACATGCTTTTCATGGCCGCAGCGGCTATACTTTGAGCCTTACCAATACGCAGCCCGCCAAAACTAAATGGTTCGCTAAATTCGACTGGCCACGGGTTTCGCTGCCGCAGATCAATTTCCCATATTCGGATACCAACCATGAGGATTTGCTTAATCGTGAAGCACTATCTATAGCGCAGATCAAAAAAGCGTTCGAAGTAAATAAAGACGATGTATGCGCCATCATTATTGAGCCCATACAATCCGAAGGTGGTGACAATCATGTACGCCGCGAGTTCCTGGAGCAGTTAAGGCAATTAGCAGATGAGAATGAAGCTATGCTGATCTATGATGAAGTACAAACAGGCGTGGGCCTTACCGGCAAATTCTGGTGCCATGAGCACTTTGGAGAAAATGCCCGTCCGGATATCCTGGCTTTTGGTAAAAAAATGCAGGTTTGCGGTATTTTGGCAGGCAAGAAAGTTGATGAGATAGAAGATAATGTATTCAAAGTATCTTCCAGGATCAATTCAACGTGGGGTGGCAGCCTGGTGGATATGGTGCGCTCATCCAAAATAATGGAAATTATAGAGGAAGATAACTTATGCGAAAATGCTGCAAATATGGGCGAATACCTGCAAAATGAGTTATTGAGGATCGCTGCAAAAAATTCGATCATCAGTAATGTAAGAGGAAGAGGCTTGCTCACCGCCTTTGATTTTGTCAACAAAATTAAACGTGATAATTTCATTAAAGAAGGTATGAAGAGGGATGTAATGTTCCTTGGATGCGGCAGCAGCAGCATACGTTTCAGGCCGGCGCTTATCATGGATAAAGACCATATTGATGAAGGCCTTTCAGTACTCGAAAAAATATTAGGCATATTATAATAACAGTGTAATATTTTCGCTACAAAGCACCTGTTTTTCAAAACAATAGGTGCTTTTTTAGTCTTATACATACTATAATGGCATATCTACGTTCATTTGCTATCCACTTATTAATATATACTATTTTTTGACCACAATAGGCAATATTTAAAGTTATTATGGTGATTAGATTTGTATTTTATAATAACATATAAACAGAGGGTGATAGATCATGAGCAAGCATATTGAAAAACTGAAAAAACAACTGTTGGAAATTTCTGAAGTTGTTAATGCATTCCGCTCCGAAGCGGTGCAGGTAAAAATTATTGACCGCCTTCTGGATGCGATAATTGAATCGGAAAAGGGAGATGGTGAAGGAATAGACGCCTACAATAAAAAAGGGCGCAAAACAAAATCAGGCGATGAGGAGGAAGATTTTTCGTCTTCACAGGGCCGCAAAAAACCAGGCGCCACTAAAATCCTGAACCAGTTATTATCAACTGATTTCTTTAATACCAGGCATTCTATATCCGATATAGCTGAGTATTGTAAAGAGAATTACGATTCGGACTTTAAAACGTCTGAACTATCAGGTATACTTTTAAAGCTTGCAAAAGAGAATAAGCTAAAAAGAGAGCGAAGTAATGATAACAATCGTTTTGAATACGTGAGAGTATAATGAGATAAAATTTACTTTAACAAAAACGCCCCTGTTGCAGGGGCGTTTTTGTTTTACTTAAGGTCAAACAGGCTATCTACTCCCAGGATCTTTCTTGAAGTAAAGCCTTCAGCATATTTTACACCTATACTTTTCCCGAATTCTCTTGCCCGGCCTTCAACTATGGCAACAAAAGCTGGGGATGATATATATGTTTCAGGCTCATTTTGCCAATCCGGGTTAAAAAACTGGGAGCCATAAGCATAAATGCTTTCCATCTTCTTATCCCAATGGTCGGTTACGTCTACCAGGATATCAGGTTTAATATAATTATCCTGGATAAAGTGTAACACCAAATTTGGGCGCCAGGCTTCCTGTATTTTCCCCTCGAAGCTTGTTTCAATCTTTCTTAGTCCTGATAAAAATACAGCGGCTTCCACCAATTCGTTTGCTCTTCCATGGTCAGGGTGGCGGTCGTGATAGGCATTTGTAATTATAATTTCTGGCTGAAACCTTCTTATAGCTTCAATCGCCTTGAGCTGGTATTCTTTTGTATTCTCAAAAAAGCCATCCGGAAGCGACAGGTTATCCCGCACAGTAAGCCCCAGTATCTTTGCGGAGGCGGCGGCCTCCTGCTCACGTATTTCAGCTGTTCCGCGTGTGCCTAATTCCCCCCGGGTAAGATCAACGATCCCTACTTTTCTCCCCAGTGCTACCTCTTTCAAAATAGTGCCTGCACAACCAAGTTCAGCGTCATCGGGATGAACCGGTAAAACCAATATATCTAATTTAATCATATAAAAATGGCAATTACTTTTTAGGTGAAAGCAAGCGTGCTATCTTCTTCCTGATCTTCGAAGAAGTTGGCTTTGTAAACGGGTAAAAAAAATCGGTAACAATGCCGGCTTTACTGATCAAATACTTATGAAAGTTCCACCTCGGCACCGACTTCAGTTTACCGTTTTGTTTTTTATCAGCCAAAAACTGGTATAGCGGGTGTGCGTAGGGCCCCCGTACCCTCATCTTTTCAAAAACAGGGTAATTAGCCCCTACCTCTTCGCACAAGTTCGCTATTTCAACGCCTTCCAAAGGTTCCTGTCCGCCAAAATCATTTGATGGGAAAGCCAGTATTTCAAAATCCTGATCCTTAAATTCTGTCTTTAGAGCAACAAGATCCTTTAACTGAGGAGTAAAACCGCATTGCGATGCGGTATTGACTATTAGTAGTACCTTATCCTTATAGTCGGATAAACTTATTTCTTCACCGTCTAATTGTTGAACATTAAACTGGTAGATGCTGTTATCACTCATTATTAATTTTTGTAGGAATAATAGCCCGCCTGCTGAAGGATGGCTTCGATGTCGCGTTCTTCATACGGATCATACTTTTCCTTTAGATTGTGGCCGAAAAAGCGGGCTACGGATTGAAACATAAATGCTTTTAAACCACCCTTCAATTCTTTGACCATTTCGTAACTGGTTGTTCCTGTCTGCCTGTCTATCAGCTTAATTAACACCTCACCCTGACTAATTGTCAGATTTTCTATTTCGCGCTTAAACAGGTCTTTTATCTGCGTCTCGCAAACATTAACCATTTCCTTTTGCTTCTTCTTATCCGCAGTTGTAGCCAGGTCGCGCTGCAATTGCTGGTATCTTTCGGATGCAAACTTAGCGTAAGGCAGTACTTTGTAGATATTATATTTTAAACGGTTGTATGCATCGCGTTCGGCTTTGCTTTTAAATATCCGTACATCAACTATTTTAACCTCTTCCGTAACAATCATTGGCACCAGTTCGCCATCCAAAATTGTGACATATGTTTTTAAGGTATCATTTTTGCCAAGTTGTAATGGACGGGGTCTTTGCTCCTGGGCTTTTACCAGGCCCACGAAACAGCAAAACAACAGAAGAAAACCAATAAATTTCATAATTTTACGTATTACAAAATTAACGCAATTTTTTGGGTAATTAAATTATAACTGGCAATTTAACAATTTGTTGCAAGTTAGTGATATTATACGGTGAGGTGAACATGAAAGATTTAGTGATCGATATAGAAGCTGAAAAGAATGAGATACTGAAAAGATATCGTGCCTTATTGCGTGCAAGTAAATCAACCCTGCAAAAGGGTGATAAGCGGATGATACGTAAGGCATTTGATATGGCCCTTGAAAGCCATAAAGATATGCGCCGCAAATCAGGCGAACCTTATATATACCACCCTATCGCAGTGGCACAAATTGCCGCCGAAGAGATAGGCCTGGGAACCACATCCATTGTGTGTGCCCTGTTGCATGATGTGGTGGAAGATACGGATGTAACGCTGGACGATATTGAAAGAGAGTTTGGAAAAAAGGTAGCCAAAATTATTGACGGCTTAACCAAAATATCAGGCGTATTTGATACCAACAGCTCATTACAGGCCGAGAATTTCCGGAAAATGCTGCTTACCCTGGCTGATGATGTAAGGGTGATCCTGATCAAGCTGGCCGACCGGTTGCACAACATGCGCACGATGGAGTTTATGCCGCGCGACAAGCAGCTTAAACTTTCGTCAGAAACAGTTTACCTGTATGCGCCGCTTGCACACCGCCTGGGTTTATATACTATAAAATCTGAGCTAGAAGACTTGTCCATGAAATACATGGAGGGTGAAACTTACCAGTTCATCAAAAATAAACTGAACGAGAAAAAGACCGAGCGCGAAAAATTTATACGGGATTTTAGTGAGCCGCTGAAAAAAGTACTGGAGGGTCAGGGATTGCATTCAGATGTGTTTGGAAGGCCGAAATCCATCCATTCCATCTGGAATAAGATGAAGAAGAAGGCCATTCCTTTTGAGGAAGTGTATGACCTTTTTGCCATCAGGATCATACTGGATAGCACACCTGAAAGTGAAAAATCAGATTGCTGGAAAGCATATTCGATAGTTACCGACCTGTACCGCCCCAATCCCGACCGCCTGCGCGACTGGATATCATCGCCAAAAGCCAATGGATATGAATCGCTGCATACTACCGTGATGGGCCCCCGGGGGCAATGGGTTGAAGTGCAGATACGCACCAAACGCATGAATGAGATAGCCGAAAAGGGTTTTGCAGCGCACTGGAAATATAAGGAATCATCATCCGACAGCGGGCTTGATCAATGGGTACAGAAAGTGCGGGATATGCTGAAAAACCCTGAATCAAACGCGCTCGACTTTTTGGATGATTTTAAAATGAACCTGTTTTCGGACGAAATATTCATTTTTACACCTAAAGGGGCGCTTATCCAGTTACCATTAAATGCTACCGCTCTCGATTTCGCCTTCGAGATACATACCGATGTAGGTGCAAGCTGTATCGGCGCCAAAGTGAATCATAAACTGGTGCCGCTTAGCTACAAGCTACAAAACGGCGACCAGGTAGAAGTGATCACTTCCAGCAAGCAAACGCCGAAGGAAGACTGGTTGAATATTGTGGTAACTGCTAAGGCAAAAGCCAAAATAAAATCAGCCTTAAAAGAAGAAAAACGGAAAGTGGCTGATGAAGGCAAGGAGATACTGGAGCGTAAGATGAAATCCTTGAAGATCACTTACAATTCTGAAAACATCCATAAGCTGAGCTATTACTTTAAGCTGCAATCAACGCAGGACCTGTTCTTCAATGTCGCACAAGGCATTATTGATATGAAGGACCTGCGGGAATACCAGGCCTCCGAAAAAGTAATTGAGAACAAACCGCAGGATAAAATAGAGACCGAACAAGTACAAAGCCTGCTGCGCAGTATCAAAACCAAGGACAGCGATATGCTGCTGATTGGCGAGGATATGCAAAAAATTGACTACAAACTTGCCGCCTGCTGTAATCCTATTCCGGGTGATGATGTGTTTGGTTTCATCACGGTAAGCGATGGCATCAAGATACATCGTACCAATTGCCCAAATGCGGCTAAATTAATGGCCAATTATGGCTATCGCATTGTAAAGGCAAGGTGGACCAACCAGCAGGAACTGGCATTTTTGACCGGGCTGAGAATTACCGGGATAGATGATGTGGGCCTGATCAATAAATTGACAACTGTTATCTCCAATGATTTCAAAGTGAACATGCGTTCCATTACCGTAGATAGCGATAATGGTATTTTTGAAGGCTCCATTATGGTATACGTAAACGATACGGAGCACCTGGATAACCTGATCAGGAAACTAAAAACGGTGAAAGGCATTACGGCAGTAAACCGCTTTGATTCGGCTATTGAGAAAGCGTCTTGAGGAAAGAATCAAGAGTATAAAAACTTGAACAATCAAATCTTGATTCTTGGCTCTTGACTCTATAATACTCCAAATAATTAATAACTTTGACCCTTTAATAACATATCATGCCCCAACAGGAAACCATAGCCATGGTTAAGAAAATTTTCGAGGCTTATCTCGAGAATAAGAACCTCCGGAAAACCCCCGAGCGTTTTGCCATACTGGAAGAAATCTATTCACGCAGCGATCATTTTGATGTGGAGTCATTATATATCCACATGAAAAATAAAAAATACCGGGTGAGCCGCGCCACCGTGTATAATACACTGGAACTATTGGTATCATGCGATTTGGTGACCAAGCACCAGTTTGGTAAAAACATGGCCCAGTTTGAAAAATCATACGGCTATAAGCAGCATGACCATATTATTTGCCTTGATTGCGGCAAAGTAGTTGAGTTTTGCGACCCGCGTATCCAGCAGATACAAAGCATGATGGGCGGATTATTAAAATTCGAGATCAAGCACCACTCCTTAAATCTTTACGGAAATTGTGAAAAACTAAAGGCAGGTTTTTGCGATAGAAAAATATAACTTTGCCACCTTTGGTGAAAAAAATTCAAATTTTATAAATGGCTGTTGACGTATTATTAGGCCTCCAATGGGGCGATGAGGGTAAAGGAAAAATTGTTGATGTACTGAGTGCAGATTATGACCTGATCGCACGTTTCCAGGGCGGACCAAATGCCGGGCATACTTTAGAGTTTGACGGAAAAAAGTTTGTATTAAATACCATCCCTTCGGGTATATTTTTTCAGAACACTATTAACCTGATCGGTAATGGCGTGGTGATAGACCCCATCACCCTAAGAAAAGAGATAGAAAAACTGAAGGATGCCGGGCATGACCTTTTAGCCAAAAAGAACCTGGTGATCGCCAAAAAAGCGCACCTGATATTGCCAACCCACCAATTGCTGGACGCCGCTTCTGAAAAGAAAATGGGCGAGGGTAAAATTGGCTCGACCTTAAAAGGTATCGGCCCAACCTATATGGATAAAACCGGGCGCAATGGTTTGCGTATTGGCGATATTACCTTATCTGATTTCAGAGAGAAATACCAGAAATTGGCCGACAAGCATATTTCTATGCTGCAAGCCTTATATGGGGATGTTCCTGATTTTTCTGAACGCGAACAGGCGTTTTTTGATGCCATTGAATTTATTAAGCAATTCCAGTTAGTTGATTCGGAGCATTTTGTTAACAGCTATTTGAAACAAGGCAAAAAAGTTTTAGCTGAGGGTGCGCAAGGTGCTATGCTGGATATCGATTTCGGCTCATACCCCTTTGTTACTTCATCCAATACTACCGCTGCCGGCGCCTGCACAGGTTTAGGTGTGGCTCCGCGTCAGATCGGTGATGTCATTGGGATATTTAAGGCTTATTGCACCCGTGTTGGTGGCGGCCCCTTCCCTACTGAACTGGATAATGAAACCGGCGAAGAACTGCGCCGCATAGGTCACGAGTTTGGCGCCACTACCGGCAGGCCACGCCGTACCGGCTGGATCGACCTACCGGCATTGAAATATGCCATTATGTTAAGCGGTGTTACCCAGCTGGTAATGACCAAGGCTGACGTTTTAAGCGGTTTTGATAAGATATATGCCTGTACTCATTACAATTACCTGGGCGAGAAAATAGATTACATGCCTTATGATATCTGTTCGGTTGACGCTATCCCGGTTTTGAAGGAAATAGATGGTTGGCACGAAGACCTGACAGGCATTACCGAGCTATCGCAGATACCGGCTAAGTTGAAATCATATATCGACTACTTAGAGGCTGAATTAGGTGTTCCGGTTAAATACCTGTCTGTAGGACCCGACCGCAAGCAGACTTTAGTATTGCATCAATAGTAAATCAGTTTATTATAATATACATAGGCCCTGGTTTACCGGGGCCTTTTTGATTTTACTTGATTACTTTTACGCCGTGATAATACCCGTTACTGATCTGCCGGAATTTAAGCGAAAAGCCTTACAATGGGCATCATCCTTTGATATATTTTGCTACCTGGATTCCAACGATTTTAACGATCAGTATGGCAAGTTTGATGTGTTGCTGGCATTTGGTGTTAAAGATGAACTATTAATAAATTCAGGTTCAGCCTTTGATGCTTTAGATCAATTTCGTTCCAAAAATCCCGGTTGGATGACAGGCTTTTTAACATACGATCTTAAGAACGAAGTTGAAGACCTAACATCAAACAACACCGACAAACTTCATTTTCCTGACCTTTATTTTTTTGTGCCTGAACACCTGGTAATTATAAAAGATGAAAAAATTGAGATCATTTCGCGTGATCCTCAAAAAGTAATTAATGGTATACAATCACAAATTGAACAAAATCATATTGCTCATGATCCAATTCAATTAAGATCACGATTCAGCAAAGAAGAATATATCGATACAGTAATAAAGATAAAGGAACATATTAGCAGGGGTGACATCTACGTCACCAATTTTTGCCAGGAGTTTTTTGCGGAAAATGCGAGTATCGATCCCTCATCGACCTTTTTGAAACTGAATGACATCTCCCCAAACCCCTTTGGCGCATTTTTTAAGCTGAAGGATAAATATATTTTATCTGCTTCGCCTGAGCGCTTTCTGGCCAAACGTGGAAATAAACTGATCTCCCAGCCCATTAAAGGGACCGCGAAAAGATATGATGATCCGGGTGATGATCAAGTCGCTTCGAAAGAATTAAGAAGCCATCCAAAAGAGCTGCAGGAAAACGTAATGATAGTCGACCTGGTGCGTAACGATCTGACCAAGTCGGCGGTGCCGGGGACGGTGCAAACAGAAGAACTGTTCGGCATATACAGCTTTAAACAGGTGCACCAGATGATATCAACTGTAGTTTGTGAATTAAGGGAAGATGTAACATCCGTACAAGCCATAAAAAATACGTTCCCGATGGGCAGCATGACGGGCGCACCCAAGATCAGCGCGATGCAGCTAATGGAGCAATATGAACGAAGCAAACGCGGGGTATATTCCGGGGCGGTTGGTTATTTTAGCCCGGATGGTGATTTTGATTTTAATGTAGTGATCCGCACAATTCTATACAACGCGACGGAAAAATATCTCTCCTTCCAGGTGGGCGGCGCCATCACTTATCACGCCGAACCTGAAAAGGAATATGAGGAATGTCTGCTTAAAGCGCAGGCGATACTGGAAGTGCTGGGGCAATCCGGATCCTTCCCGCTGATCTGACAACTACTTCCGAGCCATCGGCAAAAAATGCGGAATACGGCTTTGCACTTAAATAGGGGTCGAACTTTTTACCGTATATCCTGCCAATCTCCGCCTCAAATATGGGATCGATTATATGGCCAACGTTCCATGAGATATGTTCAACCTGGTATTCAAAGGTTGTTTTCTTGCTGGCCTTATTGTAACCCCAGTAATGTTCAAAAATAAACTCTTCAGGGCTGCCGGGAATTATCGGTGAAAGCTTGTTGGATACAGTTCCACCAAGCCGGTTGTTCCATTCGCCGTCAAACTTCCATTCGTATAAGTATTTTGATCGGTCACCCGGCAAGTCATTAACCGAATGCCGCATCGGCATAGCACTATAATGCTCTTTATACAAGGTATTGGCCATTACCACGATCATAGGCTTTGGCACGATCTCGTTGATGAATACGGCTCCCCTTTTCCACTCCTTGCCATCAAAATATCTTACATAGAACCGAAGATTCACTTCTTCAAAATTGATGTGAAGGGGCCACTTCACCCCTAACACCCGGGTATTAAAAAACATAAAGCCCACCATGCTTACTAAAGCTTTTCCCTGCCAAAGATCAAGTACCGTATAAGGTGGTAAATAAGGCTTTAAAATATCAGGATCGACCTCATAATTGAGCATGATCATGTTTTTCCATTCGGCTCTTAAAAATTCTGTTTTAGCCATTATGTGGATAAGCTATGCCTGGTCGGTAGTTTCTTTCCGCTTAAAGAGGTTTACTTTTGATTCCCTTCCCTTGAGCAGGCGTTCGATATTTTTCTGATGGGTTACAAGGATAAGCAGGCAAATACACATCCCGAAAATGACTACCAGGTTATTGGTATACTTATTATAAAAAAAGGTAACGCCTATCAGGTAAGTAAAACCACCTACTATCGAACCGAGCGATACATAGCGGGTAATCAGTAAAACAATGATAAAGGCGATTACACAAAGCAACGCGGCTGATAAATTTACAGCTAATACCATTCCAAATAAGGTTGCAATACCCTTGCCCCCCCTGAACCCTGCGAATACCGGGAATAAATGTCCCATAACCGCAGCTATACCTAAAGCCAACTGGTAACTTACATAATTTGAATGTGGCCCGCCGGTAGTTGAAACGCCAATAAAAAAAGCCAGGTTAGTGGCTGTAAATCCTTTCAGGATATCAATTAACATTACCGGGATTCCCGCCTTTTTACCCAGAACCCTGAAAGTATTGGTGGCCCCGGCATTGCCGCTGCCATATTCCCGCACATCAATTCCGTAAAATGCCTTCCCAATCCATACCGCTGTAGGGATCGATCCGAACAAATAAGCCAGTATTAATATTGAAATAGAGTTGATGTTGATCATTTCTGCACAATATTAATAAAATGATACTGTACTATCTACTATAAACCTCATTCTTTAACCGCTTTAAGGCTTAGATCCAAACTTTTTACGGAATGTGTTAATGCGCCTACTGAAATATAATCAACCCCGCACTCGGCATACTGCCGTATGTTATCAATGGTTATGCCGCCCGATGCTTCTGTAATAAATCTTCCCCCTATTGTATTAACGGCCTGCAACAGATCGGTAAAATTAAAATTGTCTAATAGTATCCGGTTAACACCACCTGTTTGTAAAACCTGGTCGAGTTCATCCAGGTTACGCACCTCTATTTCTATCGCCAGTTTTTTGCCATGCTGCTCCAGGTAGGCGTGTGTGTTTTCTATAGCCTGCCTGATACCACCCGAATAATCCACATGGTTATCCTTGATCAGTATCATATCATACAAACCAAAACGATGGTTAACGCCGCCCCCTATCCTTACCGCCCATTTCTCCAGATATCTTAAGCCGGGGGTGGTTTTGCGGGTATCCAGCACCTTGGTATTTGTACCTTCCAGCAGGTCAACAATTTCTCGCGTTTGGGTGGCAATGCCCGACATACGCTGCATGCAATTGAGTACCAGCCGCTCTGCTGTTAAAATGTTCCTGGCATCCCCTTCAACCTCAAAAGCGATATCCTTCGGCTTTACCCGCGCGCCGTCATTCAGAAAGATGTTAACCTTTAAATCAGGATCAACCTGGCTAAATATTTCCAATGCCAGCTCAACACCGGCCAGTATACCAGTATCCTTCACCAGTAATTTGGCCTTGCCAATAGTACCGCCAGGAATTGTAGCTAATGAAGTGTGATCGCCATCGCCTACATCTTCGGCTAAAGCATTTGTAATGAAGTGGTGTATAATTTGTTTATCCAAACCTTTGATATTTATCCTGTCCCGTCCCGATGGCTACCGGGGTAGGATCACGATTCAAAAGTAAGAACAATTGGCGATTATTTTGTTTTTTCAGCCTCTATCCGTAACTCATTGAGTTCAAAGCGTCCCTGTATATTCTTTAAGGAAAATGACGTGCGGTACACCCCGTTGCTGGTAGTTACAATAAGCACTGCAAAGTGATAACTGGCGCTTGAAGTAATACGATGGAATATCTTAACCGACCTGGGTTGATTTTTTTTAAAGAAATCAGTTAGTATTTGTTCGGCCTGTGCACTCGGGTAAGTATTCTCTTCGCCCATAACAGTCAGCTCAACTGTTGAAGCAAAGCTTGCGGCCAATTCATGAATATTTCCCTGCCTGATCAATTCAGCGGTCTTGTCGATAGGGTCTTCTATGCTTGCAAACACAAAGGACAACGGAAGTATCAGCAAAAACAAGTAGAGTAGCTTCATAACAATAAATTTACTTTATCCTCTAACAAAACTCCGCATATGAAATTATTAATCTTAAACGCTTATCAAACTTAAAACGTTGCCATTATATTTGCATTGTGGAAAAACATAAAAAAGTTGTACTCATTATCCTCGATGGCTGGGGTTATGGCCGTAATGACAAGTCGAACGCTATCTATGCAGCCAATACGCCATTTTTTGACTCGATGCTACAGCAGTATCCAAATTCCAAGCTGGAAGCATCCGGAACATCGGTAGGTTTGCCTGCGGGACAGATGGGCAATTCGGAAGTGGGGCACATGAATTTGGGCGCCGGCCGCGTTGTTTACCAGGAACTGGGCCGCATCCATAAAGCGGTTGACGATAATGAATTTGTAACCAACCCGGTATTAAAGGAAGCTTTTGAATACGCCAAACAGAATGATAAAGATGTGCACTTTATTGGCCTGGTGTCTGATGGTGGTGTGCACTCTCATATCAGGCACTTAGAGGGCCTGTGCGATGCTGCAGGAGCCTATAACCTGGAAAAAGTATACATACACGCTTTTTTGGATGGACGCGATACAGACCCTAATTCGGGTGTTAAATTTATCAGTGAACTTCAAGACCATATCAGCAATACACCGGTTAAACTCGCATCAGCTATAGGCCGCTATTATGCTATGGACAGGGATAACCGCTGGGAGCGGGTGAAAAAAGCTTATGACCTGATGGTTAACGGTACCGGCACGCCAACCAAAAATATTTTAGAATCGATCAAAGAATCATACAAAGCCGGTGTTACTGATGAATTTGTCGATCCGATAGTAGCCACTGATAACAATGGCGAACCGATCGCAGTGATAAAAAACGGTGATGTGGTGATCTGCTTCAATTTCAGGACCGACCGTGGCCGCGAGATCACCCTGGCACTAACTCAAAAATCCTTCCCCGAGCAAAATATGCATCCGCTTAATTTGTATTATATTACCATGACCACGTATGACGAAACATTCAAAAACGTGCGGGTGGTATTTAAAAAGGATGACCTGACCAAAACATTGGGCGAAATACTGCAATATGCGGGCAAAAACCAGATACGCATTGCCGAGACTGAAAAATATCCTCACGTAACCTTCTTTTTTTCAGGAGGGCGCGAAAAAGAATTCGCTAATGAAAAACGATTGCTGATACCCTCGCCCAAAGTAGCTACTTATGATCTGCAGCCCGAAATGAGCGCCGAAGGTATACGCGATGCGATCATCCCCGAACTGGAAAACGGCTGGCCCGATTTTGTGGTATTGAATTTTGCCAATACGGATATGGTGGGCCATACCGGGGTTTTTGATGCCGTAATTAAAGCAGCGGAGACCGCGGATAAATGTACCCGGGAAGTGGTGGAAACGGGTATCAGGAATGGCTATTCCTTTATTATCATAGCTGACCATGGCAATGCCGACTTTATGATCAATGACGATGGCTCGGCAAATACGGCCCATACTACCAACCTGGTTCCGTGTATCGTGATAGATACGGACGTGAAACAGGTAAAGGATGGCAAGCTGGGTGACATCGCACCTACCATATTAAAAATACTGGGGGTTGATATACCCGAAGAAATGACCGGCAATGTATTGGTATAACCCGACAGGTAAAAAAATTGTATTTCTTTTAGCGTGTTTTCTTGTTTTGCAGGGTTGCAAAAAGGATAGCGCTGCCGCATCGGATACGATGAAATATTTTGACCTGAAGGGCTATTTCAGGGCTGATTCTATTCGTCTCAGTAAAATGAATCCGCTGGTTAATAAAACAGTGGTTCACAATAAAGCGAGCGAAACTAAAAAAGTACACATACCTGATTGGGGAACCGAACTAAGCCTGTTTACCGAATCTGATATCAATAAACCCGCCTGGAAAGAAAGCTACAGTGTGCAGTCAAGCGGTGATTTCTTAATCTATAAAGCCAAAGATCCTGCATTAAAAACGAGGGATATTATTATAAAAAGGAATGGCGATAAAATCAAATGGATATTGGTATTTAATCACACCAAGAATGTATTGTATGAAACCCAGGAAAAACTAAGTTATTTCCCCGATTCGCTTTATATCATTCAAAAAGCACAGCGGGTAAGATTATTAGGAACCGATACCTATAAGATTACGGGAGCCTTTAATTAACGCTTGGCGGCGATATTGGTTACAGCAGCCAGCTTTTGTTTAGACAGATCCATCAAGGCCATAATATCCTGGCGGTCGGGCTTATCGCTTAAAACCTTTTCAAGGTCGGTAATAGAAGCTCTTAGTGAATTGATGCCCCGGTTCCTATCGTAAAATTTTGTATTTGGCTGCAATTTAAATTCTCCATACTCGCGGTAAGCAATGCCCCTGTTTTGGTAAAACTTAATATTGTTTTGCGTGTCATTTGGGTCGATAGCAATTGCTTTGGTGAAGTCAACTATGGCGCCTAAAAGGTATTTTTCTTTATCCGCGTCTCCTAGATTATCTTTAGCCAAATAGCTTTTAGCCCTTGCCCTGTAGTAATAAGCTGAGCCATCCGCAGGTTTAATGCTGATCACATGTGTATAAGCATCTATTGATTTCTTGTAGTTTGCGCTGTGGTAATAGGAATAACCCAGCATCCAGAAGGCGTTGGCATTGGTTGAGTCAATTACACATGATCTCTCCAGGTGGTTAACGGCTGTTTTGAAGTCCCTGTCGAAGAATGCCTGCTGCCCCAATTTGAAATACGCATTTTGAGCCACAGCCATTTTAAGCGAGGATATGACCAAAAAAGACAGTATGACCGGAACCTTCATCAACAGTTTTGTTCGTGTAACAAAAATAGTAAACTTAGCCTTATGCTGTTATAAACTTATTTTAGATAAATTTATTATATCAGCGCACCAATTTATTATAAAATATCGTTAAAATGCCAACGGGAGCTTTTGACAAAAATCATGCTGACTTTTTTTCATCATTATTAATATTCAGCGTTTTTCTCATAAACATGCCCCTATTAATTTAAATTGCATATTATCATACGTTTATATTTTAAAAATAGTTGTTGCCGGGGCTTTCAACATCTTGGCACACCTCTTGAAAGATAGTTATAGCACGGGCAATACACTAAGTTTTGCCCGTATACATTATTCCTGTAATTTTGCAGGCTGACATTATGTCGTTTTTTAAACAAACAGAAAGGGTATTTGATGAGTTTTGATCCATTTGATTTTAAAAATGCTTTACCAATTATAAACGAGGATTCCGAATTTTTTCCGCTGATGTCATCAGAGGACGAGGAGGAAATGAATAACGAACAAATGCCTGAGGTATTGTCCATATTGCCTTTGCGTAATACGGTGCTATTTCCGGGTGTTGTGATTCCTATTACGGTAGGCAGGGACAAATCGATCAAACTGATACGCGATGCCAATAAAGGAAAGCGTATTATAGGTGTGGTTGCCCAGCAGGATGTAGCTATTGAAGATCCAACCTTTAGCCAGCTGAATAAGATCGGTACCGTTGCGCTTATTATAAAAATGCTACAAATGCCTGATGGTAATACCACCGTGATACTACAGGGCAAAAAACGTTTTGTACTAAAAGAAGAAGTACAAAGCGAGCCTTATATTAAAGCGATAATTGAACCTTTTAAGGAAATTAAGCCCAAGGAAGATAAGGAATTTAAGGCCATGGTTTCGTCCATTAAGGATATGGCCATGAGCATTATCCAATTTTCGCCAAATATCCCCAGCGAAGCCGGCATAGCTATACGTAATATTGAAAGCAGTTCATTTTTGATCAATTTTATTTCATCGAATATGAATGCTGATATGGCTGCCAAGCAAAACCTGCTTGAGGTAGCTAATCTGCGCGAACGCACAAAATTAGTTTTGGAGCACCTGACGCTTGATCTGCAAATGCTGGAACTAAAAAACCAGATACAAAGCAAGGTGCGTGTAGACCTGGATAAGCAGCAGCGTGATTATTTTTTAAATCAGCAATTAAAAACCATACAGGAAGAACTCGGCGGCAATAGCCCCGACCTGGAAATTGATGATCTGCGTATCCGGGCAACGAAAAAGAAATGGAGTGCGGAAGTTAAAGGTCATTTTAACAAGGAACTGGAAAAACTGGTAAGGACCAATCCTGCCGCCGCTGATTATTCGGTACAGATCAATTATCTTGAATTGCTGCTTGAATTGCCGTGGAGCGAATTTACCAAAGATAACTTCGACCTGAAACGTGCCCAGAAGGTATTGGACAAGGATCACTTCGGTTTAGATAAAGTAAAACAGCGTATTATAGAATACCTGGCTGTATTGAAGCTGAAACATAACATGAAGGCGCCTATCCTGTGTTTGGTTGGCCCTCCGGGAGTTGGTAAAACATCTTTAGGGAAATCAATTGCCAAGGCATTAGGGCGCAGGTATGTACGTATGGCTTTAGGCGGCATCCGTGATGAGGCTGAAATAAGAGGTCACCGTAAAACCTATATTGGCGCTATGCCCGGCAGGATTATACAGGCTATCAAAAAAGCAGGAGCTGCTAACCCGGTGTTCATATTAGATGAAATAGATAAGGTTGGCAACGATTACAGGGGTGATCCGTCATCAGCATTGCTTGAAGTGCTTGACCCGGAACAGAACAGCACCTTTTATGATCATTATGTGGAAGTCGACTTCGATCTTTCCAACGTAATGTTCATCGCTACGGCAAACTCTTTAAGCAGTATTCAGCCGGCTTTATTAGATCGTATGGAGATCCTTGAAGTTAATGGATATACCATCGAGGAAAAAATTGAGATAGCCAAACAACACCTGGTGCCAAAACAACGCGAGGCCCACGGCTTAAAAACCAAAGATGTCACTTTAAAAAATGATGTGCTGGAAAAGCTGGTGGAGGATTATACCCGCGAATCGGGTGTTCGTGCGCTTGAGAAAAAAATTGGTTCTGTAATACGCGGCGTAGCTAAAAATATTGCTATGGAGGAACCACATACTCCTTTAGTTACCAAAAAGGATGTAGAAAGAATATTAGGCGCACCTATATATGATAAGGACCTGTACGAAGGCAATGAAGTTGCCGGTGTGGTAACGGGCCTTGCATGGACTTCGGTAGGCGGTGATATATTATTTATCGAAGCAAGTTTAAGCCCCGGCAAGGGCCGCTTAACATTAACCGGTAACCTGGGCGATGTGATGAAAGAATCCACAAGCATTGCTTTAGCCTATTTAAGAGCGCATGCTAAAGATTTTGATATCAACCCAAAATTGTTTGACCAATGGGATGTGCATGTACACGTTCCGGCCGGCGCAACACCGAAGGATGGGCCATCGGCAGGTATTACTATGCTTACCGCTTTAACATCAGCCTTTACCCAGCGTAAGGTAAAACCAAACCTCGCCATGACGGGCGAAATCACCCTTCGCGGGCGTGTATTGCCTGTAGGTGGTATAAAGGAAAAGATACTGGCGGCCAAACGTGCCAATATTAAGGAGATCATCCTTTGCAAATCAAACCAGAAAGATATACTGGAAATAAAGGAAGATTATATTAAGGACCTTAAATTTCATTATATAACCGATATGCGCGAAGTAATTAACCTGGCGCTTTTGGAACAAAAGGTGACCGATGCCATCGATCTTACTGTTAAAGAAGACCTTAAGCCCGTGATGAACTGATAGCCCGGCCTCTGTATCTATTTACTTTTAAGAAAATGCTCCTGCAAAACAGGGGCATTTTTGCTTTATTAAGCAAACTGACTGAAACCTTTTAATTATCAGCAACGTATTATGCGCTAACTAAACTAATAGTCATAATATAAATACATGTATATGAATCATCTTTTTACTTTAAAGGCCCGAATTATCTTATTGGCTTGTATTGTCTGCCAATTTGGGATTAAGGCACAGGCCGCCACCCATGCTAAAACGGACACCACACTGGCCAGAAAATCAGATACCACACTTGCTAAAAAAGCGGATACTTCCTATTCTATTAAAGCGGATACTTCTCTTTCTATAAAAGCAGGCAGCACAATGGTTATCAGGGCGGATACTACCCTGGTTATTAATGCGGATGCCGCATTGATTGCCAAAGTACAGGATGCCATTGCAAAGAAGGCAGATGCTGTGCTTGCCGCTGCTCCTGAGCAAAAGGCTGATACCATTAAAAAATCGGATACTACTAAAAAGGTAAATACGGGTTCAAGAATTACTATTGTTCCACAACCTACTGACGGCACTATCCAGGTTAAAAATACTTCCAACACTACTACGGTAGATGGTGTGATCCAGGTAAAAAGTGCAGCCGGTACTACGCTAAAAGATACAACAACTAACGCACTATCATTATCAAACCCTACGCTGGGCAGCCAGCCAGCTGCTAAAACGCAGGACCCTGCTATTGTTAAGGACACGCAGACAGCGCCTCCAGTAAGTGCACCTGCCAGCAACACAGATGCCTCGACCGCTGTAAAAACAGATCCGGCAGTAACTACTGTAAAAACAGACGCAACAACAACAGCAGTAACCGATACAACACTTGCTAAAAAGACAGATACTACGCTGATGAAAAAGGCTGACACTACCCTTGTTAAAAGGTCAGATACTACCATCGTACAAAAAGATACTACAGCTGCTATCACCGAGATCAAAGCTCAGAGTGCTTATTTAGAAGTAGGCGGCGCGGGCCTTGCCATATCTGCAAACTTCGACTCACGTTTCAAAAAAGAACGAAATGGTTGGGGTTACAAGGTTGGTTTAGGTTTCTTCACTTCAGGCGGTAATACTGTATTTACCGTTCCTTTCCAGATAAATTATTTGATCGGGGAACATAGCCACATGCTTGAGTTGGGTGCAGGTACTACCTTCTTAAATTCAACGGGAACTAATACAGGCACCAGTAAATTTGAATTTGACAAAGTTACGGGCTTTATAGGTACAGCCACTATAGGCTATCGTTTTCAACCTGTTGCGAAAGGTATAACTGTCCGTCTTGAATTTACCCCGATCCTATACGATGAAGGCTTATTGCCTATCGGTGGTATCAGCGTTGGATACACCTTTAAATAAAAAAGTATATTTAATTATATAAAAGCCCCGATAATATCGGGGCTTTTTTTATTTTAGACCTTATTTCTCTAACCATCCCTAATGAAATATAAAGTATTTTGCTTCATGTTATGCTTCGCCTGGTGCTGCGGAGCGCTTGCTCAATCGCACAGCAACGAAATAGGTTTACAAAGTGACAATGATTCCTACCTGGGCCAGGGGTCAGACAGGTATTACACCGATGGGATATATATTTATTTTCGCCACGCACTAAAAGTTAAGGAAGGCAGCAGCTTACAAAACAAGGTGCTTGGTTTCGAAACAGGCCAGAAATTATTTAATGCACAAACCGGCAGCATATTTTATAATGGCATTGATGATCCCAGATACATCGACCGCCCTTTTGCAGCATATTTATATGTGGGTTCAACCCTTAACTTTTTATATAAAAACGAAAGCAATTTAAAAATAGGCGCGCAGCTTGGCTTTGTAGGACCCAATGCCTTGGGCAAGGAGGTACAAGATTATGTGCATGATAATTTCGGGTTTTATCACCCCGCAGGTTGGGAATATCAAATAGACAATGACTTTGAAGTAAACCTTTCTGCAGAATACAATAAGTTGCTCACCAGGGGATCATGGATAGATGTTTCTTTAACCAGTTATCTTAATTTGGGCAATGGCTTAAGCGGCGCGGGCATAGGGCCGTTGGTGCGTTTGGGGAATTTCAACCAATTGTTCAACTCGGTGAGCACGCAAAGCACCGCCATCAAATCAGCACCGTCAGCACCATTACATTCGCACGAATTGTTCTTTTATTATAAGCCGCAATTCAACGTGGTAGCATATGATGCTACGGTACAAGGCAGTCTTTTCGGCACACGCAACCCCAACAGTATGGAAGTTACATTAGATCCAAATCGCTTCGTTTTCAGTAACGAATTGGGTGTTTCTTATGCAGGAAAGCGATTTGTTATCAATGCAGCCGCGATCATAAAGACAAAGGAAGTGAAGCAAATGGTGCACGCATCGCATCAATGGGGCGCGGTGACCGTGCTGTATCGCTTTCATTGATCCCCGAAATTCTTTTTTCGATTTTCCTTTTTGGCAGCCTGTATCTTCTTTTTGGCCAGCCGGGCAGCTATCATCGCTTTAGTAGGTTTTACAGCTTTTCGAAGTTTTGGTTGATGCAGGGCTTTTGTTAAGATCAGTTGCAATTTTTCAAGCGCTTTCTCCTTATTCAATAACTGGCTTCGCTCCTCTTCGCACACCACCTGTAGATTGCTGTCGTTATTCAGCCGGGATTGCAGTTTTGACCATAATAATTGCTTCTCTTCTTCCGTAAACAATGCCGATTGGTCAAAATTAAAAAGCAGTTCAACTTTACTGGATACCTTATTTACGTTTTGCCCGCCCTTTCCTCCGCTTCTTGATGTTTTATAGGTAACCTCCTTTTGCAGGTCTTCTTTAGTAAAGTTCATGGTCAAATTTAGGAATTAGTTATGAGTTGATTGGGTTGGATTAAGTTGATTAGGTTGAACCGGGTAAACTTAATCAACCATTTAACGCAATCAACACAATCAACCACACAATATTTTTCCTAATTTAGCTACCCGATGAGCAATAATATTGTAATAGCTATCGACGGCTATTCTTCATGCGGTAAAAGCACATTAGCCAAGGCATTAGCCCAAAAGCTTCATTTTATTTATGTAGATAGCGGCGCGATGTACCGTGCCGTAACCCTTTATTTTTTGCGTAATCATATCGATCTGAACGATCACGAACAGATTGCCGAAGCGTTAAAAGACATCCATCTCAATTTTCACTCGCGCGATTACCAGACCCATATTACACTGAATGACGAAGAGGTTTCGGATGAGATACGCCAGATGCCCGTTTCGGATAATGTAAGCGCGGTTGCTGCTTTGCGCGAGGTGCGTCACGAAATGGTAAAGCAGCAGCAGCGTATGGGTCGTTCAAAAAATATCGTGATGGACGGGCGGGATATTGGTACAACTGTTTTCCCGGATGCGCAACTAAAAATATTCATGACAGCCGACCCCAAGGTGCGTGCTGAAAGACGATACAAGGAACTTCACCTGAAAAACCCGGATATCACCTTAGAAGAAGTTTTTGAGAATATAGCCCATCGTGATTACCAGGATACCACCCGCGAGGAAAGCCCGCTTGTTAGGGCAGCAGATGCTATTATATTAGATAATACTAACCTGACGCCTGAACAGCAACTGCAGTTTGCTTTAAATAAATTGCATGCACTATCTGAACCGTGATTGATAATCGGTGCAATCAAACAAAAATCAGTGTAATCAATCCAAAATAAATTTCTCAGCATTAACCCCAAACCGATTCAAAAAATCAACCCCTTCATCGCTGGGCAGGCCTTTGTATTCTGCATAAGAGTTACGGAAATAAACGTGTTTGATGCCTGCCGAGAATATCAGCCTTGCACAAGGCAGGCAAGGTGACAATGTAGTGTACAACGTAGCACCGGCAAGGTTTGCTCCATTTTTAACGGCATATAGTATGGCGTTTTCCTCAGCATGCAAAGCCAGTGAACAGCTTCCACGTGCGTCGCGCGGACAGCCGGTTTCGGGCCATTCCTCATCGCAGTTGTGAGTGCCTGCAGGCGGCCCATTGTAGCCTATTGAAATAATACGGGTATCCTTGGCTAAAACGGCACCGACCTGTGCCTTAACGCAGTGTGAGCGTTTGGCCAGGTCGGTTGCCAGGTTCATAAAAATATGATCGAAGCTTAATTTAGTCATTCTTTGTAGTCATTGGGTCATTGGTCATTAAGTCATTGAATATAAAATGACCAATGACCTGATGACTGATGACTTAAAATATTAGTGCGCTCCTGAAGCCTCCATATTATCAATATCGATACCCTGTTTTTTAAGTACAGATCCTGCTTTCCAGGCAAAAAATGCGAGGTAGGCAAAGCCGATAACCGGTACGATGTAGGAGAAATGGATGCCACTCATACCAGCAACAGCATTTTGGGACCTATCTGCAAGCACTCCCTGGATTGGCGGGATGATAGACCCACCCAGGATCATCATGATCAGCAACGAGGAGCCCTGGCTTGTATATTTACCCAAACCTGCAATAGCTAAAGCAAAAATAGAAGGCCACATGATTGAACAGCACAGGCCTCCGCTGATGAAAGCGAATAGGCCCACCCTGCCGGTGGTCATCAAACCAATCACCATGGCTACTATACCCAATATACCAAAAATGGTTAATGTGCGTACAGGCTTTTGCTGACCAATAAAAAATCCGATCATCAATAGCGCTACGCAGAAACCATAGATATATAAATTGCTTACATCTCCGCTTAAACGGTTCACTAATAATACTACGGCAAACGCTATAAAAGGTACAATGATGGTCAATATGGTTTTAGCTGATTTTGAAAGATTAAAAGCCCCGATGGCACCTGTCCAGCGGCCTATCATTAAACTGCCCCAGTATAAGGAGATAAAAGGCGCTATCTGCGCGGTGGTATATCCTCCAAACTCAGGCGTTTTAAGCAACGAGCCCATGTTACTCTGGATGGTAACTTCGACACCTACGTAGGTAAATATGGCTATCATACCATAGATCAGCTGCGGGTAGTGCATGGCACCCCACCCTTCGCTGCCTTTTTTACCGGCTGCGGATAGCGAAATAAACAAGGTAACTAAGATGATAACTAATGATGCATATACATAATAATGTTCAGGCGTTCCGGTGGCAGCAGCTAATGGTTTGGCAGCGAAAACCAAACAAAAAGCGATGAAGATAATAAACAGCGGGAGATTGGTTTTCTTGCTTGATTCTATCTTTTCATCGCTGGTAACTTTTGGTAAATTAGATACCCAGAAGAATATAGCAACCGCTATAAAAAGGCCAGCCAATATAAAATAAGCATTGTTGATAGAAGTTATTTTAACATCAGCCGGCGGCAAAGCTTTACTTGCGCTGCCAAATAAGATGAAACTAATAGCAAGCGGACCTAACAGGGTACCAAAATTATTAACACCACCGGCAAGATTTAAACGGTTTGAACCGGTTTCCGTTGGACCAAGCGCAATAACGAATGGATTGGCGGCTGTCTGCTGCAATGAAAATCCTAATGCGATAACAAAAAAGGCACCTAAAATAAACCCGAAAGAACCTGAGTTTACTGCGGGAACCATTAAGAGGGCGCCTAATGCTGATACCACCAAACCATACACGATACCGTTTTTATACCCCAGCTTGTTCATGATATCGATCTTACTGATCTGCGAGGCATAATACAGGGCTAAAGAGCCAATAAAGTATCCTCCATAAAAAGTATAATCGATCAATTGCGATTCAAACTGGGTAAGATTAAAGTGAACCTTGCAAAAAGGGATAAAAATACCGTTTGACGCTGCTGAGAACCCCCAGAAGAAAAATACGGTGATGATAGTATACAGCGCTGTGCCGTAACTTTTTGTGTTGTTTTGTTCCATTTCTAATTTTAGGTTGAGCTGAGAGTGTTTATAAAACACTAACATAAATTATTTTTTTATAATTATGAGCATACTTTTTAAATTAATAAATCCCAATTTTGAGTTTGGTTGGTTCATATTTAAAATTGCATATTCGCATAACTAAAATTAAACCTAAGCCTACTTGAATGATAGAAGCAATAATTAGGGGTATAGGAATTGGATTAGTGCTTACGTTTTTAACAGGCCCTGTATTTTTTGCGTTAATAAAAACGAGTATCGAAAAAGGTTTTCATGCCGGCGTGGCTATGGCCCTTGGCGTGGTTACCAGCGATGTAGTATTTGTGGGCGCTATTCTGTTCGGGTCGCAGTATTTTGATATATCCAGCCAGGACAAGCGCAATGCCGGGGTTATAGGTTGTATTGTCCTTTTTGCCTTAGGTATCTATTATATCCTCAAGAAATCAGAGGTCAATTATAACAATACGGTACCATCAAGGTTAAAGCGCACAGGATATTTTTTAAAGGGGTTCCTGATGTGTATCCTCAACCCTACCCTGCTTTTCCACTGGACAGTTGTAATAGGCACAGCAAGCACATTGTATATTTACGGGGTACCAAACAGGTCGCTGAAGATCGGCGTCATGTTCCTTACTATCTTAATTGTACAGTTCGGGCTTGATACTACCAAAGCTTTTTATGCCAATAAACTGCGCGATAAGATCTCGGTTAAATTTGTCCACCGGCTTAACGAGGTGGCGGGTATAGCGCTTATTATAGCATCGCTTATCCTGTTTGATAAGCTGGTTACCCATTATGTTTTTGCGGCGTTCAGCAGCTAATGTGAATTTTCAGTAGTGAAAACCCTAATCACCTAATCTCTAATCCCCGATCTCTAATCTCTATCCTAAATATATCCCCTGGTATTCTTTCCTTCCATCCAGTTTACAAAGGCGCGGTTAACAACCTTATTGCCGCCAGGGGTTGGATAATCACCAGAGAAATACCAGTCGCCGGTATGATCCGGGCAGGCGGTATGCAGGTTATCAAGGGTTTGGTAGATCACCTTCACTTCAGCATTAATTTCTTTTGGTGTGATGATCTGTGCAATGCGATCAGATACCTGCTGATCGGTAAAAGGCTCATAAATAGCTTTTACATAATTCTCCACATCCTCTTTTGGTAAGGAGGCGCTATCCTTGCATTTTTTATAAACGTCCAGGATAATGTCTTCTTTCTTCATCTCCTTTAACAGGCTGATGGCTGCTTCAAAAGCAACAAACTCGCCCATGCGCGACATATCTATACCATAGCAATCGGGGAAACGGATCTGCGGAGCGGATGAAACTACTACGATCTTTTTAGGGCCCAAACGGTCGAGGATCTTTAAGATGCTTTGCTTTAAGGTAGTACCACGAACAATAGAGTCATCCAGTACCACTAAGGTATCTGATCCTTTGTTGATCAGGCCGTAGGTAGTATCATAAACGTGTGCCACCATTTCGCTGCGGTCGGCATCCTGGGTAATGAAAGTGCGGAGCTTAACATCCTTGATCGCTATCTTTTCTACCCGTGGAGCCAAAGAAAGCACTTCGGTCAATTCGGCATCGCTTATTTTATCCTCCCTGTTCAGCAGGGTATCGCGCTGATATTTTTTGATATATTTATGTATGCCTTCCACCATGCCATAAAAAGCAACTTCGGCAGTATTGGGGATATAGGAGAAAACGGTGTTCTTGATATCATTATCAACCGCATCCAATATCTGCGGGCAAAGCAGGCGGCCCAATTGCTTGCGTTCGCGATAAATATCTGCATCACTTCCCCTCGAAAAATAGATACGCTCAAACGAGCATGATTTCTTTTCCAGCGGCTCACTGATCATATCCTCGGTGATCTTGCCATTTTTCTTCACGATCAATGCATGACCGGGTTTGATCTCCTTGATATCTTCAATAGGGATATTGAAAGCCGTTTGAAGCGCAGGGCGTTCGGAAGCAGCAACAACGATCTCATCATTATAATAATAATAAGCGGGCCTTATACCCACCGGGTCGCGCATTACAAAAGCATCGCCATGACCGATGATACCGGCAATGGTATAACCGCCATCCCAGCTTTTGGCCGATTTGCGCAGTATTTTGGCAACATCCAGGTCTTTGGCTATCAGTTTACTGATCTCCATGTTATTATCGTGTCCTTCGCGTTTGTACTGATCAAACAAGCCTTGATTCTCTGTATCCAGGAAGTGGCCAATTTTTTCAAGCACAGTAATCGTATCGGCTTTTTCTTTAGGATGCTGACCCAAATCATACAGCTGCTGCAAAAGCTCATCAACATTCGTCATGTTGAAGTTACCTGCTATTACCAGGTTACGCGTTTGCCAGTTGTTTTGCCTTAAAAAAGGGTGGCAGTTCTCGATGCTGTTTTTACCGTGGGTACCATAGCGCAGGTGCCCCAATAAAACTTCGCCGGTAAAGCTCACATTTTCCTTTAGCCATTCGGCATCCAGCATTTTCTCTGGTTGCTCCTTTTGTATCTCGGCAAACTTTTTCTGGATATACTCAAATATATCTGCCACGGCATTTGAAGCCATTGAACGGTGCCTGCTGATATAGCGTTTGCCCGGTTCAATATCCAGTTTAATAGTAGCAACCCCCGCGCCATCCTGGCCCCGGTTGTGTTGTTTTTCCATTAAAAGATAAAGCTTGTTTAACCCATACAGCGCAGTGCCGTATTTTTTTTGGTAAAAGGATAGTGGCTTTAAAAGGCGGATAAATGCCACACCGCATTCGTGTTTTATCTGATCACTCATGATTGGGAACGAGCACGCAAAAGTACAATTTAAATGTTGAAACTCTAAATTAACATTGTCATTAAAATGCATTAATATTCAGATAATAAGTGGTCAATAAAGAGTAGTGAAAACATGCCCAATTAGCAAATCGTATAGTGGACTCACCCCCCCAACCTCCTCTCTGCTTCGCAAAGAGGAGGAGTAAGAAAGAATACAATAAAATAATCAACCCTCTTTGCCGCTTGCGGGAGAGAGGGTGGTCGAGCGAAGCGATGACTGGGTGAGTCTAATTAAGTTGCATAGCCAGTAGACAGATACACATTTAACATTTTCTATTCAATACCATTCTTTTCCCGATAGAAATTAAAATCACCGGGCAGTATTAAACACATTATCATTATTTTGCATACCTAACCTCTTATACCATGAAAAAATCAATATTCCTCCTGCTTGTATTATCCGCTATTGGAATTGCCAATAGCTTCGCTCAATCCGGCAAACCACTTTTCACTCATCCTTTTGGCGTACAGGCTTATACCTATCGCAATAGTTTTCCAAACAGCGTAACCGCTACTTTGGATACCATTCAATCATTAGGGATAACTGAAATGGAGGGCCCGAACCCAAAAAACTCAACGCCTGAAGAATTTAAGAAACTGCTGGCCGAGCGGCATATCAAAATGACCTCTATCGGCGCGGATTATGGCTTGATAATCAAAACCCCGGAAGAAGTAGTAAAGCAGGCCAAATTCTGGGATGTAAAATATGTGATGGTAGCCTGGATACCGCATGGTAAGGAATTTACTTTGGATGACGCCAAAAAAGCGGCAAGTGATTTTAACAGGGTGGGCAAAATATTAAAGGATAATGGCATCACTTTATGCTATCACAACCACGGTTATGAGTTTGGGGCGTATGAGGATGGCACCCTATTCGATTATATTGCTAAAAACACCGACCCGAAATATCTGTCATTTGAAATGGATGTGCTTTGGGCTTTTCACGGAGGAGCCGATCCCGCCAAATTATTGTACAAATACAAAGGCCGCTGGAAACTGATGCACCTTAAAGATATCCGCAAGGGCGTAGCCAACGATCTTACCGGCGGAACCGCACAGGTAAATGATGTAGCATTAGGTACGGGCCAGATCAACATCCCCGAAGTATTAAAAGCCGCTAAAGCGGTAGGCATCGAACATTATTATATCGAAGACGAAAGCCCTAACCACGCCGCGCAGATACCAGTTACTATTGTTTATGTGAAGAGCTTGAAAGAATAGTTAGCCCATAACAAACTTACGGAGTTTTGAAGACTTCGTAAGTTTCTATCAATCATTAGAACACCTATAAAGGCTTCACTACCAAATTCCGGTAAGCTGCCGACCGCGTATTACCTAACCAATAGCCTACTGAACCGCTTTTTAGACTGGGGTCTAACGCGCCGTAGCTGAAAACTGGTTTTGGGTTATTATTCAGAAATAAGGTAAACTGGCCGCCTTTCACAATTACTTTAACATGGAACCAGCCTTTATCCTGCAGATCTGCTTTAGCCTGGTACTTCGCGGCTTCGTAATCCCACCAGTTAAACTCCGCTTTCTTTTCGGGCATGTATTGTATTGCGTTGATAGTACCCGAAGCCCCCGGCCTGAAGTAGATCACCTC
Source organism: Mucilaginibacter sp. (assembly GCA_035489035.1). Classification (GTDB taxonomy): domain Bacteria; phylum Bacteroidota; class Bacteroidia; order Sphingobacteriales; family Sphingobacteriaceae; genus Mucilaginibacter. The sequence continues at coordinate 82,642 of DATHKT010000037.1, forward strand.
GTAATGATGCTGATCACGGATGCGGAAGGCTACACCGATATACCCGGCCTTTCCAACTGTAGAAGCGATATCAAATTCGATTACGCCATCGGTAAAATTTAAACCTTTAGGATAGGCTACACTACCTGATTTATAATTATCATATTTCCTTTTGAGTATCAAAGCGGGCTTCCCCTCGTGATTGGCCTGCTCAAAATCAAGCGTATCGGTTTTCGGGATCACCCACTCATTTAACCGGATAACCGAATAATCATGAATCCCCTTTTTGTGCTGGGCAATGGCTCGCCCAACTATCAACAATAGTAAGATCAGCAAGTACTTCTTCATGTTCATTTTATTTAAGGTGAATAATATCATTCCGACCGCAAGCTTTTTACCGGGTTAGCCACAGCCGCTTTGAATGCCTCGTAACTCAAAGTGAATAAAGCGAGCGCCATCGACCCAAGACCCGCCAGCAGGAATACCCACCAGGAGATATCCACCCGGTAAGCGAAATCCTGTAGCCACGTCCGCATGGCATACCAGCCGATAGGGGCCGCTATTACAAAGGCTATCAATACCAATTTCATAAAATCCTGTGCGAACAGGGCAATGATCTGGCCCAACGATGCGCCAAGCACCTTGCGCACACCAAATTCTTTTATGCGCTGCTCAGCAGAGAACATCACCAGGCCCAGTAACCCTAAACAGGAAATGAGGATAGCCACCACCGCAAATACAATGGAAAGTGTAGAAACGATCATTTCGCTGCTGTACAGCTTTTTATACTCCTCGTCTACAAATTGATAGTTGAAGGGAAAATTGGGATTAATGCTTTTATAAACCGTTGCCAGGCTTTGTATAGCCTCCTTCGTTTTACCCGGCTCCGTGCGGGCTACGATCACCCCGAAGTATTCGCCCTCTTTGATATCGATCAATATGGGTTTGATCGGCTCGTGCAGCGATTGGGTATGATAATCTTTCAATACGCCAATGATATGTCCTTTTTTGGCCCAGGCGGATACCGATTGACCGATAGGGTTTTTCATGCCCATTTCTTTAACCGCTTCTTCATTCACCATAAAGGCATCAGTGGAGTCGGTTGGGTTTGTGGGCGAAAAACCGCGGCCTTCCGCCACACTCAGCTTCATCAGCTTGATAAAATCAAAGCCAACTGAGGCTGGTTTGACACCAACGGTATTCGTTTTATCTTTACCCTGCCATTTGATCTGATCATCATAAACTACAAAGTTCATGGCCTGCGGCACCTCAGTCGTACGGTCGATTACAGCTATCCCCGGCATCTTCAGCGCTTGCTCTTTAAACAGCAGGTATTTATTTTTCTTGGACAGTTCGCCCTCTATCCGCATGTACACCATATTCTCCCTGTCGTAGCCCAGGTGCGCGCTTTGCACATAACTGGTTTGGCGGGTGATCACAATGGTCGCGATGAGCAGTATAATGGAGAGCACGAACTGGAAAACAGTTAAACCCTTCCGGAACCAGATTGCACCCTGCGTGAAGCGAAGAGCGCCTTTGAGTATGCGGACAGGCTTGAGAGAAGAGAGATATAATGCCGGGTAACTGCCGGCCACCAAACCGGTGATCAGCGTAAGGCCGGTCAATGAAACCCAGAAAGATATTTGTGCCAGCGGGAAACCGAACTGTTTGCCCGTAAACTGGTTGAACGCGGGCAGCAATGCCAGCAATAATATAATGGACAGCAACATCGCCAAAAAAGAGAACACCAGGGATTCGCCAAAAAACTGCGCGATCAAATTACCTCGACTTGATCCCACTACTTTCCGTACCCCTACTTCTTTGGCGCGTTTTACCGACCGGGCTGTTGCCAGGTTCATGAAATTGATACAGGCGATAATCAATATAAAAATGGCTACCTCGCTGAATATCTTCACATATTCGATACGGCCACCGGCAGGTTTGCCATTCGCGAAATTATTGTGGAGATACTGGTCGCCAAAGCGCTGCAGGCCGATATGAACTTCAACCCCTTTAATTTTATCAATACGCGGCTGCACGTATTGGTTGATCTTAGCTTCCACCTGTTTCACATCCGCATTATCTGCAAGTTGGATATAGGTATTAAAATCATTGGACGACCATTCCAGCACTTTCTCCTGCAGCTTCCAGCTCAATAAAAAATCAAACCTGAGCGAACTTTTAGAGGTCACATTTTCAAACACGCTGCTCACGATATAACTGTATTTATTCTCGTACCGAACAGACTTACCAACGGCATTTGCAGCACTGCCAAAAAACAACTCAGCCATATGCCGCGAAATAGCTATGCTGTTCATATCGCTTAGTGCGGTTTCAGTATTCCCGTTAATAATAGGATAGCTGAACATCTTAAAAAAGTCGCTCCCGGCCCGTGATCCCTCCAGTTTGACGATCTTTTCGCCCACCTGTATGGTTTCCGGATGCCCCCAGGGCAGGTCATAGCCTGTGGCATAAAAGGCGACATTCTTTACCTCCGGAACGACTTGGCTTACATCTTCCAAAACAAAAGTCCTTTGCATATTGCCGAATTTCACCGGGGTATCATAGGTCGAAAATATCTTCCCGTTGGAAGTTACCGTTTGATAAACCGCGTACAGGTTTTTACCCTTGCTGTGAAAATTATCGATACTCTTTTCGTCCTGTACCCACAGGAAAATAAAAAGACAGCAGGTAATGCCTAGGGCAAGGCCGATAACATTAATTGCGGTATGTGTTTTATGGCGTATCACATTGCGCCAGGCGATCTTGAAAAAGTTTTTGATCATAGCTTTTAATTTTGCTTAGCTTTATGAAGTAAACTTAATGAGGCGCGTTGGCTATGCCTATTCAAATCAGGTTCAAGTTTTTTCAAGTTGTATCTAATTGAAAAACAGCGTTTTGAAATTTATAAATCGCTTGTAACGGAAATAGGCTCAAAAGCGTCTTTACATACAGGCTGAATTGTGCCATTCACTTCCACTATATCATGAATGCTACGGATATAAAACAACTATTAACGGTTATTGAGCAGCAACTTGATTGGGGCGATGCGGCCACGTGGCAAAGCAAGGATTTTGAAAACCTGAACCTGCTTATTTTTGAAAAGACCAAAATCTCCCTCAGTGCCAGTACCCTGCGCAGGATATGGGGTCGAGTGGAATATAATCATGTGCCAACTGTAACCACACTGGATACTTTATCCCGCTTTGCCGGGTTTGAAAACTGGAGGACATTCGCCCGACAAAATACCACTGCTGATGTAAGCCCCCAAAATATAGAATCCCCCGTTATCAAATCAAAGGTAAGTTCAGGGTGGAAGTTTAAACTGGCGCTGGTATTGATCGCAATAGTTATGGTTAGCCTGGTAAGCATGTATGTAAAAGAGAAGCCTGCATTGCCCGCAAACAGTACATTTTCGTTCGATACCAAACCTGTTACACGTACCATCCCCAACTCGGTTATATTCAATTATGACGCAAAAACAAACCCTGGTGACTCGGTTTTTATACAGCAAAGCTGGGACCCCAATACGCGTGTTGCGATTGATAAAAACCGGCATCAATACACTTCCATTTATTACCGGCCCGGCTTTTACCATGCCAAATTGGAAGTAAACCACAAAATAGTGAAGGAGCGTATGCTGCTGATACCTACGGCCGGTTGGCTGGGATTGATCGCCAACCAGCCTGTTCCTGTTTATTTAAGGCCCGAAGAATTTATGGGTAAAGATGGGTTACGCGTGCCTCCATCGGTGATCAGCCAAAACAATATCCCGCTGGGGCCACAGCCACCAAAGATCGAGTATTACAATGTCGGCAATTTCGATCCTGTTTCGCTTAAAGATTTCACCTTCAATGTTGAGGTGAAAAATGATTATCATGAGGGCGCTGCCGCCTGCCAGTTTATCAATATTATTCTTTTCACGGATAACACGCCGGTGATTGTACCGCTATCGGCCAAAGGTTGCGTATCGGATCTCCAATTGCTGAACGGCCGCTATTTTGTTTCGGGCAAGGATACCGACCTGTCGGGCTTTGGCACCGACCTGTCCCAATGGGTAAAGGTTACCTGCCATAGTATTCCCGGCAAAATCCAGTATTTGATCAATGATAAAGTGGTTTATGAATCGCCCCTGCCTTTGTATAATGAAAACATTGTGGGCTTTGGCTACGAGTTCCAGGGTACAGGATCGGTGAAAAATATGCAGTTAGACAAACATGATAAAGTAGTGTTCCGGGCCTTTTGATAAATCCTCAATTTTAAATATATTTATCAATCCCCTACCACACCCCGAAAATTACTTTATCGAACCAATTATGAAATCAAAACCAGGCGATGAAAATGCCATCAGCAGGCGCAAGTTCTTAGAAAAAACAGCGATTCTTTCTGCGCTTACTGTTGTTCCGCAGTTTGTGTTGGGCTGCAAGAGCCACATTGCCCCGGGTAACCTGGTTAACCTGGGATTTATAGGCACAGGTAAGCAGGCCACGGACCTGAAAAAGTACTTTTTAGATACCAATGAAGTAAAAATTATAGCTGCTTGTGATGTTTACGGAGGCAAGCTAAAGCGGTTTGCAGCTGAGGTTAATCAATATTATGCCGATAATTCATCGTTTGGCAAATATGCGGGATGTGCTACTTACACCGATTTTCGCGAACTTTTAGCCCGTAAGGATATCCAGGCAGTGGTTATCGCCGTACCCGATCATTGGCATTCCGTAATCGCCATCCTTGCGGCCAGGGCCGGGAAGGATATTTATTGTGAAAAACCGCTTTCCTTAACCATAAAAGAAGGCAGGGCTATGGTAGACGAATCAAGAAAACACAAACGGGTTTTCCAAACGGGGAGCATGCAGCGCTCATGGCCTGAATTCAGGCAGGCGGTGGAATTGGTACGTAATGGCTATATCGGCGAGATCAAAACGGTAAAGGTCAATGTTGGCCCCCCACCCAAACCCTATAACCTGCCCGCTGAACAATTACCTGCTGATCTGAACTGGGATCTTTGGATGGGCCCCAATTCTCCAAAAGTTTATAACCATAACCTGGCACCCGGGATAAATGATGATTTCTGGGCACATTGGCGCGATTATAAAGAGTTTGGCGGCGGCGGTATGACTGACTGGGGCGCGCACATGTTTGACATAGCCCAATGGGGCCTGGATACGGACGGTAGCGGCCCGGTGATGATAACTCCTCCGGATAAAGATCATCCTTTTTTAACTTACCAATATGCCAACGGTATTACCATGACCCACGAACCAGCAAAAGGTGATAGCGGCGTATTATTTATCGGCACAAAAGGAACTATTCATGTAATGAGACGAAAGCTGGTAACTACTCCAGAAGCGTTAAAAGACCAGGTGATAGGCGCTGATGAAAAGCATGTCTACAAAAGCGAAGATCATTATAAAGATTTTCTGCAGGCTATCCGCAAGCGCAACAAGCCTGTTGCTGATGTGGAAATTGGCCATCGCACCGCAACTGTTTGTAACTTAGGAAATATCGCCTACGAATTGAAACGGCCCTTACGCTGGGACCCGGTGAAGGAAGAGTTTTTGAATGATGATGAAGCAAACAAATTGCGGGGAAGAGAAATGCGGAAGGAATGGGTGGTTTAACCTCACCCTGCCCTTTTCTTAGGAGAGATTTGAGTTATTGATAACTCTCATAAAATGAGATGTTTATGTGAGGATTAGTGTTTTACCGTCAACGCCCCTGTCCGATAACCAGCCTAAATTATGGTTAACACCTTCAACAGTTAAACTGTTGGCTATCAGTTATTTAATTCAAAAAAACACTGGAATATGTTAACCATGTTAACCTATGTTGCCATGTTGTTTTATAATAGCGATGGGTTTTAAACCCATCGCTATAGAAAATCTTACTTACTAAATCCAACCAATTGGTGTAGCTGAACGGGCTCATAAATATGCCCTGCCTTGATAACTTTAACTACCTTGCGGATATCCCGGATGGTAGTTAAAGGGTCGCCATCTACAATGATCAGGTCGGCTTGTTTGCCTTCTTCAATTGAACCGGATCTTTTATCTATGCCCATCACTTTGGCCGGAGTAATAGTGGCGGTTTGTATAGCATCCCCGGGAGTAAGACCAGCCTGTACATACAGCTCCAGTTCGCGGGCTACGCTATAACCGGGAAAGCCCTGATCTGTACCCGCGACTATGGTAACCCCGGCATCATGCAGTTTCTTCACAATCTTTACCATGCTTTCGTAAAGTGGTTTAAACCTTCTTGCCCCTGCAGTATCCTGCCCAGTATTTTTTAACATGGCCTGTAAGGGTAACGGCAACGTATAAAAGGCTGGCTCCATTACGGTTATGTCATCTTTAACAGATCGAAAGCTCATTTCAAAAACCCCTACGGTAGGGTCAATCACTACATTATGTTGCTTAATAAAATTGATAACCTTTATACTGGTCGAATCTTCAAAATTTACTGAAAAATCCTTGTTGCGTTTCATCACCGACCATACATACTGCACATGGTTAACCATATTCATTCCCGAATCAACCCCCTGTTGCAAAGTCATGCCGATGGGGATATGGCCTGTAACTGTTAACCCTACCTTATGCGCTTCGTCACAAATCGCCTTAACAATGGCAGGCTTTACCGAGCTGTATATCTTTATCTGCGCATAGCCATTATTCTTATACCTGTCTACAGCTTTAATAGCTTCTTCTTTGGTATCGGCCTGGATAATGCCCAAAGCAAATTTTCCCTTTCCGTCAATAATACCGGCTTTCAATATTTCCGGGCCTATGCCTTTGTTTTGGTCGATAGCATCTTTAATGGCATTGATAAAGCTGAATTCATTACCACAATCACGCACGGTGGTTACTCCTGCTGCCAGGTAGGCTGGCCCCCATTCAGCCTGCTCAAAGTGGGCGTGCATGTCCCATAAGCCTGGCAAGATGGTTTTGCCTTTGGCATCAATTATCTTGGCTCCTGCCGGGATGTTTACCTCTCCTGCTTTCCCTATCTTTTTGATGATTCCATTTTCAACCAGGATAACGACATCCGGTATTTTCTTTTCATTCACCACATCGATGATCGTTCCGTTTTTGATAACTATGAACTTATCAACCGTGTTTTTTATAGAAGCTGATTTGGTAAACAGGCGCATACTATACATGGCAGACTTACCAATCAGCGTTGATAATAAGCCTTCATACGGTTCGCGCATGGCCTCAAACTTGTCGAATTCAGCGTCATTACCGATCAAAGCTATCAAGCGGCCCTGCTTATCTGTCCACACAAATTCATTACCCCATATCAGTCCACCTATGGTATATCTTTCGAGTATCAACGGCTGATTATTAAAGGTCAATGTATCATAGCCATCCCTTTTGATTTGTACCGTACCAGCGGGCAGGCTGTTGATATTGGCAGGTTCGTGATGCTTTTTCCAATATTTGAGCAAAACTTCCTGCACAACTACCGGTGCATATCCTGCTATAGGGAAAGTTAGCGGCTGTATCTTTTTATCATAAACAGAATCATCAACCCTGATATGCGCCTGGCTGCCCCTGATGCTTATCGAATCATTAATAGTAGCCGATCGTGCTACATTCCCTTTTAAATTAAGCATCAATGGCTCTAAAACCGGGTTAACCCGTAACTCCGCTTTTAGTGGAACCGGGGAGCCACGGTCGACAAACTTAAAATCGCTGCTGTATGTTTTCGAATCCTTATTGTTGGTAATATGATAAGTTTCCTTGCCTATCAGTTGCTCAAATTTATGCAGCAAAAAAGTACCGCTATTGGCCGTTGTATCCTGCGCATAGCCATGAATAAACAGGCCCGATAAAAAGATGGAGAGTAGGTATTTTTTCATAAGCTCGATTGGGTTATCGGGTAAAGTTATTATTTATTTTCCTGTGGTTAAACCATTCTTAAAAATGCCGTCTAAAAAACGATACCCGCCCTTAACCAATTTCCAAATGAAGAAACTCTCCTTATCCCTGGCACTCATTTTATGTATGGCGATGCCATTGCTCGCGCAGCAAAAGAATTTAAAAAAACCTGATGGCGGCTCTATATCTGCTCAAAAAATAGATCAGATCGTTAAGAAGCTAATGGATACTGCCGGAGTAACCGGTTTGTGCCTGGGTATTATCAATGATAACAAACCGGCCTATGTAAAAGCGTATGGCTATAAAAATAAAGCTGACGGTACTTTAATGGATACTTCCACCTGCTTATATGGCGCTTCGCTGGCTAAACCGCTATTTGGATACCTGGTGATGCAGTTGGTGCAACAAGGCGTGATTGATCTGGACAAACCGCTGTACACTTATCTGCCCAAGCCATTGCCTGAGTATGATAATTACAAAGAGCTGGCGGGTGATGACCGCTGGAAACTGATAACCGCGAGGCATTGTTTAAGCCATACCACGGGCTTCCCCAACTGGCGTAATAACGACCCGAATTACCTGCAAAAAATGGGCATATTTTTCAAACCGGGAACGCATTATTCGTATTCTGGTGAGGGGATCATGCTGTTGCAGATGGTGGTTGAAACTATTACCCATCGTAAACTGGAGGATATGGCACGTGAAATGATATTTGCACCCATGCACATGAGCCGCAGCAGTTTTTTATGGCAGCCACGTTTTGAAACTGATTATGCCGTTGCACATGGTATTGAGGAAGATACTATACCAAAGGACCGATATAAGGAAGCTTACGCAGCGGGCTCGATGGAAACCACCGTTGCCGACTATACCCGCTTTATTGCGGGAGTGCTGCAGAAAAAACAGCTCAATGAAAAAATCTGGCAGGAAACCTTTTCGCCGCAAATACCCATTTACAGCAAAAAGCAAATATTTTCATTAAGCCCGGATAGTACAGGTGACAACGCCAAGATCGAATTGTCCTACGGCCTTGGTTGGGGATTATTCAAAACGCCTTATGGGAAAGCATTTTTTAAAGAAGGGCACGGTAACGGTTGGGTGCATTATACAATGGCTATACCAAGCCAAAAAACTGCGTTAATTATCATGTGCAACAGCGCCAATGGCGAAAGTATTTTTAAGGAACTGACCGAAAAACTAACCGGCGTGCTGATCCCCTGGGAATGGGAAAACTATATTCCTTATCGCGGCACAGAAAAACTAAGTGCTGCACAGCTACAGAAATTTGCCGGGGTATGGGAAAATAAAGAAAGATATACAGCAACCATCACCGTAGTAAATGGAAAACTAAAAGTTGAAGCGCCAAAGGTTGGTCTGCCGAAAACAACCTTCTACACCCAGAATGATCATCATTTATTTTTGAAAATAATGGAAGCTGATTTTGAATTTGTGAAAGGTGCGGATGGAAATTTCGACAAGATAATTGCCGATGACGAAGGTGAACATTATGAACTGGTGAGGATCAAATAGGAAAGATGTAGAGACGCAGTGCATTGCGTCTCTACATTATATTACAATCTCTCCCCATGCTGGCTTATATCTAAACCGGTTACCTCTTCTTCTTTCGAAACACGAAGCGGTGAGATCATATCTGTGATCTTCAATAGCAATAATGACCCGAAAAACGAGAATATGGAAACCGCAACCAATGCAATACATTGCACAAAAAACAAATGCGTATGACCGAAGAATAAACCGTTACCCGTAGTGTTTCCTGCATTTACATTCTGATTGGCAAATACGCCTGTAAGCACCATACCTACCATACCACCAACACCATGACAAGGGAATACATCCAAAGTATCATCAATAGAAGTGCGGGTGCGCCATTCTACCACCAAATTACTTACTACTGCGGATATGATACCGATAGCCAGCGAATGCGGTACGGACACAAATCCCGCTGCCGGTGTAATGGCTACCAAACCAACCACAGCCCCAATACAGGTACCCATAGCTGATGGCTTTTTGCCACGAAGCATATCAAAAAATATCCAGGTTAACCCTGCTGCAGCCGATGCGGTTGTACTTGTGGCTAATGCATTTACTGCCAGGTGATTTGCCCCGAAGGCCGAGCCTGCGTTAAAACCAAACCAGCCAAACCACAATAAGCCTGTACCGATGATCACATAAGTAACACGGGCTGGCGCGTGATTAGCTTCATTACGGCGTTTTAAATATAATGCTGACGCTAAAGCGGCCCAGCCAGCTGACATATGTACTACCGTTCCGCCTGCAAAATCAAGTACGCCAAGCTTGAACAATATCCCTGATGGATGCCAGGTTGCATGCGCCAATGGCGAAAAGATGAAAATAGAGAACAGAACCAAAAATATGATATAACTGTTGAACCGGATACGTTCGGCAAATGCGCCGGTGATCAATGCGGGAGTAATGATGGCAAATTTTAACTGGTACATGGCAAAAAGCAATAACGGTATAGTTGGTGCAAGCGGCCAGGTAGAATTTCCCAGCATTCCTTTCATCATAAAATAGGTTGAAGGATTGCCTATGATCCCATATAGACTGTCCCCGAAGGCAAGGCTGAAGCCAAATATCCCCCACAAAACGGTAATGATCACCATGCAAATAACACTTTGCAACATGGTGGATATTACGTTCTTTTTATTCACCATACCTCCATAGAAAAAGGCAAGACCGGGCGTCATGATCAAAACCAACGCGGTCGACATCAGCATCCAGGCAATATCACCCGTATTAAATTTGGGGTTAGTAGCCGAATTATGAAATTCAACAGACGGGAAAATAAAAGTCAGGATCAAAACCCCTGTAATCAGGGCAAAAGGGAAATAACGTTTCATTAATTTTAGGAAAATTGGTTTATTCTTCTCGATTGCAAATTAATATATTTCCCAAAAAACAAACGAATAGATTTAAATTATTCAATAAATCTTAATTTTTGTTAGCAATCAGATAAATTTTCCTAAAATACCGGGGGAAATTCCAAAATAAATTAACAATAATGCAATTATTGCCGAAACTATAAGCAAATAAGCCGATGATATTGGAAATTCAACTGCTTTTTCAGGCTTGCGCAAAAATAAGTTTAGCGGGATCTTAATATAATAGAATAATGACACCACGGTGGTCACAGCCCCGGTTATCATCAGGAGTAGCAGCCATATATCATGGCTTTGCTGATAAACGGAGTAAACGGACGAGAACACCAATAACTTTCCGTTAAACCCAGCAGTAATGGGCAAGCCGGTAAGAGATATTAATATCACCACAAAGGCTACCCCCGCAACAGGATATTTAAGGCCAAGGCCCTTGTAGGAATTTAAGTCTTCTGCTTTTGCGGTATTGGCAAAATAACTGGCCAGCATTAATGCGCCGGTATTAGCCAGTGCATAAGCAAAAAGGTAGAACGTTAGCGCTGATAACGCTGCTGTATTCCCCGAATTATTAAAAACAATCACAGCCATTAAGGCAAACCCGGTATGCCCAATGCTGGAATAGGCCAGCATTCTTTTGATATTGGTTTGCAGGGTTGCGGCAAAATTACCTGCGATCATGGTAACAATTCCTATTACAGACAGAAAGAGGCCAATATCAAATGCTATTTTCTTCGGGTAGTATATAATGGGCGCTAAGAAATTTATGAGCAAACCAAAGGCCGCTATCTTGGATACAGTGGATAAAAAAGCAGTGACAGGTGTGGGTGCCCCCTGGTAAATATCCGGCACCCAAAAATGCATCGGGATAAATGATAATTTAAATCCGACGCCTACAAAAAACAGCACCATAGCAAAAGAAACGGCTATAGGATTAGCCTGTAATAACCCAGGTAATAAATCGCCGGTAAATAAATTCAGGGTGCCTCCAAAACCATATAATAGGGAGATACCATACAACATAATAGCTGAAGATGTGGCGCCAAAAAGCACATATTTTAACCCGGCCTCGCTGTTAAAGCTATTTTCCGAACGATAGGCCACCATCAGATAAGAGGCTATAGAAACCATTTCGACAGAAAGATAGATGGACAGCAGGTTGACTGCCATCACCATTAAATGCAGACCAAATATGGCTGCTATAGCTATAGAATACAGGTCGGATAACCCTTTGCTGTGAGAATTCAGTTCGTCATCCCATTCAAAATATAATAACAGGATCACTGAAAATACATCTATCATCAGCTTAAATACCAGGGATGTTTGCCGCAATAACAGCATTTCGCTGAAAAGAAAATGCGGACCGCTAAGTATCAGTTGGAATTGTTGCAAATCTTTAAATATCACCACCAGCAACCCGGCACAGGCCAATATCTTGCATATCCAGGTTGAGTTTTTTCCAAAAACAAGATCTGTTACCAATACCAGGATAAATAATACGGAGAGACAAATCTCGGGCATAAAGTAGGGTATGCTTTCCAAAATCTGGTTCAGTTGTCCGGGTAAAAATGGTAACAGATCGTTCATGTATTTGCTATTGTACTATTACGGTTTGGTTTTTAGGGTATTTCACCAGGTATTTTAATTCTATTTTTTTATCGTCCTGCGGTTTTAAAGCGAAGTTCCAGGTAATTTTTCCGGTAAGCTTATCCAGTTGCCCACCGGACAATTCCTGTGTCTCCACATCAATAGACGAATTTTGCGAAACAGGTACTTGGTCTTCCACCAATAAGTTAACCGGCTGATTTTTCCTGTTCTTTATTTCGATCTGCCAGTCGCGGGTTTCTTTTTTGTTGGAACCAAGACTTTGCTTTTCCGTCAGGTCTTTTAATGATTTGCGGGTTACCACGATATTTTTATCAGCGCCCAGCGAAAGGCTTAAAGTATCCGCGGTAGCATTGGTATTGATCAATGATTTGCCGATAAATGTACCCTCAAAAAACAAATTGGCTTCTCCCGGCAGGAAATTATATTTATTCCAGTCGGTAAGCTTGGCGGTTAAGAATACATCGGTGCTTAATTTTGGCGCCACAGCATATTCATAAGTCGCGTTCAGATCAAGCTGATTGATTTCGACTGAATATTGCTTGCCATCATTGGGTATTGTATAAGGGTTATCGATATTGAACTCCACATTAGTTTGGTTTTCGATCTGGTCAACGCCGATAGGGATGGTTGATACTCCGGCTGCTTGGCCCTGTAACAGAGATTCTGCACTCGCACCGGGAACTTGTTTTGCATAGTCCATATCAACCGAAGACACCGCACCGGATACGTTGGTCTTACGCTGTGTAGCGTAACCTGTTACCACAACCTCGTTTAATTGGTTAGAAGCCGGGGCAAGCTGCACATTCATCATTTCAGAAGTAATAGGCATCTGCTGGCTGCCGTACCCGATAAATGAATAAACGAGCGTTTGCGCATTGTTAGGCAATTGTATAGAATAATTTCCATTGACATCTGTCACGGTACCTATAGATGTGCCTTTAACCTTAACGGTTGCACCCGGGATAGGCTGGCCATCATCGCCGGCGATCAGTTTACCGCTTACCCGGGTAACAGTGCCATCCTGAGGCCTGATATACATGCCGAAATTAAGATAATACGGGTTTAGTTCGGGTTTGCTGCCGCTTACTGAAGGGTTGCCTGTTGATAGGGTCAGCTTAATATTTTTCCATTCCTCACCACTTTGCTGCGATACGTTGGCTTTGTAGGATATCCTGATCGGGCTGTTCACATTTTTGGCGCGGATATCATAGGTCGGGAACCAACTGGCATTGTGCACCACATAATTAAGTGTAAATTCCGACTGCAAATTGGTTTTGGAGGATACGGTCACCAAAATATTGCTGGTAGCCGTGCTGCTGCCTTTACTGATATCGGCTATCTGCTGGTTGTATTTTTGCAGCTCGGTGTTCAGTTGGGCAATCTCATCATTAACAGCCTGTTCCTTTTTCTTCAGGTCGGTCAGGCGGTCTGTCTGGAAATCCAGCGCCTGCTTTAGCTTAATGATATCCAGACTGGCGTTTTGCCCGGTAATTACCTGGTTGCGGTTCAGCATCTGCGCCTCTTGCTGGTAAATGGAGATATAACTGCTTTTCAGGTTAATTTTATCCCGTATTATTTTTTGCTGCGCCTGCAGTTCTTCCACATGCTTTTGCTTCGCCTGCTCATTCAGGTAATTCATTTCGTGCTTAACCGAAAGGATGGTGAACTCGCCGCCTGAGTGTACCTGGATGCTTTGCACATCTATCCCCGGAGAAATACTCCCGAAAGTTAAAGTTGATGTGCCTGCATTTACGTTGACCATTGCTGTGCGTGTTACCTGTGCCCCGTTCAAAAAAACTACTACTTTCTGAACTTTTGAGGTGATCTTTTGATCCTGTGCTTTTACCGCTGTAGCTATAAAAAATATAAGTACAGCCATTAATAGTTTTCTGAACATGGTGTTTGAGTTAAGTGATACGATCTATGATTTTTGCTCCTTGTGGAAACTTTTAATCAGGATGCTGCACTCACTCTTTTTCCATAAAAAACTATAATTTATTTAACTGTTAAAAAATGTATCAATGCCAATACCGAATCGTTGATCTTATCGAATACTAAAGACGGCATCACCCCTAAAACCAAAGTCAATAAAGCCAATGGCAGCAACGTGATCGTTTCCCTGATGTTCAGATCGACCAACGCCGTTTTCCATATATCACCGCCTTTTAAGGATAACGAACCAAAAAACATGCGCTGCAAAGTCCATAAAAAATAGGCCGCGCTTAATAATATACCTACCGATCCGCAAATAGCCATCCAATATGGCAAGGTGCCGGTATCCGTAGTCGCTTCAAATGCGCCGACCAAAGTAAAGGCCTCCCCTATAAAAGCTGAAAAGCCGGGTAATCCCAATGACGCAAAAAAGGCGATCATAATAAAGGCGGTGTACTTCGGCATAGCCGTTCCCAAGCCCCTGAAATTGTAAATATCACGATCATGCACGCGGTTGTAAACCACCCCGGCCAAAAAGAACAGCATGGTTGACAAAAATCCATGACTCACCATTTGCATCACCGCGCCGCTGACGCCCTCGGCATTCAGCGAAGCTATTCCTAACAGCACAAAACCCATGTGCGATACGGACGAATAAGCGATCATACGTTTAAGGTCGCGCTGCGCCAGTGCATTCAGCGCACCGTAGATGATGGAGATCACCCCTAATAGGCCCAGCCAGAAAGCGCCGGAAACTGCCACTTCGGGGAATATACCCAGGCAGATACGGATGATACCATAACCCCCTATTTTCAACAGCACACCCGCCAGTATGATAGATACCGGTGTTGGCGCTTCCACGTGCGCATCGGGCAGCCAGGTATGCAGGGGCACTATCGGCACTTTGATGGCAAAGGCAATAAACAATACGACAAAGCCAAGTGTCCGCGCCGGTATGCCCAATAATGTTTGATGACCCATTAAAGCGAACACGGAATTGCCATCATAATTGGCCGGGTTCATCATAGCGATCATGTTGAACGTATGATTGCCGGTTACCGGGTCCTTAACCGATAAGTAAAGTCCGATCATCACCAACAGCATAAATACGGAGCCGAATAAGGTATAAAGGAAGAATTTAATAGCCGCATATTCGCGCCTCGCGCCGCCCCACATCCCGATAAGGAAATAAAGCGGAAGCAGCATCAGCTCATAAAATATATAGAACAGGAAGAAATCAAGCGCACAGAAAACACCGATAACAGCCATGTTTAATAACAGGAACAGGCTGAAAAATCCTTTCAGGTTGCTTTTTATTTCCCAGGACGCTAAAGCTGCAATGACCATCACAACCGAAGTCATTAATACTAGCGTGATGGAAATACCATCGATCCCCACAAAATAATCGATCTGCATTTTACCCATGCTACCGAGGTTGAGGTTGATCCAGGGCAACTTTTGAATAAATTGGAACTGTCCCTCGTTGTTGATACCGCCAAAATCGGCACCTGTTTTAAAATGCAGGTACATCCAGATGCTGATTCCCAATTGCACCAAAGTGGCCAGCAGGGTAATATATTTAAAACTGGCACGCCAAGCCGATGGCAGCAGCAAAATGAGCAGGCCAAACAGCAAGGGTGTAAATATGAGCAGTGATAAAATATTCATCAGGTTCAGATCAGTATTTTTAAAATAAATATAGCCAGTATAATGGCCAGCATGCTAAATAAATAATATTGCACTTTACCACTTTGAAAATTACGTGCAAAATTGCCGATGCCCAGTACTATAGCCGCTAACAAATGTAATATCCCATCGACAATATAACGGTCTGTCCACTCCACTACTTTTGAACAGGTTATACCGATCCGTTGCAACAAATGTATAAAACCATCGATAATATTACTGTCGAACCACTGGGTGGCTTTGCTTAAAGCCATAATTGGGGCGACAATAAAGCGGTTGTAAAACAGGTCAATATACCACTCGTGGTAGGAAAACCTGAATAAGAAACCACTCTCTGGTAACGGCAATGCTTTTTTCCTCATGTAAACAGAATAAGCCCAGTAAATAACCAATACACTTAAAATATTTACCCCGGCCGGAATGATAGTATGATACATATTCACCCTACCCAATGCGGTAATTTTGTTAAAGCCATTCAATAACCAGGCATGTTCATATAAAACCGGGTTGAGCGAGAATAACGGGAACAGGCAGCAAATCGCCAAAAAGATCAGGGGCACCCGGTATTGCCAGCCGCCATCGCTGATGTGAAGCCGGATGGATGGGTTGATTTCTATGAGCTTGAAATTACCTAAGAACACTTTGACGATCAGCCTCGCTACGTAAAATGCGGTGAGCCAACTGGTAACCAATGCCCCTATGGGGATCAGCATGTATAACCAGCTTTTACCTTCGGCCCACTCAAAGGCTTGTATCAAAATACCGTCCTTGGATAAATAACCGGAGGTAAGCGGCAGACCGATCAACGCCAATCCCCCAATTAAACAGGCGATAAAAGTGAGCGGCATTTTTTTTTGCAGGCCACCCATATAGAGGATATTTTGCGGGTCGATATCCAGTTTATATTCATCCTTAATGTGCTGAACTTCGTGGATGACAATACCGGCAACCAGGAACAACAGGCACTTGAAAAAAGCATGCGTGAGCAAATGGAACAGGGATGACGCATAGGCGCCTATACCCATCGCCATGATCATAAAGCCCAATTGCGATATGGTGGAGTAGGCCAATATACGTTTCAAATCGTTTTGGGTGAGGGCAATAGTGGCCGCCATAAACGCAGTGAAGCAGCCGATGACCGCCAATATCACCAACTCCTGGCTATTGAACATCGGGTAAACCCGCCCTAATAAAAATACCCCGGCTGCAACCATGGTAGCCGCGTGGATCAATGCCGAAACCGAGGTCGGTCCTTCCATCGCATCCGGCAACCATGTATGCAAGGGAAATTGTGCCGACTTAGCTGCTACCGCTAAAAATATGCCCGCGCAGGCGATGTATTGCCAAATAACGGGTGAGGAACCTGTAAATGACGGCGTAACCAAGCCGTTCTGCCCGAATAATAGCTGAAGATCAAAGGTGTGGTACTGCGAAAAAAGGATAATGATAGCCGTTAACAGCCCGATATCCCCTATCCGGTTCATAATGAAGGCTTTTTTATTAGCCATAATGGCTTTTGTCCGGGTATACCAAAAGCCAATGAGCAGATAAGATGAAAAGCCGACCAGTTCCCAAAAAGCGTAGAATAAAACGAGATTATCCACCACCACCAGCGCCAGCATGCTAAAGCAAAAAAAGCTGAGATAAGTGAAGTAACGCTTATAATCCGCATCATTTTTCATATATACGGTGGAGTAAATATGCACCGGCAGCGCCACCAAAGAAACCAGTAACAGCATTAAAGCTGAAAGGTTATTGAGCAATATCCCCGCGAATAGCCGGCTATCCCCTATAGTAAACCATAAAACATGAGTATGAAAACTGGTATGCTCCCATACCCTTGCAAATACAATTACCGACAAGAGCGTACTACCCAAAATAGCCAGCGTTGATAACCAACCAGATGCTTTATTGGCCTTGCCACGCAAACAAAGGTTAATCACGGCAGCCAGCAAAGGCAACAACACCGCTGTGAGGGCGATGAGTGGCGTTGTATTGTTTGTGCTGTTTGTGAGGTGTTCCAATGTTATTTTTTTGTGGTGATGATTAATACAGGATGTTGTATGCCAGAAAGTTTGTAATTGTCCAAAAAATTAATTTTCTTGATTTTTTCTAGAGGCAGATCATATAATTTCCCAAGTGTTTCATTTGACCGGGTTTGATAAGACTTACCATTTATTACATAAAACATATCGCTATCGTTATGAAGTTGAATATATTCTCCATAGTTTTTACATAAGGATATAAACTTATTTTGATACTCTTTAACCGCGAATGCCCTGGTGATGATTATGACAGTCGCTTTATCTTCGCTTATGTGCTTATCCTTATTAGGTACATTTTTTAAAATCTGGAGCTTTAAAATATCCTGGGGTTTTATATTTTCAATTGCCTTTCCCAACAATGTATCAGGCATCAATTCACCATTGATTACATAAGTTATTTTTCGGGGGTTAAGAGTTTTCGCAAATTCTGATATGGATGCGTAACGGATACCCGCAACCGAATCGACACGTTTCGATTGATTGGCTGTATCAATTCCTTTATATTTTTTTGTTTTGATGATTACAACGCCATTTGCAGCTTTTTTCCCATATAAGGCTGTAGCGCTGCTATCTCTTAAGACATCAACGCTCGAAATTTCGTTGGTATCAATATCCTTCATACTGCCTTTATAAACCTTACCATCCATAATAATTAAAGGCTTAGCGTGTGGATCTATAGGCCGCGCATCAATAATAACGAACTTTAATGAATCCTTGGTTTGTGCCAAGGAACTCATAGAAATAAATAAACAAAACATAATACTGAGTATGAGCAAACACGTAATATTGCTCCCTGACCTGTATAGTTCAGAGGTTGCTTCGTTCCTCGCAATGACGTAGGGGGTGCCTTTCATTTTAATCCTTTAACCCATCCACTTTACCCGGATCAATGGTTTTATATTTTTTGTATACGTTTAAAATAATGGCCAGGGCCACAGCTGTTGTAGCCGCGGCGAGTACAATGGCAAACAGGGCGAATAATTGTCCGCCGTTATTCAGGCGGTCATATTTGCCGAAGGCTACCAGGTTTAATATGGCCGCGTTCAGCATCAGCTCGATGCCAATGAGCACTTGTATGGCATTCTTTTTTGAAAGAATGATATATAAACCTGTACAAAACAATCCAGCGCTTACCAGCAAAAAATCGGTTAAGGTGATCATGGCATCCGCTCCTTCCTGGCTAAATGGGCCGCGCCAACCAAGGCCATCATCAATAAAATAGATATGGCCTCGAAAGGCAGCAAATAATGGGTCATTAAATTAATACCAATGTTGTTCACCATTACCGAGCCGGGGGTAATTTCAGTTTTTAGTTCGACCGCCTTTTTCACCCAAAACAGATGATCTGCATCAGTCTTAAATACAATATTGACCATCACAATAAAAAACAGCACCGCCAGCAGTAATGCCGGGAATTTACTGATACTGATAAAACGGTTATTTTGTTGCTGCAGGTCGGCCAGCACTTCCTTGCCTGATAGCATAAAGGCAAACAGGATCAGCACCAATATCCCCCCTACATAGATCACAATCTGGGTGATGGCGATAAAATCAGCCAAAGCCAACACATATAATCCGGCCAAAGCCAAAAGTGTGACGAAAAACATAAAGACACTGCGCACCAAACTTTTACTGGCAGCTACAAACAGGGCTGAAGCCAGGGCAATGAAAGCCATCAGGTAGAACATGATCTGTACCATAGTCATTCTGTTCCCTCCTTTTTCTGCATGGCGGCCAGTTTGGCGGCCTGCCGTTCGGCATTTTGCTTTTCGATCAATTCGCGTTTCTCGGCGGCATCTTCGGGCGTCATATCCGAAAACTCGTAGGTCAGGTCTTTCAGTTCGAATACGCTTTTATCATACTGGTTGGTCATGATGATGCATTCTGTAGGGCACACAATGGTGCACAGCCCGCAATACATGCACTTGGCCATATCGATATCAAACTTAGCGGCATACAGGCGCTTGGTGGTACCATCAGATGTTTGGCCAATAGCTTCGGTCGCTTTGATGGCTTCTATATCGATACAATCAACCGGGCATACTTTAGCACAAAGGTCGCACACGATACAATCATCCATTTCCACCTCCAACTGGTAACGGCCCACTTCCGGCACCGGTAATTCCTGCTTTGGATACTGGATGGTATTGGTGCCTTCCATTTGTTTAAAATAGTTACTATCGCTCACGGATATGATCTTCCTTTTGGCATTGGAGGCAAAAAGGTGCCTGATGGTAAGGGATAGTCCCTTCCAGGCAGTCGTAAATCCGCTTAGCGCGTTTTTTATCATTTTTTTGATTACACCGATTTTAATTTAACCAACTATACTAAATCCGAAATCGAACATTCGAAATCCGAAATAAAAAAATCACATCAGCCACAACCGCCATATCCCCGATATCAGCATACAAACAAAGGCCAGGGGTGTTAACACCTTCCAGCAGAGGTTCATCAGCTGGTCTACCCGTAAACGGGGCAGTGTCCACCTTATCCACATTTGTACGCCAACCAATAAAAGCACTTTTATGATGATCCATATTACGCCCCAGATGGTGCCGGTTGTCCAGTCGGCTAAATGTACTACTCCTATATTGGGTAAAGGTGTGTTCCAGGCACCTAAAAAAAGGATAACCCCGATAGTCGATACCAGGAACATCATCGAATACTCGGCCAAAAATACGAAGGCAAAGCGCATCCCGGTAAATTCGGTATGAAAACCTGAAACCAGTTCTGATTCGGCTTCGGGTATGTCGAATGGCGCGCGGTTGGCTTCGGCTAAGGAGGCGATAAAATAAATAACAAAAGCGATGATCAGATGCGGGGCCCTGAAGATGTTCCAGGCCAGTATACCTCCCGCGGATGAAACATCCCATATCCCTAAAAAGCTTATTTTCTCTGTTGATAATATTCCCTGCTGCGCCGAGATGGTTTGCAGATTGAGCGTTTGGGCGATCATTACGACTGAAATAATGGCAAACCCGGCAGGTATCTCGTAAGAAATGATCTGCGCGGCTGAGCGCATGGCGCCTAAAATGGAATATTTGTTATTTGATCCCCAACCGGCCATCAGGATACCTAAGGTCTCGATGGACAAAATGGCAAAAATATAATACAACCCCAGGTTAAGATTTGACGGCGCAATGCCCGCCGACCAGGGTATAGCCGCAAAGCCCATAAACACCGCGATGAATATAATAGCCGGGGCCAGCATAAAAAGCAATTTATCGGCGGCCGCGGGTACTATCAGCTCCTTCATCAGCAGCTTCAAAACATCGGCGAGAGTTTGTAATGTACCATATTTACCGGTTTCGGTCGGGCCGAGGCGATCCTGTATAAAGGCCGAAACCTTACGCTCAGCATATACCCCGAAAAGCGTAAAAAGACCCGAAAAAGCAAACAGGCCAACAGCTACAGCGAAATATTTGATATAAAAGTTCAATCAGGTTTGCTTTAACTGCAAACTTAATAAATGCCGGGTAATATTTAGCGGGTCGGCGGGATTAAGTTTGGACAGATGATGAAGGATAAGATCCAGGTACTAAGATCGGGAAATATCTTCAAATAGTTACTGACAGTGTTTTGTCAGTAGCCCTTATCCCAGTTCCTTATAGTTGTCTGTGAGGACACAGACAACGGGGTGGAAAACCTATTTTAAAGGAATATAAGCTGATCTTACCGTTTCTGAAAAGAACATGGAAGCATGGTAATCGAAATCGGCGGTATCATCACTGGTAGTAAAAAATTGGCGGGTGCTATTTCGCGTCAGTTTTTGCTCCATTTCCGGATGACGTTGCAGGTAATCAACTAAGCTGTTGGCTACAATATCGCCTTGCGCTACCACTTGGATATAGGCAGGCAGGTAGGCTTTGATCTTCTCCTGCAATAGCGGGTAATGTGTGCAGGCCAATAAAACGGTATCGATATTTGTCGATTGCGCCATCATTTGATCAAGGTATGATTTTACAAAATAATCGGCGCCGGGCTTGTCATGTTCACCGTTCTCTACCAGGGGCACCCAAAGCGGGCATGCCTGCTGGTGTACTTTGATATCCGGGAAAAAGTTATTGATCTCGATCAGGTACGAGCCCGATTGAACGGTGCCTTTGGTACCCAGTACACCTATCTCTTTCGTTTGGCTGTAATTGCCTATCACTTCTGCGGTGGGTCTTATCACACCCAGCACCCTCTTGGCAGGGTCTTCTTTTTGTAAGTCTTGCTGCTGTATGGTCCTGAGCGCTTTGGCCGATGCCGTGTTGCAGGCCAGGATGACCAGCGGGCAGCCCATTTCAAAAAGCAATTGCACGCACTCCCAGGTATACTGGTGGATGGTATTGAACGACCGGTTGCCATAAGGCGCCCTCGCATTATCCCCTAAATAAATATAATTATAGCCAGGAAGCTGATCTGCGATGGAACGGAAAACGGTAAGTCCCCCGTAACCGGAATCGAAAATACCTATCGGTTGGTTGTTTAGCACGCGGCAAAAATAAAAAAAGCGCCCCATAATCGGGGCGCTTTTGAAATGATTTACAAATTAATGTTTATTTCAAGCCTAATTTAGCCTTTACATCGTTCATCATATCGTCACCTGCGGGAGATACCAGCAGATCAATAGCAGATGAATCAAGAACATAAGTATAACCTTTTTCTTTGGCTACCTGTGCAATTGCACCTTTAGCTTTTTCAAACAATGGCTTGGTAAGCTCATTGGTTTTAGCATCAACCTTCTGCTGTGCATCGGTTGAGTAATCCTGCATCCTTTTTTGAAGATCAGCCAATTCGCTTTCCTTTACTCCACGCACTGCATCAGTCATGGTTGCACGCGCTGCCTGGTACGCCTGAACTTTGGATTGATATTCTGTATTCATTGAGGTAAGCTGATCCATAAATTGCTTGCTATAAACATCCCTGTCTGTCTTAACTTTTTTAGTTTCGGGCATCTGATCAACTAACTGGTTAAAACTGATATATCCGATCTTTAGCTGTGCTTTGGCTACGTTTCCAGCGAATATGATACATACCGCAACTAAAGCAACTTTGAATAATTTTTTCATTTTTTTCTGTCCTGTGTTTAATTAATTAGTTCTCTTTTTATGTGTAATTTTTAATTTCTTATTTAGCAAATACTCCGGGCTTGAGCCCTAAGCGCGTGACCACGTCGGCGCTTTTATCGTATCGCGGGTTAGCATATAACATGATCACCTCGCTGTTTTTATCAAATATCATATCGAGGTTCTCGCTTTCGGCAACTGCCTGTATAGCTTTGGTCAACCGGTCTTGTATCGGTTTGATCAGAGAAGTACTCTTTTTTGCCAGCTCTCCATCGGGCCCGAACTTTTGCCGCTGAAAATCCTTAACTGCTTTTTCTTTATCGGTTATTTCTGCCTGCCGGCGCTTTTTCATATCGGCTGTCATTAAAACCTGGTCAGCCTCAAATGATTTGTATAACCGGTCAATTTCCTGGAAACGCCCATCCACTTCCTTTTGCCATTGATCAGATAAAGATGCTAATTGTTTTTGCGCCGCCGCGTATTCTGGTATATGTTTTAAAATATAATCAGAATCAACAAAGGCAAAGCGTTGCGCAAATGTACTTGTAAACGCTGTAAACGTAAAAACTAATAATAAAATTATCTTCTTCATTCAATCGTTTGCAATTTAATTAAATCCGCCGTTCAAACTCTGGGAGATTGAAAAATGGAATTGCCCTTTGTTTGCATCTGGTATGCCCGGTATCTTATCAAAGCCATAACCGTAATCCAAACCAAGTAATCCAAAAATAGGTAAAAATATCCTTGCTCCAAACCCTACCGAGCGCCTTACATTAAAAGGATTGAATTGGTCGAATTTATTCCAAACGTTACCACCTTCTGCAAAGGCCAGCACAAATATAGTTGCCGACTGGCCGGTAATAACAGGGTGGCGTAACTCAAGTGTATATTTATTATAAATGGTACTGCCCGGGTTATTGTCAACCGTATAGTTTGTGCCTACCGGGATGATAGAGAAGTTTTGATAACCCCTTAATCCTACGATCTCGCTGCCCTGTAAAAACTGGTAACTCTGCATACCATCACCACCCAATTTAAACCTTTCAAACGGCGACTGCCCAACCGCTGAGTTATAGGAACCCAGGAACCCAAATCTTATCTGCGACATCAGTATCAATTTCCCATAAATTTTCTGGAACCATTGCGCATCATATTTGAATTTATAGTATTCTACAAAATGATACCTTTCTGCAGGTGTGGCAATAGCATAATTGATATGATTAAATAACGAATACGGCGGCGTTCCCTGTATGGTAAGCCTGATATTTGAACCCTCTGTAGGGAATATAGGCGCGTTCAGCGAGTTACGGCTAAGCTCCTGTGTTAATTTAATATTGTATGACGTTCCGTTTGAAAACAAGTAACCCGGGTAATTATCCAGATTATAATGATCAAAGTTTAACGAATAATTCAACTGGAAGTGATCATCCGGCCAGTTCAACTTCTTACCCAAAGTAACACCTATACCGTTAATACGCAGGTTATTATAATTGGGGTCGGTTTTGGGATAATATTGCCCAGTTGAGCTTAATTGCGTATAAGCGGATAGGGCGAAGTAAATAGGTTTTTTTCCACCCAGCCACGGCTCGGAGAAGGTAAATGAAAAGTTCTGATAGGTTCTTCCGCTTGATTGGCCTCTCAAACTGAGCTTTTGACCATCCCCTTTCGGCAGTGGTTTATAGTCTTTTAAGTGAAAAATATTCTTTAGCGAGAAGTTATTGAACGTTAATCCCAGCGTACCCACTATTTGCCCGCCGCCAAAACCACCTGATAGTTCGATCTGGTCGGATGGTTTTTCAACTACGTTGTAAATAATGTCAACCGTTCCATCGGCAGGATTAATATTTGTTGGCTTTGGTTCAGTCTTTTGTTCATCAAAATTACCCAGTTGCGATATTTCACGTGTACTGCGGATCAATAATTCTTTGCTGAACTTTTGCCCCGGCTTGGTCCTGATCTCACGCATTACCACTTTATCGTTCGTAACATCATTACCCTTCAAAATAACGCGGTTGATGGTATACTGCGGACCTTCATATATCCTGATATCCAGGTCAACCGTATCGTTGTATATCCTGGTTTGAACAGGATCGGCGTTATAGGTTAAATATCCTCCATCCAGGTAAAGGGTAGAAATATCATCATTATTAGGCGTAGGGCCCTGTAACCTGGTGCTCAGTTCTTCTTCACTAAAAACATCACCCTTTTTAACACGCAGCAATCTATTTAAAAGTGCCGCCGGGTAACGGGCATTGCCAGACCAGGTAACATTACCAAAGTAATATTTATGTCCTTCAAATACTTTGATCTTAACATCTACTGTTTTATCATCGTGCTTCGATACAGTATCACTTATTATTTCGGCATCACGATAACCTTTGGCCTGCATTTTAGAGATCAGGTTCAGCTTGTCATCTTTGTATTTATCGTCCAGGAATTTTTTCGACCCAAATAAATTATACCACCTGCGCTTGCGGGTCTTTTTCAGGAGCTTTCTTAATTTTTTATCAGAAAAAGCCTTATTACCCTCAAACGCTACATCATTGATCTTTACCTTTTGCTTTTTATCAACGGCAACATCCAGGATAACGCTATTGGCATCGCCCGGATCTTTTCTTTGTTTAATATCAACGGTAGTATTTAAAAAACCTTTTTCGTTAAAATGCCTTTTAATGATAGCGGTGGTGGTGCTTAACAGGTTTTCGTTTACAATTTTCGAATTCTTATCACTCAATTTTTTCTGCAGATCTTCAATTTCGCCCTTGCGTATCCCCGTGATATGCAGCCGTGAAAGGCGCGGACGCTCTACCACAACAATTTCGAGATAGATAGTATCCAGGTTGATCTTGGTAATATTTAACTGTACATCATCAAAAAGATTCTGCTCATACATTCTTTTAATTACCGCGGCATTTTGTTCGCCGGGCAAATTAATATGGTCGCCTTTAGTTAATTTGGATATAGTGATCAATACATCCTTATCCAGGTATTTTGTACCAGCAACTGTAACGCCACCTATAATATAGTCCCTGGGGTTAAGGTAACTCAAACTATCGGCGGGGATAGATTTTTGTAGCGATGGTCTGGGTTGATTGGAAACCTGGGCCAGGGCAGCGGTACTCATCACACAGAAAAGAATAGCAAAAAGATATTTATTCATTCGAATATTTTAGTGGGCTAAAAATAATTTATACAGTTGTTAAAAAGTGTTAAAAGTAAAAATTTAGTTGAGTTGCTCGCTGGTCATACCAAAACGGCGTTCGCGCTTTTGATAATCAATGATGGCCTCATACAGGTCTTCCTTCCTGAAATCGGGCCAAAGTTTTGGTGTAAAATACAGTTCAGCGTAGGCAATTTGCCATAGTAAATAATTACTTATGCGGTATTCACCGCTTGTCCTGATCAATAGTTCCGGGTTGGGCATGCCACTCGTATATAAATTGTTTTCAAAGGTTTCTTCATTAATATCATCTATATCCAATTCGCCCTGCTTCACCTTGCGGGCTATACTTTTAGCGGCCTGCACAATTTCGCGCCGCGAGCTGTAGCTTAATGCCAGTGTAAGCACAATACCTGTATTAACCGAGGTTTTTTTTATTGCCCCCGTAAGCTCGTTGTAACATTTTTCGGGCAGCATTTTCAGATCGCCAATGGCATTCAACCGTATATTGTTTTTCATAAAGTTGTTGATCTCTTTATGAATAGTGCTGATCATTAGTTCCATAATGGCAGTAACTTCCATTTTGGGCCTGTTCCAGTTTTCAGACGAGAAGGTGTACAGTGTAATGTATTTGATCCCAAGGTCGCCGGCACCTTCAACCACATCTCTTACCGACAGCACACCGTTACGATGACCAAATACTCTTAGCTTACCTTTTTCTTTAGCCCAACGTCCATTGCCATCCATAATGATAGCTATATGCTGCGGTAACTTTAAAAAATCGATCTGATCCTTATATCCCATTTTCTCGCCTGATATTAAAAGCCGCTATATGGCTTAAAAAGACATACTTTACCTTAAACCCTCGTTGAAAAAACACTTAACAATGTCAGATCAACCGGTATTTAAGCTAAGCTTTCAACAACTTATGCCATTTTTTTCAGGGTACAAAGGTAAAACTTACTTTGTACTTTTTTAGTATGCGATGGAAAAAGAAAATGCCGATAAAAATTGGGGCAGGAAGGAGGCAAAGGCAGCATGACTTATCGTAAATCACCAGCATTAAAAAAACGCTAAATATATTTTATATGAAATTGCAATATAGCAGGCCAATTATGTCCGGGAAAGGTCGGACTTTACATGCATAAAGATTTGGTGTGTCATTATTAAACCTTTTCAATTATCTATCCGGTTCTAAATCTTCAACAATTTTTAGCGGCTTCATATAGTAGCATGAATCTTTAGTCAATAAGTAATAGGGCTCACGCAAATCCATTGCACTATTATTATATGAAATAATTATTTTATACTCAAAGCTATCAACAGTCAATTTTTTAATGTAATTCCTGAGTTTAGTTTTCTGTTCTATTGCAATGATCAACTCATCGATCTTTTGATTTGCAAATGGCGGCTTTAGGCTTTTCAAGGAATCTCTTAGAACATGTGTTAAAAAAGACTGAAACGTCGCTTCATGTATTTGGTGGAAGTATTTCGGATTAATAAAATGAGCTTCATTCAATTCAGCGGCGTTACAATGACAATTGGCGGTCTTTCTTCCACACCAAAATGCAAGAAAACCAACAATAAGGAAAATTGAAACTATCAGAAGATTTTTTTTCATGCTTTTTAAGTAAATCACCGGCGCTAAAACCGGCGCCGGTGATCGTTAGATATAATAAGGTTAGGTTTAAAAGGCGTTGTGTTGTTTCAGCAGGTCGATATCCTTTGCCGAAATATCCGCGATGGCATAAGATTGTATTTCAGTAATGTTCAATTCATCAATAGCCGCCACCATATTGGCATATACGGAGTGTGATGAGGGTTTTATGATAACCATCATGTTTTTACCTGTTGATTTAAATACTTCTTTACTTGTTTCTATTAGTGTACGGCGGAGACCCGTCTTACTGTAGTCAATTATTTTAGGTGTTGTTAAAGGCTTATCAGGCATGCCGAGATACCATAATGCCTTGTTGTCCTTACCGAGGCATAAGGTCATCGTTGAACTTGCTGCAACGGGCCCATCCTCGCTGCCTTTAACTGGCATAGCCAAAGGCATGGCCCTGGGCTTTGACAGCGAAGTAGCCAGCATAAAAAAGGTGATCAGCAAAAAGGCGAGATCGACCATGGCGGTCAGATCAACGCGTACTGATAATTTTTTCAGGGAGCTCCTGCCGCCTGATTTTTGGGATGCGCTTAACTCGGCCATAACTTTAGTTTTTAGGTGAACAATTAGTAAATGACAGAACAGATATATTGCAATGCAATATACACATTAAACGAATATAATTTGTTGATTATTGTATTATACAGAATATTTATTTGTTTTATCAATAAATACTGCTCAGATAGTTTAATAATAGCACTTTGAGGTTACAAAAGTATAGGAAATACTAAAGCCTACAAACATATAGGTGTCCTTTGGCCTGAGGTCGCCGCGCTGGGTATTGGGCGTACCGATATAAACACCTGTTTTTTCGCCTGAACGGTCAGATAAAGCCATTGACACATCGTTGGGCAGTTTAGCCGGAGTTGGATAATTCCCTGAAACATCGTCCAGGTAATCTGTAGTTGGATTGCGGTAACCTATATCGGCATTAAGGTTCCATTTACCGGAGAAATTGTATTTAAAACCTATACCATAAGGAATTGATATGGCTGTTTTAGCATAAGGTTTACTTTGTCCTTCCGTCATTAAGGGGCGAAGGTCATAAGTTCGCCCCTGGTAATCGGCTTGCGGATTGTAACCTACCATACCCACACCCAGGTAAATAAACGGTGTATACCTGTTTTCCCCGGCTTCAGGGATGTATCTCATAAAATTGAACTCCCCTATCACGGCCAGTTCATTAAGTTTGGTGGAGAAGCTTAAATTTCGGTCCCTGAACTGTTGATTACTTGATTTGCTATCATCGCCGCTTATTTGCCCAAAAGTATAGTTAAGCTTTGCTGATAAATAGCCATCGAAATTGCGTTTGATAAAACCACCCAAAGCAATCCCGCTTACTTTTACCGGGTTATTCGGGTTCAGATCGCCCATATAACCAGAACCGCCAACAAAGCCGCCCAATTCCCAGGTTTGTGCCTGTAAATTAAAGGATATGAAGAGGAGGAGTAAAAAAACTACAAATTTGGGCATTCATCAAAATTAGTAATTGCGGGCATCCAGTCCCCACAATAATTTGTTCCTTAACGTGGATAAATAACTTTCATTATTTAAACGGATCAGATTTAACCTGAAACCTGCCTTGCTCACGCTAAACTTCATCATTTTTTCAATAATGGCCGTCCTCGAATCGCAGGATACCAGGTAATTGGCACTGCGGCATTCTACTTCAAAAGTAAGCGTGCTGCTATCCGGTAATACGATAGGGCGCACATTAAGGTTATGCGGGGATATAGGTGTTACTACAATACTGTTTGATTGCGGGAAGATAATAGGGCCGCCGCAGCTTAACGAATAAGCGGTCGACCCGGTTGAAGTGGATATAATAATGCCATCGCCCCAGTAGGAATTTAAAAACTCGCCATCAAGCGAGGCATGCATAGTGATCATGGCCGAATCATCGCGTTTATGAATGGTAAAGTCGTTCAGCGCAAAGTTATCATCACCAAATATCTTTTCATCCGAATCTATCTGCAGCAGCTCCCGGCTATCCAGCGTAAACTTTTTATGCACCACCGCATAGATGGCCGCGGCGATATCGCTTTTATTTACGCTTGCCAAAAAGCCAAGGCGACCAAAATTGATACCGATCACTGGTGTTTCTGAGTCGCGTACCATAGTCACAATATCCAGCAAAGTACCATCACCGCCTAAGGTGATCAATACATCTATAGATTCGCGCAGATAATCATGCCCGTCTAAAATATTGTATTTAACGCCATGGAGCTTGCCATCCAGGTAATCATGCAGTTGATGATGCACGTAGATACCCACCTTGTGCTGTGTTAATACATTAAATATCTCCTGTATATAAGGTATTACTGCCGAGTCATTAAATGGCCTGCCGTAAACTGCTATTTTCATATTTTAGTTTATGGTTGATAGTGGATGGTTCATCATCACAAATTACAATAGATTTTTGGCTTTGGACTATAAACTATTATAAATTCAAATAGTTCATTAATGAATCGTAGCGATCCTTTGAGTTATCGTTGTCGCCGGTGTGATTAAAGGTGGCTTTTATAGTATACTCATAGCGCAAAAACGTTGCGGTTATAGCCGAGATATCCAGTTTATTTACCTTAAGGGTAACCTCCATCCGGGTTGAATCGGGGAATGTTTGCACATAAGAACTTAGTATCTGGGCATTGTCCGACTCCACGATCTGCGCCATATGCGCCAGTGAATTATTTTTATTGCTGATCTCGAGCACAATGATACCCCCCGGTTCGGTAACCGAAGTAAGGGTGGCAAAATACTCGTTCATCATATTCAAAGAGATCAGCCCCATGTAGTTCTTTTTGGCATCCAGCACAGGTACTACAGTTAACCGCTGCTCATAGAACAGGCGGATCACATCATAAATATGCTGATCTTCGAGTACGTATGGATTTACAAGTGATAATGCCAGGGCACCGATAGAGGTTTGGTAATCCGTTTCCGCTATCAGGTCGCTTTCTGCAACAAGTCCCAAAAACTGGTCTTCGTTTACAATTGGCAGCTGCCTTACACGAAACTCCACCATACGGTCAATCACCTTCTGTATGGTATCAGAAGTATGCACCGGTGGTATCGCGTCAGCAATCAGCTCAATAGCAAGCATTGTGTTTGTTTATATATTACGTTTATCTAAAAACCCTTTTAAAACCTGGTTAAACTCATCCGGGTGCTCCATCATGGGCGCATGTCCGCATTGTTCTATCCAGTGCAGTTCCGAATCGGGCAATAGCTTATTAAACTCTATGGCCACCTCCGGGGGTGTGATCTTATCATTTCTACCCCATATTAACGCTACGGGTACAAGTATCTTATACAGATCCTTTGACATATTATGCCTGATGGCCGATTTTGCCATGGCCAATATGCGGATCACCTTGTGCCGGTCGTTGATGGTTTTAAACACATCGTCCACCAGGTCCTTGGTCGCCACCTTCGGGTCGTAAAAAGTATATTCTACCTTTTCCTTTACAAATTCATAATTTTCCCTGCGGGGAAACGAACCACCAAAAGCATTTTCATATAATCCCGAGCTGCCAGTAAGCACCAATGCCTTCACGAATGGCTGGTGATTAATAGTATAGATCAGGCCCACATGCCCTCCTAAAGAGTTGCCTAACACTGTAACGTTGCTAAGCCCCATATGGGTTACAAACTTGTGCACATATTTTGCCAGTGTTTTTACACCGGTAGTCAACAGTGGCAAGTCGTAAATAGGCAATATGGGTATGATAACGCGATATTGTTTACTAAAATCCCTGATCACCGCTTCCCAATTGCTTAATGCGCCCATTAAACCATGCAGCAATAACAATACTTCACCTTCGCCCTCATCGATGTAAATATAACCACGTTTCTCTTTAAGCACCGGCTCCATAAATGTTTGTACAAGTTAAGTTTTGACCATCAACCAAATTATATTCGGGCTGATGTGCGTTTTTATCCGCTATAAAAATAGTTTATTGAAATTGAGTTACAACAATTAATGCGATTATTTATCCTAATAGTTGTTTAACCACTTCTGATATTGTTTTGCCATCTGCTTTGCCTGCCAATTCCTTATTGGCCGCGCCCATCACTTTGCCCATGTCCTTCACCGAGGTAGCACCTACCCTACTGATGAGGTCCTTTAAATAAGTCTCCACATCGCTGCGCTCCATTTGTTTGGGCAGGTAGGCTTCTATCACTTCCATCTCTTCGGCCTCTATTTTATAAAGGTCCTCCCGGTTCTGCGCCTTATAAATGTCTGCAGATTCTTTACGTTGCTTTACCAGCTTTTGCAACACTTTAATTTCTGTTTCGGGTGTGATATCTTCCGAAGCGCCTTTTTCTGTACGTGCCAACAGCAATGCCGATTTAATGGCACGCAGGCCCCTCAGCCTTGCTTCCTGCTTGCCAAGCATGGCTTGTTTGATATCCTGGTCTATTTGGGTGATAAGTGACATAGCTTTATTTGATTTTAGTCCGAAAGTCCGCATAAGTCGGGAAGTCCGGAAAAATTATTTACGTTTTTATGATCTATTCTAAATTCAGCTTTCGGTCTTCCCGACTTATTTTGAAATTCCATCTTTCGGACTTTCGGTCTTCCCGACTTTCCGACTTACTTTCTAAATATATTAGTTGCCGTAGCCTGCGCTGTGGGCATTACCGTTAGCTCATTGATATTAACATGGGCTGGGCGTGATACTGCGAACCATATCGTTTCGGCTATGTCCATCGCCACTAAAGGTTCAAACCCATCATACACCTTTTTGGCCCTGGCCTTGTCGCCCTTAAAGCGCACTTCCGAAAACTCTGTTTCTACAGCACCGGGATGTACAGCGGTTACTTTGATGCCATAAGGCAGCAGGTCTATCCGCATACCTTTATTTAAGGCATCCACCGCATGCTTGCTGGCACAATACACATTGCCATTGGCGTATACTTCCTTGCCCGCTATCGACCCTAAATTAACGATATGCCCGAAACCATTAGCGATCATCCAGTTGGATACCACCCTGGTAACATACAGCAACCCCTTAATATTGGTGTCTATCATAGTTTCCCAATCATCAAAACTGCCGTTCTGTATCGGGTCGAGGCCCTGGCTTAAGCCGGCATTGTTTACCAGCACGTTCACCTTCTTCCATTCAGCAGGCAATTCATCCAGTTTGCTGATCGCTTCCTCGCGGTTACGCACATCAAATGTAGAGATCAAGACCTCTACATTATATTCTTCCCTTAATTGTGCTGCTAATTTCTCAAGCCTGTCCGTCCGGCGACCGGTTAATACCAGGTCGTAACGTTCACGGGCGAATACATGGGCGCAAGCTTCACCGATCCCTGCGGTGGCGCCTGTTATTAATGCGATCTTTGACATAGGTAAGTAAATCGTGAACGAAATTAGGATTTTTTATTTCGATTGGCGAATGTTCAATTTCGAATTTGATTTTATTGCATATCGAATACTTATCAAATCGCATATTCGACTCACCCGGTCTTTGCTTCGCTCGACCACCCTCTCTCCCGCAAGCGGCAAAGAGGGTTATTCTTTTTTTTTATTTTTCAATCCCCTCTCTACAAAGTAGAGAGGGGTGACAAGCGTAGCGATGTCGGGGTGAGTTCATTCTGCGCAGATAGGTACCCCCCTACTCAAACAGCAAACTAAACGTTACCGTATGCAGCGATAGCTTATCTATAGGGCTGGAATAAGGATTAGCCTCCCGCACCAGTATATTGCCGAAGGAGTTGGATATTTTTATTTCGGGGGATAGCTTAAAATATTCAAAGTAGATATCGCAGCCTAAACCCACCTCATAAGAGCCAAAGCCGCCTTTATTGATCACGATCTGGTCGAGCGGATCGGTACCGGGATTATTCTTCTTGGAACCAATAGATTGCGAATACTTAACCCCGGCCAGTACGTAGGCCCTGAAATCCATTATACGATCGGACTTGAGCTTCATAGATACCGGGAATTCTACCATGGTTGACTGCACCGGCTTGTCTACATTATTGGTTTCGGTGGGATAGGTATAGGTTAAACCCCTGTCGGCAAAAATTAAACCCGGCGTAGTGCGCACTTCCAGGTGCTCATCTATACGGTAACGGAACAGGAAACTAACCCCAAAGCCCGGTGAGTTTTTAGAACTGATGCTATTTAAGGGCTCGGTAATGGTTTTGTTTACACCCGGGTCGAAATAGGGTTTCTGCCAGTCGGGCTTCTTATCTATCTTGAAATAACTGTTGACGTATTGAAAGGTAAAACCATAACTGATATCATTCTGATCGGCGTTGCCACCCCATGCCGGGGCCTGTGCAAAAAGGCTTTTGCTGAGAATAAGAATAAAAATGATGATCAGGTACCTGATTTTATTCATTTAACGCCTGTGTATATTGAACAGATACCAAACGCCAAAGGCCTGTTTTTGGTATTTTTAAAACCTACCTTATCCATTAGCCCGGTAAAGCTTTTTCCATCCGGAAAAGCCGCTACCGACTCGGGCAGGTAGGTATAAGCCCGCGCATCCTTCGAAAACAGCTTGCCGATGCCCGGCGTTACATAGTTAAAATAAAAGCTATACAACTGTTTTACCGGGAACGCCTTGGGCTTGGAAAACTCCAGCACCACTGCCTTGCCTCCCGGTTTCAGCACCCGGTAAATATCCGCCAGTCCCATCTCCAGGTTCTCAAAATTACGCACGCCATAAGCTACCGTAACCGCATCGAACCCGTTGTCATCGAAAGGCAGTTTTTCCGAATCACCCAGTTTTACCTCAAACTGATGGTTTAAGTTGCGTTTGGCTATTTTTTGTTGGGCGATATCCAGCATCCCCTGTGAAATATCTACGCCGATTATCTTTTCCGGCTTTAATATCTTCAAGGCTTCAAAAGCAAAATCACCCGTGCCGGTAGCTACATCCAGTATCAGTTTAGGCTGATCTTTCTTCAACTCATTAATAGCCTTTTTGCGCCAGATAATATCGATCCCCAAAGAAAGAAAATGATTGAGGAAATCGTAAGTTTTGGATATATTATTGAACATATCGGCCACCTGTTCTTTTTTGGTGCCCTGCTCATCGGTATACGGTATTACTGTTTTGCTCATTTGGGGGCAAAGATAGGTTATTTGTTGATTGGGTTGATTAGGTCGGTTTAAGTTGATTGGGTTAGTTGAGTTGGGTTAGCTGGCACGGTTGGCCACTTTGCCACGGTATTAAAAAGCGTGGCAGGCGTGGCAGTAAAACTATCAACTTGCGCTCGTCTGTGACGAGTGCTTAAAATAGTATTGCGATTGCATCGTGAGGTATTGCGTATCACAAATACTGAACAACGTTAATAGCTTAAGCTGATGTTGCGTGGGTCATTTTATAGCGATGGGTTTGAAACCCATCGCTATGTGCTGTCCCGTCTGGCTCACCCTGTCACGGTTTTAAAAAGTGAGCCACCCCGTGTCAAGCGTGACATAGCCGGGTTTACTACTCTACTATTATTTGAATATGCACTGTTTTAAAATCGGGTTCAATCCAACAATTATCCTCGTGTTTTTTATTGTCTACCTCGTAAAAGCATGTTATTACACTTCCTTTATGCCTATTTATTTCATCAGCGTAGTATTTATCCATTTCCTTTTTAAATGAAGCGCGCGCTTTCTCAGGTATATTGGGATGAGGGCGCTGAAAATATTCTTTTTTTTCCTGCTCAAAATAATTCTTCACAGACATAAAATCTTTAAACCCCGTTATTTCAACTTTGCTGTCCTTATAGTTACTATCCAGATAACGCTTCACAGCACTTTCAGCCTTCAAATTATCCGGCATCTTCTCCGTACACGAAACGACAAATAATAAGGCTATCAGCAGGATCTTTTTCATTCCATTTAGGTTTACCCGAAGTTAGTGATTTTCGTTGTCAAAATAACTGTCTCAACCTGTCACGGTTTAAAAAAGCGAGCCACCCCGTGGCAGGCGAGACAACTCACCCCGACACCGCTGCGCTTGTCGACCCTCTCTCCGCTTCGCGCAAAGAGGATAAAAAAAGAAAATAACCTTCTTTGCGCGAAGCGGAGAGAGGGTGGTCGAGCGCAGCAACGACCGGGTGAGTAAAACAGCCACGCGCCGTAGAAATGAGTGAATTATTTACTGCCACGGCTGCCACGCACTGCCACGGTAAAAAAAAGCGAGCCACCCCGTGTCAACCGTGGCAGTAAACTATCAGTATTATAAATTATATCAGAATATTTATATTGATAATCAAATACTTATAATAGTATATCTTTTATATTGATATCCATGTTATCGTATTAATATATCTTCTCTATTATTAAGTATTGAAGTATAGCTATTATAGCTCGACACGGTTGACACGGTATTTTGGCGACGGGCCACCCGTGGCAGGGTGAACCAGGTTCCCCTTATGAAAGGATAATGGATTAGGACAGATTAGTTTTTACACACATTATCTATCTCAGCCAGATTAACTATTTCATCATCTGCTAAATAGTTTAAAGCGCCCTCTATGTTTGGTTTTTCACCATTGATAAGAAACTTCCCGACTTTTTGGTAGCACACCGCTTTTTGATATTCTAAGGCTAATTTGAGTTGTTTTTCGGTGTATGTTTTCATATGGCGAAGATAAATAAACAAATCGATATGTAACTATTACAGTGCTGTCACGCCTGGCTCACCCTGCCACGGTTTTAAAAAGCGAGCCACCCCGTGACAAGCGTGGCAGTTGACTTATTTGCTGTCCCATTTGTCACAGAGTGTCACAGTTTTAAAATGTGAGACATTCCGTGTTAGCCGTGACAACCCGCTAACTTGCGTCGGTCATCTTATAGCGATGGGTTTGAAACCCATCGCTATGTGTATTATTTCGCTAACACCAGCAACCCCTGAACATCCAATGCTTTGGTAAACATAGCCAGGTCGCCGTTATCGTCCACCGGCCAGTCTTCTTTCGGCCTGTCCCAGTAAAGTTCGACACCGTTACCATCCGGATCGTCCAAATAGACAGCTTCGGATACGCCATGATCTGAAGCGCCGGTTATGGGATATTTATTGTCGATCAGTCGTTGCAGGATAACAGCCAGGTCTTTGCGTTCAGGATATAAGATAGCGGTATGGAACAATCCCGGCGCATTCTGCGGTGCGGGCGGCTGACCAAGGCTTTGCCAGGTATTCAGCCCGATATGATGGTGGTACCCCCCTGCCGATATAAAGGCGGCCTGTGTGCCGTACTTCACCATCAACTCGAAACCCAGGAGGCCACAATAAAAATCCAGTGACCGTTGCAGGTCGCTTACCTTTAAATGCACATGGCCAATGCGTGTATTTGCGGGGACTGTATAATTTTCCATTGATTTATGTTGAGTTGATCCCGATAGCTATCGGGAGTTTATACAAAAATGCTGATTATGGTTAAAAACATTGTCATACAATATTAATAATAAATGTTACAACATCTATGTTAGAAATTGGTTGATCAGAGATCAGTTAATGAAGCAATAGTTAATCAATCCAGCCAACCAACTAATCTCCGGTCTCTAATCTCTAATTAACTATCCCTATCTTTGCCCCCATGATTGTAAAATCTGCCGAATTCATTTGCAGCAACACCCAGGTTTCCAAATTACCGCCGCCGGTAAAGGCCGAATACGCTTTCATCGGAAGGTCAAATGTTGGGAAATCATCCCTCATCAATATGCTGACGGGTAAAAAGGGCTTAGCCAAAACATCGCAAACACCTGGTAAAACGCAGCTCATCAATCATTTTTTGATCAATGACAGCTGGTATATTGTCGATCTGCCCGGCTACGGTTACGCCCGAGCCTCCAAAAGCAAAAAAGCGGATTGGGACAAATTCATCCATAGCTATTTGGATAAGCGCGAAAGCCTGCAATGCGTAATGGTGCTGATCGATAGTCGCCTGGAGCCGCAAAAGATCGACCTCGAATTTTGCAACTGGCTGGGCGAAAAAGGATTGTCGTTTGTCCTTGTTTTCACCAAAGCCGATAAGCAATCCGCAGTAAAAACCGATCAGAATGTAGCCAAATTTAAAAAGGCACTATTAGCTACTTTTGATGAAGTACCCCAATATTTTATCACCTCTGCCGAGTTACACTTAGGGCACGATGAAATACTGGGATTTATAGGCAACATTAACCAAAGCTTCGAGGCTCCCCGGTTTGATCCTGAGTATTACAAAGTAAAATAGCCATTTGAATTTTGTATTTTTGCTGAATGACAGCAGTTGTCGAACTTAAAACTTTCTACAAACATATTAACCAATCGGTTGATGATGCTTCAAGCGATGTTGGGCACTTCAACATCTTTAAGGTAGAGGACCTGTTATTGCCTGGCCACAAACAGGTAAGCTACAGCCGACGCAGCTTTTTTAAAGTCAGCCTGGTTACGGGTCACAGCAAAATACATTACGCTGACCAAAGCATCGAGATCACCAATAGCGTGCTGGTGTTTACAAACCCTATGATACCATTCTTTTGGGAAAGGATAAGCGAGCATCACAGCGGCTATGTATGCATTTTTACCGAAGACTTTTTTAACCGCTTTGGCAACATCAAAGATTACCCTGTTTTTCAAAATGCACATTCGGGCGTAATACCCTTGTTACCGGATGATTTTGGCCAATTTGACCAACTGTTTTCTAAAATGTTTGATGAGTTGCATGGCGATTACGTTTACAAGTATGACCTGCTACGTAACCAATTAATGGAGGCCGTACATGCTGCTTTAAAGTTACGGCCAGCCACAGGCGGCCAACCAACGGGGCCAAATGCCGCCGAGCGAATAACCGGGCTTTTTGCCGAACTGCTTGAACGCCAGTTCCCAATAGATATGAGCAACCAGGTGATTAAGCTCCGGTACCCTGCTGATTTTGCCCGCCAGATGAATATTCACGTCAATCACCTGAATAAAGCGCTGAAAGAGATCACCGGTAAAACGACTTCGCAACACATCAGCGAGAGGATACTACAGGAAGCTAAGATCCTGCTTAAAAGCACCAACTGGACCATCAACGAAATAGCCTGGAGCCTGGCCTTTGAAGAACCCAATCATTTTTCGAGCTTTTTCAAAGCAAGAACACATATCACCCCTAATAAATTCAGGCAATAACCACTGATTGATTTTTGTAGTTTTTATACTCTTCCGGGTAGATATTGGATCTATACTTCCCAGACCTTTGTCTTATAAAAATTTAAGACGATGTGGACAACAAAAAATATTCCCGATCAAACTGGTAAAACAGTTATCGTAACAGGCGCCAATGTAGGTATTGGCTATGAAACCGCCCTTGCGCTGTACCAGGCTGGCGCACAGGTTATTATCGCTTCGCGCGATCGTAAAAAGGCTGAGGAAGCTATAGCGCAAATCAAAAACAGTGGTAGTAAAGGCTCGCTTGAATTTATTGAGTTGAATCTTGCCAGCCTGGCAGCAGTTAAGCAATTTGCTGACGAGTTTAGGCAAAAGCACAGCAAGCTGGAGATATTGATCAACAATGCAGGCGTAATGATCCCGCCTGCCTCAAAAACAGATGAGGGCTATGAACTGCAGTTCGGCGTAAACCATGTGGGGCACTTTGCGCTTACAGGTTATTTGTATCCTGTGCTTAAAGAAACACCCGGCTCTCGCGTGGTAACTGTAAGCAGCATGGCTTATTTACACGGAGTAATTGATTTTGATAACCTGAGATCAGAAAAAGATTATGACGCTATGCGCGAATACAGTCAGAGCAAGTTGGCAAATATCCTTTTTGCGTTCGAATTACAGCGAAGGATAGATGCAGCCGGCGACCACGTACTTTCCATAGCCGTACAGCCGGGTGCCAACAAAACCGAGTTAGCCAGGCACATCAGCGCGGAAGATTTGGCTGCAGCTATAAAACGGATAGGCGAACTAATGGAGCCATGGCAGGGCGCTTTACCATCATTGTATGGAGCTACAGACCCCGAAGCAAAGGGCGGCAAATTTTACAGCCCCGACCAGGATGGCGGCTACCGCGGTTATCCCGCCGAATTTGAGGTTACGCCAAACGGAACCGATACGGATACAGCAAAAAAATTATGGGCCTATACCCAGCAAGAAACGGGCGTAATATTCCCCTGAAGAAATATGGCAAAGCCGGTAAGCGCAGTAATTGATCGCTCTTCACCGGCTTTCCATTTGTATTTAGTAAGACGTATCTTTGCTGTACAATTAAAGGGGGTTTCAAAGCCTTTTAATTGTACAGCTTTATGAAAAAATATCTTTCTCTCGTCACCTTTACACACACCATATTCGCCATGCCGTTTGCCTTTATTGGCTTCTTTTTAGCGGTAACTACTACCAATCATCGTTTCGATTGGGTGAAACTGGTACTGATGCTGCTTTGCATGGTGTTCGCTCGTAACTCGGCTATGGCCTTTAACCGCTATCTGGATAGGAACATCGATGCTAAAAACCCGCGTACCAAAGTAAGGGATATCCCTGCAGGCCGCATCAGCCCGGCATCGGCATTAACGTTTACCCTGATCAATTGCGCTTTATTTATCATCACTACCTGGTTCATCAACCCGCTTTGTTTTTATTTGTCGCCCGTAGCATTATTAGTGGTATTAGGTTACAGCGCTACCAAAAGGTTTACTGCGCTTTGTCACTTAGTTTTGGGATTGGGATTATCCCTCGCCCCTATCGGCGCTTATCTGGTGGTAACCGGCGAGTTTGCTTTGCTGCCAATATTTTTTTCCTTATCAGTATTATGCTGGGTAAGCGGTTTCGATATCATCTATGCTTTGCAGGATGAGGATTTCGACCGGAATGAAAACCTGCATTCTATCCCCGCGTATTTGGGTAAGGTGAATGCCTTACGGTTATCCAGCTTTTTACATGTGTTATCAGCTACCTTTATCGTAATGCCGGCAATATTCACCCATGTGGGCGTATCTTATTATATTGGTATCGTATTCTTTTGCGCCATGCTCATTTACCAGCACCGCCTGGTAAAGCCAAACGATTTGAGCCGTGTCAATTTCGCCTTTATGACCACCAACGGCATAGCCAGCGTTGTATTTGCAGCGTTCTTTTTGCTGGATAGATTTTTGACCTTGCACGGCGCCTCATTTGGTATCCACTAATAGAACACTTAAATTGCTCCTATGGAAACATCAGCGGCACTCAGCATTTTCAGAAAATACCTGGAGCAATTTGTTGAATTCAACGAAGCCGAGTGGATCGTATTTACCCAGCACCTCAGTTTCGCCACGCTAAAAAAGAAGCATTATTTTACCGAACCGGGTAAGGTTTGTGATAAGGTTGGCTTTATTGTTACCGGTGCAGTGCGCTATTTTCACATGAAAGATGGCGAGGATATTACCGGGTATTTTAGTTTCGAAAATGAGCTGGTAAGTTCCTATAAAAGCTATCTTACAGGCTTACCCGGTCATACCTACGTGCAGGCTTTGGAAGATACCAAACTGATCACCTTTACCCGCCGGGATATGGACCAGATGCTGGCAAATCCCATGCTGGCTTACAAAATGGAACACTTTGGCCGCATGGTAGCCGAGCATTATATCTGCTGCTACGAAGACAGGGTTGTGTCGTTCCTCACCCAAACGCCGGAACAACGCTACCTGAATCTGCTCAGCACCGGCAAAGAAATATTACAGCGTATGCCGCAGCATTATATCGCGCACTTTTTGGGTATCACGCCTGTTTCGCTTTCGCGGATAAGGAAAAGGGTGATGGAGCCCCACCTAAATCCTCCCCGGTAGGGAGGACTTTTGATTTCCGTCGTATAATCTTTTCAAGTCTCCCCTACCGGGGGAGATTTAGAGGGGGCATATTTTCTTATCTTTTGTTAACGTTTTGAGCAAAAAGGCTCCTGTACATTTGTATCAATCAAAACAGAAAAAACATGCACACCATATTAGGAGCCGGCGGGCCGGTAGCAAACGCACTTACCCGCGAATTGGAAAACAACAATGAAACTGTACGCCTGGTTAGCCGCAAGCCAATCCAGCCAAAAGGTAAAAACACTACCTGGCAAAAAGCCGACCTGCTGAATTATGCAGAATTACTTGCAGCAGCCAAAGGCTCAACAGTAATTTACCTTACAGCGGGCTTGGTTTATGACGCCAAAATATGGCAGGAACAATGGCCGGTCATCATGCAGAATTTTATCAACCTGGGTAAAGAAACAGGCGCCAGGCTGATCTTCTTTGACAACGTCTACTCCTACGGCCTGGTTAACGGCCCCATGCTGGAAACCACGCCTTATAACCCGTCGAGTGAAAAAGGTAAGGTAAGGGCCAAAATAGCGACCCAATTAATGGATGAAGCCAAAGTCGGCAATATCCGTGCAACCATAGCCCGTGCCGCTGATTTTTATGGCACCGACAGCCAAAATAGTTTCTTCGATATGATGGTATTGGACAAGTACGCTAAAAAGCAAACTGCGCAATTAATCGGCAATCCAAAAAAGCTGCACAATTTCAGCTATATCCCGGATATGGGCAGGGCGATGTATCTGCTGGGCCAGCATCCTGAAAGCGATAACCAAATTTGGCACTTGCCCACCGCGGCACCTTTAACTGGTAAACAGTTCATCGAGTTGGCGGCTAAAACATATGGTGTTGCGCCAAAATATTTTGCTGTAAATAAGTTTATGCTTTGGATGTATGGCCTATTTGTAAAAGTAGTAATGGGCACGGTTGAGATGTATTACCAATACAACCATGATTATGATTTCAACTCAGACAAGTTTGAAAAGGCCTTTAATTTTAAGCCAACCAGTTATGAGGATGGGCTCAAATTGATGTCGGAGACGGTGTATAAGAAGTCTTGAGTCCCATTATACTTGTCATTCTGAACGTAGTGAAGAATCTTCTAAGCGTGGCATAAACCCCGGACAAGCATAGCGGCGACTTGGCTGGCGGCGAATAGATGCTTCACTACGTTCAGCATGACAATTGCTTTTATAGAATAATCTGACTCTCAGTCCACAACTTTTCTGGTTCCATACTTTCTGACTTCCGGACTAATCCGCATATTTGCATTCGTGCACATTCGCACATCAAACACCATGATCCATAAAAAAACAAGAACATACCTGCCACAGAACCTTGAAATTAAATGGGAAACGCTTGAACCATTATTTAAAGAATTAACCGAACGACCCATTAATTCGGTTCAGGAATTAGAACACTGGCTGCATGACCGTAGCGAGGTGGAAGCCGCTTTGGAGGAAGATTTTGCCTGGCGCTATATCCGCATGACCTGCGATACCACCAACGAGGAACTGCTGGCTAAATTTCAATATTTCGCTACAGAGATAGAACCTAAGATCGCCCCGTACGGTAATGAGCTGAATAAGAAACTGGTTAACAGCCAATGGATGGATAAATTGGATCAGAAGAAATATTTCATCTACCTGCGTGGTGTAAAAAAAGCATTGGAACTGTTCCGTGAAGAAAACATACCGCTGCAAACCGAGATACAGGTAGAACAGCAAAAGTACCAATCCATCACCGGCTCAATGTCAGTACACATCGGCGATAAGGAATTTACTTTGGAACAAGCGGCCGTATTATTGAAAGATACCGACCGCGCCAAAAGGCAGGAAGCCTGGGAAAAGATAACCGCCCGCCGCCTGCAGGATAAAGAACAATTGAATCAACTGTTCGATCACTTACGCGCGTTACGTCATAAAGTTGCTTTAAATGCTGAGTTCGAAAATTTCAGGGATTATATGTTCCAGGCTTTGGGGCGATTTGACTATACCCCGCAGGATTGCTATGCTTTCCACGAAGCCATTGAAAAGGAAATAGTACCGATACTGCACGAACAGGCTGAAAAGCGTAAAAAGGCATTGGGCTTAGAAAGTCTTAAACCCTGGGACCTGGATGTGGATATTTCTGGCAAACCGGCATTAAAGCCATTTCAAAACGGCAATGAGCTGATCGAAAAATCTATCCAATGTTTTAGCAATATCAGCCGCTATTTGGGTGAACGATTGGAGATCATGAAAGAAAACCAATTGTTCGATGTGGAAAGC
The DNA here is from genome assembly GCA_035489035.1 of Mucilaginibacter sp. GTDB lineage: Bacteria > Bacteroidota > Bacteroidia > Sphingobacteriales > Sphingobacteriaceae > Mucilaginibacter. Next base: position 126,590 of record DATHKT010000037.1, read on the forward strand.
CGCAAGGGTAAAGCGCCGGGTGGATATAATTTCCCATTAGCCGAAACTGGGGCACCTTTCATTTTCATGAATTCGGCTAATACCTTCCGCGACCTAACCACGATGGTACACGAGGGTGGCCACGCTGTACACACCTTTTTGACCGCAGACCTGGAGCTGAATGATTTTAAACATTGCCCATCAGAAGTTGCCGAGTTGGCTTCTATGTCGATGGAACTGATCTCCATGGATAACTGGGGGGTGTATTTTGACAATGAAGAAGACTTGAAACGTGCTAAACGCGACCAGCTTTTTGATGTACTGAAAACATTGCCCTGGGTAGCGGTTGTAGACCAATTCCAGCACTGGATATACACCAACCCCGACCATACCGACCAGGAACGTACCGATGCCTGGATACAGATCTATGAACCCTTCGGCGCCGGTTTTGCCGATTGGAGCGATCACAAGGAAGCAGAAGAAAATCTTTGGCAAAAGCAACTGCACATTTTCGAGGTACCATTCTACTATATTGAGTACGGCATGGCCCAGTTAGGGGCAATCGCGGTATGGAAAAACTACAAAGAGAACCCCGAAAAAGGCTTGCAGCAATACTTGGATGCTCTAAAATTAGGTTACACCAAAACCATTAAAGAAATATACGAAACGGCCGGTATCAAGTTTGATTTCAGTGCTGCTTATGTAAAAGAGCTGGCTGCGTTTGTGAAGAGCGAGATGGATAAGTTGTAAAAAAATATATAATTAATTAGTAAATTTAAAAGCATCTTAGGGTGCTTTTTTACTTTTTATACATGGCAAAAAATAAAAAATATCCAGGAGTTCCAACAGTTACTGATTTATATGTCCCTGTTATAAAGGCATTGGTGACTTTAGAAGGATCAGGGAATATCGAAGAAATAAACGAAAAGGTTTATGAGATTTTGAAGCTTCCAGATAATATCTTGGATATAATGCACGATAATAGTCGAACCAAAATCGAATACAGGTTAGCTTGGGCTAGGTCTATTTTAAAAATGCAAGGGATACTAGAAAATTCTGCAAGAAGTGTTTGGGCTTTAAAGAACCCCAATATCAATCTTAAAGATATAAACCCTGAACAAATTGAAAGGACAAGAAGACAACAAATTGATAAGAAGCTAAATATAGAAGATATTGCTCCTATTACTAAAGATGATTTAGAAATAGAGAATGAAATAGATTGGAAAAACACATTAATTAATAAGTTATATCAAATTCCATCGTCCGCTTTTGAAAGGCTTACACAAAGGTTATTGAGAGAAAGTGGTTTTATACAAGTTGAAGTTACAGGAAAAAGTGGTGATGGTGGCATTGATGGAAAAGGCATTGTTAAAATCAGTGGCTTTTTGAGTTTTCATGTTATTTTCCAATGCAAACGCTATAAAAGCTCCGTTACATCTAGCCAAATACGCGATTTCAGAGGCGCCATGCAAGGTAGGGCAGACAAAGGCCTTGTAATTACTACTGGCTCCTTTACAAGAGACGCGGTTAAAGAAGCAACAAGAGATGGCGCACCCCCTATTGATTTAATTGATGGTGAATTACTTTGTGAAAAATTGAAAGAGCTAAAATTAGGTATCGAAATCGAATTTATTGAAAATGTCAAGGTCAATATCGATTGGTTCGATCAATTCTAAGTAGCTCCAAAGCGTATAAACTGAAAATCTGCCTGCCCGCATGAACTGGAGTAGGCGGATTTTTTAGTATTAATAACGCCTGTAATGACGTTAATTTAGTTCACCCTATCCAAAATATATGAAAAAAAATGGCTTGACCTAAAATCAAAACATCATGCATAAATCACTATTTGTCAGTCAATTGATTGTCAATATAGCAGTCGCCTTTCAGTATTTTAAAACTTTGGTATGCTTTTGGAGTTATCTAAGTCCTATGAAGAAGTTAATTATATTTTTTAGCATACTGTTCCTGGTGGATACGGTATACGGACAAGCACTGAAGACAGTTAAGTTAGACAGCCTGGTAACAATCTCATTACCCGCAGTATATGGCAAAAAAGATACCCTTGGGCAGCAGATCTATTCTGCTACTACCAGTTTAGGTTATATGATCGCGATATTGGAACCTAACGCAAAAAGCAACCAGCCACTACAAAAAGAAGGGGACCTTAATTCTGTAATGAAGAAATACATTAAGGGCATCCAAAGTCAATCCGGCGATGGTAGTGCGCAAAGTATTCGTGACACTACGATAGGCGGCAGATTAAAAGCTAAGGCCTTTACCTTATTAACTAAAGACCCAAATGGAGATCCGCAATACCGGAGGTTTGTATTGCTTTACACCAAAGAAGCTACCTACACTTTTCAATACGGCTATGCAGAAGCACGTAAAGACTTTGTAAAGGACGAAGCAAAAACTTTTTTCGGTTCGATAAAGCTTTCACCTGAACTTACTTTAACCGATCAGTATACCAATACAGCTAAATCAAGCAGCATCAGCACCATCTCAATAGTTGAAATTGCCGGTGGTGTAGTAGTACTGTTTGGTGTGTTATGGCTGATATTCAGGAAAAAGAATGAGCTTGCTTAATTAAGCAAACCTTTTTGCCATCCGGGTTTTTGTATAAAAGCCCGGTTATCCAGCCAATAGAGCCAGATAATGGTAACTATAACGCCAATAACTGAGCCGGCTGTTACATCCTCAAAAAAATGCTGGCTCAGGTACATGCGTGAATAACCTATTAATACCGCAAGGAGCAGGAATACAGGCCCCCAAGCTTTGTTTCTGCTCCAATAGGTAAATATCACAGCCAGCGTAAAGGCCGAAACCGTATGCCCGGAAGGGAAACTGTGTAAACTGAGCATATCAATTTCTTTAATAAAATGTATTCGGCTTAGCTGATCCTTAAAGTACAGTTTCGGTCGCGGTGCGTCAAAAATATATTTAAGTATTTGTGCTGTGATGGAGGTTACTCCATAAGCTGTCAGTATAATAAATCCTTTCCTGTAACTGAACATTAACCAAATTAATCCTATGATGATGGCCGTCCAGCCATTACCCAGGTCAGTAGCAAATGGAGCCAAAAAATCCATAACCGGGCTATTTATGCCATTAACAGTAAAGTAAATTGTTTCGCGCGAAAAGGTTAATTTGATTATTAAGCAAGCGCATAATATCGGCAAATAAGGTATGATGAGCCATTTAACTCTCCTTAATACCTCATTCAGGCTCTGTTTCATAGGCGCAAGTTAAAAGAATATGCCATTTAATTCAATGCAAAAAAATAGTTATGTTTGGGTTTTGCCTAACACTTTAAAACTATATGTCTAAAAGCATATTCCGTAAAAAATCAATACAAAGAATATTATCCGATGTTGCCAGCGGCTTTAGTGACAGCGAACATTCAGGCTCTCATCTAAAAAAAGAATTAGGTGTAAGGGACTTAACCCTGATGGGTATAGCAGCCGTAGTTGGGGCCGGGATATTTTCAACTATAGGGGTAGCATCATTTCATGGTGGCCCTGGTGTAAGTATTTTATTCATAATTACTGCCGTCACCTGTGGCTTTTCAGCATTATGCTATGCGGAGTTTGCAGCACGAATCCCTGTGGCGGGCAGCGCATATACCTACGCTTACGCGTCATTTGGCGAGTTAATTGCCTGGATAATAGGCTGGGATCTTTTGATGGAATATGCGATAGGTAATATTGCTGTCGCTATATCGTGGAGCGGCTATTTTGTTCACCTGCTCGAAGGTTTCAATATCCATATGCCCCGGTACCTTACCATGGATTATGTGTCAGCACTACGCGCCAACGACCTATTGCAGGACATGAAGGCAAAAGGTCATTTGAGCGATATAACTGATCAGCTGAGAGGTGACGCCATCGCCTGGACATCGGCACCGGGTTTCGGCCATTTTAAGCTGATAGCCAACCTGCCAGCCCTCGCCATTGTATTTGCTATAACCTACCTGGTATATGTTGGTATACGCGAAACAAAAAAGGCTACCAATGCCATGGTTATCCTGAAAGTAGCTATAGTGATTGGTGTTATTATCATCGGCTTTTTCTACGTAACCCCGGCCAACTGGCATCCTTTTATGCCCAATGGCTTCAGCGGGGTAATGAAGGGTGTATCCGGTGTATTTTTTGCTTATATCGGCTTTGATGCCATATCTACCACAGCTGAAGAATGTGAAAATCCACAGCGTGACTTACCCCGGGGCATGATCTATTCGCTCATCATCTGTACAGTTCTTTATATATTGGTTTCCTTTGTGCTTACAGGGATGGTAAGCTATAAAGACCTGAATGTAGAAGACCCTTTGGCATTTGTATTTGGAAAAGTGGGCCTTCATAATATCAGTTATATCATTTCTATAAGCGCTGTTATTGCTACCGCCAGTGTATTATTGATTTTCCAACTGGGCCAGCCGCGTATATGGATGAGCATGAGCCGTGATGGCTTGCTGCCTAAAGCGTTTTCACGTATTCATCCCAAATATCATACGCCAAGCTTCGCTACTATTATTACCGGTTTATTGGTTGCCATACCTGCTCTGTTCATGAACCTTACCGAAGTAACCGACCTGACCAGTATCGGGACGTTATTCGCCTTTGTTCTGGTATGCGGCGGGGTATTATTATTGCCGCAGGAAGCAGCCCTGAAGGGGCGCTTTAAGCTGCCATATTTTAACGGAAGGTGGGTAGTGCCATTTATTACCATCATCATATTTGCCGGCTGTATCTATTTTAAACCACCGGCACAAGTAGAAATGGCGCATGGCAAAAGGTTGAAGGAAAGATCAACAATTTATGAAAGCTTAACCCCGGCGAATAAAACTGCTTTATATGACAAAGCTGTCGCTTTATACGGCCGGGCTACCAATAAAAACACTACGGCAGATAGTTATATCAAAGGCCTGGAAGATGATAAGTTTAATGATGCTGTAAGGGCATCCTCATTAGACGCTTCACAAAAATATTATATGGGTTGGAAGGGTATACTTTATAATTTCCCAAATTATCTGTTTTTTATCCTGATCGCAGTAATAAGCTTTTATACATTTACCAAAAGTTTTTCGCTGATTCCAGTTTTAGGCCTGATGAGCTGTTTTTATTTAATGACCGAGCTTGGTTATAGCAATTGGATCCGTTTCCTGGGATGGCTTGCGGTTGGGTTAATTATCTACTTTACTTATAGCTATAAGCATAGTGTGATAGGTAAAGATCTTCCGAAGCTCGAACTGGATGAATAATAAGCAAAGGCTTATCTAATTAACTATCAATCCATGGACTTAATAACCATCGTAGGCTTGCTGGCTGCTTTTGGTACAACGGTTTCGTTTTTACCACAGGCTATTAAAACCATACAAACTAAGGATACTTCAGGAATTTCCCTGTCCATGTATGCCTTGTTTACAACCGGCACTTTATTGTGGCTGACCTATGGACTGATGATCCATAGTTTGCCGGTAATTATAGCCAATGCTATCACCTTTATATTTGCCAGTATTATTTTGGTTTACAAGATCAGGTATAAGTAACGGCATGATTCAGCCATTTACAACTCCATAGAAAAGGACAGGCCCGGCATGCCGTCCTGGTAGGTAGGCATAATAAATGTGCTTTTGCCTGATTTATCTTTATGGGTCAATTTATTGCGGATGTAAGGATAAACTAAATAAGCTACTTTAGTTGAGAGAATACCAAAACCAGCCCCGGCAACCACATCACTGAACCAATGATCTCTGTTATACATCCTGAAAACACCTGTTGTAACAGCGAAGCCGTAGCCAAGTATAGTATATACCGGAGATTTATCCGAAAACTCCTGCGCCAGGAATTCGGCACCCAAAAATGCCGTAGCGGTATGCCCGGATGGAAAGGACAAATAGTCTCCTCCATTGGGTCGCAAGCGATGGGTAGCGTGTTTTGTTGCAAGCGCGCTTACACCAAAAATTCCATATGATAATCCGAGTAACGCCGAGCGGTCAATAAATGTATTTTTACCACTTACACCAACCAGGTTTAAACCGTATACCATAACAATAGGTGCAAACTGGAAATAGCTCTCTGCTGTACTGTGAAAATTAGGGCCGGACCTTCGAATATCAGTTTGAATATAATAATCAAACCTGCGTATCGGATGAATTGCAAATGATAGTGCCCCGTAGGTGATTAAGCCCGCCGGAATAATAAGGGCAAATGGTTTACTATGTAATTTTTTAACAGTGTCAGGAGCAGTTAAAAGATCTTTTTTTATCGTATCCGTGATTTGGGCATTTGCCTCAAAAGAAAGGATACAAAATAAAATAACTATGATTCTTCTCAATGGCCGGGTGTTTTAATTTTACAGAATTCGGTTAACGCCGCTTTAGTATTGCTGATATAATCTTTATCGATATTATATCAGCCCAAAGTTCTGATAACATTCTGTTAACAATCTGTAGCCGGAAAGTTTTATTTAATTAACCCGCTGTATCTCTACCGTTTCAGGATCGGCAAGCATCAATGGAACTTTCTCAACGGTAACAAAGCTCAGATCGAGGCCAAAACCCCGTTCTTCGGATAAGCTAACCTTTTTAAGGTAAGCATAATAGATCATAATAAACCGCTCGTAAAATGAAAGATTATGTGAGCGCGAAACCACCTTCTCTATCACTACAAACCTGAAATCACCTACAATTTTGTGCTTATTTAATGATTTGTAAGTGCTGGTAATATTTACTTCACCCTTCTTCACGAGGTCTTCCACCACTTTTCTGAACAGGAGATTGATCTGTTGCTCAATACGGAAACCAAGCTTAAAGTCTATACGGATCAATTTGTTAGGAACCAAAAAGTCAACAGTATACTCACGTTTGTAAGGCTCATCCACCACATCAACGTGCACCAGCCAGTAAACATCGGCGCGTTTAGGCTGTTTTTGCAAAATAGAGTAAATGATCTTTGATTCTATCTCTGAGTCGAAGTTTGCGCTTGTTAAATACACCAGCTGCGATGCATATTTAGGTACGGTTTCGTCTTCACTTAATTCCTTGATAATGTTGAAATAATCCTCTATCGCGATGAATTTAACAAAGCGGTTCCTGATCTTACGTGCTGTGTGCCAGGCCCACATTACAGAGAACAAGATGGCTCCCACAGATAAAGTGAACCAGCCGCCGTGAACAAATTTCACCAGGTTGCCCGATAAAAATGTACCCTCAATAAATAAATAGACAACTAAAAATATAACGATGATATAAGTTGGGAATTTCTTTTTCGCCAGGAATTTAGACACCAGTATGGTCGTCATCAGCATGGCCACGGTAATACTTAAACCGTAAGCCGCGCCCATATTATCCGAATGTTTGAATATCAATACCACGCTTATACAACCTGCGCAAAGCAACCAGTTAACACTTGGCACATATAATTGTCCTTTTTGTTCGCTGGGATAATTGATCTTTACCTTGGGCCATAAGTTCAGTCGAACGGCTTCAGCAATCAGCGTAAAAGAACCTGATATCAATGCCTGGCTGGCAATTACAGCCGCTATGGTTGCTATACCAATACCATATATTAAAAACCACTCGGGCATAATTTCATAAAAAGGATTATGCCGGTGCAGGTTAAGCGATTGTCCGTTATGACTTAAAAGCCAAACCCCTTGTCCCAGGTAATTGAGCACCAGGCAGGTTTTTACGTAGATCCAACTTATCCGGATATTTTGGCGCCCGCAATGCCCCAGGTCGGAGTATAAAGCCTCAGCCCCGGTGGTACACAGGAACACCGCGCCCAGGATAAGGAACGCGTCATAATTGCTGCTTCTCAACAATTCGTAAGCATAATAAGGATTCAATGCCTTGATGATTGATGGCATTTGTATGATAAAAGCAAGCCCCAGCACCCCCATCATAGTGAACCAGATAAACATAATAGGGCCGAAAGCCTTACCTACCAATGAGGTGCCAAATTGCTGTATTATAAATATAAAGGCGATGATAAAAATAACTATGGTAACCGTATGTAAATGGGGGAACTTAGTAACAAGGCCTTCAATTGCTGCCGATATCGTAATAGGCGGTGTAATAATACCATCGGCCAATAATGCGCAGCCCCCTACCACGGCAGGCACAATGAGCCATTTGGCCTTTCGCCGTACTAAGGAGAACAGGGAAAATATACCACCTTCACCTTTGTTATCAGCTTGCAAGGTAATTACCACATATTTTAATGTGGTTTGCAGTGTTAAAGTCCAGAAGATACAGGATATGCCGCCTAATATCAATGTTGATGTAATAGGCTGTTCGCCTACAATTTCTTTAAAAACATATAGTGGTGATGTACCAATGTCGCCGTAAATGATGCCTAAACTAATGATAAGTCCGGCGGCGGACAGTTTTTGTAGATCTTTATGAGTTGTCACTGTATAAAAATAGAGATTTTTAATATTATAATGTTAATTTTATAACTATAACACCATTAACACGTATAAATTATCGGGCAAATATGTAATTAATAAAATCCTTTTTTGTTAAATATTGTTAAAATGTTTTAGAAATGCCCCGGTCTTTCAGTTACTGAGTTCTTTATTTATATTTTTGTACGGAATATTTAAGCATGAGGCAAAATTTTACTTTTACTTTTTCGTGGATTATAATGATTGCCCTGGCAATATCCATGAATTTTGCCTTCACAGAAGCAAATGCAGTTCAAAAAAGCGATACCATTATCCTGCATGCAAAAAACAAATTGATCGCTTCAAAAACCTCTTATCAAAAAAATGGCCTGCATTTGGCACTTCCTCCGCTAAAACCGGCAGTCACTTCTAATTTAAAGGTAAGTGTTGCACGCAATAGTGATAAATTACTGCAGGATGTACTGGTGTATCCAAACCCCGTTACCGATCTGATCAATGTGAAATATTCCTTATCACGCAATGCTATTGTCTCGGTAAAAATAATGGATATTTTAGGAAACGATGTTATAACCATTATTTCACAATCGGTAACTGCAGGCGATCAAAACATCACCTATCCTATTAGCAACAAACTCTCACGCGGGCTTTATTTCATCCGTATTGTTGCCGGCACCGAGTCGGTTATCAAAAGAATAACGGTTTTGTAAGCCCCTTACCCCCTAAAGGGGGGAATGATTTCGAAATTCGAATTTTTCGCTTTTGTTTGTTCTTCAAGATGGTGCTCAAGAGGGCTTTGCCATTTTCAATTTCGGATTTAGCACATCACTATTCATAACTAAAAGAAATCAGGAAATCCTTCTATCTGTTTCACATCGTTCAGACAAAATTTCTAATTTCGGCTTATGAAAATAATTGCCATTGGCCGCAACTATGCCGAGCATGCCAAAGAACTGAATAACCCGGTACCAACTGTCCCGGTAATATTTATGAAACCGGATACAGCTTTACTGAAGGAAAACAAACCTTTTTACCATCCCGATTTTTCTGAGGATATCCATCACGAAATTGAAATTGTATTAAAGATCAATAAGGAAGGTAAGCACATCAGCGAAAAGTTCGCCGGCGCTTACTTTGATGAGATTGCTCTTGGCGTGGATTTTACCGCCCGCGATATTCAACAACGCCACAAAGAAAAAGGCCTTCCATGGGAGCTGGCCAAAGCATTTGATGGTTCGGCACCCGTAAGTGATTTTGTGCCTAAGGCTAAATTCACTGACATCTATAATCTAAATTTCAGGCTGGATGTAAACCAGCAAACCCGCCAGCAAGGTAATACCAAAGACCTTTTGTTTTCTTTCGAGCGCATTATTGTATTTGTATCCCAATACATTACCCTAAAAAAAGGAGACCTGATATTTACCGGCACACCGCAGGGTGTAGGTAAAGTAAATGTCGGCGATCACCTGGAAGGTTACCTGGAGGGCGATAAACTACTTGATTTTTACGTTAAGTAAGCATGATACAAAAGTTCATTGTTGCCTTTACCGCTTGTTTTTGCCTGTTTTCGAATTGCATTGCGCAGGGTGTTGTGCAAACCAAGCAGTATCCCCAAAACTTTTTCCGCTACCCGCTTGATCTGCCACCGGCTACTGCGGGTTCTTTCGGCGAACTGAGACCGAGCCATTTTCATTCCGGGCTCGATTTTAAAACAAACGGGCATACAGGCTACCCTGTCCATGTGGCTTATGATGGCTATGTATCGCGGTTGCGGGTACAGTTTGGCGGCTTTGGCAATGCCATTTACATTACCCACCCTAATGGTTATACTACTGTTTACGGGCACATAGAACGGTTCGCTCCTGAAATGGAGGCATTGGTGCGACAGCAGCAATACATGCAGCAAAGTTCAACAGTCGATTTTAATGTACTACCATTGCAGCTCCAATACTGCAAGGATGATGTCATCGCCTGGTCGGGAAATGCCGGCGCATCAGCCGGGCCGCATTTGCATTTCGAGATCAGGGATACCAAAACAGAGGAAACCATTAATCCCCAGTTGTTTGGATTGACCATACCAGATAAGGTTCCTCCTACCCTCGGTACCGTATGCGTTTATCATTTGGGGGATGCTTCTTTCAGCGAAAAAACACTTCGTCAGTTTTTGGGTGTGACCGGCGCGGCAGGGCATTATCGGTTAACCAAACCGCAGATCATAAATGTAAGTGGTGAAACCGGTTTTGGTATAACGGCTACCGATTTGAACAGCGCCTCGTTTAATCACAACGGCATTTATTCCATCGAACTTAAATTAGATGGCGCAACCATTTATACCTTCGCCGTTGAACGTTTTGCTTTCGATCAAACGCATGCCATTAATGCTTATATCGACTATCCTACCTTTTTAAATTCACGCCGGTTCATACAAAAGTGCTTTATACTGCCGGGCAGTAAAATATCGCTATATCCGCAATCTTTAAACCGTGGCGTGATCAATTTTAATGATGATGCCATGCACGAGGTTGAATATGTGGTAAAAGATATCGCGGGCAATACTTCATCACTTAAACTAAAGGTGAAATCAACTCCGCAACTACCCGTGCAGGCAAACACCACGCTTGATACCAAAGCCACGCTTTTTCATTATGACCGTCAGAATGAGTTCAGCGATGACAAAGTGAAAGTGATCATTCTTGTGGGTAACTTGTATGATGACCTTGCATTCACCTATTCAACACTGCCTACAAAGCCGGGTGCCTTCTCTGCAGTCCATCGCATCCATAATAAGTTTACGCCGATCAACGATACTTATGAGCTATGGATCAGGCCTGATAATACAATAGGGCAGTATACTAACAAGGCTGTAATTGTTAATACAGAAGGTGTTTGCGAAGGTGGCATTTATGAAGATGGCTACGTTAAGGCCCACGCCCGCACTTTTGGCGATTATTATATTAAGCTGGATACCGTACCCCCTATCATCCGTCCGCTGAATATTAAGAATGGGGTCAACATGGCTAAAATGCAGCGTGTAGCTTTTAAAATCGGGGATAATTTATCCGGCGTAAAAACCTATAGCGGCAAAATTGACGGCAAATGGGTTTTAATGATATGGGATTATAAAACTAAGGTTCTAAGTTATAAATTTGACAACACCATCACACCCGGGAAACATATATTTGATTTAACGGTTACTGATAATAAGGACAATTTTTCACAATTCAACGCGTATTTTTTAAAGTAATATTTGGTATTCTTTTATCTCATCCTAACTGAAATTATTTTACTAATCAATGAGGCAAATAGTAATTGATAAAAGCATTTTAAAGGAAAGAGTTGTGTATAAATTTAATGCAGAATTGGTATTTGACTATATCTTTATGTATTTCATTTCCTGGCTTCCAACTTTAGTATTTATCAAGATATTGATCTTCCCCACCCCCTTTAACCATCATTCATATATTTTTGATTTTTTTTCCTTTTCGTATACGATATGGATGTTCCTGAATTTTTTCTTCATGAATAAACTTGTATTTATTCGCGGAAAAGACGATGAAAGTAATAGGATCGATATTTTAAAAGCGTTGGAAGGCAAATATCCGGACATTACTTTCAGTTCAGGAAATCCTTGTTTAATAAGAGGGGAAAAACCAGAAGGAAGGTGGACTCAAAGAGGGAAAATAATATCTATAATTTTAGATGAGTCCAATCTATATATTAATATACTAAGCACTTATAGAGCTGGAAGGTTTTCTGTTTTCAATGGTCTTTCTAATTATTTGAAATGTAAAAGCATTGCTAAATCCTTTACATCGTATCAGCTACAAACATTTAATTGAATAAATCATTATAATAATATAGTCGCAAATAATATGGCAAAACCACAAGAGGGCGAAAAAGCCCCGGACTTCACCGCAAAGGACCAAAACGGCAAAACTGTTTCCTTATCCGATTTTAAAGGCAAGGAAGTGATCCTGTATTTTTATCCTAAGGATGATACCCCCGGCTGCACTGCCGAGGCCTGTAGTTTCCGCGATAATTACCAGTCGCTGCTGAGCAAAGGTTTTGCCGTGATCGGTGTAAGCACGGATGATGAGAAATCACATAAAAAGTTTGAGACCAAATACAGCCTGCCTTTCCCATTAATAGCTGACCCTGACAAGAAAATTGTAGAAGCTTACGGCCTTTGGGTAGAGAAAAACATGTATGGCAAAAAGTATATGGGCACCGCCCGCACCACCTTTTTGATTGATGGAAATGGTATGATCAAAAAGGTGATAGAAAAGGTAGATACCCAAAACTCATCACAACAAGTGCTCGACCTGATACAGTAAATTTGAAAATTATACCTATTTTCGCCATAATACGATTAGAAATATAAATAATAATAAATGTCGGTACAGGTTGATGATGCAGAGATATTACGCAAGTTCCAGGACGAAAAAACCCGGGACGAGGCGTTTAACCTGCTATTAAAAAAATACCAGCAAAAGCTTTACTGGCATATCCGCCGCATGGTGGTTGACCATGACGATGCCGATGACCTGATACAGGATACGTTTATCAAAGTCTGGAAAAACCTGCCAAACTTTCGCAGCGATGCACAGCTATACACCTGGATGTATCGCATCGCGACCAACGAGTGCATCACTTTCCTGAACAAGAAAAAACAAAAAAACAATATACCGCTGGATGATGTAGCTTACGAACTGGCGGATACTTTGGCCGATTCGTCTTATTTTAATGGCGACCAGGCCCAGCTAAAATTACAGCAGGCTATTTTGACACTACCCGAAAAACAGCGCTTAGTGTTCAATATGAAGTATTATGATGATATGAAATATGAAGAAATGTCGGATGTGCTGGGGACAAGTGTTGGGGCGTTAAAAGCATCATTTCACCTGGCGGTTAAAAAGATCGAGGCATTTTTATTATCGCGGGATTAAATTTAAATTTATGTTAAACCTTTGGGCATGACTTTCATCTATATAAAGATATGAACAGCGATAGAGGAAATAGGGAATGGATAAATGATTATATGTCACTTAAACAGGTTAATCCAAATAACCCGTTTACAGTGCCTGAAGGTTATTTTGATGAGTTGGAGCAACAGATCGTGTCCTATGTTAAATTAGATGATTTAAAAAAAAGCGCTCCTGAGCAGGGGTTTACCGTGCCCGAAAATTATTTTGAAGACTTAAGCAGCACCATCAAGGCCAGGATAAGTGTTGAAGAAGCCTTAGATAAAGAAGATAACAACTTTACAGTGCCGGAAGGTTATTTTGAGAACCTGAGCCAGCAAATTCAAAGCAGGATATTGGTGGAGGAAACCTTAGGCCAGCAAGCTGAAACTTTTACTGTTCCTGAAAACTATTTTGCCGGTCTTACCGAAAGCATCTTAAATAAGACAGTTAACGAGCAACCGGTACAGCAAAAAGGTGTAGTAAGGCGTTTATTTGCATCGGCTGCATTTAAGTATGCGGTTGCGGCCTGTTTGACTTTGGCAGTTGGTGGTACTATATTTTTATCGCGTACGCCTGCTACTATAGCAGTTGATAACCATTCTTTTTTACGTCAGTCATTATCTGCCATATCTGTTGATGATATCCAGAGCTACCTGCAGTCGAACCTTGACCCTACAGATACGCATACTTTAACCGATGATGGTAAGGTTAATGCTGATAATTTAACCAAGGATGAATTGCAGGATTATTTAGATACCAGTCAATAATATATGTACAAATTGGCCCGACATTTTTTTATCCTTTCCTTCCTGCTGATTGCTGGCTATACCGCCTTAGGGCAGGTGAGGCCTTTTCGCCAGCCCCCAAACTACCAGCAAAGGGTGATCAGGAAGCAAAACGGGATATCCAAAATAGATGCTGTACAGGAAACTTATATTGCTAAAAGACTTAACCTGAGTGCCGATCAATCTGTAAAATTCTGGCCCTTATATCGCCGCTACCGCGATGCCATTAAAGAGGTAAGAAGAAAAAAACGGATCAACAATTCAAGCGCCCAGGCTGATGGGACCGACCAGATTCAAAAGGAATTATTTTACGAAGGCGAGTTAGTTAACATCCGCAAATACTACACAGACGAGTTTCTAAAAATGTTACCTCCGGATAAGGTTAGCCAGATATTCAAAAGCGAACGCGAGTTTACTGATGAATTGATCAAACAACTGCGCGAGCGGAGTACCCCAGTCAAGAATCCCTAATATTAAATAAGAAGGCTTGCTTACAATTATGCAAGCCTTTGTTATTTTTGCTCCATGCTTACCCTTCGTCAGCTTTTTTTAGCTAATAACGCGCAAACCACTGATTTTCCGCTGCTGCTTGAATTTGAACGGGCCGAAGGCGTCTACATGTACGATGTGCATGGCAAACCCTATCTCGACCTGATATCAGGTATCGGCGTAAGCAACCTCGGGCACAGCAATCCTTATGTGATCAACGCGATTAAAGAACAGGTGGACAAATACATGCACCTGATGGTTTACGGCGAATACGTGCAAACCCCACAGGTGCGGTTTGCCGAAAAGCTCGTCTCACTGCTTCCCAAACATTTAAACTCCGTCTATTTCGTAAACTCCGGCGCCGAAGCCGTTGAGGGCGCGCTCAAATTGGCCAAACGTTTCACCGGGCGAAGTGAGATCATTGCCTGCCATCACTCCTACCACGGCAGCACACATGGCGCATTAAGTGTGATGGGTAACGAGGAATATAAACAGGCTTATCGCCCCTTGCTTCCCGGCATTAAATTTATCAATTTCAATCATGTTGATGACCTGGAACTGATCATCGAAGAAACCGCCTGCGTAGTGATCGAGACCCTGCAGGGTGAAGCAGGCATTCGCGTACCCGATAAGGCTTATATGCAGGCCCTAAGAAAACGCTGTACCGAAACAGGCACGCTCTTGATACTGGACGAGATCCAGGCCGCTTTCGGCCGCACAGGCAAATTGTTTGCTTTTGAGCATTTTGGCATCGAGCCGGATATTTTAGTGCTGGCAAAAGCATTAGGCGGTGGTATGCCGATAGGCGCTTTTATCGCATCTAACCAGGTCATGTCCGCTCTTAAAGAAAACCCCATGCTTGGTCATATTACCACCTTTGGCGGTCATCCCGTATGCTGCGCTGCCGGGCTGGCTGCTCTTGAAGTTTTACTTAATGAAAATCTGGTCGAGCAGGTGGATGCCAAGGCTGACCTTTTCCGACAGCTATTAATTCACCCTGCTATTAAAGAAGTTCGGGGCAAGGGGCTGATGCTGGCCATTGAGCTGGAAAGCTTTGAGCTGAACAAGCAAATTATCGACCGCTGCATCGCCAATGGCGTAGTAGTTGATTGGTTTCTGCACTGCAGCAATTCTATGCGTATTGCGCCACCTTTGATCATCAATGCTGAAGAAATAAAGAAATCATGCGCCGTAATTATCGAAGTCATCAATTACTATCAGTAATATTCTTTCCTCATTTCTTTCCTAACTGCTAACTTAGGCCTGATGATTTTCGATTTTCGGTTAAAGGTATTTTACACAGTAGCCCAGCGGCTCAGCTTTACTAAGGCAGCCGGCGAACTGTTTATTACCCAGCCGGCCGTTACCAAACATATCAAGGAACTGGAGCTACAATTAAATGTTCAACTATTCAAACGCAATGGAAACAACATCAACCTCACCACTGCCGGTAAAGTACTCCTGCAATACACTGAAAAGATATTTCAAACCTATACCGAATTGGAAACCGAACTGGCCCAGCTCAGTAATATAGAAGCCGGAACCGTCCATATCGGCGCAAGTACCACCGTAGCCCAAACCATTTTGCCCAAGATACTGGCCTTATTCAAAAAAACCTACCCAGCTGTTTCCTTCATCTTCACGCAGGGTAATACGGATTATATTACACAACAAGTGCTGACCGAGAAGATCGATATTGCTATTGTAGAAGGTGCGGCCCATTACCCGCAAATAGCCTATGCTCCTTTTGCTAAAGACGAGATCGTTTTGGTAACCCGTGCCAATAACCAGTTATCCAAAAAAGTGGAGATTAGTCCGAAACAATTGTTAAACATCCCATTAGTATTGCGCGAAGCCGGTTCAGGAACATTAGATGTGATCTTTAATGCCCTAAGCAACGCACAGATCAACCCAAAAGACCTCCAGGTTGAAATTCAATTGGAAAGCAGTATCGCTATTAAACAATACCTATTATATTCAGAAACAGCCACTTTCCTGTCGATACAATCAGTGGTTAGCGAATTAAAATATAACGAACTGACCATTATAGATATCAAGGGCCTCCAAATATTCCGCACCTTCGAGTTTATTCAGATACAGGGCAAGTACACTAAACTAACTGAGCTTTTCAAGCGATTTTGTCTATCCAATTATAACTTAAAGTAATCTAATATTACTATATATCATTGGTATCAGGTTATAATTATCAGGACATTTGAGTGTTTAATTCTAACTCAAATTGTATGGAACCTATCACTACTGATATTTGCATTATAGGCGCCGGCCCGGTCGGTTTATTTGCCGTTTTTGAAGCAGGGCTGTTAAAAATGCGCTGCCATCTGATCGATGTATTACCACAGGTTGGCGGCCAGCTATCCGAAATCTATCCTCAAAAACCCATCTATGATATTCCCGGTTTCCCTACCGTAAACGCGCAGGAATTGGTTGATGGATTGATGGAGCAGATCGCTCCGTTTAAGCCCACTTTCTCATTAGGCGAACGTGTTGAGCAGTTGCATCAGATGGATGACGATTCTTTCATCATCCAAACCAATGATGGTACCGAGGTGCATTGCCGAACCGTAGTAATAGCCGGTGGCCTGGGATGTTTCGAGCCCCGCAAACCAGCTATCGACCGGCTGGAAGAATTTGAAGGTAAGGGCGTAGCTTATATGATCAAAAATCCGGAAGCATTCCGCAATAGAAAAGTGGTATTATCAGGCGGTGGTGACTCCGCTTTGGACTGGACCATATTTTTGGCTGATATCGCAGCAGAAGTTACTTTGGTGCACCGTGGCGATACCTTCCGCGGAGCGCCTGACTCTGCTGAAAAGGTATTCGACCTGGCTAATGAGGGTAAGATCAACCTGATCCTGCAATCACATATTACGGGGATAAACGGTAACGGGCATTTGCAGGAAATAAATATTGTCGACAGGGATAATGTCGCGTCCGTCATTGAAGCCGACAACCTGATCCCGCTGTATGGCCTAACACCAAAACTTGGCCCTATTGCAGATTGGGGTTTAAATATCAACCATTCTGCTATTGAAGTGAACACGGTAGATTATTCTACCAACGCACCCGGCATTTATGCCATAGGCGACATCAATACTTATCCGGGCAAACTGAAGCTGATCCTTTGTGGTTTCCACGAAGCTGCTTTAATGGCCCAAAGCGCCTTTAAGCATGTTTATCCCGAACAAAAATTGAGTTTTAAATACACCACTGTTTATGGCGTAACCGCCTTTTAATTATGATAACCCTAACCATAGAAGACAGGCGTGGTCATCGCGAACCTGTTGAAATACCCGAAGGCATTAACCTGAGCCTGATGGAAGTTTTAAAAGCTGCCGATCATCATATTTTGGCTACCTGCGGCGGTATGGCGCTTTGTGCCACCTGCCATGTGCAGGTGCTGGAAGGCCCCGAACAATATTTTCATCCATCCGATACCGAGCTCGATTTGTTGGATACCCTGCCCGATGCCGGACCCGACAGCCGCCTGGCCTGCCAGTTACGCATTAGCGAGGATATGGATGGGATGGTGTTCCGTATTAGGGGAGAGGAATAAGGAAAGTAATTAAACAAATAAAGAGAGTGATGGGCACTCTCTTTATCGAATAACTATTAACTGATCTCAGTATTGAAATAAAGAACTTGGTTTTGAAATCTTCAGTACTAAATTAACTGGCGCAAAAGTAGTACCGCCCATATAAACCGTATGTTATGATTAGATGATGAATAGGTTTATTAATATTCCCAACCACCATATTTAATATTAGGCTTTTCAGTTGGGAAGTAGAAGAATTGACAACTTTTAAAAAGTTGTCAATTCTATCATTACGCCTTCTTATCAAAACTCACACATTCCTTCAGTTCCTTTTCTGTATAAGCCAGGTTATATTGCTTCAACACATCATCAGGCACGCCGTTCCATTGGTTGGGCACATTGCCCATATAACCCACATCCTTACCTCCTATTTCCGAAGTATAAAACCCGGTAGCCGTCAGGTTGCGCATCAGGTTGAAAAAGGAAACGCCCTGGTGCATTTCGGGCTTGGCTTTTTTGGGCCAGGCTATTTCGTCAACCATCAATATTTGCTGAGTATGGTTGCAATCCTTAAAGGATTTATCAAAAAGCTTGAAGCATTGCATATCCAACCAGCGCAAGCCACCACGCATGGGTGTTTGGTGCTCTGGCATATCCTTTACAATAAACTCGATAAAATCAGGCACCTTGGCATCTGAGGCGCTGCCGCTCACCTTATCCCTTGGGATAATAATATCACCCAAAATAGTAATGGTAGCCATTTCATGCTCCGAAAAGAAATTGGGCTGTTCCCTCAGTTTCTTATCAACCTCTTTTTCTTCCTCCATCCTGTCCGGCTGGGCAGGTATTTTGGCTACTTCTTTTTCAGCTTCTTTAGCCGGTTGTTTACAGGCATCCAGCAATACCGTGGTAGATATACCACCTACGATCAGGGCTTTAAGCGAATCTCTTCTATCCATGATATCCGGGATTAAATATTTTGTTTCTTTAATTCGTCAATAATATATTCTGAGGCACGCATCGAAAGCGCCAGTATGGTCCAGGTAATATTTTTATCCGCCTGCGATACAAACTGCCCGCCGTCCACACAAAACAGGTTCTTTACATCATGCGCCTGGCTGTATTTATTTAATGGCGACTTCTTCGGGTCATTCCCCATACGCACCGTACCCGCCTCGTGAATGATATTACCGGGGTTATGCAAGCCGTAATTGTCATGTGGCCCGGAATCTCCTCCCCAGGTAACTACCGCGCCCATGCTATGCAGTATTTCCTTAAAAGTTTCTTTCATGTGCTTGGCCTGGTTGATCTCGTAATCCGACCATTTGGTATTAAAGCGCAACACAGGGATTCCGTATTTGTCCACCACGTCAGGGTCTATTTCACAATAGCTGTCTTCCCTCGCGATGCCTTCTCCGCGGCCTGCCATACCCACATGCGCGCCGAAGAAATAGCGGTAATCCTCTTTTAATGACGCGCCATAGCCTCCGGCCTCTTTATGCTGACCTTTGATCTTATACGCGCCGTTTAATTTCTCAATACCCCAGTTGAAGCCATACAATGGCATACCGAAGCCGCCGCCATATTCAATATGATATCCCCGGGGGAAATCTAGTTTTTTATTATCCAGCCACCATGGTGTGTAAACGTGCATGCCACCTACACCGTCTTCATTATAACGCTTACGGTCGAACAGTTCCGGAATGATACCGCCCATGTCCGCCCCGGTCGAGTCGTGCAGGTATTTTCCTACCACATTACTCGAGTTGGCGATACCATTAGGGTATCTGCTCGATTTGGAATTGAGCATCAGCCTTGCACTTTCGCAGGCACTGGCTGCTAATATTACGGTACGACCAAAAACCTGGTACTCTTGCATATCTACCTTATTCACGTAGGCAACTCCTGTAGCCAGGCCATCGCGACCGGTCAATACTTCGCGAGCCATAGCATTAGTGATCAGGTCGACATTACCCGTGGCCACCGCTGGTTTTACCAATACTGATGAGGATGAAAAATCGCCATATACCTTACAGCTTCGTCCGCATTGCGCGCAGTAAAAACAGGCCTCACGGTCTTTATTGATCTTTTTCGTTAATATAGATAAGCGCGAAGGGATTACCGGGATATTGATGTGCCCCGCAGCGCGCTTGATAAACATTTCGTGCAATCGTGGTTTTGGTGGTGGTAAAAATATACCGTCAGGATCATTATACAGGCCCTCGTTGGTGCCAAAAACACCTATTAGCTTATCTATCTTATCATAATAAGGTTTTACGTCTTCGTAGCCTATCGGCCAGTCATCGCCTAAACCGTCAATGCTGCGGCGTTTAAAATCTTTCGGGCCGAATCGTAGCGATATTCTTCCCCAGTGATTGGTACGGCCACCTACCATCCGCGCGCGCCACCACTCCCAATGGCTCCCCTCCTTTTGGGTATAAGGTTCGCCATCTATTTCCCAGCCCCAGTAGCAGCCGTCAAAATCGCCAAAAGGCCTGAACTTGGTACTGGCCCCGCGGCGCGGAGAATCCCAGGGGTTTTTTAGCTGAGATGAATTTTCGCGTGGATCATAATTTGGCCCTGCTTCTAATAAGCAAACTTTTAAACCTGCATTGGCCAGCACATAAGCAGCCATGCCACCCCCCGCTCCCGAACCAACAATTATGGCATCATATTTTTTCGGTTGCTTTTTGATCTGGATATCATTCATAGCATTAGATTTTTAGAATGGTTTTTATAAGAGATTGACAAATCTACATTTTGATTTCATTTTTCAAAATCACCGCAGGTTATCAATTGTATTTAATTTGTTACGATACCGGATTTAACTGTGATATTAAAAATCCCAGCATTGTTCCTTGCATTGAGGTAACATTTTACCGGGCAAAGCAAAAGTAGATTTATATTCATACAAGTAGTTTACAGTCAAAATTATAGTGTTCGGTTATAAATTTTACTTCTAATTAATTTGGTATGGTTTATGCAAAATGATAGGCAGCACAACAATTGCAATGAAAAATTACAATAAAACAACCATACACATACATAAATGCACTTTTTTTAAGTCACAGGCTTAAACAATACTATACAAAACAATGTTAATTAATTACATCAACCAACTAAACACACTGGCCTACAAAAAATGAGAATAGCATATATTTCCACCTACCCACCCCGCGAATGCGGCATTGCAACTTTTAATCAAAACTTAATGGGTGCTATCAGCGCCAACTATCCTGAAAGACAAAGCCTGGCACAGGGTGGGTTTGTGGTTGCGCTTAATGATGCTGAAAGCCTGCAGGAATATGAATATCCAGAAGAGGTAAAATATGTGATCCGCCAGAACCATCAGAAGGATTACATTCGTGCGGCAAATTTTATCAATACCAGCAATGCTGATGTTTGCATCATGGAGCATGAGTTTGGCATCTATGGCGGCGAAAGCGGCATCTATATTTTACCACTGATCAACCGGCTTGAGAAACCCCTGATATCCATATTACATACTATATTAAGGGAGCCAAGTTATGTACAACGCATCATTATACGCGAAATAGCCGAGCAATCCTCAAAGATCATCGTAATGAGCCAGCGGGCGGTTGAGTTTTTAACCACCATTTATAGTATCCCCACCGAAAAGATACAGATCATTGAACATGGCGTACCCGACCTGGAAGCCCTGGAAGATAACCCGGTTAAACAGCTTTCACCATTTAAAAAACGCCGCGTATTATTAACTTTTGGGTTGATAAGCCGGAATAAAGGGTTGGAGACCGTAGTAAAGGCATTGCCGGCAATAGTTGAAAAGCATCCCGATGTGATGTATGTAATTTTGGGTAATACCCATCCGGGTGTTATCAAAAATTCGGGCGAGGAATACCGTGATCACCTGAAAAGCCTGGCCGCTAAACTGGGGGTTTCCAATAACCTGGCTTTCATCAATAAGTTCGTTTCCGAAGAAGAACTGATGAATTATTTAACGGCTGCCGAAGTTTACGTGACGCCTTACCATAATGAAGCACAGATAACCAGCGGGACATTGTCCTATGCGATTGGTGCAGGCGCGGCTGTGGTTTCCACCCCATACTGGCATGCCACTGAACTATTGGCCAATAACCGTGGCCGTCTGTTCGACTTTAAAGATTCGGATGGATTGGCGTGTATTGTAAATGATTTGTTGGAGCATGACCCATTACTGAGCGAATTGAAAGAAAACGCTTATGAATATGGTCTGCATCTGCGTTGGCCAAAAACAGGCGCCGAATTTATCAAAGTAGCGCAGGAAGCTTTGCTTACCCATGATTTCAGCGATAAGATATTGAAAAACAGCATTGTCGACCCGGAGATCATGCCCAAGTTCAACCTGGCGCATGTGCTGCGTTTAACGGATGATACCGGTATTGTGCAACATGCCAAATATGGCATACCCAACTTAAAGGAAGGTTATTGCCTGGACGATAATGCACGGGCGCTTATTATGGCCTTGATGGCTTACCAGCGCAGCAAAAGCAAAGAGGCATTTGAGCTTTTACCAGTCTATTTAAGTTACATCCACTACATGCAAACAGATAATGGCAATTTCAGGAATTTCCTGAGCTTTAACCGTCAATATCTGGATGAGGTGGGTTCCGAAGATTCATTTGGGCGTACGATATGGGCATTGGGTTATTTGATCGGTTGTGCGGCCAGCAACTCCTATCGCGAATTTGCTATCGAAATTTTCCAGAAGTCGATCCCTCATTTTAAAGCATTACAGCATTTACGGGGGGTGGCTAATACCATCATCGGTTTGAGTTCCTACCTACAGGTATTCCCTACAGACGAGGGTTTGGTGAACGAATTGGCAAGGCTGACACAACCATTGATCGATGCTTACGAAAAAAACCAATCTGACGACTGGCAATGGTTTGAAGAAAAAATGACCTATGATAATGCGATATTACCTTTGGCCTTACTACACTCCTGTGAGATCACCGGGAATGATAAAGCCAAACAGATCGCCCTCAAAACCATGGCTTTTTTGGATAATTTAACCTTATCAAACGGTTATCTGAGCCCGGTGGGCAATGACGGTTGGTATTACCGTGGTGGCACGTTCCCTACATTCGACCAGCAGGCCATTGAAACTATGGCCATGGTGCTGATGCATTTCCAGGCTTACCAGATATTCCGCAAACCTGAGTTTATAGAGAAAATGTTTCTTTGTTACAAATGGTTCCTGGGTGAAAACACCCTGAGGGCACCGCTATACGACCATGAAACCAAAGGCTGCTGCGATGGCTTATTGCCTACGGGCATCAACCGCAACCAGGGGGCGGAGAGCACATTGGCTTACTTGATATCACACCTGACTGTACTAAAAGCATTTGAACTGGAATACGAATACAACAAATCCAGCCAGCAACGATTGGAGACCTGTTAATGAAGGTAGCCGTTTTATCCCCCGTTGCCTGGCGCACACCGCCCAGGCATTACGGGCCGTGGGAACAGATCGCATCAAACATTGCCGAAGGCTTAGTTAAAAAAGGATTGGATGTAACGCTTTTTGCTACAGGCGACTCTATTACAGCCGGCAAGCTGGATGCTGTTTGCGAAAAAGGTTATGAAGAGGATAGAACGCAGGATGCCAAGATCCTGGAATGTCTGCACATCAGTAACCTGATGGAAAAGGCATCATCATTTGATATCATCCATAATAATTTCGATTTCCTGCCGCTTACTTATTCGGCGCTGATCAAAACGCCTGTGATAAGCACCATACATGGCTTTTCCTCGCAAAAGATCATTCCGGTATATAAAAAATATAATTCCTCAACCCATTACGTATCCATCAGTAATGCCGACCGCAGCCCAGAGCTGAACTACCTGGCCACGGTTTACAATGGCATTAACGCTGATGAATTTCAATTCAACCCAAAGCCCGAAGATTACCTGTTATATTTCGGGCGCATACATCATGATAAAGGAACAGCAGAAGCTATTGCTATCGCGAAAAAAAGCAAACGCAAATTGCTCGTAGCCGGTATTATCCAGGATGAAAATTATTACCGGGAAAAAATTGAACCTCAATTAAATGATGAGATCGTCTACGTTGGTCATGCCGGGCCGGAAAAAAGAAAAGAACTTTTGGGCAACGCGAAAGCCTTACTCCACCCTATCAATTTTAATGAGCCATTTGGCTTAAGCGTGGTCGAAGCTATGCTTTGCGGCACCCCGGTTATCGCCTTCAACAAAGGCGCCATGCCCGAACTCATCAAGCATCAAGAGACTGGTTTTTTAGTAAATACAATTAACGAGGCTGTTGAAGCTGTTGAACACTTATCAGCTATCAATCGACAAACTTGCCACCAATGGGCGTTATCGCAATTCTCGGCTGATAAAATGGTGAGCGATTACCTGCAGCTTTATCACAAAATATTGGCTTAAGATTCACTCTCGTCTGTTATCAATTTATTGATCAGGTCTTTCAAATCAACTTCGGCAAATGCTGTGGATGAATCGGATACGCCATAAGGAATTATCAGTTTATTATTATGAACAATGGCCCCGCATGAGTAGAGCACATTGGGCACGTAACCTTCGCGCTCCTCGCTGTTCGGTATCAGCAAGGGCTCATTTAGCCTGCCTATCTCTATAGTAGGGTCATCCAGCTTTAACAAACTTGCTCCCAAAACATAACGCCGCATTGGTCCAACGCCATGGGTGATCATTAACCAACCATGATCGGTTTCAATAGGCGAACCGCAGTTACCAATCTGGATAAACTCCCACGAAAACTTCGGCTGCTGCAGTAAAACAGGTTTCTCCCAGATATTGATCTTATCCGAGTACATGATGTAATTATTACAGCCGTCAATACGGGATATCATCACATACTTACCATTTATCTTCCGCGGAAAGAGCGCCAGGTTCTTATTCTGCGCACCCGCACCGTAAAGTGGCATTATCCTGAAATTATAGAAATCATTGGTTTGCAGCAGTTTGGGCATAATCAGCGAGCCATCATAAGCTGTGTAGGTGGCGTAATAGGATGATGTGCCGTCATCATTAGTGAATTTCACAAACCTGGCATCCTCGATACCCTTGCGTTCATATTCGGATATCGGGAAAATCACCCTGTCGGATATATCGGTATCCAGCGAAAATACGATCTCATAATAGGAATCGGCCAGCCACAATATTTTATCATACTCCAGGCGCAGTAAATCGTTATCCTGTAGTTTCTGCGAGTCTGTGATGATGCGGTGCAGGTTGGTGTATTCAAAATGATGATCGAGCTGACCTTCTATTTCATTAAGCACATTAATATTGATCTGCGTAGTTACCGCCTTCTCAAAAAATAATTTTTTATTGTACACCGCGTTACGGATGATCTCGGCCTCGTCAATATACATGCCCGACGGTATTACGGTGATATTATTATCCTTATCAAAAAGCGCCCGACGGAAGGTAATTGAAGAGATATGCCCCTCGCCCACCGCCCTGAAACTGATGATCACGCGCCTTTCGCCATCTTCCAGTTCGGTCTGATCCGGGTCTTCTACAATGGATGGATTAAAAAACGCTGCCGATTCAATGGAGTACTCGTGTGTAAAATAGGAGCCAATCAGCAATTTGCGGTAAACGGTAAGCGAATCATAATCGATATTCAATTCGGCAAACAAAGGCTTTAACTTGCTGCAGTGACGGCTCAGTACCCGCGTAATGTTCCGGTGCCTTTTGGAGTACTCCTGCAATATGGGTGATACAATTCCGAAGGTAACTTCTTCACTTATACCCATTACCCGTTCTATTACCTCTTTGGCCCTGTCGTTCCCATTAAAAAAGAATCTGGCTATAACACGTTTCGGATCAGGGTTAACTCTTATGGGTTTTCTTATAATGGAAAGTCTCATATAGGCGAACTACATTTATACATTAACACAACGGCGCTCAAATTGATTGCCGCAATTTTTATAAAGTGATATTCAAATGAAAGGTTAAAGCTGAAAAGCCAAAGGTGAAAGGTTTTGGTGAGATAATGAAAAAAATTATTTGTTAATTTAAAATCGGTGCAATCATCAAAAAAATCAGTGTAATCCTAAATTATAATCGGTGTAATCCACCAACTCATATCATACTATTCCGCTTAATGAGATAAGCTTTTAATATGCTGTTATATCCATCATGTATATTAGCATCCACCAGGTCAATATGATATTGGGCGCATTTTAGTTCCAATTGGTGGCGGTGGCCATCGAGGTTTGATTTATAAGCATCGCGGATCTTGTTAGGGTGAACCCTCACTTCTTCTCCGCTTTCCATATCTACAAAATGATGCGGGCGATTATCAAAATCAAAATCAACCTCCTTTTGCCGGTCGTTCACATTAAATATCACCACCTCATGTTTATTATATTTCAAATGCTGTATGGCGGCAAACAGGTCCTTCAACTTATTTTCGCTATAGCCCGTTTCCAGCATATCGCTAAAAATGATGATCATCGAGCGTTGGTGCACCTCTTCGGCCACGTGGTGCAGTACCCCGGTAATATGGGTTTCCGCACTCGCTTTGGGTTGATTGTAGGCTTTCTCCAGTTCAGCATACAAATGAAAAAGATGCTTGGAGGTCGACCGTGCCGGGCTGATCCAGTCTATCTTATCCGAAAAAAGGCATAACCCAAATGCATCCCGTTGTCTTTTAAAAAGGTACATTAGGGAAGCCACCGCATAAATAGAAAATTGCAGTTTATTGAGCCCCTTTTCAGGAAAATTCATGGATGACGAGGTATCCAACAGCAGGTAGCAGCGCAGGTTGGTTTCTTCCTCAAATTGCTTCACAAACAGTTTATCGGTACGGGCCAGTAATTTCCAGTCGATATTTTTTACCGATTCACCATTATTATACAAACGGTGCTGCGCAAACTCCACCGAAAAGCCATGGAAGGGGCTTTGGTGCAGCCCGGTGATAAAACCCTCCACCACCTGCCGGGCCAGCAGTTCCAAATTGGCAAGGTGCCTTATTTGCTGTTCATCACTTAGTTTGGGCATAATTGTCTAAGGTAAGGCAATGGCCTTATCTGTCCAAATAAAACAAAATTTTCGGATTTATATTGTTGTAAATAGATGAGTAGGTTCCTGGAGGGGTGTCACCCTTAGGCACTCGAAGGGTGAGCGCAGAGGCCTTTGCCCGCATGTTTCGAGTGCCTCAACATGACACTCCCCTACAACATACCACAAGTACTTTTCTTTTGAAAACCCATGCTATTTTGTCGCAAACACACCCTATATATGTCAATTTTACCGCTTTGATTTTAGTTTTAACCTACTGATATTAGATCATAATTCAAACAAACAATCATAAGTATGGAAACCAGCGAATTTGAGATCGAAGAAGATATTAAAACATTTTTTATGTCGACAGATCAAGTACCGGCCGGCATACCGGCGCTTTTTGAAGAATTTGAAAAAAAGATCAATGGCTTTGAATGCCAGCATCTTTATGGTGTAAGCGAATGCGTGGGCGATAAGCTCATTTACCGGGCTTGCGCTCTTGAAAATTTTGAAGACGAAGCCAATCAATTAAACCTGTCTAAATATAATATACCGAAAGGTATTTATATATCTACTGTCTTTAAAAATTGGCGGGAAAATCTGCAACAAATGCCGCAAACGTTTTGCGAGTTGTTAAAGCTTCCTGATGTAAAGGGGGGTTCCATCTGCCTGGAAGATTATACCAGCCCGGACGAGATGCTCCTGATGGTTCAGCATAAATAAAAAAGTCCGCCCCGTATATCCCAGGGCGGACTTTTAATATGCTGAATGTATATATTAAGCTACTTGTGCGATCTGTTTGTCCAGTTTACCAGCTAAAACTGATTTTGGCACAGCGCCAATTTGTTTGTCTACTATCTCGCCTTTGTTAAAGAACAATAATGCAGGGATATTACGGATGCCAAACTTCATCGAGATGCCGGGATTGTTATCCACGTTTACCTTGCCTACTACCGCTTTGCCGCTGTATTCCTTAGCGATTTCTTCAACCACAGGACCTACCATACGACACGGACCGCACCATTCTGCCCAAAAGTCAACTAAAACCGGTTTATCTGATTTAAGGACTAATTCCTCAAAGTTTGCATCAGTTATTTCTAAAGCCATGATTTTTTAATTTTAAATTTTATCTAACAAATATATACTATTCAAATAGCTTGCCACAATGTATACCTGACAATGTGACAATGATATTATCCTACCCTGAGTGAATAACTTTTGGGTGACAATAAAAGTAAGTGATTTGCAGATCGAACAAAAAATTACTTATTAACAAAGAACAGGAAACTCCAGTTTATTAACAATGCCGATTACGGCACCTTTTTGAACTCAAGCAATTTAGCTTTGATATACTGAATCATATCATAGTCACTTGTCTTTTTCACCCAATCGATAGCAGGGTAATATTGAATCATAAACTTGTCTAACGAGTCGCCTTTTAGTTGGGTGATGTGGGTGACCAGCGTCCGGTTATACCTGGTACTAATATAATCCGCCTGCTCATCCCGCAGGAGTTGCTTCTGCAATTTGTTGGTGGGATCGCTCTTCTTTGTCAAGATACTCAACAACAGTGTAACATCGATATTCACAAACGCGAAAGGAACATTAGCCTGGGATGGCGATGAGGTAAGCATATCCGACAGCTTTGGCGGCTTATAATTAAATACCTGACCAAATTCTTTGCGATTCCTGATGGAATCGCGTTTATGATCACGATTAGCTTTAATAGCAACCCCGTTGAGCATGATCGAAAGCGGTTTCAGTCTGACGATGATACTTCCCTGCTTCCAGTCACTCACCGGGTAAAAGTAGGTTTTGTAGCCGATGGCGTATACCATAATAGTATCAGTTGGCCCCGAGGCCGCTATCCTGAATTCGCCATTGGCATTGCTTGATGTTTGGTGCAAGGCTGTAGTTATGGTCGCCACAACCGGGTGATTATTGCTATCAATCAATATCCTTCCGCTGATCACCTGTGCCTGAACACTGATATATCCAACAAGAAACAAGAATAATAAGCTGTACTTTTTAAACTGCATTGATCGGTGGGGTACCGGTTATAAATTTAAAGGATCAATACGGTATAATAAATTAGTTTAACAGTATTTAACGGTTTGATTTTTAACCATGAGGGTTGATTACAATTAAAAACTTTTTTTACGGGCGTTACGTAAACTGTCAGCTAAACAGGAAACGGATGAGAAAATCAGGGAACAGATGAGAAAATTGTTGGTGATAATTTGGCTTATGCTTCTTTTTACCGCTGTGGGGGCTTTGTTTTGGTATAATGAAGGGGTGTATCATCTGCCAACCCCCATCCCCGAAAACTACAAACCTATTAGCCAGGGTAAGTTTATTAAATTAAACAAGCTGTTAGAAGCAGATCATGGCAAGCCTCTCTTCCTCCATTTTTTTAATCCCGATTGCCCCTGTTCACGGTTTAATATTGCAAATTTCAAGTCTCTTGTAAAGCAATATGGCAGCCAGGTTAATTTCGTGATCATTGTTATGAACAATAAATTCTACACTGCAAAAGAGGTACAGGATAAATTTGATTTAAGTGTACCTGTTTTGTTTGATGCATCCATAGCCGCCTCCTGTGGTGTTTACTCTACCCCGCAAGCCGTATTGTTGGATAACCAACATCAATTATATTACAGGGGGAACTATAACAGCAGCCGTTATTGCACAGACGAAAAAACCAGCTATGCAAAAATAGCCATTGCTGGTTTGTTGCACAATCATACAAAATTAATTTTTGATCAATTGGCATTACGGGCTTATGGCTGCCGGTTACCAAATTGCAGCAAATAATAAAAAGGCCCATGATGAATAGTGAGTTTATAAAATGTGAAGACCAAACAATTGCCTTCAATTTTGAAGTAAAAAAAAGATCAGACAGGTTAATGAATTATTTCCTGAACGGCTTTTTTTTAGTCGGCCTGGTGTTGGCCTTTTTTTATGATACATGGCTGATCGCGATTGGGGTTGGCGGACTTTCGCTGCTGGCTTACTATTCTGTAAAGATAGCATTACCTGGTTCCTCCTTATATCAATATGTCTTAGGCATTGTATTAGGTATTTTCATGGCGCAATTTATTTACCAGATGCACGGGCTGTTTGAAATGCACTTTTTTGCTTTTATCGGCAGCGCAATACTGATTACTTACCAAAAATGGAAGCTCCAGATCCCGTTGGTGGTTGTGGTGGTCATTCATCACGCTTCCTTGGGGTATCTGCAAAACATCGGCATTTCCAAAGTTTATTTCACACAACTGGATTACTTTACTCTCCAGACTTTTATAATCCATGTTTTGCTGGCTGCTTTGATATTTTTTATCTGCGGATTGTGGGCGTATCAGTTAAAAAAATACAATGAAATGTATATTCTTCAAACTATAAAAATGGCCGAACTGATAAAAGAAGCCGAACTTTCTATATACCGGAAAAAAAGCGCAGAAGCCCTTGAGAAACAAAATCAAAAACTGAAAGAAATATCGTGGATGCAATCTCATGTAATCAGGGCTCCCCTTGCAAAGATCATAGGACTTATTCCGCTTATTGATGACGTAAAAGAAAATGATATTGAAAGGAAAAAAATGCTGGATTACCTGGCATCATCAGCAAGTGAGCTGGATGAGGTGATCCAGGATATAACTGACAAAACAAAGATTGCGGATCATAATTAAACTTGAGCAAGAATTGACAACTTTTAAAAAGTTGTCAATTCTAAATTACTTCAGCATCGGCTCCACATTCGTCAAACTATGTATCTCGGCCATCAGGTCATCGCTTGGGTTCACTTTAAAAGTTTTTGATGGCAGTTCGATCAGTATCGATTCTTCCATATCCTTCACCATAAACCGTAGCGTGCAGTTCTTAACAGGATATTTTTGATTATTACTTTCAATCATATGCTGGATATCATCCATCAGTTGGTTGCTCAAAGCATTCAGTTCAAGGCAAACGGTTATGGATTTGGTCAGTTTATCCCGCATTTCGGATAGCAGGCTCATGGTGGTGATCCTCAGATCCCAGTTATCTTTTTGCCTGAATTTCTCTTCGATATTACCTTTAATATGCAGGAAATACCCATCCATCATCAGGTTGCGGAATTTCACATAATCATCGCCAAACAAAGCAAACTCGTACGACTCATTATAGTCCTCCAGCACAAATGTACCAAACGGTTTCCCGGTCTTGGTCATTTTATGCTGAACATTCCCCACCAGGCCGCCTATGGATAACTCACCCTTTTTGCGGAGATTATTGAACGCGCTGATAATATCCTCGCCACCCTCACCCGATTTTGCCTTTTGTATGGTCTTCAGGTCAGATACGTTGGCATTGCAATACCTATCCAGTTCAACCTTGTAATTATCCAGCGGGTGCCCGGTAAGGTAAATGCCGATCACTTCTTTCTCGTATTTCAACTTTTCAATCAAAGGCCATTCTTCAGCTTCCGGCAATGGCGGCTCTGGTATATAAGATGCTACCGAACCACCGAACAAGGATGACTGCGTACTGCTTTGTGTATTTTGGTAATCGTTGGCATATTTTACCAACCGCTCTATTCCGGTTAAAATACCATTCTCTGTTTTGGCAAAGAAACGCGCCCTGTTCAGTTTAAATTCGTCAAAAGCGCCGCCATATACCAGGTTTTCGTACGATTTCTTAGTCAATGCCCGCACATTGGAGCGCTGCGCAAAATCATATACCGACTTATAAGGCCCGCGTTCTATCCGTTCCTCAATAATACTTTCAACCGCTTTCTCACCCACACCTTTTACACCAGTCAATCCGAAGCGTATTTGCCCTCTTTTGTTAACCGCAAATGACATATCCGACTCGTTGATGTCTGGCCCTAAAACCTCCACACCCATTCGGCGGCATTCCTCCATAAAGAAGGTGATCTTCTCCATGTTATTCTGGTTGTTCAAAACCGCGGCCATATATTCCGATGGATAATGCGCTTTTAAATAAGCTGTTTGATAAGCGACAAAAGCATAACAGGTTGAGTGTGACTTATTGAAAGCGTATTGTGCAAAAGCCTTCCAATCGTTCCATATCTTAGTCAGTTTATCTTTGGCGTGGCCTTTGGCGGCCGCGCCTTCCATAAACTGGGACTCCATTTTGTTCAGCACATCAAGCTGCTTTTTACCCATTGCCTTACGCAACACGTCAGCATCGCCCTTGCTGAAACCGGCCAGTTTTTGTGATAAAAGCATCACCTGTTCCTGGTAAACGGTAATACCGTAGGTTTCGCCCAGGTATTCCTCCATATCCGCCAAATCGAAAGTGATCGGCTCCACGCCATGCTTACGCTTGATAAAGTTGGGAATATACTCTATCGGCCCCGGCCTGTACAGCGCGTTCATCGCGATCAGATCCTCAAACTTATCCGGTTTCAGGTCGCGCAGGTACATTTGCATACCGTCACTTTCAAACTGGAATGTACCATTGGTATCGCCGCGCTGGTAAAGCTCAAAGGTTTTCTGGTCGTCCAGCGGGATATAGTCAATATCGATCGTTACATCATAATTTTGTTTGATCAGCCTTAAAGCATCTTTCAGGATGGTTAACGTTTTAAGACCCAAAAAGTCCATCTTGATTACACCTGCGTCTTCGATCACACGCCCGTCATACTGGGTAACCAGCAGATCGGAGTCTTTTGCTATCGCGACAGGGACAATTTCTGTCAGATCATATGGGGCAATGATAATACCCGCCGCATGCACACCAGTGTTACGTACCGAGCCTTCCAGCTTTTCAGCTTCACGCAGCACAATACCTTTCAACTCGCTTGACTTGTAAATGGCCTGCAGTTCGGGCACCTGCTCAATAGCTGTTTTGAGGTTGATGCCTAATGTGTCGGGCACCAACTTTTTCAGAGCGTTCACATCTGATAGCGGCATATCCAGTACCCTGCCTACATCCTGTATACTGGTACGGGCAGCCATAGAGCCATAGGTAATGATCTGCGCTACCTGGTTCTTGCCATATTTATCCACCACATAGTCGATCACTTTTTGCCGGCCCGCGTCATCAAAGTCCGTATCAATATCGGGCATCGACTTACGGTCGGGATTCAAAAACCGTTCGAACAGGAGATTATACTT
Organism: Mucilaginibacter sp.; assembly: GCA_035489035.1. Lineage (GTDB taxonomy): Bacteria > Bacteroidota > Bacteroidia > Sphingobacteriales > Sphingobacteriaceae > Mucilaginibacter. The sequence goes on from DATHKT010000037.1 coordinate 159,915, forward strand.
TAATGGGTCGATATTAGTAATACCCGTACAATAAGCCACCACCGATCCCGCTGCCGAGCCACGGCCCGGCCCTATAAACACGCCGATATTACGGCCGTGCTTTATAAAATCAGCTACGATCAAAAAGTACCCGGCAAAACCCATCGTACGGATGGTAAAGAGCTCAAAATTGATACGCTCCTCGACTTCGGGTGTAATATCAATATACCTTTCCTTAGCTCCTGTAAAGGTTAAATGCTTTAAGTATTCCCATTGATTAAGGGTATCCGCGTCAGGTGTATTGTGTAGCTTAAACTCATCTGGTATCACGAAGTTTGGCAGCAGGATATCCCGCTTCAGCTTCAGTATCTCCACCTTGTCAACTATCTCATTGGTGTTATCCAATGATTCAGGCAGATCATGAAACACCTTACCCATTTCGGCCTGAGTCTTAAAATAAAACTGGTCATTGGGGAAACCAAAGCGATAGCCCTTACCACCTTCTTCATCAGTAGCAATAGGTGTGCTTTGCATATCACCTGTGTTCACACACAGCAAAATATCATGTGCGTTTGAGTCCTGCTGATCCACATAATGCGAATCATTGGAGCAGATCACTTTTACCTTGTGCTTTTTAGCAAAATCAAGTAATACCTTATTTACTGTATTTTGCTCCGGGATATCATGGCGTTGCAGTTCGATGTAGTAATCTTCGCCAAACAGGTCGAGCCACCATTTAAATTCTGCTTCTGCCTCGGCCTCTCCTTTTTTCAGGATAGCCTGCGGCACTGAAGCGCCGATGCAACAGGTAGTTGCTATTAGCCCTTTATGGTATTTTAATATCAGTTCTTTATCAATACGTGGCCACTTGCTGTAAAGGCCTTCCATATAGCCCAGTGAGCACAGCTTAACCAGGTTTTTGTAGCCTTCGGCATTTTTGGCAAGCAGCAGTTGATGGCAGCGTACATCCTTTTTATCCTTGGTAAATTGTTTTTTGTGGCGATCTTCAACTACGTAAAACTCGCAGCCAACTATCGGCTTAATATTATGCTTTCCCGCCTCCGCAACAAACTTAAATACCCCGAACATATTACCATGGTCGGTAATAGCCAAAGCCTTCATTCCATCAGCGGCGGCCTTTTTATATAGTTTGGATATATCGGCGGCTCCGTCTAATAATGAAAACTGGGTATGTACGTGTAAGTGCGAAAAATCTGGCATAGCTAATCTCTCTCGCCCGGTAATTAGAATAACCGGGGAAGACTACAAATCTAAAAAATCACAGCAAACTTCTTACAGATTAAGTACTACTTTTATGAACAATTACATTGATGTTAACATTTAAGGCACGGATGAACCTACGAGCATTTCCGCTTATTTTTATAGTGCTTTTGTTGTCAGTTTCTTCCTGCCGAAACCCGCTTCCACCGGCAAGCAGGGTATTTGTTATACAGCCTTTTTCTGGCTTCCCATCTTCCCATGTTGCGACTGTATATGAAATATTGAAACAGATTAACTCAAAAACCATTTTAAGAAAATCTATTCCTTTGCCACTCACTTCCTTCTCTCCGCCCAAGAACCGTTATCGCGCCGATTCCATTATTAACTACTTAAACCATTTTGGCAGTGCCGATACCGTGATCATAGGTCTGACCAATAAAGATATCAGCACCAGCAAAGAAAAAATACTTGATTGGGGCGTAATGGGCCTGGGTTTTCAACCGGGAAATGCCTGTGTCGTCTCTACATTCAGGCTTTCAAAAACAGAATTATCCGGCCAATTGTACAAACTGGCCTTACACGAACTTGGGCATACTCAAGGTCTGCCGCATTGCAAAAATCCAGCCTGCTATATGCGCGATGCAGAGGGCGGTAATCACCTTGATGAAGAAACTGGTTTTTGCCAATCATGCAAATCGTTTTTAAAGAGTAAGGGGTGGCTGTTAAAATGATCTCACCTATTAAACATGCAATTATTCGGAAACAAGTTGCATTTTTCGTTGTTGCGGAAGAGAATATTATGTATAAAACACAGCTGGCGCTTACTTAGCATATTATTTGCTTATACTATACAGAAAAACGATAACCTTTGAAAAATATATACCATTGAGACGATTTGGACGTATAGCTCTAAAAACTATCATTTGGATTATTGGTAGTATTTTATTTTTGATACTGCTTGTAGTCATTTTAATACAGGTTCCGGCTGTACAAAACTTTGTGAAAGACAAAGCCGTAACTTTTTTAGAAAATAAAATTCACACCAAAGTGAAGATAGCCCACATCAGCCTGGGGCTGCCTAAACTGATCGTGGTTGATAGTGTTTATTTTGAGGATCAGAAAAAGGATACCCTGATAGCCGGTGATCAGGTTAAGATCGACATTAGCCTGTTCCAACTCCTTCACAATAAAGTGGAGATCAACGAAATCAACCTCAAAGGCATTACCGCAAATGTGAACCGCGGCGCTGACAGTGTTTTTAATTTCGATTACATTATCAAAGCCTTTAACAGTGGCCCTAAAGAGCCGGAGAAACCGGTTGATACAGCTTCGGCAATGAAGATATCTCTCGATAAGATCATTCTGGACAGGATCAACATCTGCTACAAGGATGTCACTACTGGTAATAACGTAAAATTCATATTAGGTCATTTTGATACCCGCATCAAAGAGTTTGATATGGATAAGATGAAGTTTACCATTCCCAAGATCACCATATCCGGGGTAAATGCCCGCATCATTCAAACACCAACCGGCTCATCGGTAGCGCAGGCCGCCACGGTGGATACTGCAACCAAGCCTCTAAACATGACGCTCAACCTGGGTATGATCGATGTATCAAAGGTAAAAGTTGATTACCGCACCAGCGAAATGACGGCTAAGGTTGACCTGGGAAAATTCCTGGTGGAAATGAATAAGATCGACCTGAAGAATCAAAATATCGATGTCAAAAACGTCTCGCTGGATGATACCAAAGCCGCGCTCACTTTTGCCAAACCGCAAACTGTTAAAAAGGCGGTAGTAAAAACGGTTAAAAAACTGGATACGCTGGTTGGCAAACCACAGAGCGCCAAAGGCTGGGCAGCCATCATCAGGAAGATCAGCTTTAAAAACGAGGATATTAAGTTTGATAATGAGGCGCAAAAACCAATTGCCAAAGGTTTGGATTATGCGCACATGAACATCCGTAACCTGAATGCCGACCTGGAAAATCTGGCGTATAGTCCGGATACCATTTCGGGCAAGATCAATAATGTGACCTTCACTGAAAAAAGCGGACTCGACATCAAAAAATTCCATACTGCCTTTTTCTATGGTTCCAAAAAATCATACATGAACGACCTGTATTTGGAAACGCCATATACGGTTCTGCAAAAGAAGGTGGAAATAGGCTATCCTTCACTGGATAACATCAGCGATCACCTGGGCCAGTTGAGCATCATTGCTAACCTTGATGGCAGCCATTTAGGACTAAAAGATGTTTTATTGCTGATGCCAACCATGTCCACTATGGAGCCTTTCAAAAGCTCGCCCAATGCAACCTTCCGCATCAATGGAAAAGTAATCGGCAAGGTGAATGATTTGAGCATCCCGTCATTGGAAATAAGCGGATTGGGCAGCACCCATATCAAAGCCTCGGCTAAAATGAGGGGTTTGCCTGATGTCAACAAATCAACCTTTGATCTGAATATTATCGACTTTAACACCAGTCGTGCCGATCTGACTAAAGTAGTGCCTAAAAACATGATCCCGGCCAATGTCAGCATACCCGAAAACCTAAACCTGAAAGGCACCTTTAAAGGCAGTATAAAAACATTCGTTACCAAAATGGTACTGCGCTCAAGTTACGGCGCTGTCGATTTGACTGCTAATATGAACGGCAATCACAAGGGCAGCGAAACTTATTCGGCCAATATTAAAGCTAATGAGTTGAACGTTGGCGCCTTGACCAAACAGCCGCAAATGGTGGGTAAGATCACTATGGCAGCCAATATTAAAGGCGTCAGTCTCGACCCTAAAAAAGCTACCCTGCAGTTTAACGGTACCGTGGCTAAAGCCTATGTAAAAGGCTACACCTACCAAAACCTGCTATTGAAAGGCACCAGCCATAACGGGAGTTACGTGGCTACTGCCCGTATGAAAGATCCTAACATCAACTTTAGCCTGGATGCGAAGGCTAACATGAATAAAAAATATCCATCGGTGAACGCGACACTTTTAGTGGATAGCATCAACCTGCAAAAACTGAATTTTGTTAAAGATGACATGCGCTTCCACGGCAAGATCGTGGCGGATGTACCTACTGCTGACCCCGATTACCTGAATGCCAATATACAGGCCACCGACCTATTGGTGGTGAACAAAGGCCAGCGTATTCAATTGGATACTATCAGCCTGATCTCGACTGCCAATGCCGACAGCAGCACACTAAGGTTAAAAACTCCCATGCTAAGCGCCCATATGGCAGGCAGGTATAAACTGACCGAGATCAGCGTTGCTATGCAGGATGTGCTCAACCAATATTTTAATCGGCCGGAGGCAAATAAAACCATAGCGGTTAAGCCTAAATACACTCCGCAGCAATTTATATTCGATGCCCGTTTTATAAAAACTCCATTGGTTGCCAAATTTGCGCCCGATTTGAAACAGCTTGATCCTGTACTGATCAATGGTTATTTCAACAGCCAAACCGGCGACCTGGTCGTTAACGGCTCCATGCCAAAAGTGGTGTATGGTACTAATGTAATCAATAATGTAAAACTGGCCATAAATACACTTAACACCGATAAAAATGCCTTAAACTATAGCTTAACGGCGGATGAAATAAAGGTGTCATCCTCTATTGATCTTTTGTATACCAGCCTGTCAGGCAGCGTACTGGAGGATAATTTTAATATTAGCCTGCAGGTACGCGATGCTGCCAAAAAAGAACGCTACCGTGTAGCAGGTGTGTTCAGCATTTTGCAGGATGAGTACCAGTTTAGCTTCCTGCAAAACGGGCTGCTGCTTGATTATGCCGAATGGGCCGTTAACAGCAATAACGCGCTGCAATTTGGCACCAAAGGTATATTGGCGAGAGATTTTACTATCTCCAATAATAACCAGGTGCTAAGTATCAACACACCGTCCGGGCAAATGAATGGCCCCATCGCTGTAGATTTCAAAAATTTCCATATCGAAACATTTACCAGGGCGGCTAAGCAGGATTCATTGCAGATTGGCGGTGTCATCAACGGCAATGCCAATATCAGCAACTTCCAGAAATCGCCACAATTTACATCCGCATTAACCATCAGCGATTTTAGTTTTAAGGGTGATACCGTAGGCAATATCGCCATCAAGGTAAATAACCAGACCGAAAGTGCTTACGCCGCCAATGTGAGCATTACAGGCAAAGGCAACCAGTTTGATATGGATGGCATGTATTATACAGGTCCCGAAAGCCGGTTCGATCTCAACCTGAATATTGTGAAGCTCAATATGAAAAGCATTGAGGGTTTTAGCTTTGGCAGCATTCGTAACGCCAGTGGGGATATTACCGGGCAGCTAAAAATTTCGGGCACTACGGATGCGCCGTCAGTGAGGGGTGATATCAATTTCAATAAGGTTGGGTTCAATGTGTCCATGCTCAACTCCTATTTCACCATGCCTAAGGAAAGCATCACCTTTAATAATGACGGTATCCGCTTTAACGATTTTACCTTGGTTGATTCTACCGGGAATAAAGCCGTGGTTTCGGGCACGGTTTATACAAAAAATTACACCGACTATAAATTCGGCGTTGATATTCGTATGGATAATTTCAGGGTCATCAACTCCACCAAGGAAGATAACAAGTTGTACTACGGCAAATTATATATGAACAGCAACGTTAAGATACGCGGAGATATGAACACCCCTGTGGTGGATGCTAACCTCACCGTTAATGACAAAACTGATCTTACCATTGTGTTGCCTAACACTGACCCTGGGGTGGAGGACCGGAAAGGCGTAGTCGAATTCATAGACCCCAACGCGCCAAAAATGGATTCCATATTAATGGCAAAGCAGCTGGATTCGCTCCGGAAAAGTAAGCTGACGGGCATGGATGTAACTGCGACCATCAACGTGAACAAGAATGCCAATTTTACTATTGTCATCGATGAAAGTAACGGCGATATCGTCCACCTGAAAGGTGAAGCTCAGTTGAACGCCGGTATCGACCCAAGCGGCAAGATTAACCTTACGGGAACTTACACCGTGGAGCAAGGCTCATACAACCTGTCGTACGCTTCAGTTACCCGCAAATTCTATTTCAAAAAGGGAAGCACCATCACCTGGACCGGCGACCCTACCAGCGCCAATATTGACCTTACCGCCATTTATGTAGCTAATGTACCTCCGATCGACTTGGTAAGCAACCAGTTAACAGGCACCGAAAATCAAACCCAATACAAGCAAAAGTTGCCATTCAACGTTGATCTGAGCCTGAAGAACGAATTATTAAAACCAGATATCAGCTTTGATATCGTATTGCCCGACAGCAGTT
>DATHKT010000038.1:0-6919 GCA_035489035.1 Mucilaginibacter sp.
GGTGATAAAGGATTTGTATTTCGGGTCGGCATAGCGCATCGCCTCGTAGCTGGCCAGACCGGTATAGCCATAGATCCGGCTCGCTACCGGCGGTGTGAATACGTCATAGATGATCACCCGCGTCAAGGTTTCTTCGTTCGAATGCAATATCTCTGCTTCGTTGATCACCGGCTTTGCCTTGTGGCAGCCGGCGATCGCAAAAGCAGCTAACATTATGAAAAGTATCTTCAAGTATCTCATTCTTGTATCCTGATTTTAATTCCCTATTCCTGCCCCGTCAGATTGCCCCCTTTGTGCAGCATATTGGCCTACTGCCTTGCCTGTACTCAAACCCACCTCGATATCCTGCCGGGTATGTATACCACCCACTAACCTTGAAAGCGATGCTTTTTGTGCCAGGTCAGTAAACTTCGTACCTCTGTCGGGCAATAAATAGGTTAAAACAGTGGCTGCGGCACCACTAAAGTTCGAATGGCCCGAAGTATATGATGGAAAATTGGGTATCCCTGTCAGTGTTTTGATCGCGCTGTTGATTTGTGTTGGGCGCGGGTTGAAATAGAAATATTTGGTATCCCAGCATACAATAGCTGCATCCATCTCGGCCATATTCAACAAAGCGAAATTGCGCGCCCATCGCACTTCGCTATAGCTTTGCTTCACAAACTCATCAGCAGCAATAGCATCCCAATGGCCTGCAGGTGTGTAAGTGCCTGCACCATCAGCCCAAAATGCAACCAACTCCTGGTTTGCTCTTGTAGCGTTTTTGCTATAAGACAACACCTCGTCATTTTCTTTTTTAAATTCTGCTGAATGTGTAGAATAAGGGGCAGGTGGCCTGAGCGTTACAACCGTAAGTGTATCAAACAAAAACGGTTTTACTTTAGTAAATAACGGCAGCATCGGTGGCCTTTTTGGTGTTTCAAGGCTTACCCAGAATTGTTCGCCCTTAACAGTTGTTTTGTCCTCTAAAGATTTCCAGTAAGCGGCGTTACCTCCGGCAGTCCCGGCTTTATCTGTACGGGCACGAGCTGCAAAAACATCAGCTACCTGCTTGCCTAATAATTCACCAGCATCCAGTTCGCCTCTCACATTGGCTCCCGCCATAATGCGATAAAGCTTTTGCTCAGCTGCTTTTTGCTCAATGTAAGCTATATCAGCAGGAAAAAGCAATTCCATCATTTCTACGGCGGCACCAGATACCACAGCATCTTCGCTTGGATAGGATGGCAGATCAGATTGTGGCACTAACGCCTGTACACCCGCGTCATTTTTATAAGGAGCCGGCCTGTTATATTGCTTTTTAAAATGCCAGGCAGTAATCAGCGCATCGTATTGTGCAGCACTTACATAGGCATAAGCACGTGCGGCATAAGGCGGATTTGAAAAAGGAAATGTAGGATAGTTAAATGGATTTGCTGCGTTCGGCGCAGGATAAGTGCCGTCTATATTTTGATATGGAGGCACGTTATGTTTGGCTACCAATTCGCGTAATATCTCGTTCCATCTTAAAACGGCACCTGCGCTCCAGTATTTGATAATCGCTTTCTGATCGCTGGTCAGGCTCCTCTGATATCCTTTGATCTCGTTCAGGTCAGCTACATATGAAGGTGAAGTGATCGCATCGGGCACCGCTACTGTAAATACAGTTGGGTCTGTAACCAGTACAGGTGTCCAGGTATCAGCATTCAGGTCAATATTTTTTGGTGCTAATGCTCCATACAGACTGGTCGTGCTGATAACGTCTTTTTTACATGAGCTGTAAAAAATCGAGGCTCCCGTTAATACCAGGACAATTAATTGATTTTGTATATGTCTTTTCATCTTCTTAATTTTTATAACTTACTTGATCTTTCGCTTTCGAAAGGCTGAATATGTAACTGATACCACCGTGGATCATATTGCTTTGGCCTGCATTTCTGCCTTTAACCACATAATCATCGCCCGCTGTAAACTCTAAGCCATAAATAGACTTCAATCTGTATCTCAAATTCCCGCCAATGCTGGTCATGTTCATCCGATTACTTGGAAATGGCATGTCGTTTTTACGTATATCAAAGCCGCCTATTGATGTGCTGATATCCGCTACAGCTTCAGCAATGAAATACTTACTCCGATAGCCGGCCCGGAAATTGTAATCGGACATAGCCGGCAGTTCAACCTGGTTGCTATAGATCAATTGAGTGGTGTAATAAGAGCTGCGGTCTATCGTAATATTGCTCCTGCTCATGTAGGCGCCCGATGCTGTTATGAAAGCTGCACCATAGTTATAGTCAACAATACCGCGTGCTGTGAAATTTTTGCTGTGACTGCCCAAAGCCAACGGATCAAAATCAGCTTCGTAATTGGTCATCGGGATAGACCCTGTTAAACTGGCTATTAAAGAAAATGTATTTTTTCCCTGTTTGATCTTTAGCCCTCTCCATTTTAAATTAATAGAAATGTCCTGAAATCCTTTTTGCCCTGCAAGTGTTCCGGCTGACGCATGGGTGGTAACATAGGGAACATTAAGCGTTGTGATAAGGTCATTGGTAATTCCATAAGTTACCATTGCACTGTACATTTTAGTGCTGAGTGTTCCGATGTTGCCATTATTCCGTTTAAATGTACCTTCCCAATAATTTTTCCAACTGGAGGTACCGTACATTACTCCCGGGCATAAGTAGTTTTTGGGTATCATTATCCCATCATTTTCCATTTGTGCGGAAGCATGCTGGACAGAACCCCAAAAGCAGACTGCGATCACAAGGCATTTATAAAAATGCGTGCGTAAAGATTTCATCATATATTAATTTAATTGGTTACTTAGCTAAAAATCAAAATCTTGATTGGGTTGATCGGTCTTATGCCAGCGTGGTGGCAAATAACAACGATCAGAAGCGGAGATCACTGCTTATAAAATTCCGTCGAAGTTGGATTAGCGCAATATGCTCATACCAATAAGATCATCAACAATCATTGCTGTTGACAATAAGAGGAACTAAATAAAAGTGATTAACAGGAAAAGTTTGGCGGTTTGCCGGGGGATTCAATATAAGGATCAGCCAAATGAGTGGCAGGTGTAAGGTCAATTGCTCTAATCATATTAGCCAGTGGCGTATAGTCGCATTTTAGTACCTGGTAAACATGGTCATAACCAAAGTCGACTTTTTTAACTGACGGAGCGGTTGTGCCTTTTTTGCTCATGGGCACATCATTCAAATTCTTAGCCATGATAACATTTGCCTTCTCCAGGTTTGCTTTCACAGTGTTGGGTAAACAGATGAGATACATGGTATCACGTGTCATTTTCAGGCGGACATAGTTATAATAGGCGTCATTGAGCTGTATCTGGCCTGCGATATGCTCATATTCGGTCCAATCCTGTATGGTTGGCATGTTAACAGGCACTTTTAACTCGATCAATTTTTTAGAATTTACCTTGTTATCATACATCTGTTTTACGATCTGAACATCAGACCGGTGTATGAAATATTGAAATACCAATGCATACCCACCTAAATTTAAAAGGTGTACCCCGAGGAGAAATATGGCAGCAAATTTTTTCAAAAAAGGTTTAATCTGTGTTTATAACGGGAGTGAAATTAAAAAACATTTGTTGATTTACAAAAAAACTTCGTTTTTTTCGGTTTAATAGTTGATTTAGTTAGATTATGTTGATTGAGTTTGGGCTTTTTTAACCTAATCAACTAAAATAGAAACAACTGGTCAGGATGATCCACCCTTCTCTGTTTTGGAGCAATTTCCCCAAAATTCGAAAGGGTAACTCCCAAAAGTCGTATCCGCTTGCCATCAGGTTCCGTTGCCAATAATAGTTTCTTTGCGGTTTCCGAAACGGTAGGCAGATCATCAACCGGCTGCGCCATAGAATGGTTGCGGGTGATCTGCTTAAAATCGCTGTATTTTATTTTCAGGGTGATGGTGCGGCCCTTCAGCCCATGATGCTCCAGGCGATTACAAACCGTTTTGGAGATTTTATCGAGCTCGATGTACATTTCATCAATTTCAGTAAGATCATATGCAAAGGTATCTTCAGCGCCTATCGATTTCGTCTCACGGTTAGGTTGCACTTCACGAACATCGATGCCACGGCATATTTGATAATAGAATCGCCCTGCTTTGCCGAAATGCCTGTGCATATCATCTTCCGGCAAGGTCTTTAGGTCGGCCCCGGTAAACAGGCCCATCTTTTTCATTTTTTCAGCGGTCACTTTTCCCACACCAAAAAACTTCTCTACCGGCAACTTTTCCATAAAGGATTCAATGGTTGATGGGCCGATGAACGTCAGCCCATCCGGCTTATTCATATCCGAGGCTATCTTCGCCACAAACTTATTGATGGATACGCCAGCCGAAGCGGTTAGCTGTAACTCATCTTTAATAGCTTGTTTGATCTGCTTCGCGATATCAATCGCCGAACCTATGCCCAGTTTATCTTTAGTCACATCCAAATAAGCCTCATCCAGGGACAATGGTTCGATCAGATCAGTATATCTCCTGAAAATCTCCCTGATACCTTGCGATACTTCCTTATACACCGCAAATCTCGGCCGCACAAAGATGATCTCCGGGCAAAGCTGCAATGCTTGCTTTGATGGCATAGCAGACCGCACGCCAAACTTCCTGGCCTCATAACTCGCGGTAGCAACCACCCCTCCCCGTCCTTCCGGCGAACCACCCACAGCCAGGGCCTTCCCCCGCAGCTCCGGATTATCCCGCTGCTCCACAGACGCGTAAAAGGCATCCATATCGATGTGGATGATCTTGCGGCGCTGGATATTTGAAGAGGTTTCCATGAATATGCTACCGAAGATAATTAATTTGCGTGTTGCTATACTTCTTATACCAACACCCTGGTTTTAAATTATTAATTTTCAATAACTTTGATTTAAGTTACTACAGCGGCTATTCAGTTAACAAGAAAGCAAAATGAATAAAAAACAAAATCATTCAGGCTTCTACTATATCTTAGCCCCTAACCTGGGTACCTGGCTGCTTATTTTGGTACATCTGCTGATCTTATTTGGGCTGGTAGTTTTATTTTCCTCCATTATCTCGCATATGCAAAACTATTAACAACTGCTCTACTAATCTAAGTCTCTTACTACGGACAGCGGGAAACTATCAAAATCATAACAATTTTCAGAACAGGTTGGCTTATCAAATTCACCTATAACAAAAATGCAGCAATAATAATTTTAGATAAAAATGCTTTCATTAATGAACAATAAAAATGACCTCCAAATGAAAACTAAGTACGTTGTCAGGAAAGTATTATTTACAAGTAACATTAGGTGGCTCGTAAGCGCCTATAGCCCTGTTGGTAATTACCTTCTTGAAAACAGATAAATTGCTTTTGCAAAAATAATATTGAATCGATTGAGCTAATTCATTTATCGCAAATGGATGATCCTCCGCATTAATTGACGCCCCGCGCCATAGACGATGGTATTTATCCAATAGTTTAATAGTATTATTTGTTAATGGATACTGCTTATCATACCAAAAAAAAAGCTTTCCATTTTGTTCGATGCACTGCGAAGGTACCCCTTTGTTTTGAGCAGTCGCGATAGTGGTATCAAGAAAAAACCTATTCGAGTCTGGTAGAATATTTACGGCGATTATATCAGGATAAACCTTCCCGCGTACCCATTTATAATTGTTGTCTTTGATCTTTTTAAGTTTCAACTTACTTACTGTATCATAAAATGAAATATAAAAGAACGAATTACCTTTTATACTTAGATCCTTTAAAGTCTTTAATAACGGTCTGTCCGACTTGGGCATGTCTTTCCATTTGTAACTTTCCTATATCATGAGGAAAAATAGCACACCAGACAAAAAAACCGGTGTAAAATAAGATATACAAAATTTTCATATTAATTTGCTTTAAATCACTTCTACGCTGTGGTCATAACACCGACCACAGGCTACTCTTAGATAATGGTCGTCACAATGCTATTTTTTTTAAAGTTTTGCCTTGCCAAAAAAATTCAAATAGTTGTTTCTTTGATGATGCCGGATTAGTACTTTTTATACTTTTCCCGGAGAGTCGTCCCCTTATATAATTATAATCTGTCATCGAATTATCGAATATGATTTGCAGCCTGTCAATTTCAAATTCATAGTTGTATTTAAATTGTCTGATTTCAGATGGGAAGTAATACATCTTCGTTTGAAAATTAACAGTGTATTTGCCCTTTGGCAATTCGTCATAATTCTTTAAAAGCGACTTAACATTTTTTATATCCTTTGCTACATTTACACTAGTCGGAAAGCTTAAATGAAAAGTCTTAACTATACTTAACGATAAAGAATCGCTGCCGACTAAAAAACTTGAGTTAATCAGCCCTCCCGAATATCTTGAGTGGCTGTTTCTATGAATTCGTAAAGTATCGCAAAGCCAATTTTTAAATATCACATCCTTCTTTGCTGTTTCAACTGATCTGTTGTTTTCCGATTTAAAGGAAGTATTAATTAAAACGATTATCAAAAATATGTTACAAATAAAATAGGTGTTGTAATTTTTCATGATTATTTATGAAATTTAGTTCAGACTACGGTCGGTGTTATCACCGCACCATTTGCCCCGCTGTTCGAAGTTACTGACTTTAAATTACTAGACCCTTACAGCAATAATATATTGGTTAACCTCAACTCCAATCAAACCCAACTTCTCTCCCATTCAACTTCCATTTCTCCGGCCTATTGTTGGTCATCCAATCCAAAGGTTCGCCAACAGGTTGCACTTTGGCCGCGTTAGCAAAGCATTGTTTAATAAAAGCCTTTTGTTCCGCGCCCACGGCATCCGGCTGCGGTGATATAAATAAAGGTGTGCCGCTTTCGGCTATCAATTGCATCCATTGCTTGTTACGCGCCCAGGATATACCTTTAGTTAAGCCCACGCAATCGGCATCGGTGG
>DATHKT010000039.1:0-143103 GCA_035489035.1 Mucilaginibacter sp.
TGGCATAAAAAGTATTGTGCTGTGGTATGCGGAAGCCCAAAGTATTCACGCCCATCTTGCGCGTCCGGTCCCATTCCTTGCCGCTTGTATCATCGCCAATACGGTTCAGCTCAAACACCCCGGCAGATAAGTGACTCACGGTATTGCACCCGATCACATACATATCCCCAGCGGTTTCACGGATCGCGCGGTACAAATGATTCATGATCTCGGCTGTAGTGCGGGTATTATCATGAAACCGCCAGCCCGGCGGGGTCAGCGTATCCTTCATTTCGAAACCCCATTTGCTCATGATATCATACGTGGTGTAATCGTGTTTCACCAGTTTATAGCCCCATTTCCTGTAGGTGCTTATATTATATTTCACCCGTTCTACATTTTCCGCAATGGTCGGGTCGAGTATAGGGCTTTTAGGATCATTGCGTCCCGGAATAGAAGGCAGTAACAAACTTTTCTTATCATCATGCCTGGCGCAAAGCGGCCTCGTCCACAATCCCGGCTGCATACCCAGCTTCACAATATCCTCCGCCATCATCTGCATATCCTTAAATTTATCGTTGGGTTTCGAAAAATCATCCATAAAACCGCCATCGCCCGGCAGCAAAGGCGAATAAGTGGCCCAACCCGCATCGATCACGGAAAAAGGCCGGTTATTGGTATCCGGCGCCAGGTCAGTCATTAAGGCGGTGATCTCTTTGATCAGTTTAGCCGAATTGTTCCCGTAAGCAAAATACCAGTCGTTGATACCATACACAGGCAGTTTGGGCAAGCGTGGCTTCTCGCACATCAGCTTACAAAAGCGTTGTGCGGTAGCAAATGGATTTTCACTATCCGTACTTTCCGTAGTGATGATATCGGCTGCATGCAGTACCCGGTCGCCTAGTTTCACCCCAACCCCGCCGGATTGTGTATCCATCGTCAATTCCAAACCATCATTTTTCACCGCCCACCAGCAAATGCTGTTACAGCCGGTCTTCACGCCAAAACAGGCGGTTTGCCGGTCATCATGCAGCAACACATACCAGGGATTTTTAACATCAACATCCGGCGCTTTCCAGGCCAGGTCCCCATAGGAACGTTCCCAATGATCGCCCAATACTTTGGTCCCCTGCCCGGTACTATGTTTCCATTTAAATCGAATAGCATTCAACTCTACCAAAGGCGAAGCTATCTCTACCGATACGGCATTGCCACCGGTCTTCAAAACCACCCTTATACTTTTATAGGTATAACTATTCCCATTGAGCGACTTAAGTTGAAACCAATTCTTACCTGATTGCGCCCAAACCTCAGCCGGCATATTCACCACCCTGAAATTGCCTTCGGCTAATGAAGTTAACCTGCTGAATAATAATGCCGCCGTTGTGGTAGCGGATAGTTTTATAAAATGACGTCTTTGCATAATAGAAGATTAAATTTTATAGCGATTTATAGCGATGGGTTTCAAACCCATCGCTATGTTTATAAAATAAATATTTCAAATAACCCTGATCTCGTACCGCTCCCACTTAACCGTCCCAAACACCACCGATCCATCCTTCAAAATCTCGGCCTTCACTTCCTTCCCTTTACTGAATACTTCAATCCTTACCCCCGCATTCACCCGGCAAATCTCCCCACTTTTTGACAATATCCCGGCTTCCGTAACTTTTCCATCCTTCCATTTCATGCTCAACTCAAAGGCCCCTCTTGTACACAAGCCCTTAACTTCTCCTTCATTCCACTCGTCAGGCAATGCCGGTAATAGTTTGATCACCCCTTCATTGGATTGAACCAGCATTTCTGAGATAGCTGCCGTCATACCCATTGTACCATCCACCTGCATCGGTTTGCCACAACGGGCGAAAAGCTGTATACAAGCCTGTTCACTCAAATATCCTTTGATGATCTTGTTCGCACGATTACCATCCTTCAGTCTTGCCCAAAGCGCGGCTTTCCAGGCCCGCGACCAACCCATAGCACCATCGCCGCGTTGATTCAATACCGCTTTGGTGGCTTCCACAAATCCAGGTGTGTTTTTATAAGAGATCACATTGCCGGGATAAAGCCCATACATATGCGATGAGTGGCGATGCTCTTTTTCCAGTTGTCTCCAGTCCTCCGTCCATTCCTGTAAAGCACCATCCTTACCTATTTGTGGTGGCGGAAAACGTTTTCGCATACCCGCCGCCTTAATCCCCATTTCTTTATCTACCCCTAATACTTTAGCGGCTTGCATGTAATCCCCAAACAGGTCGGTCAGTATCTGCATATCGATGGACGATCCCGCGCAAATGGTAGTGCCTGGCAACATGCTACCGGTGGTTTCGTCAAAATAAGGCCCATTACCCTCGCTTGCCGGGAAGTTTTCGGGGGATGTGGATGGATTGGTCACCAGCCATTTCCCGTTGGGATGCTTCACCAGAAAATCCATATAAAACTGTACTGATCCTTTGATAACCGGGTAGATCTCCGCTAAATACTTTTTATCCCGGGTGTATAAATAATGCTCCCACAATTCGGTGCAAAGCCAGGCGCCGCCTGTAGTAAACGTGCCCCAGGTTGGGCCATCCATCGGCGCGGCCACCATCCATTGGTCGGTATTTTGGTGGAGTACCCATCCACGGGCATTGTAATGTTCTTTGGCGACTTTAGCTCCCTCATCGGTTATAGTCTTCATGAATTGGATCAACGGCTGCGTACATTCGGACAGGTTAGCCGACTCCACCGGCCAGTAATTCATTTGCAGGTTAATGTTGGTGGTATATTTTGAATCCCAGGCCGGGTTCATATCATCGTTCCAGATACCTTGCAGGTTGGCCGCCTGCCCGCCCGGTCGCGAGGAGGCGATCAGCACATAACGCCCGAACTGGTAAGTCAAAGCAGCCAGTTGCGGATCGGGCGCCGAAACGTTGTTTTTCATTCGCTCATCCGTAGGCAAAAAAGCGCTTTTAGTGATGGGCAGACTGATGGATACCCGGTTAAATAATCGTTGATGATCCGCTAAGTGTGCGTTTCTGATGTTTTGGTATGATTTGCCCTCAATTTGTTTCAAATAAGCCAGTAGCCTTTTATGCTGATTAGCACTGACATCCTTATAGTTCACAAAATTGGTCGCCGCGGTAAAATACAGGGTAACAGCATCGGCTTTATCAATCATCAATTGATCGCCCGCCACCTTTATACTGCCACCTTCAGGCACAGCCTTTAACTGCGCCTCATATTTCAGCCTGCCTTTTATGCCCAGATAATCGGCTGATCCCCCGGTTAATTTTAATCCGTTCTTCCCCAATCCATTCATCCTGAAATAATCCGTACCATAATCCGAATGGGTTTGATTACGCACGCCCCTAAGGTTTGTCGTAAATGATATGCTCCCCGGCTTGCTGGCTGTGATACGGACAACGATGTTTTGGTCAGGAAATGAGGAAAATACATCCCTACGATAAGTGATGCCATTACTGGTATACTGCAAACTGGTAATACCAGTTTCCAAATTAAGCCAGCGTTTATAATCGCTTACATCTTTATTATCTTTAAAAAAGAGCATCAAATTGGCCAGCGATTGATATTTCTGCTGCTCCACCGGGTAACCCATCAAATGCCGACCGAAAAGTTTGTTGGCATCATTCATTTTCCCGGCAAAAATCAGGCGTTGCACTTCGGGCAGGTATTTATTACTGCCGGGCACTACAGACGAATATGGGCCGCCTGTCCAATAAGTACTTTCATTTAGTTGGATACGTTCCTCGGCCGGATTGCCAAATACCATTCCCCCTAACCTGCCATTACCTACAGGCAAAGCCTCATCCCACTTTGCAGCCGGGTGAT
Organism: Mucilaginibacter sp.; assembly: GCA_035489035.1. Lineage (GTDB taxonomy): Bacteria > Bacteroidota > Bacteroidia > Sphingobacteriales > Sphingobacteriaceae > Mucilaginibacter. The sequence continues at coordinate 3,811 of DATHKT010000039.1, forward strand.
TGTACCACAATAAGGTTGATGCATTAAATTGCTGCTGGTCTATGCTATTGGCAATCAATTCTTCCGCTGCAACTGCCGATTTTATCTGCGCAAAACTGGTGCTATAGGCAATCAGACTGAGCAATGCGGCGAAAAAATATCTCATGATACTACAGGCTTAAACAGGATAGATCAAAAAGTAATAATAGCAAATATTTTGCAGCAGCCAATTTCTGTTAAGCATATTTAGTTATTATATTGCCTCTCGAAAATGCCGCCACCCTCCCCCTGTTATGGTGCGCATAACCAATTGTAGTTCTTAATTAATAACCTATAAAAACAAAAGATCATGTCTTCTGACCGCAGGAAATTTATTAAACAATTAGGCAGTACCATCATCCTTTCATCCGCATCGCTTACCGCGCTTGCCGCACAGGAAGAACGGGAAAGAAGAATTTTACAGTTAGAGAAAAGGATCACCCCGAATGATAAGATCCGTGTTGCTACGATAGGCATGGGCATTATGGGTTTTAATGATACACGTGCCGCTCTGCATTCGCAGGGGGTTGAACTGGTTGGCTGCTGCGATCTGTATAAAGGAAGATTAGAAAGGGCAAAAGAGCTTTTTGGGGCCAATATTTTTACTACGGGTGACTACAGGGAAATATTGGAACGCAAAGATATTGACGCCATAATTATCGCCACAAGTGACAACTGGCACAGCAGGATAGCCATTGACGCCATGCGTAAAGGAAAAGCTGTTTACAGCGAAAAGCCAATGGTGCATTATTTGAGCGAAGGATTGGGCGAAATTAAAGCACAGCAGGAAACCAAAGCTGTTTTCCAGGTGGGTAGCCAGCGGGTAAGCAGTATCGCATTTCAAAAAGCAAAAGAATTATATAAAGCTGGGGCCATAGGGCAATTGAATGCCATACAAGCTTCTTTTAACAGGCAAAGCGCCTTGGGTGCCTGGCAATATACTATCCCTCTTGACGCATCACCACAAACAGTGGATTGGGAAAGGTTCCAGGCGACAGAGAAGGAAAAGCATGATTATGAAAGCAACCGCTTTTTTAGGTGGAGAAATTATCGTGAATATGGTACAGGCGTAGCAGGCGATCTTTTTGTACACCTGTTATCAGGCATTCATTTTATAACTGATTCTAAGGGCCCGGATAAGATATATGCCGTTGGTGATACCGCTTTCTGGAAGGATGGCCGCAATGTCCCCGATGTAATGACAGCTGTGATCCATTACCCGGAAACTAAGGAACATCCATCGTTCCAGGTGTCTCTACAGGTTAATTTTATAAGTGGTGAAGGAGAAGTTGGGTATACCAGGATGATAGGTTCCGAAGGCGTAATTGATATTTCGGACGAAAGCGCTTTTACCATACACAAAAACAAAATGCCGGTAGCTCCCGGGTATGGGGGTTGGGATTCGTTCGAAACGTATCCTATGGCTATGCAAAAAGCAATTATAGATGATTACAACAAAAAATATTCCGTTGCAGATCAGCAAAGGCCGAAAGGCGAAACGATTACCTATCAATCTCCCGATGGATACGATTCATCCTATGACCATTTCGATAATTTCTTTGATTCCATGCGCACAGGTAAGCCTGTGGTTGAGAATGCGGAGTTTGGTTTCAGGGCTGCCGCACCTGCGCTGGCTTGCAACGAAAGCTATTTCCAAAACAAGGTTATTCATTGGGACCCGGAGAATATGAAACTGGTATAATTCATCAGCTTCCATTCTTTATATTCACAACATACTGTAACATAAAAGTTACAATTTCTATTATTATATATTTATTTATGCAATTTTCATGGTTATCTGATTAAATAACAGCTATAACTCGCAGTATTGCAAACCATTGTTCAGATGGGCTGTGTTTCGTTATTCAATAAATATTCATAAGTGTTGATAACTATCTAATACATTGGCTAACAAGTTGTTGATTAATCAATTATCTTAGTGTCATATTATTAAGAAGATATTATGTTTATTTAGGTGCAATATATTAACTGATTGCCTTTTATCATCTGCAAATTGTTTTTTTAATATTTACTAAACCATTCATCATGAGCAAACTAGTACTTATCGACGATGAACCTATTTTTCATAAAATAGTTCAGATGACCCTGAAATATAGTGAGCTGTCCAATAACGCAACTTATTCTTTTGATGGAGAGCTTGTACTTGATTATTTGGAAGAAAATAGTTCTGAATCCAAATCATTGCCAGACTACATTTTTATTGACCTTTATATGCCGCGTTTCAATGGCTGGGACTTTTTAAATCGTTTCCAGGATATTTATCAATCATTAAAAAAGAATATTAAAATATATATTGTTTCTTCTTCTGTTGACCCAAGGGATATAGACCGTTCCAAATCATACCCCTTTGTTACCACTTTTATTTCCAAACCGGTAATGAAAGATGTATTTGACAGTATTAATTACGCTAATTAATAGTCTTTTAGAATTATTTCTTTCCTGACCCTGCTCTACCCGCGGTTGCACAGTAACATTCCTGTGATGGTTTCTTATTGAGCCAAAAGCTTCTTAAATTGCTAAAGCTTACTGAATCTATTAACTGATCTTATTTATGAAACAGAAATTACTCCTGGTAATATCCTTTTTGGCTATTTTCAGGTTGACAGATGCTAATGCCCAGCATAAGGTTATTACAAACCAAAAAACTGACGGTAATCTCGAATTTAAAATATCATTCCCCACCGCCTCAGGTGATCAGCAACTCACCGGGCGCATGTTCCTGGTTATTTCGCATACAGATACCATTGAGCCACGCCTGCAGGTGGGCCGCTATGGCACACAGTTTTTTGGGGTTGATTTTGAAAAGCTGAAGCCATCGCAGGATGTAACCGTTAACGGTTCAACTTTAGGCTATCCTGTTAATGATCTTAAAACAATACCTCCGGGAGAATATTTTATCCAGGGGGTATTAAGTAAGTATACCGAATTTAAACGCTCTGATGGCCATACGCTCTGGATGCACATGGATCAATGGGAAGGCCAGGACTGGCGCCGCTCACCGGGCAATTTATACAGCAAGGTTCAGAAGATCACTATCGGCCAAACCAATCGCCAGTCTGTCAAATTAGTAACCGATCAAACGATTCCGCCCATTGCTGTTCCTGCCGATACCAAATGGGTAAAACACATTAAAATAAAAAGTGAAAAGCTAAGCAAATTCTGGGGACAGCCCGTCTACATCGGCGCTACTATATTATTGCCAAAGGGATACGATGAAAACCCGGATAAACACTACCCCACGGTATATGAGCAGGGCCATTTTTCGCTCGCAGCCCCATTCAGGTTTAGAGAAAATAACAAGAACGAATTTTATAAGGACTGGACATCTGATGGTTTCCCTGCCTTCATCGCTGTAACCATCCAGCACCCTTCACCATATTTTGATGACTCGTATGCCGTAAACACAGTCAACAATGGCCCATATGGCGACGCTATTCACGAAGAACTAATTCCTGAAATTGAAAAGCAATACCGCTGTATCCGCGAAGGCTATGCCCGTTTATTAACCGGCGGCTCAACCGGCGGCTGGGAATCATTTGCACTGCAGGTATTATATCCTGAATTTTATGGAGGCTGCTGGGCCTTTTCACCCGATCCCCTTGATTTCAGGAACGTAGAAGGCATCAATGTATATGAAGATAAAAACGCTTTTTATAAGGAATTTGAATGGTACAGATCGCCAACCATCAACACCCGATTTTTCACTACCGGCGATGTGCATCTAACCTCCGAGCAACGTATAACCATGGAGCTGGTTAACGGCACCAAAGGCCGCTCCGGCGGGCAACTGGATATATGGAGCGCGGTATTCGGCCCGGTGGGTGATGACGGCTATTTCAAGCCTCTTTTCGATAAAAAGACCGGTGTTATGGATGCTTCTGTAGCTCAATACTGGAAGGAAAACTTCGATATGCGCTATTACCTCGACAAGAACTGGGCTACCGTCGGGCCAAAACTGGTAGGTAAGCTAAACGTATTCGCCGGGCGTATGGATGATTTCTTTCTCAACTTTGGAGTATACCACATGGAGGACTTCCTGACCAAAACAACTAACCCTTACTACGGTGGTTCCTTTACCTATGGCGATCGTGGCGGGCACGGCTGGCGCCCCTATTCAAGCAGTCAACTGCTCCGCGTAATGGCCGATCATATCAAAAAGATGCACCCGGATAAATAATTGTGGACTGAATTATAGGTTATAATCCTATTTTTACTGCCGGATAACAGTAAAAATGATCAGCAATTTAGAACAGACATTCCGGTGGTACGGCCCCAATGATGCAGTAACCCTATCTGCCGTAAGGCAAACGGGGGCTACCGGCGTTGTTACCGCCCTGCACCATATTCCCAGCGGCGAGGTATGGAGTTTGGAGGAAATAAATCGCCGTAAGGAAATAGTGGAGACAGCCGGCTTACGCTGGTCGGTTGTGGAAAGCGTCAATATCCACGAAAGCATAAAAACAGCAGGCATAAAGCGTGATGGGTATATTGAAAAATATATCATCACCCTCAAAAATCTTAGCCAGGCAGGTGTCAAAACTGTCTGTTACAACTTCATGCCAGTCCTGGATTGGACGCGCACCAATCTTGATTTCCGCCTGCCAAACAATGCCTCGGCTTTGAGATATGATGTGCCCGCTCTGGCTGCTTTTGATCTGTATATATTGGAACGTGAAAACGCTTCCGCCGATTATACGGAACAGCGGAAAGATGAAGCAAAACTTTATCTAGATAGCCTTAAATTAGAAGAAGTCAGTCAGTTAACTACCAATATTATGGCCGGATTGCCCGGTACAGGTTCGGTATATACCATGGCTGAACTAAAGGAACATCTTAAAAAATATGCAAATACCGATGCCAAAGCTTTAAAGGCCAACCTTTCCTATTTTTTAAATGCGATCATTCCCCATGCCGAAAAAACAGGTGTAAAAATGTGCATCCATCCGGATGATCCGCCTTTCCCGATATTAGGTTTGCCGCGTGTAATTTCAACCGAAAGGGATTTGGCGGACGTGGTCAACTCCTGCCCCTCACCAAGCAACGGAATCACTTTTTGTACCGGCTCCCTGGGTGCCCGTGGCGATAATGATTTGCCGGGGATAGTTAACCGGTTGGGCACACATTTCCATTTCCTGCACTTGCGTAATGTAAGGCGCGAACCAGATGGCAGCTTCTACGAGGCTGATCATTTGGATGGCAGCACAGACATGTATGCCGTCATGAAAAATATTATCCTCGAGCAAAAAAAAAGGGCAGATAGCGGCAGGGATGATATTGCTATACCCATGCGCCCCGATCATGGCCATAAACTGCTGGATGATTTCAACCATAACACCTTCCCCGGCTATTCAGCTATCGGAAGGTTAAAAGGGTTGGCAGAACTCAGGGGCCTTGAAATGGGCATCAAAAGAAGCATCTTATAATTTACCCAAAAAGCTCTGTGCCCCTCCGTGAAAACCTCCGCGTACTCTGTGGTTAATCTTCTACCACAGAGCGCATAGAGAAAAGCACAAAGCCCACAAAGGGATCTTACTTACTTTACAATGATCTTGATCACCAGCTTCTTCACCTGCGGATATCCATCAACCAATATGTTTGGCCGGTGTACATTATCCGGGAAAAATAAAAAGAAATAGTCAGGTGTTGCCATGTACGATTTACCTTCAGCGGTATAATTGGCAATATCCTTTTTTTCGTCATAAGGGTTGGTCACGGTGGCCGTAGCCAGTTCTGCCACCATAATGGTTTCTTTACCCTTGATAACATATTGCAGATCGATATATTTCCGATGTGATTCCCAGGCCGATTTATCAAAAGTTTTAGATGGTGCATCCGTTATGGTTGCAAAGGCACTATCGCCATCAATGGGATACTTGCCCGGTTTTAGGGTATCGAGGTTGGTAGTCCTCAGATAAGTAAACACCTTATCCCATACTTCTTTGTTTAATTGATACTGTTTAGCGAACTCAACGCTGTTGATAGACGGCTGAGGTTTGATCTTTAGCCCCTTGCGCCATTCTCCGCTTTTAACCCATTTATTAGCTGTTTTCAGATCAGGATTATCCGCTGTTTGAGCCAATGCGGTATTGCCTGTCAAGGCGGCTATCATAATGCAAATGAGGTAGTTCAAATGTCGTTTCATTTTCAGGCAGATTAATTTATTTGAAAAGCAGAAGCCGTATTGATGTGCAGCAACTGTCGGTTTATATTTCAAAAATATAATAATACATTGTAAATTCATTTTAATCCCAATACTTTTGAATTACCAAGCATTAACCTGATAAATGAAAAATATAATCTATGCCCCGTTTTTAATACTGCTAATGTCTTCTGCCGTGAAGGCACAAACCGTAACACTCGATTGCTATTTTAACCATGAGGTGCATAAAACAGCCTCCGGCGAGATCAAAAGGTTCCATTACCTATGGACTGATACAGAAAATTCAGGCTTCTCCAAATGGGGTGAGCTATTTAAAAGCAAAGGTGCCAAATTAGATACGCTGGGCGAAGCGCCAACAGCTAAAAATTTGCGGGCATCAAACATTTATATCATAGTTGACCCGGATACCAAAAAGGAAAACCCCAATCCGCATTATATTGAAGCAACTGATACAAAGGAAATAGCCGCCTGGGTAAAAACAGGCGGGATATTGGTATTAATGGCTAACGACAGTATCAATGTAGAATTGCCACATTTTAATAACCTGGCCGCCAAATTTGGCATGCATTTTAATAACGACCTGCAAAATCATGTCATCGATGATAATCACTTTGAAGATGGCGCAAGTGTACCCTTTAACACATCCATTTTTAAAACCGCAAGGAAGCTTTTCCTGAAGGATGTGTGCAGTATCAGCCTGAACAACAAACAAGCTGTAATCGCTTTAAAATCACCCAATGGAGCTACTATCGCTGCCATAGTAAAATATGGCAAAGGAACTGTTTTTGCCGTAGGCGATCCCTGGCTGTACAATGAGTATGTAAACGGCCGTTTACCCGCCGGATTTGATAATGATAAGGCCGCTGATGACCTTACCGTGTGGTTGATCAAACAAAGTAAAATGGCAAGATAATAATGGTTTTATAGCAGCTATTTACCTAAGACCTGCACAGCACTTCCCCGCAAATCAAACTTTATAGGTTTTGAATAGTTAAACTATTATTCATTTAATATTTATCAATCCAACATCTAAGTTTATGAGACTCAAACTATTATTGCCCGCTTTAATCGTAGTAGCGGTGATGACCCAAAGCTGTGTCAGCTCAAAAAAATACAAGGAACTGCAAACCACTTACAACAAACTGGATAGCAATACCCGCGACCTTCACAATAAATATTTATTGACCGAGCGAAGCCTCGACCAGGCGACTAATCGTGTTAAAAGCCTGGAGGAACAGTTAGCAACCGAAAGAGCTAATTCCAAAGTATTACAGGAAGCCCTTACCAAATGCCTCAACTCTGGCAGCCAGGGAAATGTTAATATTTCAAAACTGGTTGATGAGATCAACAGCTCTAACAAATACATTCAGCAATTGGTAAATGCCAAGAGCAAGAGCGACTCGCTTAATATGGTGTTGACCAACAATTTAACCCGCTCTTTAAGTCAGCAGGAATTAAGTGATGTTGATGTGAAGGTGCTGAAAGGCGTAGTATATATCTCGCTTTCGGATAACATGCTTTATAAATCAGGAAGTTATGAAATTTCAGATAAAGCCGGGGCTACTTTAAGTAAGATTGCCAAGATCATCATGGATTATAATACCTATGATGTGCTGATAGAGGGTAACACGGATAATGTGCCTATCTCCCAAAAGAATATCCGCAATAACTGGGACCTGAGTACTTTAAGGGCATCGTCTGTGGTACAGGCCTTGCAAAATACTTATAAGGTTGACCCTAAACGTATGACAGCCGGGGGGAGAGGCGAATATAACCCGATAGCCGATAACAGCACCGATGCCGGCAAATCGCAAAACAGGCGCACCCAAATCATTATTACACCAAAACTGGATCAGTTTATGGATTTGATTGGCAAAGCGCCTGAAAAACCAAAGAATTAAAAACAATCCATCTATAAAACAAAAAGGCTAACTCAACTGAGTTAGCCTTTTTCAATTATTGAGGCAATATACTTAAACCACATCCAATACATTTCCGGCTTCACCATTAGTAGTAGTAACGTCTTTATTAATGGTATCGGCTTTGCTTGAATAGCCAAACAGGCGGCGGTCTTTTATCATCGTAGCTACTTCGGCCGGTACATAGGCTTCCCACCCATCTGCATCCTCCTTGATCAGCTGCAATACTTTATCAGTTTGCACATGCAGGTTATTCTCGTTATAATGCCTGATGTCTTCTATCTTATTATTAGCGATCAGGTAGCGGTACAAGTCTATCAGGTGTGGCGGTGGATAAAACCGCAGGCAGTTCCAAATCACGCCATCGCGCAGGGTTGGATAAATAAACAGTTTCACTTTGCGGCTGAATAATGTGGCGAAAGACTCCAAAATACCACCCGGCAGGTCCTTGTAATGATCCTCAGAAAAAATATACTCCAGGTTCGGATACCCCAAAACCACGCCCATCTTTAACTTGGTGATCTTTGACAGGTAAGCCACCAACTTGTAATACTCATGGAAATTAGATATCAGTACTGTTTGTCCCAACGAGCAAAGTATATCCACCCGGTCAAGAAAATCCTTCTCGTCTATTTCAGCAGTTTGATCGGCGTTTCGTTCTTTTAACGATTGCAGGGTAAGCTCTGTAACTACAACAACGTTTGCACTGTCCACATCTGGCTCCTGCATAAATTGCTTAACGCCTGTATTAAGCATATCCAAATGCACATTGATAATAGGCCTGAACCGGCCCCGTATCACCACAATATGCTTTTTATACAAAGCCTCCGACGGCTGCATGTTTTTTCCGTCTGACCCAAAAACTGCGGCATCCGAAAAACCATATTTCACCAAGTGCAGGCTCATCAAACGGTTATCCACTTGAGTAAAGCCCGGGCCTTCAAAGCGGATCATATCTATCTGCAGGCGGTCCTTTGACAGGTTGTCCAATAGCGACAGTAAAAAAATAGGTGGACTCACATGATAATAAAAACAGGCATAAATTAAGTTTACCCCCAATATCCCTACCGCCTGCTGCTGCAAATTATTGTCATTATCCAAAAGCTTAACGTGCAACACCACATCATTAAATACCCCGCCGGGCTCCAACTGAAACCTAACCCCCATCCAACCATGGCCTTCGTTGGTTTTATGATAATTGAGCGCCGAAAAGGTGCCAGAAAAAGCAAAGAAAGTAGTATTGTCCCCGCGTTGTACCCCCAGGCGTTCTATCAGTAACCCATACTCGCGGTCAAGCATAGATATCAATCGGGGCTCACTTACATAGCGCTTGATCTGCTGGGCGCCGTAGATGGCGTCAGAAAAAATCATGTCATAAGCCGACATGGTTTTAGCGATTGTGCCCGAGGATGCACCAGCTTTGAAAAAATTAGCTGCTACATCCTGCCCTGCCCCTATTTCGGCAAACGAACCGTATATCTGTGGGTCGAGATTAATGGCCAGCGCTTTTTGTTTGGTACCAATATCTTTATTGTGAATGATATTCATGCGCTTCCAGTTTTACAGTTTGCCATTACCGTTATTGTTTATCCTGAGAAGTCTTAAAAATACAAAATTTAAGGGTAATGATTAGAACTGTTTTAAAAAAGAACAGTAGGTGTTTTTGCTGAATGCCTGTTGGCAAATACATCAAAGCAAACAGGTTAATTTCCTTTTCCAATTTGCGCACTAACCGATGTAGAGAATTTTACATTTGGCATAATTTCCCACCTAAAAACATAATCTCTGCAATCTTTGGAATTTATATTAAAATAAAAATGTGTTTGATTATTTAACTTCATTATTCGGTATGTTTTGGTGTCAATTACCATTTGTCCTTTAAAATCTTTAGCTAAAACATTAGCAATAAAAAATCTGTTTCCTGGTAAAAAATATCCATCCTGAAAAAAATCTCTGTAAAACCCTTTAAATCCATCATAGCCATACGTGCCGTTTAAAAGTTTTACTGTAGTATCCTGATCTCTATAAAATAACGCATATCCCGATTTGCTAACTGCAGGCACAATAATGCCCTTTAAGTCGAAGCTGTTTTCCTGGAATACGTTTTTATTATAATTAACATAAGCACTATCATTGCTAACGTTTGTCAACTTCAAACTATCATCAGTAAAATGTTCCGATAATATTTTCTTAGTCTTTATATTAACTTTCTTGAATGCGAGGTCACCTTTTTTGGTGGCAAATTCATAAAAAATACTTTGTTCGTTTGAACTGATGATCAAGCATTCATAAGCTTCTTCGCTTAAATCTATGAGTGATTTAAATGTCCCATCGGCTAAAAGGTATTTATAAATGCTTGATCTGTTTTTCTTGCTGTAATTTCTATCCCAAACCCGATCCTGTAAAATCAAAAAATAATCCGAATTGGCACTCCATTGAATTCCATTACCTATAAATCTGCCACTTTTTCTATTTTCCTCAACTGCAGATTCTTCATAATTGTCTATATCAAACAATTGCTTTCCTGTATTATCAATAAGTATTAGTTTATTTCCGTCATATATCAATGCATACTTACCATTGGGAGATATATAAGCTTCTTTAACATTCCCTTTCCATACTGGTGTTGAATGATAATCAAGAACCCCGTTTGCATTATAAAACAGTTCGTTATTTATTTCGAAATAGAAAGGTTTTGAAGATGAAAAATTAAATTGGCTACCTTGAAAGTTTACAATCTCCGCTTCTTTATCAAGATTGGACCGAAAGAAAAATCGATTAAGCAGTAAATTTATCCCAATAAATACAACAATAATGATAAGGAGTATTTTAAGAAATTTCATCAATCTAAAATAACCATTTGAAGGATAAAAACCACTTAAATCTTAGTTTTTAAATAATAAGGGTGTTTCCTAAGTTGATGTATCAAGCAAAATGATCTGCCGTTGATGCCACAATCGACAACAATTCTAACTTCGGCTCAATTTCCAAACCGCTTGCCCAAAGTTCTTCATCAAATTTTTTAAATGATTCCAGTTCTGTGAGTACCTGGTGAGCCGCTTCGTTCTCGAAATGGTCAAAGTGCATAAACGTTTTGCCATCAGGCAACAGGTAAGTGCTGTATTGAATACCGGGATGATTAATTTTTTTTAATTCATTTACAATTCCGGCAATGTTTTCCTTGTTTCTTGGCGCAAATTCGGCCGTGGTGGTATAATGTACTCTTAATATTTTCATGGTTGCTAATTGTTTGCTGATGAGTAAAGGTAACAGCAAAGCAGAAATAATAAAATGCGCAAATGAGACTATTTACAGGGTCGTTTGCGACAAGAAATCGCCACCTGCATAAACATTAAAAAAATTATTGTAACAAAAAGTGAAAACGATCCGTATACCACTATCAAGATTGAGAACCATGTTCTCAATCTTGATGAAGCTGTTTTCTACCCCTATATCGTTCATCCCCTTTAATTACTTACCGTGCCGAAACATATCGTTATCATTGAGCATGATCAGGATGTCCTGGAAACCATGCAACGGCTTCTTGAAGCAGAAGCATATATCGTTACCACCTTCACCAGGTTCCCATCTATGGCTGAGCTCGCATTTATGCGCGCCGATTGCTTTGTTATTGACGAATGGCTTCCGCAGGTAAGCGGACATGCCATCTGCCTTATGCTGAAAGCCAAAATACAGACCAGCAGAATACCTGTTATCTTAGTTTCAACCACTCACCTGTTCGAGCCGATGGCTAATTTATGCGAGGCTGACGCTGTGGTGGGGAAACCGTTCAACGGTGGCGAACTGGTACAGGTAGTATCCTCGCTTCTTTTCAGAAATCCGATATTTATTGCCAAACAAGGAAATTCATAATTACAAACATTTCAATTTCAAATCTGGCTATAACAAATAGCCAGATTGAAATGAAAACCTTTGAATTTTACATGGCCGTCGGCATCATGAAGAGATCATTCCTAATACCGCCTGACTTTTATTGCAAATGCTTTTGACGGGTTCAGTTTAAATATGCGATCAAGCTCATCCGCTGTAAAGCCGTTTTGTTGAAGCAACGGAATAAATTGGGTCGAAATACAAGTATAGGGCTTAAAGTTCCCTCCTTTTGGTTCGCCTACATTATACCATCCTGAATCCTGCGAGACCAATACCTGGTCAAGCAGTTTGTTCACCTTCATAGTTTGTAAGTAATTTAAATTTGCCTGGAGTGTATTGGGATTTACACCATCAAATGAAAGCCAGGTCTTTAGCTTTGCAGCCCGGATATGCATCTCCTGATCGGGCTCGGATTGTGTATGCGCCCAAATTCTTGCAGCAGGCGAAACGCCCTGGCCTTTTAAAATTTCAATTTGCTCAAAAGCGGCTGCTCCATCGCCGGTATGTATGGCAATGGTTAACCCTGTAGCAAGATGCGCTATCCCGGCTGCCTGTACCAGTTTGCGCTGCATAGGCGTAAGCGGGCCCTTGTCTGTGCTTGTTTTGATCAATCCGGGCTTTACAGCGGTGCCTTCTATCCCGTTGTTCCATTCTTTGACCCACCGGTCAGCCAGTTGTTGTGCAGATTCGGCGTATGCATGTGATGGCACAAATTTTTCATTTACCGCCCCATAATACCCCGTGGTGGTCAGTATATTGATGCCTGCAGCATCTGAAAGTCGCTTAAGGGTATTCGCGTCCCTGCCTAAATAAGCAGGGGTACAATCGATAAATGTATCAACACCCTTTGCTTTTACATCCTTTACAAAAGGCAGGGCGACCTCAAAAACTTCATCTGCATTGTAACGGCTTTTGCTATATTTTTCGGCGCCTATAAAGTCTGCCATGATATGCTCATGCGTTAAAGTGAACCCCATATTCTGCGATTCTATCGGCCCATTAACGGTCATTACCATTTCTTTTTTTTGTATAAAACCCGGCAATAATAAACAACCGGCACTCACACAAAGGCCGTCTGCAATAAATTTTTTTCTTGATATTTTGGTTTCCATTTTGGATCGGATTAATTCAATAAAAGTAAAAATGTCGATGCAAAAGTAATTTAGCATTAGCGGTCGAAATTGTATAAAAACGAACAGCTTACTTATTACAAACCGAGAAAATGCTGATTGATTGGATGCTTTGCAAGATGAAACTGAGAAGGTGCGGAACCTGTAAACTCCTTAAAATCCCTGATAAAATGTGCCTGATCATAATAACCGGCCAGGTAAGTTAAAGCAGTGAGTGAATCGGGGCGGCACCCGGTCAGAAGATGTAGTGCATATTGAAAACGTACTATTCTTATAAAGAATTTGGGGCTAAACCCGATCCTCTCTATAAAGATCTTTTGCAGATAGCGGTTGGAAATATTACAATCTTTTACCAGTTTGTCAAGATCGGTGCCTGCCTTTTTAGTCAGAATATATTGAATAGCATGTTCAACAATTTTTTCTTTTACTGGGTTGGATGATATATTTAACCGCCTGGATAGATAAATATTCGTTCCTTCCACCAGGCCATTTACATCATTTTCAAGAAGGCAGTTTTTTACAAGGTCAATAAAAGCCTGGCTAAATATAGTGTCCAGCGGAATAGTCTTATCATTCAATTCATTCATTGAAATGCCGGAAAACAAGGAAAATGTATGAGGTAAGAACCAAATACCGAAACTTTTACCTTCTCCTATGGCTTTCATGGTCAGTGGTTGTGTAATTTGACCTATCACCTTAGCCCAGCATTCTTTTTCATCATCTCTGTAAAAATCCGTTCCTGCGTGAAAAACGACCTCCACAGATCCATCAGGAAAGAAAACGTCTTTCACATATTCGGTATAATGGCTTTCACATACATAATAACATTTAATGAATGATCGTAATTGCAGTGAGGGAGCAAATATTTTCAGTTCCATTTTCCTTGAGTTTACTGTAACCAAAGATCGTAGGTTTCATATTATGATAGCACTAATATACAACCCGATCCTATGATTGACAAATAACTAATGAGCCGTTGAAAGATTGACGGAGAGAAACGAAGCTATCTGTGGGTAACGCAGTCTATGCTGGAGTAGCAAAATTTTGATGCCGCAATTATAAACCCTAAATTTAAACGCAGGCATAACGATCACCGCTTAAATCAAAAAAATGAAGCTAATTAAAATAATTAATCGCACCATAGTGTTCGGTGTATTGTTTTACATGATATGGAATGTAAACTCAGCCATAGCCCAGGCACCAATCCGCGACCCGCATACACCGGGTTATGTACCGGCTACAGAATTACCAGATGGCATCAACCCTTCGCCCAACTCCAATGGAAATTTTATTATCGGGCCCACACATGATCCTGTACCAGAATCGGTGGCACAGGCTAACGTACCGCAGGGAACGATATATCGCTTTACCATGGATTCCAGGGACAGCAAAATTTATCCCGGCATTGCCCGGGAACCAAATACATTTGGCGCGGCAGATCCGGCAAACCCTGCTAAACTGATCGTCACTACAAGTCATCCGGCTCCCTACACCCGCCAGGTGGCAGTGTATGTTCCAAAACAGTATGTCGCCGGTGCCGTAGCACCGTTCATAATTGGTGCCGATGGGCCAGACAATTTGCTTTTCACGGTATTGGACAACCTGATTGCCGAAGGCAAAATACCCGCGATGGTCGCCATCTCCATCGGGAACGGCAGCGGCGATGCCCAGGGCAGCGAACGGGGCCTGGAATACGATACTATGAACGGCGTATATGCGGAATTTGTTGAGAATGAAGTACTGCCGCTGGTGGAAAGCAAGTGCCAGGTAAAACTAACCAAGGACCCTGCTGGTCGCGCTACCATGGGTGGCAGTTCGGGCGGATCATGCGCCCTGATCATGGCGTGGTACCACCCGGAATTGTATCACCGTGTGCTCAACTATTCAGGCACCTACATCAACCAACAATGGCCCTACAACCCGAAAACACCGCACGGCGCCTGGGGATTTCATGAACACCTGATCCCCGAAAGCCGCCCGAAACCACTGCGAATATGGATGGAGGTAGGCGACCAGGACCTTTTTAATCCAAACATAATGCGCGATGACATGCACGATTGGGTGCTTGCCAATGAAAATATGGCAAAAGTACTCGCTGCTAAAGGCTATCAATACCAGTTTGTTTTTGCCCGTAATGCCCGGCACGTTGACCGTAAAGTAAAAATGCAAACGCTTCCCGAAGCGCTGGAGTGGCTTTGGAAAGATTACCACCCGGCGAAGGTTACGCAATGACGTTATAGTGAGTATCAGACACCCTTGCGTTCATTATAAATTCGTTGCTTGCGGGACAATAGCGATAGTTCATTCCCCATTCCGTGTGCTTTGCAGCGATCTGCCCGATCGCGTCCATGATCAAATGCATTTCATCATCAGTCATGGTTGGATGAATGGATAACCTAACCCACCCGGGTTTATCTTGCAGGTTGCCTGAAAGTATATCTCCTAATATCCGCTGAGAGTCGGTTTTAGTAACGCCCAACAGGTAATGGCCATAGCTACCCGCGCAGGAGCACCCGCCCCGGGTTTGGATACCAAAGCGATCGTTCAGCAGCTTCACTACCAGGTTATAATGTGCCCCCCGGATAATAAAGGACACAACACCAAGGCGATCACTGATACATCCCCCGAGTACGGTCGTATTCGTTATTTTTTCAAAACGCTTAAAAAGAATGGCCAGTAATTCTTTTTTCCGCTCCCGGATGTTCCTGGTTCCCATACTTTCTTTCAGGCGGATACACAGTGCGGCTTTGATCCCCTGTAAAAAAGGCGGGGTCCCGCCGTCCTCCCGTTCTTCTACACCGTCTATGTAGATATGTTCCTTCCAGGGATTGCTATACGCTATCGTTCCTCCGCCGGGCTGGTCAGGCACATTATTGGTGTAGAGGTTTTTATTGAAGATCAGAACACCCGGCGTGCCCGGACCGCCAAGGAACTTATGCGGTGAAAAATAGATCGCATCCAGATGTCTGCTTTTTTCGTCAGGGTGCATGTTGATATCGACATAAGGTGCCGAACAGGCAAAATCCACAAAACACAACCCGTCATGCTGATGAATGATCCTGGCGATCTCGTGGTAAGGTGTCTCGATCCCGGTAACGTTAGAGCAAGCAGTAACGGCGGCTATTTTATGGGTCCGGTGCCGGTATCGCTGCAAAAGCTCCTCAAAATGATCCAGGTCCACATTGCCGCATGCATTGCTGCCAATGATCTCTACCGTAGCAATCGTTTCCAGCCAGCTGATATGGTTACTATGATGTTCCATATGGGTAACAAATACGACCGGCCGAAGTTCCTCCTTCACCTTTAGGGATGAACCTTCATTTTCCAGGTAATCTTTTAGCCGTTCAGGAATACGCAAGCCCAATATCCGCTGCAGCTTATTCACCGCGGCGGTCATCCCGCTGCCGCAAAAGATCAGCACATCATCGCTTCCGGCATTAACATGCTGTTTGATCGTTGCTTTTGCCTCCTGGTAAGCCTGTGAAATAAAAGAGCCTGTAACTGTCGACCCCGTATGCGTATTGGCTACAAAAGGCAGGATCTGTTGTTGCATATACACTTCAATAGGCTGGTAGGCCCGCCCGCTTGCTGTCCAGTCAGCGTATAGTATCTTCTTTGAGCCGTAGGGAGATTCAAACGTCTGTTCGCCTCCGATGATATGATCCCGGAAATTGGCGAAATAAATTTCCAGTGTGTTGAGGGTTTCCATGGGTACAGGTCATTTACCTTTATATGCCGTTTTTTTCGGCCCAAACAACCCGAACATATCATAAGGCTTTTCCCGGAAATTAGCGTTGAAGAGCTGGACGATCAGGAATATATAACCGACAAACACCACCACGATCAGCAACTGCGCTTTCGATGTTTTTTGGATCGGCTGTCTGGCCTTTACGTCGCACACCTCGCCCGGGCAATACTGGGCTTTTTCTTTATAGAACGCAGCATATGCTTTACAGGCCAGGCAGATGCCGAAAGCTGATTCGAAAAACAGGAAGATCATACACAGCAGGCAGACGATCCCGGTGATCGGGCTGAAGGAATTAACGATGACCATAAACACCAGCATGGTAAACGAAAGGATCACACCTACAATCCAGGCAAACTTTTTTTGCCTGGCGCCAACATACTCCGGTACCTGGTTACGCACGATCAGCCGTCCAATGATCAGCGCCGGTGAGAAACGGGGGCTTATGAACACACGGATCAGGAAATCGGTAAAGAAAAGGGTGATCGCGTATTTGGCCAGCACAAAATTACCGGTCAGTATAATGAGCAAATAAGAGGTAAAGATCATCAGGAAGAGGATGCCTGCTGCTGCCCGGATCTCCCGTTCATTGAGTACCGGGATGTCGTAGCCCTCGACCTGTTCCCCGAATTGAATTACTTTTTTCATACTTTGATTTCTAATGAATTATCGGTTTTATAACACAAGAATAATCATTAAAATAAATCGCAGATTCCGTGGTCAACAGACAACAGCAAAAGGTCAACAGACGGAGGATATACGTCAATGGCAACATCCGCAGAAATGTATAATTTTACTTTTCAGGCATCATGAAGATAAACATCAGTAAACAACAGTTTAAGTTTTATGCCCAGGTCACGCTAGGCTACCTTTTGTTTTGGCTGGTGGTTGATTCGTCCAATTCATCCGGTTCTTTCTGGCCCAGGTTTTTCAACAACATCTGGCTAGTGATTTACATCGCTGTCGTCAACTTTATATTTTTTGAATACACCCTGCCTTTTTTAAAAAGGAAGCAGTCAGCCATCGGTAGAACGCTTCGGTGGTTGTTGGTGGTAGTTGGTTTGCTGTTCCTATTTTCCTTTATTTTATATGCCTGGCGGTTTCTTGGGATTCAGCTCCATATTTATACGGCGCTGATCGAATTTGAGTCGATAGAAAAAGGCACGAGCTACATCGTTCCGCATGGCATACTGTCTGTTTTCTTTTTTGGCATATTCAAGTATCGTTATAATCACCAGCAGTTAAAATTATCGGCCCAGCAACTGCGCCTGGAAAAGCGTGAAGCCGAACTGAATTATCTGCGGTCGCAAACCAACCCGCATTTCCTGTTCAATACGCTGAATAATATTTATTCACTTGCAAGGGATAAAAGCGAACTGGCCCCGGAATCGATCCTTCGCCTGTCCAGGATGTTACGGTTTATGTTGTATGAAACCGGCGGTGATTTCATCGCTATTGAGCACGAGGTCAGGATCATTAGTGAATACCTTGAACTCGAAAAGCTGCGCTATGACGATTCGCTTAGGGTCAACTTTAATTACGATATTGAGGATATGAAACAGGCCATCCCTCCACTCCTACTAATACCGTTGGTAGAAAACGCCTTTAAGCACGGTGTTTCTGAAACAAGGGATAACCCTTCCGCCGATATTCATCTTTCTGTGAATAAGCGGCAGCTCGTTTTTTTGGTAAAAAACTCCACGGAAGAATCAATCGGAGAGCCTGCTGTCAGGGAAAGCATCGGCCTTTCTAACCTGCGCCGTCAGTTGGAACTACAGTATACCGATTATAGTTTAAACGTACACCAGGGTTTGACGCAATTTACGGCGACCCTGAAGATTAACCTGGCCAGCCATGTCTGATATCAAGTGCATTATCGTTGAGGATGAGCCGCTCGCAGTCAAAGTGCTTGCCGACTATATCTCGCAGGTGCCGTTCCTCGAATTAACAGGTACGTTTAAAGACGCGTTGCGCGCGACGGAGTATCTTCGCAATAACCGGCCCAACCTGATTTTCCTGGACATCCATCTGCCCAAATTAAAAGGGATGGCATTTCTGAAAACGCTGGCACAACCACCGGCTGTCATTGTGACAACGGCTTATCACCAGTATGCCGTGGAAGGTTTTGAACTAAACGTGACCGATTACCTGCTAAAACCCTTTGCCTTCGATCGCTTCCTCCAGGCGGTGAATAAAGTCAGGAGCCCATTGGATCAAGCAAAAGAATACCTTTTCCTGAATGTGCAGCATAAAAAAGTGAAGATTTGGTTTTCGGAAATCCTTTACATCGAAAGCCAGCGTGAGTACATCAAGATCGTTACCGCCAAAAACTCTTACCTCACCAAGATGGGCACACAGGAGATTGAGGCACTGCTTCCGCAGCGGCTCTTTATGCGGGTGCACCGCTCGTTCATTGTGGCGTTGAACAAGATTGAATCCTATTCTACCGGCTTTCTTGAGATCGATGGAGTACCAGTTCCTGTAGGTAGAGCTTATAAAGATAACATTGAAAAATTATTATAAATGGTCATCGCTATAAAATAAAATGCTGATTTGTCCTATCAAGCGGAATGGGAGGACTGCTTGCGGCCATCCGTTTTGCGGGATGATATACCTGAAAACAAAAAAAGCCCTGACTTTCGTCAGAGCTCTTGATCGGTATCGTCGGGATGGCATGACAAATTTTCGAACCGCTTTTGCAGGATTTGAATACACTGGCGTGCTAATGCATATATTTTGCTCTCGCCAAATGTGTATCTGACCCCGTCTTATATCGGCAGGTATTTATTAAGCACTTTCCCGTGTTTGTAAGCTATTGAACTTTCTAATTTTAGTATTTTCCGCTCCTTAAAAATGGAAAGGCCGGCACCAATGGCCACAGGGGCAATGATGATATAATATTCGTCAATAAGATTGAGGCTGATGAGTGAACTTACAAATTCAACGCCGCCATAAACCAGGATATCCTTACCCGGTTGTTCTTTCAGCGCCTGTACTGCAGTAGCCAAGTCGCCGTTTTCTACTTCCACGTTCCTGCCGGCAATGGCTGTTTCTGTTTTGCTGAAAACGATCTTGCGCATATTTACGATCAGTTGCGCCAAAGGAAATGCCGGGTTATCGGGCATATTGTCGGCCATATTTTCCCAGTGAGTGGTAAATCCGGCGGCCAATTTGCGCCCCATTAAAAGGGTATCGCTGCTATCGGCCAGCTCAATTATTTTTCGGAAACCAGCCTCATCCGGGCCGGCCAAAAACACCCAGTCATTTTCGCCATTTGGCCCGCCCACAAAGCCATCAACGGTCATGTGCATCTGCAATTTTAATTTTCTCATCGCGGTTATTTTAAATTGAATATTATCCTAACAACTCTTCCAACTGGTTGAGGCCCATAGTAAAGCCGCCTTCGAAGCCCATTTCTACCATCATTTTTATGGCTGCTTCATCATCAAAGCTAAGGTCGACCACTACTTTGGTTTTATCGCCACTGGCTACAAATTTATTGTCCCAATGCCCTACCGGTGCATTTGGCGCCGCGTTACCATCCTCATCAGAGAATAGTGAATCAGCCGCGAAACGGCTGCCATCCTCAATAGCGGTAAACTTTACATTGCTCCAGTGCTTTTGGCCTTCGGGGCTTACCATAGCATACAGCCAGGTGCCACCTACCGTAAAATCCATCGATTTGGTTTGGACTGTCCAGGGTTTCGGCCCCCACCATTTTTCAAGCATGTCAGGGTCTGTCCAGGCTTTCCATACTTTTTCAATTGGCGCGTTAAACTCGCGTTCTACGTGAATTTTTTTAGCGGCAAGGTCTTTTTCGAACAAAAAATTGTTTGTCATGTTGGTTTGGTTTTTAAAGTGATCTATTCCGAAGCCAGTAATTCATCCAGCTGGTTATAACTCATCGTGGTTCCGTCTTTAAAGAATCCGTCGGCGAACATTTTAAAGGTTGCTTCATCTTCGTAAGTGATCTCAATATTAACCTTCGTTCTATTACCGTCTAAGGATAAGAATTTAACCTCGCGGTGCCATTTTGGCCCACTGGTAACCGGATTACCCTCACCATCACAAAAAACGGCTGTTGCTGAAAACGCCTTGCCATTTTCTATTGCAGTAAATTCTGCATATAACCAATTTTTCTTGCCTTCGGGGGTAACCATAGCAAACTGCCAGGTTCCGCCAACGGTAAAATCATGGATTTTGGTTACAGCCTGGTGAGGTTTCGGACTCCACCATTTGTCAAGTATCTCCGGATCTGTCCAGGCTTTCCATACTTTTTCAATTGGCGCATTAAACTCACGTTCTATGTGCATCTTTTTTGCAGCACTGTCTGTTTCGAACACAAAATTTTTTGTCATGATTGTTTAGTTTTTAAAGCGATTGCCCCATCGAAGAGTCTTTTTTATGTTTCAATAAGTTTATTGGTTGCCGCGGGCCATAGCATCAAGCTCACCTTTTGATATCTTGTCAAAATCCGGGGCTATGCCAAAAGTGCCTGCCGGAGCCTTTTGATCAGAAACACTAATTACAGTGTTGTCAGCAATTGACAGGGCACCATCCGGCCCTTTCTGGAATGATATATATTGTATAGGGACACCTCCGATAGTTGCATAACATTTCTCCATAACAGCGGCTGGTAATGCCAGGTCATTAGTTATCCAGATATCATAAGTTTTTTGGGCCTTGGTATCGGTTGCCACTATTTTTTTGCAATTAAAACCCGATATCTGTTTTGTTTCGGTTGACGGAGCAAAGGTGAATGTTGGAGAAACACTTAAAGCCTGGTCAATTTCATCTGGCGTATAAATTGCTGCTTTTTTTACCTTAAAAGAGGCTACTTCGGCTACTACGGCAAAAAATTTGTAGTTAGCGTCTGCTAAAAGCTTGATATTTGCCTGACCGGCAGAAAATGTTGTAGCGATGGAATCACTTCTGAAATACTGTTTCATTTCAATGGCCTGACCGCCTGCACTGGTTTTGATAGAAACCAAGCCTTCTGAATAGTTTTTCTGTGCATTGGCGCTCAAAACAGTTGCTGATAAGACAATGCTAAGAGCAACACTCAAAAATTTAATTTTCATTGTATTTGATTTATTTTTTAATGGTAATGAAGTTATCATAGCAGTATATACTATATAATAAAGAAAAAATTAAACCTATTCAGAAGCCAGCAACTCTTCGAGCTGGTTAAGGGTCATGGTAGTGCCTTCTTTAAAGCCACCTTCAACGAACATTTGGATGGTGGATTCTTCTTCAAAAGTAATTACCGAATCAACCTTCGTTCTATTACCTTCAATGGATAAAAACTTGGTATCCCGGTATGATTTTGGCCCATTAGCAACCGGGTTACCGTCACCATCACAAAACATACCTAATGTTGAAATAGCGCTGCCAATTTCTATTGCAGTAAATTCAGCATACACCCAGTGTTTGTGGCCCTCAGTGCCAACCATGGCATACAGCCATACCCCGCCAACGGTAAAATCCAAAATTTTAGTTTCGGCCGTCCAGGGTTTCGGTGCAATCCATTTCTCGATCAAATCCGGCTCTGTCCAGGCTCTCCATACTTTTTCAATTGACGCGTTAAATTCGCGTGATATGTAAATCTTTTTAGCAGCCAGGTCTGGTTCGAAAACAAATTTGTTTGTCATGATTGGTTTAGTTTATAAGTCATTTAATAAGTTATCTAACTGGTCAAAACGAGTTTCCCACATCTTGCGGAAAGCTTCCATCCAACGGTCTATCTCTTTCATTTTTTCAATATTAAGCTGGTAATAAATTTCACGACCGCGTTGATCCTGATCAACAGCGCCGCATTCGGCCAGTATCTGTATGTGTTTTGATACCGCCTGCCGGCTGCTGTCAAAATGCTCCGCAATGGCATTGGGTGTCAGGGCGCCTACTGTAAGTAACATAAGTATAGCCCTGCGGGTTGGGTCGGCAATGGCCTGGTAAATATCGCGTCTCATATAATTTGCAACTGATTGATTGCAAATATATATGCAATTGTTCGGTTGCGCAAATATTTTCAAAAATATTTTAAAAACCATGACACTTGGATTTGAAGAATATCCAGATAATAGAAAGTTAGTTGACAAATAATCTTGGGGGTTGAGTGGCAGGATTAGTTGCGCTGACCGTATGATGGAGAATTACAAACAAATTAAGCCCTTGTGTTGGGCCTTTATCTTTCCGGTATAGATGGATTAGCTGGCGCTGATCATGGGATGATTAACGGTAATTTGATTTTTTCACCAGCCGTTTAATATCCTTGATCCATATCTTCCGGCCATCCGTTTCCACGATACCTTCCGCTTTAAACTCTTTTAATAAGCGTATCACATTTTCCTGCGCGATCCCGGCCATATTCGCCAGGTCCATCCGGGAGATATTTAAAATAATATCCTTTTCATCCGATCCCTCTTCTTTATATTTTTCACGCAGTACGATCAAAGCAATAGCGAGCCGTTCCGCCGCTGTCCGACCGGAAATCACCGAAAGGCTGTTTACAAATACGGTAAATTCATGGCTCAGTGCCTTCAACAACCGCCCGGTAAAAGCTGGGGAACGCTGTAAAATCCGGATAAAATCCTCCTTTGGTATAAAGCTGATCAGGCTTTCCTCTATAGCCGCTGCGGAGTCCGGGTAGCGTTCCTCTGACAGCACAGCATGGTAGCCGATTAATTCCCCGTGGTTAGCTACATAAAAGATCTGTTCTTTAGCGCTGTTATCCACTTTGTATTTTTTAACCTTTCCGCTTTTGATCAGGAAAATGCCGGTTGGCACAGAACCCTCCCTAAAAATCACATCGCCTTTTCGGTATTTTCCATCACTTTGATGCGCAAGTAAATCCGCATAATCTTCCTCGGAAAGAACACTAAGTGTAGATTGCGTGGTAAAGTTCCACCGGTCGATTGGGAAAATTCCGGACAGGCTCATGACTGTAAAGGTACGCATTTAAAAAACTGATAAATATCAGCTTCTGCATTGATTTGTTACGATAAATCGCTTTGTTACAGGAGCTAAATTTGCAGGTTATGAAAGTTTACCCGTTTTCTCATTTTCCGCCGCTTCCAGATGATCCCAATGAGGGATTAGCGGTAAAACTAAAAAAAAACCAGTTAAACGCCTCCCTGTTCAGCGATGATGCGGCATTTGACTGGATGTACCCGGAACATTTTCAATTGTTATCCCTTGAACACTGGACGCCATTGTCTATTGCCCGGAAAGCGGCTGAGTTTTTAGCGGAGCCGGGTGCCAGGGTACTCGACATCGGCAGTGGCATCGGTAAGTTTTGCCTGGCCGCAGGCTATCATTTTCCCGAGACCCATTTCTATGGGGTGGAACAGCGTCACGAATTAATTTACTATGCAGAAGATGCAAAAGGCTATACTGAATTGTCCAACGTTAATTTTATTTATGCCAATATCACGCAAGTCAACTTTAAGGAATTTGATCACTTCTATTTTTATAACTCCTTTTATGAAAATATAGACCCGGACAACCAAATAGATGATACCATAGAAATATCTGAAAGCCTATATATCTATTACACGCAATATTTATTTAAGGCACTGGATGAAAAACCATCCGGGACCCGCCTGGTTACTTTCCATATTTCAGGGCAAGAGGTGTCTCCAGATTACAAACTGGCAGGTATTGCCTGTAATGGTTTGATGAAAATGTGGATCAAGGAATAGTGCGAATGATTTCAGGCCCTGTTATAGGAATCATGACAAGTTAAAGTAAAACAATGTTTAAACCAAAGCTGATAGATACTTTAAAGAATTATCATAAAGATCAATTCTTTAAAGATGTGATTGCCGGGATAATTGTCGGCGTTGTTGCGCTTCCTTTAGCGATAGCATTTGCTATTGCCTCCGGCGTTTCTCCTGAAAAAGGAATTTTTACGGCCATTATTGCAGGGCTGATCATATCAGCTTTAGGCGGCAGCCGGGTACAGATCGGCGGCCCTACTGGCGCTTTTATTGTTGTGGTAGATGGCATTGTACAGCAATTTGGCATTAACGGCCTGATTGTAGCCACCTTTATTGCAGGCATACTGCTGATCATCATGGGAATTACCAGATTGGGCAATGCAATCAAGTACATCCCCTACCCCTTAATTATTGGGTTTACCACGGGGATTGCCGTCATTATCTTCTCATCCGAAGTAAAAGACTTCCTGGGTCTGAAAATGGGCAGCGTACCGGCTGATTTTATTAGTAAATGGTTAGCGTACGGTCAGCATTTATCTTCCATCAATCTTTACGCGGTAGCCATTGGTGCCTTTACTTTACTGGTTGTTATGCTATGGCCTAAAATAACGCATAAAGTTCCGGGGTCATTAGTAGCTATCGTTGTTACCACTTTTGCGGTTAGCTTTTTCCATCTTCCCGTTGAAACTATCGGCAGCAGGTTTGGGGCTATTACTTCCTCATTACCCAAACCGGTTATTCCGGGGGTGAGTTTTGCCATTATCCAGCAATTGATCCGGCCAGCAATTACCATTGCGCTGCTCGGCAGTATAGAATCCTTATTATCTGCGGTTGTTGCGGATGGGATGATCGGTGGCAATCACCGCTCCAATACGGAACTGATCGCACAGGGGATTGCCAATATATGTTCCTCCATCTTCGGCGGGATTCCCGCGACCGGCGCTATTGCGAGGACAGCTACGAATATAAAAAACGGGGGTAGGACGCCTGTCGCTGGAATTATCCATGCGCTGACCTTACTGGTCATTATGCTCTTTGTGGGTAAATGGGCGGCGCTGATTCCTATGGCAACCCTCGCCGGGATATTGATTGTTGTTGCCTGCAACATGAGTGAAGTCGAAAATTTCTTTTCAGTACTTAAAGGCTCCAAAAGCGATGCCGCCGTTCTGATCACCACCTTTGGGCTAACCGTATTGGTGGACCTGACCGTGGCTATAGAAATTGGGATGATCCTGGCTGCCTTTCTTTTTATGCGTAAAATGATGCAGGTAAGTTCTGTTGAGCAGGCCGTTACATCGGCGCAAGTAGCTGACGAAGTGCTTGAAACAGAGACTATCCCCGAAGGGGTTGATGTTTTTGAGATCAACGGCCCTTTGTTCTTTGGCGTGGCTTATAAATTCAAGGATGCCATGAAAATGCTGGAGAAACCCGCTCGGGTACTCATCATACGGATGCGGAATGTACCGGTTATTGATGCCACTGGTATCCGCGTATTGCGGGAAGTTCATGCTTCAACAACGAAACAGGGAACAAAACTGATCCTTGCCGAAGTAAATAGCTTACAGGTGACTGCCGAATTAAGAAAAGCGCGTTTACTATTTCAAATCGGAAAAGGAAATATCAAGGACACCTTTGACGAAGCTACAAAGCGGGCAAATGACATCCTTTCGGAATAAGACTGTCTAATCAAAATGACAAATGAATTTGCCGTATTTCGAAAACAAAAAAAGCCCCGACTTTCGTCAGAGCTCTTAATTGGTATCGTCGGGATGGCAGGATTCGAACCTGCGGCCTCCACATCCCAAATGTGGCGCGATACCGGGCTACGCTACATCCCGATTGGGGTTGCAAAAGTAAGATTTTAAATTTTACCCGCAAATCTTTTTTCAAAAAACCCATTTTGTTTTTTGGTTTACAAACTCAATTGTTATCAATAGTTCCGGTGAAATAAATTCCAATTCCAATAAAACTGTTTGCCATTATATGCTTCCCCTTTGAAGGCTAAATAGTTATGAGAAAATCATTATTGTGATAGTGATCAAAGGAAGTTTAAAATTTTTAAATATTTTTTCGGAAATTAGGATAATTATAAACTCAAAGGATAATCCGGTTATGCAACAATGGTGATAATATTTGTCATCTTTGATTATATAGGCCCGGTTCATGCATTTTTTAACCCCCTTGATGAAAAATGAAATATGTCAGCATAATACTTCTGATCCTATTTAATACAACTCAACCGGGGAAAGATTTATTCATCAGTAAAACCGTTAACATAAGCCTTTTTTCCGGCGCATTGATCGAAGATATAAAAGCTTCCACTTCAACCGGGGTTTCTGTTTATAATGCAGCTACAAGCGAGTTGGATTTTAGTGTGGCCATCAGTTCATTTAAGTTCGACAAGGCTTTTATGCAGCAGCATTTCAACTCGGATTATATGGAAAGTGATAAGTATCCCAGGGCTGTATTTAAGGGGAAAATACAAGAGCATGTGGATATCAGCAAAGATGGTACCTACTCTATCACCGCGGTGGGCGATCTCACAGTTCACGGCATCACCAAGGCAAGAACTATCCAGGGCAACATGACTATAAAAAATGGCATCATTACCATGACTTCGAAGTTTATAGTAAAATGCGCCGATCATCGCATAGATATACCTCAAATTTTATTCTACCATATTGCCGAAAACATCGATGTAAATGTTTCGGCCACTTATAGTCCATACATTAATAACACATCCAAATAAGTATGATGAAGAATTACATAGTTTCGTTAGCATTCGTTATGGTTAGTATGGCAGCGGCCGCTCAAAAGACTGACACCGCAAAGAGTACCACCTCCGCCGATTCTCTATTCAATGTGATGAACGCTGATAACAAAAAAGAGTGTGTGATCGTATTCGAATCGCCACGGCTTATTTTAACACAAACAAACGAAACGATAAAGAAGAAAAACCTCAATGTGCTCATCATTCACCGTTTTGGTGATTTTGCGGGTAAAATAGGTGGCGGCAAATATTTTTTTGGGCTGGATGATGTTGCCGATGTATACATCGGATTTCAATATGGATTAACAAATAACCTGAATATTGAATTCGGCCGTAGTACATTACCCGGCGTTGGCGGGTTAGTTGACCTGCAACTCAAGTATGCTGTTCTACATCAAACAAATGATAATAGGTCGCCCATCGCGATAACAGTGCTCGGGCAAACAGGTCTCAGACCTTATAACACGTTTGATAATTTTGGGGACAGAGTTTCTTACTTTGCACAAGCGATATTTGCGCGTAAATTTTCGCATGATTTTTCCTTGCAGATAGCCCCTTCATTTGTGCGTAATAATTTACCGATGCCAAATCTGCCGGGAAACTCACAGGATCTTTTCTCCCTGTCAGCCTCAGCGCGTCTTAAAGTAACAAAGCTAATGGGCATTATTGTTGATTACGCGCATCCTTTTTCATCATTCAGAAATGGCGCCAACGGGTTTAGTGACCCGCTGGGTTTTGGCATACAGGCAGTAACGGGCGGCCATGTATTTACCATTAACTTTACTAATTCAAGGGCAGTTTCGGAAATTAATTATTTAAGCAATACAACGTCAGATTTTTCAAGAGGACAGTATCGCATAGGATTTACTATTTCAAGGATGTTTGATTTCAATCACAAAGAAAGTTACAACCCGAAAAGATGATTATTCAGGTAAAACTCCTGATCAAACGGGCTGCATTTCCATTTCGGTTACCTTTGCGTTGTTCTGTCTCAAAACCTGGTCCAGTTCTGTTGATGATATTTCCAGCAGGCGCAGAAACTCATCTCTTTCCTGGTCGCTTGCTTCTCTTAATAACGAAACAAGGCCCATTATAGAACAAAGTGGTCTTCTTAGCTCATGCGAGTTTGACCATGCTATTTGGAAGAGCACCTCGTTATAGGTTTTAAGTTTTTGGTAAGCATCTTCCAGTTTTCTTTCTTTTTCTATCAGCTCAGTAATGTCGGTTGCCATAACCAACTTGCAGCTTTTATTATTAAATAACACCG
The DNA here is from genome assembly GCA_035489035.1 of Mucilaginibacter sp. Lineage (GTDB taxonomy): Bacteria > Bacteroidota > Bacteroidia > Sphingobacteriales > Sphingobacteriaceae > Mucilaginibacter. Next base: position 32,450 of record DATHKT010000039.1, read on the forward strand.
GGTAGGAAACGATCGATACAAAAAAAGTACCCCCGGAAGATTTTAAATGACTCCATATACCGGTTAACCGGCGCTCTGCCTCATCTATATTTAAACCACTGCTAAGTATTTCATCCTCAACAACATTATGAATGTCGTCAATGGTCATTTTCAAAAACTTTTTCCTGTTATAGCCATATTTTTCAACAGCGGCGTTATTAACCTTTACAAATTGCAATTTGTCATTATATATCCAGAGAGGGTTCGGATTGGATTCAAACAGCTGGCGGTATTCCTCTTCTGATTTGGTCAGTTGATGCTGTTGTTTTTTTATTTTAACATACAAAACATAGCTAATGATGACCACAAAGACCAGGTCATTTAAACTCCTATATGAATCCTGTTCAGTTTGAGCTAAATGCCTGCAAAAGAAAGTAATTATTGGATTACTGAATAAAGCCCAGCAAATACCGATTATTAAAAACGATAAAGGGATTTTTACTGATTGAAACATTTTTAACTATAATTATAATTCACTGATAGTCTTATACGTAAAAAAGTTCTGCGGGTTATATTTAGATCGTTTCTTGAATTCGATGGAAAATTAATTAGAAATGCATCGGGAGAAGTCTGTGAATTATATGATTTTCAGGATTTGATGATTATTCAAATTCTTTGGTGGTTTTTAATGCTTCATCACAAAAAATAAAACAACAATTTAGTTAGCAGACTACACTATATTCCTTTAAACTAATCATAATCAGTCCACAAGGCGATCCAAATTATTAACTTATTATAAATTTTGTTTTATTTTAATTAATAATTTGTCTCTAAAATAAAAATTCTTTGTTGGGTGAAATCCGCGCTGACATAACCTGGAAGTCATAAACACGACCGGGAGGGCTTAATAAAATTGGGATGCAAATACTGATTTAAGAAAACACCCTGCAATACAGGCACTTGCTTTGCAACTATGTTGCTTATAACGGAGCTAAAGACTTCGAAATATTTAAAAAATTCACCGATATATTTAACTTATTTATCATGAGTAAAAAGATCCCTTTTACTAACAATATTACAACCAATTACAATAATTTCAATTCAAAATTATTCAGAACCATTTTACCTATCCTATTGATCGTTGTTTTTACAGCCGGATGCAGTAAAGAAAATACGGACCCAACACCTGACGCGGCGTTATCACCAACCGAGGTATCAACCGAGGCGGCTCTAAACGCCCATGTTGTTAGCCCGGCGCCGGTAAACCTCAGAACAGCCGGTAATTTTACAATTTTATCCGAAACAGGCATTTCAACTACAGGTGTTACATTGATCAGGGGTGATATAGGCGTGAGCCCAATAGCTGCTACTGCAATCACCGGGTTTGGGTTAATAATGGATGCCGGCAACCAATTTTCGCACACTCCTATTGTGGTCGGAAAGGTTTATGGCCCTAATTATGCTCCTCCTACTCCTTCTAAAATGACCACAGCTGTAAGCGACATGAAAACCGCGTTTACCACTGCAAACGGTCTTACGTATCCTGCTCCCATTGTTCAAAAGTATGCCGGTGATATCAGTGGCAGAACTTTACCAGCCGGGCTGTATAAATGGAGTACTGGTGTCTTAGTAACCAATGTTGGTGTCACCTTAAGAGGCGGGCCAAATGATGTATGGGTTTTCCAGATAGCTCAAAACCTTACCGTGAATAACGGTGCTATAATTACTTTAGCAGGTGGGGCACAAGCCAAAAACATCTTCTGGGTAGTATCAGGCAAAGCAACTATTGGAACAGGCGTTAATTTCAGTGGAAATGTATTGAGTAAAACGCTGATCTCTTTAAATACCGGCGCTAAAGTTACCGGTAAATTATTGGCACAAACAGCAGTTACCTTAATTGCCAGCTCTGTTCATCCTTAATAAGCTTTGATTACCTTCTTTAAAGAGGTTAAAAAAGAAGCCTGCAAATTCAATATTTGCGGGCTTCTTTTTTGATATCAATGCTGTTTATTTACTCTGGAGCAAATAGATCTTGTGCAATGATATAAAGGAGAAAATAAGTCCTGCCAACACGGCTAAGGAGCGTACCCAGTTCATTATACTCCATTCTGATACTGTTTTTCTGAGCAGATCAATATCAGTAAGCTGGGCTGTTTTAAACATAATGTCATTCCGGGGATAGAAATAAGCAAAGGTGAACACATCGCCCAGGATGTACAAGATCAAGGCAGAACCCAAACAAAGCCGTATAGACGGAGAAGTTTTCCAAAAGAGTATTAATACCAATAGCCCTAATATTTGGTTAACAGGCGAAAATATCCGGAAGAAGTTTCCTGGACTTACCGTTTTAAAATACTCCCTTGCGGTAGTTATTGAGTGTGGAATATCGCTTCCCCAGGATTTTGCATCAACTAAGGAAGTATAGACATTGACAAGCAGCAGCCCGCTGGCTATGCTGATAGAGGCGAATAAAATAAGTGTTTTCATGTTTTTTTTCTGCAAAGATGGGCATGCCTCACTTCGCAAAATTGTATTTAACGGACATCCTGGTAGATGTGGCCCTTTACACGGCCCATGTTCCGTTTGTATTCCCCCGGGGTTATTTCGGCATAACCCTTAAAGGTTCTGACGAAATGCGGTTGATCATAAAAATGGCTTTGATAAGCAATATCGGTCAGGGATAATTCAGCATGGTGCATCAGATCCATTGCATGGAGATATTTTTTAAAGTAGAATTTCTTCGGTATTCATTCCCGTCACGTCCAACAAATTCCTTGATAACTGGCGTGTAGAGTAACACAATGAATTTGCCAGTTGCGTTACTGATCGATCATGTTGGTTAACATCGTATAAAAAGCTATTCATTAATTGCTCCCTGGGGTGCCAGTCGATCAGATTTTTCCGTAGCCAACCGAGAAATACAGCAACCCTGGAATCAAAAGTATCCTGGTTAGCCAGTTGGTTTCAAAGCGAATTGAAGGCGGGGTCGATCAAAGTCAGATCAACCGGGATGTCCGAAAACTTACCGGCCGGCGTTTTAAAGATCTTTTTCACCGCCAATGGCTGAAAAACTATGCCAAAAAACACCTGCTCTTTGGGAAGTTGGAGTTGTATAGGCGCTGTGTTAAACCCATTGATAAAGCAATTGGATAAATGATGGAGTTTGCTGCCCAATTGAGCAGGAATAGCAAGCCTGTCGCCAAAATTAAAAATAACCTCAACTACGCCCTTGGGTATTATGCATTCCTTTTTATCAAAAATATGGGAACGCTCAGTCTGCCATATAGCATGTATTACATTCTTGAAGCAAAGTTCATTGGGTATGTAATAATTGCTGTTCAAATTAAAGGGTTGAAGGCCTAAATTGACTGACTGTCAACACTATAAAGAAACAAATTTTTATTTTATTGTGCAAATAATACAGCCTGAAACCGTACCTGCACTATTTCTTACCGATACGATACAACTTGCCACCATCCGTCACCGCATATAGTGCCCCGTCTTTGCCCTGTATTAATGCCCTGAAGCGTTCGTTCTTGTCAGCCAGCAACCGCTCCTCCCCTGTTATTTTATGCCCACTGAGCACCAACCTGCAAATATGCTGACCGCTCAGGGCGCCCAGGAACAGGTTTCCTTTCCATTCGCCTATTACATCGCTGTTGTAGAAAGCGATGCCCGAAGGCGATATCACGGGGTCCCAGTAATAAAGCGGCTGTTCCATACCATCTTTTTGTTGTATGCCGGAACCTACCTTATCGCCACTGTATTCGATACCATAAGTTATTACCGGCCAGCCGTAATTTTTCCCGGGTTGTACCAGGTTAACCTCATCACCACCACGCGGGCCAAACTCGGCTTCCCACAATTCATTGGTCTGGGGATTCCAGGCCATGCCTTCCGGGTTACGAAACCCATAGGCATATATTTCAGGCAGGCTATTGGGTTTTCCGGCAAAAGGGCCACCGGCCACGGCTTTACCCTCTTTGGTGAGGTGAAGAACCTTTCCTATGGCGGCGCTCAGATCCTGTGCTTTCACCCGTATGTCGTTGCCGCTGCGTTCGCCGGTACTTACAAAAAGATTGCCCTGTAGGTCGAAAACAATGCGCGAGCCATACTGTAATGTGCCACTATAAGCCGGCTGCGCACGATAGATTACCTGTACATTTTCCACCTTTGTTTCATCTGCTGATAATTTACCTTTTGCAACAGCCAGTAAATATCCTCCGCTCGCCTGCTCAGCGTAATCCCAGTAGATCATTCTGCTAGTACTAAAATCAGGATCGATATTTACATCCAATAGTCCTCCTTGTCCGGAGTTCACAACCGCCGGCAAACCGGTAATTGTTTTGGCCAAAGTGCCATTCAGATTCAATATCAGCAATTTTCCATTTTTCTCGCTAATCAGTAAGCGGCCATCGGGCAAATTGCATATTCCCCAGGGCTGATTAAGCCCGGTATTAATAATGGTAACAGATAAAGCTGTTTTGGTATGCACACCCCCTATCCTGGTTTGCCCGGCAAAAGCTGGCTTATAGTTGCTGTTAGGCGCTTTTGTTTCTACAGGTGCCTTCGAGCTGGTATCCAATGGACTTGGTGGTACAGTAGCCCCGTTATTATTTTTGCATGCACCAAGCATAAAGGTCAGTGTTATTGCGACCATTAACATTCTGCTATTTAACTGTTTCATCTTCTCAGAGGTTTAGATAGATTACCTTAAATATGCGGATTATGTTTTAATAATTATGACAAGCACACTCGGTTTTACACAAAACAAAAGCGCTGTCTTTATATTTTGATCAGCAATTGTTTTTCCGGTGATAGGGAGGATGGTTTAGGATTCAATTATCCGGCAATAGCCAGCAAATAATCCAGGTTTTGGTGGGTGCCATAAGGTTTGCCGGCTAAGCGGACTTGCTGCCCCTGGCTGATCCCCCGTAGTTTCACAGTTTGGTGCCTTACGCTGGCATGATCATCAGTCAATAACTGGTATGCATCTTCTGAAATGATAAGATCATTGTCGAGTTCCTTTGTTTTGGCCTGGAGCCTGGAAGCAATGTTAACCGGCAGACCCATAACCGATAATTGCGGCGCGTTATCAAGGCCAAATTCACCCACGAAAACTTTCCCGGCATGCAGGCCCACGCCTATTTCCAGGGGCCCACCGTAATACGGCCCCTCATAAGCCTCGTTGAAAAGGCTGACAGTCTGGAACATGGCTTTAGAAGCCTGGTAGGCATTATTTACAGACTCCTTCAAGCCGGATTGTAAACCAAACACAGCATACAAACTATCCCCGGCGATCTCAACCACTTTACCCTCGAATTTCTTCACGATCTGGTTAAAGGCTGTGAATAACCGGCGAACAACTTGTATCACTGTTTGATCGGGCTGCGCTTCCATCAAGGCGGTGAAGTTCCGGATATCAAGAAAAAGGATAGCCAGTTCCCGTTCTTTATCAGGCGGAGTAGGCGGAAGGTTCGGTATTAAGTAATTATGTTCCATATTAAGTATAGACGATTGGCGTATTAAAACATTTTAACCAAATGTAAATTGATGACCAAATGATCACAAAGGGAAAATGGTCAACCCAGCCAGCTAATCGGTAAAGGTTAGGAAATTGGCGGTGAACAGAATACGACGCAGCTTCACTTGTCATGTTTTTATCAAGACTGTGAGGATATTGCCTGATTTGCCTGCCTGCACCTAAATTATACGATATGGGAAAAGCCAAGCAAATTGTTTTTTTATTTGAAGCTTGTATCCCGTATTATCCAACGGCTTTATTCAAAGCAATGATCGCCGCATTGAAATGTTCGCGGGCGATGATGAACTGGATATTCACCTTGCGCAGAGCAATTCCCGCGCTAAGAATGTTGATCTCGTTTTTGGCCAATGCCTGCGCGCTTTTGGCCAGCAGGCCCGGTTGGTCCATATTGGTGCCCAGCAAACAGACCATAGCGACCTTTTCCGTGGTTACTTTTTCAAAGGCTTCACCCAGGTCATCAAGCAGCTCCTGTTTAAAGTCCGCTTCCCAGATCACCGTGGAAATGCTGTTGGCGCTGGTCGTCTTGAAGGTGTAGCTAACCTGGTGCCTGGCAAAGATCCGCATGATCTCCAGGTCGCTGCCCACATTACCAACCATTAGCGGATCGTAAACATCGATCAGCAACAGCTGGTCGTATCCAGTGATCACTTCCACCCTCTTTATTTTTGAAACATAGTCTTTGGTAATCAGCGTTCCGGGGTGGGCGGGTTCAAAGGTATTTTTGATGCGCAGGTTAATCCCATTGATCTCCAGTGGTTTGCTTGCTTTCGGGTGGATCGCTTCCATACCGACATCGGCCAGTTGGTCTGCGATATCATAATTGGTATTGCCCACGGGCCGGCAGTTTTCCGTGCCAACGATGGCCGGGTCGGCAGTGGACAGGTGGTATTCTTTGTGGATAATGGCTTCCTGCGGTTTTAGATGCTCGGCGATCTTGCTAAAGGTTACCTCGGAATAACCACGGTCAAATTCCCGCATAATGCCTTCGGTGCCCTTAGCATAACCAGTCACGATACAAAGGTGCTGCTCCAGTTTGATCCCGGCGAACGCCTCTTTGATCCGCTGGTCTATGGTCAGTGGCCGTTGGTCGTCAAAGCCACTGAGGTCAACAAGCTGGGCATTCAGTCCACGTCCTTGCAGGATATTAGCCAGTACAAACGCCGAATGCGTTTCTCCTATTGAGGCCAGTATTTCCCTTGCGGCCAGCAGGATGCCCTCCTGGCTCACATAACCCGATGCCAGCACATTAGCCAGGTTCTCCAGGTAGATTTGCGCCCTGGCGACATGGCTTTCAATAAAGTGATCTGCGGCATCAAGTTCAAGCCCCAGGTTTTGGTATTTATTGTTGATCTCTTTTAATTTTCCGATAAGTTCGCCGAGTGGTCCGTGAAAGTCGCGGTAATTGGCGATATGGTGATAAACCCCGGGTTCCTTCGTTTTTTTATTTTCGAGCAGTAGATTGGTTACTCCGGAAAAGGCGGACACCACCAGCACCCGGTTATACAGGGTTGCGTCTTTGCGTTCGTAATAAATAATATTGCTGATCACTTCCGCCAGCGCGCTCATGGAGGTTCCGCCGATCTTCTCTACTGTTAGCATGTATTTAGATTATTGAGACGAAATTATTAAAATCCGGTGAAAGAAGGCGGTTCACGATAATTCGTTAATTGGCTACGAACCCGGAACGCGGCGGGGGCGCTTCTTTTTCGCCGGATCATTATATTGTTGCGTCTTTTGATAGCCGGTATTAGTTCGGCTCGGCGCAGCAGGCGCCGGTTTCTCAACGGCAAAGCGAACGCTTAATTCCCGATCCTCTATCAGCTGGCCATCCAGGGCCTCCATGGCCAGCTCCGCTCCTTCACGGGTTTTCATTTCGACAAAGGCATAACCCTTGCAGGTGCCGGTCTTTTTATCCCGCACGATCTTCAAAGTGTCGATATCGCCGTGAGGTGCGATCAGCACCGCCAATTCTATTTCCGGAATATCCAGCGGGAAGCCCCCAATAAATAGTTTAATCATAGCTTAACATTAGGCAAAAGGCAAAAATAACATTTAAGATCAACTCATCCTAACAAAACAGTTTCGATGCCTCATTTGTAAAATACGGTATATCATGAAGATACTGAAAATCAACCTACTATTTATTTTATTTTCCTTGCTGTTATGCCTGGCTTGTAAGCATCCGAAATTAACGCCATATGAAGCGGAACACATTATTGACATTCAAACCGGCAAGACCACACCTGCCGAGTTGGTTGAGTTCGCCTGTTCGCTGGCCGGAAAACCCTATAAATATGGCTCGGCCGATCCTGACCAGGGTTTTGACTGCTCGGGTTTTGTGACCTATGTCTTTGATCATTTTCACATCATAGTACCCCGGACTACCTTAGATTTTACGCCGGTTCATCATGAAATACCTTTAAAAGATGCCAGGTTGGGTGATCTGATCCTGTTTACTGGTTCAGATAGTACCCAGCGTATTGCGGGTCATATGGGAATTATTTCCTCCCTCCCCGGAGAACAGCTGCGCTTTATGCACGCAACTTCAGGAAGAAGACCGGGTGCGGTGGAAACAGATTACCATACGCCGTACTATGAAGCCCGGTATATCAAAACCATCCGCATTTTTCCACAGAATGACAAATAACTAAAACTTTTTAGATGGTAGATGCAATCTACAGGAAGGGTACTTTTCTCCGCACTTTTAAAATTCAGGCTGAAAGCTAAACTTCACCCCATATTCTGAGGCGCCGGGATGGTTGAGGTAATTGAATCGCCTAATGACGTCAACCCGTAAAAATTTAAAGATGTTGCCTATACCCGCTCCTGCCTCGATGTAAGGAGTGCTTCCGAGTGCGTAGGTGCCATAGGCACCGTTGGTGGCGGGTGGCAGGCTGTAAAGGCCTTTGGTTAATGCGGGGTTATTTTCGGCACGTAGGCCGCCGTATAATATTTTGGCTGAGAGAAATTCGCGCCATTTGAGGTGCTGTATCAGTGGTATCTTGTTCAGCAAAAAGCCATTGAACGTGTGGGTAAAGTTGATGCCCACATAATGGTCGCTCACAAATTCGAGGTAGTTCATCTGGTTATAGGCATTCCTGTCGTAGGCTAATGACTGGTTGGCCGGGCTGATATTGAGCAGCGGGAACGGCACCTTGCCCTGCACATAGCCGCCAAGAACAGTAACATCCGCAAAGCCCAACTGCGAAAAATAGAACCTCTTATATATATTCACACCGATATCGGTATATGTGTAGGAGCCGTTCATGAACCCCTTAAGGCCCCGGTTCAGCTGCAGATCAAAGATGGGGTATTTATTATGGATACTGTGCCACTCCTCGGTGCCCTGGATAATTTGCTCGTGTGGGGCGTAGCGCAGGTGCAGGTCCAGCTCGCTGGTAGTGAGGTTGTGTACCAGGGCCCCGGCACCATCGTTCATTTGGTAAACCAACTGCGCGGCCGCCGACTGGTTCCAGTTTTTAAAGGTGATGTTGTACGAAAAATGGTTCTCAAAATCCTTTACGTATTGCAATTCGAAAATGCCACTGTAGAGCCAGTAATTTGTTTTACCGGTCTGAAACGAAGAGAAGGCCGCCTGTTTATTAGTGATGGAAAAGGTATGCCCCGGCACATCCACATCATACAGGTAGCTCACCCTGAAGTAGTCGTTGGGAAAACGGTAAGGCGCGGTTTTATTTAACGAGATATAGGCAATAGCATCTGCCTTTTTCTTTTTATCCTTTGTGCCGATAGCGCCATAGCCCTGGAAGTAGAACGTGCTGTCCAGCTTTGGTGTCGTGCGCCCCCCGCCCTCGAAGCGCAGGCCCTCCTGGCTGTTGAATGAAAAGAATTGTCCTATCGGTCCTATCTGCACTGGGCCGGTATTGGCATAGCCGCCGGTAAATGTCGACCACCACCACATGGTGCGTTTGTAGGATGGCATTTGCTCAAGCCTGTGGATGTTGTTATAAATCTGCGCCTGCTGCCTGCTCAGGGTATCGGTACGGTGGCCGGCCCAATACGTCGTATCGGCATTGCCGGTATGCGGCGCAACCTGCAGCGATTTGCCGTTGTAGAATGCTTCCGGCTGAGGCGCGTTGAGCTTATAGTCGCTATAGGATACCGTGCGCTGGCCGACAACACCCCAGCCCTTTGTCTTCGAGAGGCCAAAATCAGCCTTTACATCGCTCCTGATTAAATAGTACCTGCCGTTTGGCTGTCGCGTAAAATCGAGCCTGATCTTAAGGTTGCGCATAAAGCTGACGTTGATCTGCTTGTTAACGCTCATCTCGCAGGCGGTAACGGCGTAGCGCCCATCGAGCGTTACTACCAATTTGCCCTCAAACAGCAGGTCACCCCTGGTACGTGGGGTAAAAGCCACTTCAATTTGTTTACCCGCAGGCGTGCTGATGGTATCGGTAATGAAAAACTTGTAGTAATTGGGGGAATGGTCGGCAATTGGGCTCAAAAACTGGTTGGCTATAATGAAGATATTGTTATCATAAATATCCAGGTTATCGCCATACAATTGGTTTAAATATACATTCAGTCCAGCGGTATCAATAAACTTCATAATGTTGACACCCTTTTCTGCATTGAGCACCTGGATGTTTTTTTCGGGGTGTTTGCGGTAATAAACGTCCGACAGCTTCTCGCTCAGCAACACCGGCAGCAATGTTTGCTTTTGCCCGTTAACGTCCCCGGTGGTATCCAGCATAAACTTATACTTGCTGAAAAATTTGCCGTTAACAAACTTTTGGGGGAGGTTGAAAAAAGAAAGCCCTATCCGCTCGTACTGGTTGTATTGCAGGTATGCGGCGCTTTCCATCCGGTTCTCGTTTTTATGGTTAATTATTTGCTGGATAAGCGAGACCGCCGGGTTATCCTTGTTGCGGTATCTTTGTTTTTTTGCGGATGTGATAACTACTCCCTTTAGCTGGGTTTGGCTACTCTGCATGCTTATATGTAATTCATTTACCCGTCCGGGCTTTATAGCCTCTACAACCGGTTGATACCCCATAAGCGAAAACGTAACCTTTTTAAAAGTGCCTGGGCTGCTCAAGCTAAATTTCCCCGTCGAATCAGTACTGACAGCAAAGGTGCTGCCATTCAGGCGTACGGAAACGTACATCAGCGGCTTGCCAGTAGTGGCATCCATAACCTGACCGGTAACGGCCGTAACCTTATTTAAAGTATCATTTGCGTTTTTAGCAGTATCCGTTTGTTGGGCAGCAGCATTTAAGGTAAGCAACACCAGGCAAACGCAACCCGCCAGTTTTAATGGGATAATATTTAAAAACCTTAAACCCTTATTAATGCTCCTATGATCAAAAGCGGGCGAACCTGCCCAAACCCAACGAATAAATAACAAAATATTAAGACTATAAATAGATAAACAAGAATTAAAACAAACGTATGTATGTAGCTAAAAAGTATAATCAGCCGATATCTGCTTACCGCTATTATAAGCCCTTATCAACACTTTTATCTTTTTCAATTAAATATTGCCTGGCCTCGAATGCCTTATTCTGTAAAACATCTAAATATTGATTAAGAGAAAGGCTATCTGTCGAATAGCCTAAGGCACGTTTTGTCTTTTTGTTCCATCTCGATCTATGCCAGGATCGCTTAGATGATAATTCTTTAGAAATTCCATCTACCGTTATTCGGAAGTAAATCGGAATCGCTCCTTCTATATAATTTTTCGGTTTTTTTAAGTAGAATAAAAGGCCTAACGTTTTCTCTATCATGATTATAATTTCGAGTAAAGTACTCTATTATTTGTCTTTTGGATTGTGAATTTCGTCACTATTCAATTTGAGAACTATACTTTCCATCGGTCGGGAATGTTTGCTGAATAAAAAATTTAACGTAGTGATCCTGATATCGGTAATGATCATGTTATTGGTGCGTTGTGCCAAAAATAACCCCCAGTGTGCCACTACTGCCTTAACAAGCGCCGGTGGTTTTGTCCCCACCGGATAACCACTCTTTATAACTATGTACAAGACCAAGATCAGATCTACGTGGATTTGTATTTGTCCAATAACATTGATTCCTTAATCATTCCCGTAAGTATCATTTATATGTTCAACTCTACAATAGAATGTGTTACTTTGGATACTTATGGACAATGCCGCATTACTTAAGGCCATTATACAAAATGCAATTGATGGAATAATTACCATTAGCGATCGCGGAATAATTGAATCCATTAATCCGGCAGCCTGTAAATTATTCGGTTATACGCCCGAAGAAGTAATTGAAAAAAATGTTTCATTCCTGATGCCCCCGCCTGACAGGGAGCAGCATGATAGCTATTTGAGCCGTTACCAGCAAACCGGTGTCCCACGTATCATCGGCATAGGCCGCGAGGTTACCGGCCTGCGTAAAGATGGCACCAAATTCCCGTTCAGGCTTGGGGTAAGCGAGGTTATTTATTCCGGCCGTACCATTTACGCAGGTTTTATCCATGATATCAGCAAGGAAAAAGAAGCCGAGGAAAAATTAAAGCAGTATGCTTCCCATTTAGAGGAACAGGTGCAGGAACGCACGCAATCATTATTAAAAACGGTGACCGCACTACAGGAAGCTAAGGAAGAGGTAAGCCTTTCATTGGAAAAAGAAAAAGAGCTTGGGCAATTAAAAAGCCGGTTTGTATCCATGGCTTCTCATGAGTTTCGCACCCCTTTAAGCACGGTGCAATTATCCGCCTCGTTGATCGATAAATATGCGCAGCCTTTGGAGAACGACCACATCAGCAAGCACGTTGGTAAAATAAAAAATGCCGTTGGCAACCTTACTACCATCCTTAATGATTTTCTGTCGCTCGAAAAGCTGGAGGCTGGAAAAGTAGAACCGACTTTCTGTACTTTTGACCTGGTTAAGCTTGCCGAGGAGATCACTGAAGAAATGCAGATGGTAGCCAAGCAAAACCAAAATATAATTTACCAGCACACAGGCATTTCCAGTTTGGTTAAACTCGATAATAATCTGTTAAAAAATTGCATTATCAATTTAATTGCAAATGCGATCAAATACTCAGGAGAAAACACCTTTATCGAGTTCAATACTGAAATTGACGAGCATCAATGCATTATAACTGTAAAGGATAATGGCATTGGAATACCAGATAACGATCAAAAACATTTGTTTGAAGCATTTTTCAGGGCCCATAATACAGGTAACATCCCGGGGACAGGCCTGGGCCTTAACATTGTAGCCCGCTACACTGGTCTGATGAATGGTAAAATAGACTTCAAAAGCAGTGTTAACCAGGGAACCTTATTTACTTTGTCATTTCCAATATCATGAAAAAGAAAGTATTAATCATCGAAGATAATTCCGATATCCGTGAAAATGTTGTCGAAATCTTAGAACTTGCAGGGTATGCCGTTTTTGAGGCCGATAACGGAAAGGCAGGTGTAGACCTGGCCTTGAAAAACCTGCCCGATATTATCTTGTGTGATATCATGATGCCCGAGCTGGACGGCTACGGCGTAATTTATTTACTCAATAAAAACCCGGATACCGCGGCCATTCCCTTTATTTTCCTGACAGCAAAAGCCGAAAAGATTGATTTACGGAAAGGGATGGAAATGGGCGCTGATGATTACCTGACCAAGCCATTTGATGATATCGAGTTACTGAACGCTATCGAAACCAGGCTGAAGAAGAAAGAGATACAACACAATTTCTATAGCAAGTCGCTTGAACGGCTGGACAACCTGGTAAATAAAAATGATGGTTTGGGTGAATTGAAACGGATCATCAGCGAACGTAAGAGCAGGCAGTTTAAAAAGAACCAGGTAATTTATTACGAGGGCGATAAGGGGAACGGGCTATACCTGGTCATTAGCGGACGGGTTAAAACTGTGAAGCTTGCTGAGGATGGCCGCGAACTGATGACCGGGATAAGCAATACTGATGAGTATTTGGGCATCCAGGCAGTATTGTCAAATGAGCCCTACAGTGATACTGCAACTGCTTTAGATGACAGTACCCTGTGCCTTATCCCAAAAGATAGTATAGATCAATTACTCAACTTGTATCCTGATGTAGCGAAACAATTTATTAAGTTGCTATCAAATGATATTCGCGAAAAGGAAGAGCAATTGTTACAATTGGCTTATCATTCTGTTCGAAAAAGAATGGCAGAGGCTGTACTTCGCTTACATAAACAATCAGGAAACGAAGAAGATGGCTTTAAGATCACCAGGGAAGACCTTGCGGCAATGGCCGGCATGGCTACTGAAACCGTGAGCCGCACCTTGTCTGATTTTAAAGAAGAGGGCCTTATAGAGAAAAAAGGAAGTGCTATCCGTTTAATGGATGTGCTCCGCTTAACCAAAATGAGGAACTGAAAAATCCCTTGCAAATGACCGGCTGAGGTCATCTACAAGGGATTTAGTGTATAATTAATAGCACCCGTTAAGGCTCTATAATAACTTTCATTGCTTTTTCTTCGGCTGCATTTCCAAATACTTCATAGGCCCTCATGATATCATCCAGTTTAAAATGATGGGTGATCAATTTGTTGGGATTTATTTTTCCTGAAGCTACCGTTTTCAGCAGCATTGGGATCGTATTGGTACTTACCAGGCCGGTAGTTAAGGTGATATTCTGTATCCATAGCTTTTGTATCTGCAAATCTACGCTATGACCATGAACGCCGACGTTGGCTATATGCCCGCCGGGACGAACAATACCCTGGCATATGTCAAAGGCAGCCGGAACCCCTACGGCTTCAATCACTACATCCACCCCGTCCTTTGTTTCGGCCATGATCTTTTTTATCGCGTCTTCGGCTCCCGAATTGATGGTATCCGTTGCGCCGAATTTCCTGGCTTGCTCCAGGCGGTTTTCGTCAAGATCGATCATATAAATTTTTGCGGGCGAATAAAACTGAGCCGTTAGTAGTGCCGACATCCCGATCGGCCCCGCTCCTACAATGGCGATGGTATCACCGGGCTTTACAGTTCCTTTGATCACTCCTATTTCGTAGCCCGTTGGCAATACATCGCTAACCATCACCAGCGCTTCTTCATCGCCGCCTTGCGGAACCGGGTAAAGGCTGTTATCCGCATGCGGGATGCGCACATATTCGGCCTGCGTACCGTTGATAAGATGGCCCAATATCCAGCCACCATCTTCACAATGGGCATACATCTGCTTTTTACAATATTCACAGGTACCATCAGCGGTAATACAGGAGATAATAACGTGATCTCCTTTTTTGAAGTTCCTTACCGATTCGCCTACTTCTTCAACCACACCTACGCCTTCATGCCCAAGTGTAGTACCAAGCGGCACATCCGGGCTTTTACCGTGCAATATCCCCAGATCGGTACCGCAGATCGTAGTTTTCAATACCTTAACTACTGCATCGGTTGGTTTTAAAATAACCGGCATCGGTATTTGCTTTAATTCAATTTTGCCGGGCCCGCCGTATACAAGGCCCTTCATCAATAATAGCTTGGTTGATGTTTCCTTCGATCCATTGTTGCCGTGAGCAACATATATGGGA
The DNA here is from genome assembly GCA_035489035.1 of Mucilaginibacter sp. Taxonomy (GTDB): domain Bacteria; phylum Bacteroidota; class Bacteroidia; order Sphingobacteriales; family Sphingobacteriaceae; genus Mucilaginibacter. The sequence continues at coordinate 47,500 of DATHKT010000039.1, forward strand.
TCTTCTAATAAAGTTTTCATAATGCTTTAGTTTATCCTATAAAATTAGCGGTATAAAACAGGCTCCGTCCTGATGGTTGTCACGCTATAAAATGATCCTTATCACAATGCTTGGATTGCATTAAGGATTGATCTTTGCGAAAACCAGCCCTGCGATAGTAGCTTGTATAAAGCCATAGGCGAACCAGCTTAGTACCATTAATACGGTGATATCTAACGAACTGAAAGTGATCCACATTACCGGCAGTAATGCAACAATGGCATACACGAAACCAAACTCCAGGCCTCTTATCATAAAGTGACCACGGAACAGGCCTTTAAACCTATCCCAAAACCAGGATAAGGCAAAACTGATTACGAAGGCGTGTAAGTAAAACAGCATGTCCCTGCTGCCATCTGAATTAAACAGTGGGTTGTTGTATTCAACAAATAAGGCCGGAAAAAATTTAACAGCCAGGTAAATACCGCCGTAGCTTAATACAAATAATAGGGCGCCCGCTATCAGGCCCGGTAAGATGATCTTTTTCATTCCTTTTTTTTGCTATGGTGTGGTATTATTTAACTGTTCGGGGTATTCACTATTTTCATGTACAGAACTCTTTCTGAAGGAAAGCAGGTCTTTTCTGATATGCTTAAAACTTTTATTCAGATCTGTCATTTCACAATCTATCCGCTCATTTTCAAGCTTTAAAAACTCGATGCTTTTTGGCAGGGTATTATTGATCGTATCACTCAAATGCTTTTGGCAGACCAGTATATCCCGCGCAACATTTGCCTTTACCATATCAAGTTGCAAAAGCTGGCTGATGATCACCTGAAGCATATTTATATAAATCGCATCGGTGGATGCAGGATAATATTTGGTAATTAAGCGCTTGATGATTTTGGCGTCATCATCCAAAAAAACGATGGTTAATAGCTGCTGCTTGTTCCAATCGTAAAGCTGTTGCAATTCCGCATCTTGTTGTGATCCTGCCGAAGTTCTTGTTGCCTTTCTCATTCTATAGTTTTCATTTTAAGGTCGAATTCCACCAGTAGTTCATTATTGGTTTTGATCATCCCGCCCAGTTTCCTTGGAGGGATCAGGCTGAAGTCGGAAAAGTTTACTTGCCTTGTACCCACCAGTGTCAGCTCGTTTGTTTCGTTTGAGGTAAACTTGTAATCCACCTGGTAGCTTTTCGTAACGCCAGCGAGTTCAATGGTCACTTCTCCTGTCACTGTATTTTGTTTGTCTTTAACATCAGGATACCTGCTTAAATCAACAAACCTGATCACCAGCTTGGGGTACTCCTTGTATTTTAAGGTTTTCCTCAAATCCTTCGTCATCATTGAATTATGGCAATCAAAAGCATCAACATCCAGTGTCAGCCGCCCGGATACTTTTATTGGGCCGCCGGTGTTCTGCTTATAAAATGTCAAAGTATCTGCCTTGTTATAATTCGCGATCAGGCACCCAAACTTGTTAATATTGGTGCTGCCATTAACCTTCAAAAAGCACTCCTTACTCAAAACCCATTTGATTGAGGATGCGCGGTCGGACCGGAAATTAAAACCGGTCAGTACCAGGAAAGTGAACATTAACGCCTTAAATGAATACATAAATAAAGGATTGAAATAAAAGCGGGCCGATGTGTATACCGGCCCGCTTTTGGAAGGATAATTAGAAGCCTATAACAGCCTCTATAACATAGCCGTTGAATTTACCGCCAGAGCGATAATCGGCAGTAGGGAAATCCTTGTATTTTTGATTTACTATTTCGCCTTTTAGCAGGATGTTTTTAGTCATGAACCAGCCTGCAGCAGCAGCCACACGGTTAACGGTTACATCACCTGTATAAGTGATAGCTCCGGCGCCGGTACCGGCAGCGTTATCTGCCAAACGTGCTGAAACGGTGTTGTAGCGCAGGCCAAGGAAAAAGTCCTCTGTTTTGCCAAACCTGTACACGCCGTCAATTGCGAATTGCTTGGCATCCCTGGTTGATGTTTCTTTAGCGGTTCTTCCTGATGCGGTTTCGTAAGTTCCGAATAATTCAAACCCGCTTACTTTTAAGAAACCGTTGAACATAAACGCATTGATTTTTTTGCTGAAGCCGGGATTAAAACGGCCGGAAAAAGCCAGTGGTGTACCTGCACCTGTCGCGCTGCTTGGGTTAGCAGAATTCTCTTCCATTACGTATTGATAGTTAGAGCCTGAACGGTCGCCGCCAAACAGTGTGTTACCGCCGCTGCTTTGATTGCCATAGTATGATCCGCTGAATCTTATACGGATATCCTGGGTCAGTTTGGTGTCGTAGCCGGCTTTTAATAAAAGTGATGGGACCTTGTTATATTCACCATCAGGATTTGATGCCTTATATAATGAATCGACATTTCCTTTGATCATACCGTTGGTAACACCCAGCATTCCGAAAAAGCCATTCTTTTTCAGGTATACCTCGCCGCCTATCTCCGTAGCATATTCGTCCATGATATTACCTTCCATAAATGGATTGTATAAAGCCTGGCCGCCATCGCTTCTGCGGAAGTGCTCATCGCCGTAGTCCACTTCAAAGTGGCCTATTTTAATGGTGGCTATCTTCATCACATCCGCCCAGAAATCGCCTTTGAACGGCAGCTTATCAAACTGGATATAACCGCCTTTCACCCAGGTTTCGTTGTGGTGTTTGGCAGAAAGGTAACTGGTTATGTTCAGCCTGATACCATCGGCCAACTGCACATCCATATACAAATTGGCCTGCGCTGTCTGGAAACCGGGAGTAATCACCTTCAACCTGTTGCCTGGAGTAGAAACGCCATTACCAAATGAGCCTACAGTATTTTTTAAAGCGTCCGGATTCTGGTGCTTCAGGTTCTGGAACTGTTGCGTAAAGCCCGCACCGAATCTTATTTTAAGGCCGTCAAATGTGGTTAAGGTGTCTTTGGGATCTTCAAACACATTGATCCCTGTTTTATCATAAGGGCGCAGGTTGTATATAGTTGGCTGTTGTGCCCTGCTCACCAAAGGTGTGAGGCAAATAGCCATCAAGGCAAGGCCTGATAATTTGAACATTAGTTTATTTGTTTTCATGATAATTTTTAATTTGTTGCTGTTATTTTATTTGTTTCGGTTTTTACTAAATTGAGGGAGAACTGTATGGTAAGATCATTTTTAACCTTCATGGCTCCCAGCATGAATGAAGGGGGATCGATCTTATAATCGGTAAGTTTTAGTTTTTGCTGCCCGGTACAGGTAATAGTTTTATCGGGATTAACCAATCCGCTTACCTGCATAGTAATAACCTGGCTAACGCCGGCAATGGTTAACGAACCGGTTGCCTGTATAATGAAATTATCTTTTTGACCAGGTGTAATAGTCGCTGAGTTCAGCTTAAAAACTATCCTTGGATAAGTATCCGCCTTAATGGTCTTATAAGTCCGGCCATCCATCGATTCATGTTCGCTTTTAAGGTTCTTAGCCTCAACACTAAAGCTGAGTGAGCCCAGTTTTTTTGGAACCTCGCCCGATAGCGCGCCAAATTCGGCTTCGCATACCGGCTTTTGCGCAATCATCGTCCAGTCGTGCACGTTTGACGACCCTAATACCTTGACAACGTTATCTTTAGAAGCACTTAATTTATAGGCTACCTGCGCCTGCAGCGTTTGGATGGATAGTAAAAAGAAAAAAATGCAGGGCAGGGCTATGATCCCTTTAAAACTGCGTTTGGATTGTGTTTTCATTTTGAGTGGATTTTATTTGAGTGTTAATTTGTTCGGCTGGCTATCTTATTCCCAGCACTCAAAAGTCGCTGTTGCGTGCTGCCCCGGGAATGACATAAAGTGGTAAATGAAGTGACCCTTATCACATTTTTGCTTTGTTTTAGCTGGCAAAAAGGATGTAGAAATCAGGATAGACGAAACAAAAAAAGCAGGGGAATTATAATTCCCCTGCTTCCCGGATTTAAATAAACAACACTATAAAATCGTTAGCGCCAATCGCCGGTATGGTAACAATACTGATCCAATTGTTCTTCTGATATACCGGTCATATCCTCAGTAAAAGAATAGGGCAATACTAACATTGGTATGATGGCCAGGTCGGCCATTGCCTTACTCACACTGGAGTGAAACAAACCCTCGAAAAAATCATACCGCTTGTGAACCAGAGCCAAAATATCCAATTTTTGAAACCTGGCCATTTCCATCAAACCCGTTTTTACATTATTTTCCTTATGATGGTAAAAAACTGTGGAGTATTTTATGTCAGAATATTTGGTTAACGGATACTCAGTTATTTGCGGAAGTTCTTTAACATTTTTAAGAGGCGGACAAATGTGATTAACCGTAACACTGGCATTAAAAGGTTTAGCCATTTCTGTAAGGTAACTCACCACTTTATTATTTGTAAAACTAAGATCGGTTGCATAGCCGATGTTTGAAATGCCCTTAAAAGGAACACACTCAGGGATAAGTAATAATGGGCAATCGATCTTATCAAGCAACGTATGGATATGGTTTCTGCTTAAAAACCTGGATAAGGTATCAGACCTGTGTGAAGCCATTACAACAAGGTCTACTGATTGTTGCTTGATAACATCTTTGGCTACATCGGCCAAATTGCCGAAGCTGGTTGTATAATTAATAGCCGGCTTAAAGCTTTCCTCATCAGGGCTCACCAATTTTTTTAAGCGTTTTACTACGTTTTTCAGATCCAGGATACTATCATATTTCAAGGTATCCAGGTTGTCGACCTCAGGAATGTTTATATCAATATCATAAGCAAAATGCGGGTTCGACTCGATGGCATGGCATAATAACAAGTTCGCTTTATTACTTATGGCCACTTGCATGGCAAATTCGGCGGCATATCCCGCCCTTACAGAAAAGTCGGTTAGTATAAGGATAGTTTTCATAATACTGTAATTGATTAACAGTAAAATTAACCCTACCCCGCTTTATTTTAAGTGACGGGCGTCACCTATCAATATGATTTTACACCGGAGTAGCCGCTTTGATCTCATTTAGTAATCGTGCACACTCGTTCGCAATTTCAAGCTCTTCATTAGTGGGTATGATCAGAATTTTAGCGGGAGAACCGGCCTGGTTAATTTCCCGGATGCCGGCATCATTCCCGGCATTTTTTTCCCGGTCAAGCCTTAGGCCAAAAAACTCCATATCCCGGCAAACCATCTCCCGTATCAATTGATCGTTTTCACCAACACCGGCAGTAAATACAATCGCATCCAGCCCATTCAAGGCAGCAGTGTATGATCCTATGTATTTTTTTATGCGATAGGCATACATTTCATAAGCCAATTTTGCAGCCTTATCGCCATCACTCATCAGCTTCCTGATATCACGCATATCGCTGAAACCGGTAAGACCCAGCATTCCGCTTTGTTTATTCAATAAATTATCTATCTCCTCTATTTTATAACCCGCTTTCGACGTTAAATAGATAATAACCGATGCATCGATATTCCCACTGCGGGTGCCCATGATCAAACCATCCAGCGGGGTTAAGCCCATGCTGGTGTCTATACATTTACCCGCATTTACGGCTGCCATGCTACAGCCATTACCCAGGTGAATGGTGATGATCTTCGCATCCGGTTTGCCCAGATAAGTTAATGCTTGCCCGGCAACATATTTATGGCTTGTACCATGAAATCCATAAACCCGGATTCCATAATCGGTATAATAAGCATTAGGGATAGCGTAGCGAAATGCCTTTTCGGGCATAGTTTGGTGGAACGCGGTATCAAATACGGCGACCTGTATGGCCTTTGGAAATATTTTTTCAGCAACATCAATACCCTGGTAATGGCCGGGATTATGAAGAGGCGCTAATGAAAACAGTTTCTCTATCTCCTGCTTAACCTCTGGAGTAATTATGGTTGTTTTGGAAAGACTTTCACCTCCATGCACCACCCGGTGGCCGATAACATCAATATCCCCTGCATCCTGTATCACAGCTATCCCCGGTTCCATTAACAGCTTTACCACCTGGAACATACCCGACTCATGATCGGGAATATCCAGTTCGAGGCTTATTTTGTTTTCACTATCGCCGTTATAAACTTTATGGGTGATCACGGAACCCGGGCGGCCTATTCTTTCTATCAATCCACTGCAAACCGGCGCCACAGAAGGCATTTTGAAAAGCTGGTATTTTATCGAACTGCTTCCCGCGTTAATTACTAAGATATTCATAGCTTGATATCACTGTTGAATTTACAATTGCTGGCTTTGTATCGCAGTAATAATTACAGTGTTGAATATATCATCCACTGTACAGCCACGGCTAAGATCATTTACCGGCTTATTGAGCCCCTGCAACATCGGCCCTATTGCCAGCGCTCCGGTTTCGCGCTGCACTGCTTTATAAGTATTGTTGCCGGTGTTCAGGTCGGGGAAAATGAGGACGCTTGCCTGACCCGCCACTTCAGAGCCCGGTACTTTTTGCTTGCCTACCACTGGGTCAACAGCGGCATCATACTGTATGGGTCCTTCTATTTTCAGGTCAGGGCGTTTCTCCTTAACTAATTGCGTTGCCAGGCGTACCTTCTCCACATCCTCTCCCGAGCCTGATGTTCCGGATGAATAGGACAGCATGGCGATTCGTGGCTCGATACCAAAGCTTTTACTTGTATCCGCCGAAGAAATGGCAATTTCGGCAAGCTGCTGTGCTGTAGGATTGGGATTAACGGCGCAGTCGCCAAACACAGATACCCGATCGGCAAGGCACATAAAAAACACCGAAGAAACCGTCGTGATTCCCGGCTTGGTTTTTATAAACTGCAAGGCCGGCCTGATGGTATGCTGCGTGGTATGCACCGCCCCCGAAACCATACCGTCGGCATCTCCTTTAAATACCATCATGGTGCCAAAATAGGATACATCTGTCAGCAGGTCGCGGGCCATTTCCAGGGTCAGATTCTTTTCTTTGCGTAATTCAAACAAGGTTTCAACATAGCTTTCGTAATATTCAGAGTTTGCCGGATCAATTATTTTAATGGTGTTAAAATCCTGTTCAAGGCCCAGGCGCTTAACTGAGGCGGCTATTTCCACGGGGTTGCCCAATAGGGTAAGGTTTACCAATTGCTGCGTTACCAGGCGTGCGGCCGCTTTCAATATCCTGTCATCATTCCCTTCAGGCAATACAATATTTTTGATCTGCCGGCGCGCCCAGGATGCCAGCTTATATTGAAACATATGCGGCGTTATCGCATCCGATTGGTAAGTAACAATACTTTTTTCTAAAGCCGGGATATCCACATACTTGTTAAACGTATCTATGGCAAGCTGTATTTTTTTGGGATTATCCGAAGTTATGCGCGCTCTGATAGCCCCGATTTGGTTGATGGTTTGAAACGTTGCTGTCTTAACAGAAATGATAGGAACAACATTTTGCAAACCTTGTATCAGCCTGTTCACAGGTTCTTCGGGCTGAAAGCCTGTGGTAAGTACAATACCAGCCACCTTTGGATAATTTGAGGAAAGGTTAGCCTGTAACGAGCCGATAACGATATCACCGCGGTCGCCCGGTGTCACGATCAATACATTCTCCGAAATATGGTTCAAAAAATTGGGCAGCTGCATGGCGCCGGTTACATAATTGTCAACCTGGTTGGAAAGATTCTCCTCTCCGAAAAGTAATTCGCCACCCAGTTGTTCATAAATTTCTTTTACCGTAGGATTAAGCAATGCTTTGTCGGCGGGGATGACAGCAAGTAAAATATCGACAGGTAATTGATCTGCCAAGAGCTGTTGCACATCCTCCAGCTGTTCGGGCTGAATTTTATTGGCTATGATCCCCAGTACCTGTATATCGTTATCCTTAAAGTTGCGCCAAAAGTTCATCGCAGAATGGATGATCTGCACCGTGGTTTTATTTTCACCCGAAACTACCAGTATGGCCGGGCTGCTTAAGTTTTTGGCGATCAATATGTTTGAGTTCAGCTCAAAGGCTGTTCCCTCTCCCACAAAATCACTCCCTTCCAAAACAATAAAATCATAATCCTCTTCCAGCTTTTTATATTTTGAGATAATGCTGTCGATCATTTCCCCCTGCTTCTCGTCTTCAAAATATTGCATGGCTTCCTGCCGGGTAAAGGCATAAGCTTCCTCAAACTTTGCGGGCAGGGCAAAATGACTGATGATCGTTTGTATATGAACGTCTTTTTTAGCCGAAGGATTGGTATTGATAATGGGTTTAAAATAACCCACCTTTTGGGTTTTTCCCAGCAGCATATTCATCAGCCCTAATACAATAATCGATTTTCCGCTATAAGGTTCGGCTGCTGCTATAAATATAGTTTTGGTCATTTAATGGGATGACTTTTTATTTTATTAACAATTTATTTTGGTGGTTGTGCTGCTTTCAATTCATTTTTATTAAGTGTGAAAGCAGTGGCACGCAAAGTGCGGAAATTAAGTAAAATTTCGGCCAAGCGTGATTCCAGTTTGGCGTAAATTTCAATTAAATCCACGTTCAGTTTATGTTCCGGGTCAACTATCAATGGTTCCAGTAGATGCATGTACAAAGTTACATCGCTTTTCAGTTCTGAATGAGCATTATCCAGTTTTAAAAGCATCGCCAGGTCTTGTTCCAAAAATTGCACAAACGAATGTGTTTGAAAAAGCTTTTTCAGGAACTCCAATTCGCTGTCGAGGAACTCCAGGTCGGATATCCACTTCTTGCTTACCAGGTAAAGTTCCTGCAGTTCGGTATTCAGCTCGTTATCTTCTATTATAGTTTTCATGGCTTTTAATTTAAGTTTCAAAAATTATTTCCTTATGATGTCTTCACGGTTGCGATCAAGCATATAAATTGTTTTTATCAACAGTTAATTCCAGGCTTTTTACTTTCCGAATATTGGCATCCAAAAGATTGATATTCAGATCCTCATAGTGATCCATACGGTATTGCATTAATTTTTCCATAGCACTCTCACCTTCATTAACCATCCGGTTAATATATTCAAGGGCTTCGGCCTTGGCCTTTTCCATCGCTTTATATTTTTGAGGATAGTCATAAAACATAGCCCCATCCGGCGGTAATGAAAGTGTATGACTTGTTATAGCATGGTGCAAATCTTCAGTATGTTGTAAAAGATACGCTCTTTTACAGGGGTCGAAATCGTTGATAGGAATTTCTGTTACTACGGTGTCGTATTTAAAAACGCGGTAATATTTAATGCAGATGCCGTTTTTCATGATATCAATTATTAATCATTGTTTTCAATGCTGTAAAATTGCGGGTTAACCGGCGCCCAAATAATGACAGCGGTCATTTAAAAGACTGATCTGCAACATGAGGTGAAAAGGCATTTGCCAATACAGCGCCTGATTTGGTAAAAAGAAAATAGATGCCAATGTATCCGGCACTTGCTTGCTAAACAAAGAAACTGACATGTATCACTTTTCTTACTGATTAAACTCATGGTTCGGGCCCTTGCCAACCGATATTTTTGTACTCAACAAAATTATATAGCTCATGAAAGTTGTTGCTTACAGCATAAAACCCTTTGAAAAGGAGTTCCTGGCAAAAGCCAACCGGAAGAAGCACGATATTACCTTAATATCAAATCCGCTGAGCGCAGAAACAACAATTTATGCAGAAGGCAAGGACGCTGTTATCGTTTTTACAAATGATGATGTATCAGCGCCGGTAATAGAAAATCTGGCCAGTTTGGGCATTAAATATATCATCACCCGTTCGGCCGGTACCGATCATATAGACAAGGAAGCTGCCGCCAAGTATCACATCAAACTATCCAATGTTCCGGCATACTCACCCCAGGCTATTGCAGAACATGCCGTGGCGCTGGCCTTCGCCCTTAATCGCCATATTATAAAGGCCGGGCAGCATAGCAGGAACTTTGATTTCAGGAGCGATGAGCTTATAGGATTTAATTTTTTTGGTAAAACTGCAGGCATAATGGGTTTAGGCAACACCGGTATAGCTGTTGCGCACATTTTTAACGGCATGGGCTGTAAAGTTTTAGGGTATGACCTGGCTTTTCCTGCAAACGGCATCTCGCATATACAGTTCGCAGACCTTGAAACATTGATCTCAACTTCAGATATTATTTCGCTTCATTTACCATTAACCTCCGCAACAAAACAGATAATCAGTAAAAAAACGCTTGATCAGATGAAGGACGGTGTAATGCTGATCAACACTTCAAGGGGAGCCTTAATTAATACTGAAGACGTGCTCGATGCATTGGAAAGCGGGAAAGTAGGGTACCTCGGCATTGATGTTTACGATTATGAAAAAGGCTTGTTTTTTGAAGACCATCAAAATGATAAAATAAAAGACCCCCTACTGACGAAATTAATGGCGAACCCGAATGTTATTGTAACCCCGCACCAGGCCTATTTAACAAGAGAGGCCTTGCAGGAGATAGCTGATCAAACTATTAAAAACCTCGATCTGTGGCAGGCCAATAAATGTGTGGGCAGCGCCTGCGTTTGTGCCAAGGATTGCAGTAAAATCTTATAAATTAACCACAAAAGACCCATGTCCCCTGATAAAAAATATACTGATCTGGCCGAAAAGTATAACGTAGCTTCACCCCGTTACACCAGTTATCCAACGGTGCCCTATTGGGACACCAGCCGCTTTACAGTTAAGGAATGGGAAGCATCGGTAAAACACTCTTTCGATGAAAGCAATCAGCGAGATGGGATCAGCCTTTATGTCCATCTACCCTTTTGTGAAAGCCTTTGTACCTATTGCGGCTGCAATACACGTATCACAAAAAATCATGGCGTTGAAGAACCTTACATCAAGGCCTTATTGAATGAGTGGAAAATGTACAGTAATATTCTGGGCAGCAAACCCATGATACGCGAATTGCACCTGGGCGGAGGGACACCCACTTTTTTTAGTGCTGAAAATCTGAATTTACTCATTAACGGTTTACTCAAAGGAGCGGATGTACATCCCGAAGCTGAATTCAGTTTTGAGGCACATCCGGCAAATACAACTACGGAACATTTACAAACTTTATATAATCTTGGGTTTCGCCGGCTTAGTTTGGGGGTACAGGATTTTGATCCTAAGGTGCAATTTATTATTAACCGCCAGCAAACTTTTGAACAAGTTCAGGAAGTAACGGAGCAGGCCCGGCAAATAGGTTATAGTTCTATCAACTTCGACCTGATCTACGGTTTGCCATTACAAACCATACAGGGCCTTACCAATACCATGTTGCAGGTTGCTGAGCTAATGCCCAACAGGATCGCTTTTTATAGCTATGCCCATGTGCCCTGGATCAAACCGGGACAAAGAAAATTCACCGAAAAAGACTTGCCGGACGCGCAAGCTAAAAACAAACTCTATGTGATAGGCCGCTGCCTGCTGAAAAACTATGGCTACCAGGAAATAGGCATGGACCATTTTGCGCTACCTGATGATTCGCTTTTGGAGGCAGAACGTTTAGGAAAACTTCACCGTAATTTTATGGGTTATACCAATCAGCATACACAGTTATTGATCGGTTTAGGTGTATCGTCCATCAGTGATTCATTGTATGCATTTGCGCAAAATGTAAAAACTGTTGAGGAATACTTAGATCTGGTGAATAAGTATACACTTCCTGTTTTTAAAGGCCACATCCTGACCGGCGAGGATTTGATTATCCGTAAGCATATTTTAAATATTATGTGTAGGGGCGAAACGAACTGGGATTATCATGAAGATGCCTGTGAATCCCTTTTTAGCGCAGTCGAGCGTTTGCAGCCCCTTGCAGATGATCACCTGATCGAACTAAATTCATGGAGCCTTAAAGTAACCCCTATGGGCAAACGTTTCCTGCGGAATATTTGTATGGCGCTGGATGCACGGTTATGGGCTAATAAACCATCAACTCAACTATTCAGCATGTCTGTTTAAATAGATGTTGTTATACAAATATACAAACAAAAAACTGTTAGCGACCTGGATCAACTAACAGCTACAATCAACAAACAAAGAATTTATTAAATGATAAATATGGCCATCATAAGCAGGTGAACCAGTATGCTTAGGGTGAACAGGGAGATCATGGTGCGTATGCCCGAGCCGCCCATTCCGGCAATTACATTGGCAAAAAATAAAGCCATAGTAATAGCCAGAACAAAAATCGGCGCGTTATAATAATACATTAAGGCGGCAGGTATTGGCAAGAATAAAACTCCCTGGGTCATCAGTGAAACCAGGAACCAAGCCGTTCTGTTTTTAGCTTGCCCGTCCTCAAAGGCTGTAAATTTATCCCAGGCATTATTTTGTTTCTCAACTGCTGTTCTTTCAGTCCAGTTATTTGCTTTATGTAATTTAATGGTGTTCATGATGATTTGTTTTAATGATACAAAGATGGCCCGAAACGGCCTGCTATACCATGATGGCGCTCAAACCAAAATGTGATCTTCAGCACATTGATCCGGGTAAGAAGCCATGAAAAGAGCCAGGATTACTGTTTTTTGAAAAGACGGTGCTGCCGGAAGTAGCGCTGTATAGTTATCCTGGATATATCCGATATCAGTATAAAGATCAAAATAGCTACCGGGATCATAAAGGCGTGAAAACGGAGTGACCTGAACAAATAGGCTCCCGCAATTGCCCCGAACATGAAGAAACCGATGATCGCAAGGCGAAGCTTGATCCTTCCTTTAAGTGCATGGTGATCTTCTCTGCGCTTTTGAATTACCTGGGCCAGTTCAATACCGAGATCGGTGAATGTACCAGTAAGATGAGTTGTACGTACAACAGAGCCGGAAACCATAGATACCAATGAATTTTGCAGGCCCATAGCAAAAAGCAGGCTGCCGGCAAAAATTTCCTTCGCTACCAGGCTATTATCGTACCGGTAACCTAATAAGGCCACCCCCAATAAGATGAATATCTCAATCAGTATCGGTATTACATAAGAAAAACGTTGATTTTTGCCTATCCACGAAACAATCAAGCTTGATATAAAAGCGCCTTCCAAAAAAAGGAACATCCAGAGTGCCACCACGCGGGCAGTTTTCCAGTCCTGCAAGGCGATCCGTTCGGCAAATAAGGCCGCATGCCCGGTAACATTGGTGGTTAAAACCGCAAACCCTAAAAAGCCGGCTGCGTTTACAAACCCGGCTGTCATCCCCAGCAACGAGGCTAATTTAACATTATGCTGATAGGTCCGCTTAGTGCCCAGGTGCCTTAACATTTGTTATATAGATTAGTGACAGATATTGTTGCCCGGCGATTGCCCCGGCGGGCTTAGGTAAGGGATGTTTAAATTTAATCCCCGCAGTACAAACCAAAAACCCAGGCATACCATAAGGTATGGCATCGCATCGTTAATATTTCTGCGCAATCGGGGCCCGACAAACCCGGAGCCGATGGTTGCCAGCAGCATCAAAGGAAATGTGCCTAACCCGAACCATAACATAAATTGCGCTGATGACAATGGTGATGAAGAATTAATCGCGCCAACCAATGCCAGGTAAACAAAACCGCAGGGCAGGAAACCATTAAGCAGGCCCACAACCAAATGCCCCGCCCGGTGTTGTAAAGCATAACTTAATAAACGATTGACAGGAGATAAAAAAGCCGAAAGAAATTTATTGCTCCTCATCCTGATCTTGAAAAGTCTTGAAAACCCGGCCATGATGATGAGCATCCCGCTTGCAAAGCTCACTCCCTGCTGCACACCATATAGCCACAATTGCTTGCCGACAAGCCCGATAAGCAGGCCTAAAAAAGAGTAGGTAATCACCCGGCCAATATTATAAAGCACCTTATCCCCAACAATAAGCCACCATTTGTTATGGATAGACGGAACAGCAAAGGCCAGCGGCCCGCACATGCCAATGCAATGCACACTGCCGAATAACCCGATAAAAAACGCGATCTCTTTATTGCTCATTTGATATAGATTTCCTGTTGGTACAGGTATGCTTTATTATTGCTTTTCCAGTCGAATACCAGTTTCCATTTGCCACTGGCCAAGGGATCAATGGAAATATCAACCTCGTTGCTCCCACCGCTATTCAACTGATAAACCTTATCCAGGGTATTGTTTGATGGCCGTTCGAATTTAATGGTACCCTTAACCGGGTGTGGAAAGGTAAACTTGATGGAATCATCGGTGATCCTGATCAATGGTTGCGCATGGTCTTTCACAACCTGCTTTTCCCGGTCGTAATCGTGATCAAAGCCTAATCCCTTTTCATAATATTGATGGTCGTAATCGTCGGTAGGGCTTAAAAACATAAAAACAACCATGCCGCTGATAAACAGCATGAAAATGATCATGCCTGTTACAATTCCTTTTCCCCAGTTCATATCTTTAATCATTTATTGGTCCAACAAAAGTGGTACTGATAGTTTGTATAATTTTGTTCCCGGTGATGAGCTGCAGGCGTACATCGGTCTTCGCCGTGTGTATATGAGCGGCTGGTATGATCACAAAAAACACGGTCTTTGTTGACGCCCCTTTGCCAATGTCCCCCGGTGCCTGGATATATTTTATGGTAATGGAAGGGTCTTCCGCCTTTAAAATTACCGCTACATTTTTATTTGTTTTATTGATGATCTCCGCGTTATAGATATTGCTGATATTGCCACCCGGCTGTTCCTGGTAGAGCATACCCGCGCTGCGCATAACGGTAATATTCATATCACTGCGGCTGAAAATAAAGTAACAAAGCACACCTATCAAAACGGTAATTACCGCGCTGTAAGCCATCATCCTGCCAGTAAATGAGGGTTTCTCTTTTTCACGTATCATATTCTCTGAGAAAAAGCCGATCAAATTGAGTGGCTTATGGATCTTATCCATCACTTCGTTGCATACATCAATGCAGGCGGTACAGTTAATACATTCCAATTGCGTCCCGTTACGGATATCTATCCCCGTAGGGCAAACATCCACACATAGCCCACAATCAACACAATCGCCTTTTACAGTCAACGGATCGGCCTTCCGGTTTAATTTCCCCCTTGGTTCGCCTCTTATATCATCATAGGCCACTACCAGGGTGTGCTCATCTATCATCACGCCCTGCAAGCGGCCATAGGGACAAAACAAGGTGCAAACCTGTTCGCGCACCCGGCTATATACCAGGTAGAAGATTGCCGTAAATACCCAGATACTCACAAAACCAACCAAGTGCAATGCAACGGGTTCGGTAACGATCCTGATCAGGCTTTCACTCCCAATGATATAAGCTAAAAAAGTGTTGGAGATCAAAAATGAAATGAAAATAAAAACACCGTGCTTGCTGCCTTTTTTTAATATTTTCTCCCTTGTCATCGGGCCCGCATCAAGTAGCTTGCGTTTTTTTGGATTCCCTTCTATCCAAACCTCTATCTTCCGGAAAACCATTTCCATAAATATGGTCTGCGGGCATATCCACCCGCAAAAAACCCTGCCAAAGGCAATGGTGAACAGTACAATACATACCAGGAAAACCAGTGAGGCGAGCACGAACAGGAAAATATCCTGCGGCCAGAACACCTGGCCAAGCAGTACAAACTGCCTGTCAATTACATTAAGTAACAGGAATGGCTGGCCGCTTATCCGGATAAATGGCCCCGCAAAAAAGAAGATCAGATAAAAATAGCTTATCCAGCTTCGCCACTTATAATATGGTCCTTTACGGATTAATGGATAGAGCCACTGCCTTTTCCCGTTTCCCTCCTCTATTAGTGACCCATCCATCTTACCGTTATTTATTAACTGATGCCGTTAATTGCTTTAGCGCGGGCTTATCCCCTGCTTCTGTTTCCTTAGTACCCTGTGGTTCTTTAGCGCCCGGAGGGTTAGTTCCGTGCAGGGTTTTTACATAGTTAGCCACATCTGATATCTGTTTTGGCGATAGTTGTTTCTCCCAGGTAGGCATCCCTTTAGCAAGCACACCGTATTTGATCGTTTTAAATAAATCGCTGATCTTGCCACCGTGCAGCCAGTAATCATCCGTTAAATTGGGGCCAACATTGCCCTGCGCCTTATCGCCATGGCAAGCAGAACAGGTTTGTTTAAAAATAACCTGACCGGCCGCTATAACCGCCGGATCAGAAACCAGCTTCACCGTATTTTCATCAACCCGGTTGGCCTGTTTACTCAAATAATTTTTTTTAGCGGCATCGGCCTGTACTATCTCGGTTTTATACTCATCATACTGTAGTTGCCCTCCAAACACATGATAGATCAATATATAGGACACAGCAAAAATTATGGTAGCATAAAACAGGTACATAAACCATGACGGTATGGGGTTATCCAATTCCTGGATGCCATCGTATTGATGCTCCATTACCAGGTCCTTCTCTTCAGCTAATGGCCTTAGTGAAAGCAGCTTATTCCAAACTTCGCCTTTAGGTTTTTTTTCTGCTTTGGCGGGCTTCATCTCCAGGGCTATCTGTTCATCCGTGTAACCTTCTGATTTTAAAATGATCCTGGTTAGTACTTTGAAGGTCTTGAGCAAAACCAGCATCACGATAATAAAAAGCAACAGCACAAATACGATAGCGCCATAGCCGATATAATTTTGAATATCCGGGGTGATCAAACTATGGTCATCAGCGGCAAAGGCAGGCTGAATAAGCAGGACTAAGGTCAACAACAATAGTATGCGTAACTGTTTCATGACAGTATGTTTTTAGATCCATCCTCCAGGCTTTCTTCCAGGGGGAGTTCGCTCATATATTCAACATGATGTTTCCTCATCCTGATCAGCATGATAGTTACTACGATAAAGAACACGAGGAATATTCCGAGAGAGAAAAGCAGGTAAACCTGGTTACCCTGTATGTTTTCTGTAAACTGCTTAAACATGGTGGTAATTATTTATTGTTGGTTGTTTTGTTTGCCTTGATATCCATACCCAGGCGCTGCAGGTAAGCGATGATCGCGATCACCTCCTTGTTACTTTTTATCTTGATATGGTCTTTTGCCATATTTGCAGCAATACCCTTTGCCTGCTTATCCAGGTCGCTGTTGGCGATCTTTTCATAACCGGGAGCATATGGTACACCCAATGTGCGCATGGCGTTTATTTTTGCTACGGTTGTTGTGGTATCCAATGTTTGGGTTAATAGCCAGCTATATTCCGGCATGATACTACCCGGCGACATTAATCGTGGGTCCATCAGGTGATTATAATGCCAGGAGTCGCCATATTTTCCGCCTTCCCTGGCCAGGTCGGGCCCGGTACGTTTTGACCCCCAAAGAAAAGGGTGATCATATACAAACTCACCGGCTTTGCTGTATTCACCGTAACGCTCCGTTTCGGACCTGAACGGCCGTACCGTTTGCGAGTGGCAGTTGACACACCCTTCCCTGATATACAAATCGCGGCCTTGCAACTCCAACGGCGTATATGGTTTTACACTGGCTATAGTGGGGATATTGGATGAGATGGTTAGCGTAGGCATCAGTTCAACAAAAGTCCCTACCAGTATCACTAATAAGGCCAGTACCATAAACTGGATAGGCTTACGTTCAAGCGCCCGGTGCCAGGTGCTTTCCTTGGCTACGGTTTGAATTGGCTCCAATGGCATGGCCTGTGCAGCTTCGTTGGCCACTAAACTACCCTGCATCATGGTGCGGGCAAGGTTATAGGCCATTACAATTACACCCAGCAAATACATGGCGCCGCCAACCGAACGCATGATATGCATAGGCAATATCTGCAATACGGTTTCCAGGAAGTTTGGGTATTTAAGCATGCCTTCCGGAGTAAACTCCTTCAGCATCAGGCTTTGTGTGAAACCCGCCCAATACATGGGCACAGCATAAAACAGGATACCCAGCGTACCGATCCAGAAATGGAAGGATGCTAATTTTTTGGAGAAAAGGTTGGTTTTATAAATGCGTGGTATTATCCAGTATAATATAGCGAAGGTAAGGAAGCCATTCCAACCCAGGGCACCTACATGCACGTGAGCGATGATCCAGTCGCTGAAGTGCGCTATCGCATTTACCTGCTTTAAGGACAACATTGGGCCTTCAAACGTGGCCATACCATAAGCGGTTAAACCAACCACCATAAACTTCAGGATCACATCATCACGCACTTTATCCCAGGCACCGCGCAGGGTTAATAGCCCATTGATCATACCTCCCCAGCTTGGCGCGATAAGCATAATTGAAAATGCTACGCCTAATGACTGGGCCCAACCCGGCAGTGTGGTATACAATAAATGGTGCGGCCCAGCCCAGATATAAATAAATATCAGCGCCCAAAAGTGAAGTATGCTTAGCTTGTAGGAATATATTGGGCGGTTAGCCATTTTTGGCAGGAAATAATACATCATACCCAGGTAAGGTGTAGTTAAAAAGAAGGCAACCGCGTTGTGGCCATACCACCATTGCACCAGCGCATCCTGCACACCCGCAAAAACCATGTAGCTTTTAAAGAAGGATACAGGCAGCTCAAAGGAATTGACAATATGCAATACCGCGATGGTAACAAACGTGGCGATGTAAAACCAGATGGCCACATACAAATGCCGCTCACGGCGCTTAAATATGGTGCCGAACATATTGACACCGAAGACTACCCATATTAACGTTATGGCGATATCAATGGGCCACTCCAACTCCGCGTATTCGTGTGAAGTGGTGAGCCCAAGCGGCAAAGTTATTACTGCCGAAACAATGATCAGCTGCCATCCCCAAAAATGAATTTTGCTAAGGAGATCGCTGAACATCCGTGCTTTGAGCAGGCGTTGCAGGGAATAATAAACCCCCATAAAAATAGCGTTGCCTACAAAAGCGAAAATGACTGCATTGGTATGCAGCGGCCTGATGCGGCCAAACGTAGTATACTGGCTGCCCATGTTCGCTGCCGGATGGTATAATTGTATGGCTACGATAAGGCCTACCGTCATGCCAATGATGCCCCACGCAATGGTTGCTATACCAAAGTTGCGGACGATCTTGTTGTCATAATAAAAATTTTCGGGCTGCATAAATTGTGTTTCTATTTGGATGTAAAACTATACCGGCGGCATAGATTGCAGAATGATGACAATCGGCCAAAAAGATGATATTCGTCACTTTTCTTCAGGCGGTTCTTCCTCGTCATCCAGCAGGATACGCATGGCAGGTGTATGCAGGTCATCATTTTGCCCGCTGCGCTGCGCCCAGAAAAAGGCCCCTAAAAAGCATACTGCTAAGAAAAGGCTGCAGCCGATCAAAAAATAAATGATGCTCATAACAGGTGTCTTTTTTTTGCTGCCAGGTGAGTGGCGATGCTGGTAAATGAAATGATGGTCACAGTACTTAAAGGCATTAATATGGCCGCGGCAAGCGGTGAAAGATTTCCGGTGACCGCATAGCTTAACCCCACCAGGTTATAAGTTAGCGAGATAAAGAATGAAAAATGGATGATCTTGACCGCGTCTTTAGAAAACCGCAAAAATGCGGGTAGTTTCTCGTAAGACTTTCCGTCCAGTATAGCATCACTGCCGGGCGAGAAATTATTTACATTATCGGTTATAGCGATCCCGAGGTCGCTTTGCTTAAGCGCACCCGAATCATTCAGCCCGTCGCCTATCATCATCACTTTTCTCTTTTTTGATTGAAGCGATCGGATAAAATCAAGCTTATCCTGTGGTGATTGGTTAAAGTGCATTTTGCCATGTTCGCCGAAAAAACCGATCAACTCATCCCGCTCATGATCCTGGTCGCCGGAGAGCAGGTGTAATTGATAGCCCGGATCAAGGGCAGTGATCTTTTCCATTCCCTCACGATACTGATGCTCAAAGGCAAAATAACCGTTATAAATTTCATCGATCATGATATGCACTTTGGTAGCATGTATGGCATCGTGTTGTTGATGAAGAACAAATTCGGCACTGCCTAACTTTAATTTATGACCGTCTACAGTAGCCCGTATCCCTTTGCCCGCAATCTCTGAATAGTCAGCTACCGGTAAACGGGTCGTGCGGCCAAGATATTGGCAGATCATTCTGCTCAATGGGTGTACAGAGTTAAAGCAGACGCTGGAAATTAGTTGCTTTTGATATTGGGTTAATAATGCTTTCATCTGTACATTAGCGCTTCCACCGATGGTAATGGTACCGGTTTTGTCAAACACAATATTAGTGATGCGGGCCAATTGCTCTACAACAGCGGTATTTTTTAAATAAAACAAGTTACGGTCGAAAATGCTGAGCGCAGCCGACATGGTAAAAGGGGTGCTTAATGCCAACGCGCACGGACAGGCCACAATAAGCACCGCTGTAAAGGCCGACAGTCCTCTTTTCAAATCGCCGGGAAGCCAAAATAATAGCGATGAAAAGCCAATCGCCAGCAATACAATAGTAAAATACTTGCTTACCTTTTCGTTAAAAGTTTGCATTCGGTTGTCCTGTTTCCGGGTAAAGGCCTCATTGTTCCAAAGCTGGGTGAGGTAGCTTTGGGATACTGCTTTAACTACCTCCAGTTCTATCACTTCGCCGGTTTGCCGGCCGCCGGCATAAATGATCTCGCCTAATGTTTTATTAACCGGGACGGCCTCGCCAGTAACAAAGCTAAAATCGATCAGCGCCTCGCCCTTTAAGAGTATGGCGTCGGCCGGGATGATCTCATTGTGCCGAATGATAATACGATGATGCGTATGTAATTGCGCTAATGGGATAGGTTTTTCAGCATCTTCCAGTATGATGTTTACCGCTACCGGGAAAAAGGAACGGTAATCACGCTCGAAGGAAATACGGTGATAGGTTTTTTTCTGGACAAACTTACCGACCAATAAGAAGAACACCAGCCCACAGAGTGTATCGGCAAAACCGGCACCACTCCTTGTTAAAACTTCCACCACCGACCGTATAAATAGTACCCCGATACCCAATGCCAGGGGGAAATCAATACTCAAAACCTTATTTCGGAGGTTTTGCCAAGCCGATACAAAGTATCCCCAGCCACTATAGAATACAACCGGCAGGCATATTAAAATGTTGATCAGCCCAAAAAAGTATTTGAAAGATTCTTCAAATGATGCTATCCCCAAATATTCAGGGAAACTCAACAGCATTACGTTACCAAAACAAAAGCCTGCAACGGCTATTTTTGACACCAGGTCATCCTTAGTGGCAGAATTTTGTTCCCTGATCACGTCCTGCAGGCTTATCATCGGCTCGTACCCAATATCATATAAAAGCTCCACCAATTGCTGCAGGCTTAATTGCCGGTGGTCAAAGCGGATATTGAGCTGTTTCTTTAAAAAATCAACACGGCAATAATGCACAGCCGGATTGAACTTATTCAGTTGCTCCAGCAGCCAAAGGCACGAGCTGCAATGAATATGCGGAATATAAAAGGTTACTATAGTTACCTGCTTATCCGCGTAGTCGATAAGCTCGTTTATAATGGTAGTGTCGCTTAGATAATCAAAGCGTTTATCAATACGTGCACGTGTCGCCCCCGGATGATCGTTATACCTGTAATAACTGCAAAGCTTATTTTCTGATAATACCAGGAAAACACTTCGGCAGCCGTGGCAGCAAAAGTGTTTATCTTCTATAACATATTCTTCTGATAGGCACTCATCTCCGCAATGATAGCAGGTGGTCTTTTCGATTGTATTGGTTTCGATCATCCTGATTTTTTCTTAATGCTCCAAAACTGCTGCCTTCCGGCCGGGTAAAGAATGATGATTAATCTGTTAAAAAGTGATCTTCGTCAATTTTTAAACTTTGGCTTATCCATAGTTTTGGCAATTGAAGCGGAGTATATCCGTTTTTCAATCCTTTAAAAATTAATTATGGGCCATAAATTTCATATACCGGTATTAGGATTGGGCTATTCTATTGATACACCCTTAAAAGTTGCCAGGTACGGCATTTCGTCAGTTGTTTCTGTGGTTGACGATGATCTGATCGAACGTATGCGGGAGTATCATTCGGAAAAAAACAACGAAGAATTTATCGCCATCCACAAAACAGAGCCCGATGCCAGGGCGAGGCGGATAACCGCCTATTTAAACCTGCTTGAAAAACTGGTTAACCGGCAATTTGATTCCTTAAAAAATGAACCTTTTGAACCAGACAGCGATATAACCCGCTACCTGGAGTTGTTGCCTGAATCTTCCATTTTAAAGCAAGGCTATGAACTGATGCAGGAATTTCCAGATAATGAAAGCAAGCCTATATTTAAGGACATTTTGCGGAAAGAATTGAAAAAAGGCTCCATCGATGTCAATATTATGGCTAAAGTGGACAAAATGAACTTTAATGCCAGCGGCGAGTTTATGGGCGAGCAAAACACGGATGCACTTGCGGCCTTACGGGGATTTGCACAAAGTAATTTAGAATCGTCCGTCATCTTATCAGCAGGTATGAACCCTAAGCTTTACAGCTACCTGGAAACCTTTCCGGATTTTCTGCCGGATCACAGGGCTAAATTGAAAAAGAAGATCACACTAAAAGTCAGTGATTTCAGGTCCGCATTTATCCAGGCAAAATTTTTAGCTAAAAAAGGCTTATGGGTTTCAGAATTCCGTATTGAATCCGGTTTGAACTGCGGCGGGCACGCGTTTGCGACTGATGGTTATTTACTGGGGCCAATTTTGGAGGAATTTAAGCAAAGGCGAATGGAAATGATTGATGATCTGTACCAGATATACCGGCAGGCATTAATTAATAAAGAAGTCATCTTCAGCGGCATACCTTCACAAAAAGTAAGCGTACAAGGCGGTATAGGCACTGCTGACGAAAATAGTTTTTTGCTAAAACATTACCATTTGGATGCTACCGGCTGGGGCAGCCCATTCCTGTTAGTACCTGAAGCGACCAATGTGGATAGCGATACCTTGAAGCAATTGGAGCATGCGGTTGAGGATGATTTTTATTTAAGTAATTCATCTCCCTTAGGCATATTATTCAATAGCTTTAAAGGAAGCAGCAGCGAAAAATTAAGGCTGGAGCGGATAAAGAAAAACCGCCCCGGTAGCCCCTGCACCAAAAAGTTCCTGGTATCAAACACCGAGTTTACAGAACAGCCGATCTGCACCGCATCACGCGAATACCAAAACCTGAAGATCAATCAGTTGAAAACCCTTGACCTACCGACAGAAGAATACCAACAGCAGGTTGATGCAGTTACTGAAAAAATATGCCTTTGCGAAGGGCTTTGCTCCTCGGCTTACATAAAATATAATATCGTTAAACCAAAAGAGAACAAAGCGGTAGCTATATGCCCCGGGCCCAACCTGGCCTATTTTTCCAGGACATATACTTTAGATGAAATGGTAAAGCATATTTATGGTTCACTTGATCTTTTACAGCAGGTGAAACGACCGCATTTGTTCATTAATGAGCTGAATCTTTACATCGACTATTTACAAAAAGAGCTGGCAGCCCAGGTAAAAACGCTGACTGATAAAAAGCAAAAATACCTGCTTAAATTCAGGACTGAACTTGAACAGGGGATAATTTATTACAAGCAACTTTTCCCTCAACTGATCAGTCAAAAGCAAAAATTGACGGATCTTTTGAAGGACCTTTACACGGCAGAAAAAAAGTTGAGCAGCCTGATTTTTTAGATTGATAACTCATTGATTATGCTACCAAACGGAAAGCAAGGATAGCAATACCAATGATAAAAATTACGGTGTAGATCAGCTTATTATATTTTGCCAGCCAAAGGGGTAGAAAGATATCGAAATTATTCATGGTGGATTTTGAATATTTCCGGGCAAGCAAAGTAAGCGGGCACTGCATTTTAAATATGACCAGTACAACACCCTCAAACAATATTAATCCTACACATATCCAAACGCGAAAATCAATTTTGTCAGCAATCACAGCATACCATAAGTAAAATATAACGACATTGAAAAATATCCATATCGCGGTGTGGAGCAGCTTAATAAGGCTAAGATTAAAGGAATTGCTGTTCATAAATACCCCTTTTAATAGTTTTCCGGAATAACTAATAAGGGGATATTAATATGCGCCGCCATTTTCTGGGTATGGCTGCCTGTTAGTATTTTTTCTATCAGGTTATGTTTTCGGTGTACCATGGCTAGCATATCTACCTGGCCATGATCGCAAAGCCAGTCGAGCCCTTTTTCGGGCTGATCACTTTTGACTATCCTGTAATAGATTTTAGGGAAATCGGCTTTATTAGATATATCAACCAGGAGCTGTTCCAGTGTATCCCTGAGTTCCTGATCCGGCCAATTTTGAAAATTGATATGAGTGATCAATAACTCAGCATTCAGCGGCCTGGCCAGCTCGATCAATTTGTAAATATTTTCCAGGTCTTTTTCAATGTGTTTAAAATCTGTGGCAAAAGCGATCATTTTTATTGGCGCTACCGGAGCAGACGCCGGGATGAGTAATAAAGGACATTTCGCTTCATCAATCATTTTGCGGCTGTGGTTGCCTAATAAAAAGGTGCTGAGTCCGTTGTTGCCATGTGTACCCATAATAATAAGCTGAACATCTTCGTGCCCAACCAGTTCGTTAACCACGCTTGTAAGCTCGCCTGTTTCGTTAACATAATTGATGACCGGTTTAAACCCAAAATCCTGGTCGCTTTTCTGCAAAATATCCTTTAGCATACTTAGTTCTTCGGCACTTTCTTTATTTATTTCCTGGTATTCATCGACTGGCCATGTCATTAAACCGGCTTGCGGGACTTCTGCGGGGACAATAAAAGCGTTACACAATATCAAATTGGTTTTTAACTGAACGGCCAGATGATATCCGTATTCAGCAGCATGCTTTGCATTGGCTGAAAAATCTGTAGCTACAAGTAAAGGTCTCATGGGTTTGATTTTTAATGATCAATGATTTACTGCGGTAAAATTGACCATAACCGGGCATCTAAATAATGATGGTGATCATTTAAAGGGATGATTTAAGGCATAGTGACCATCTGCGCAAACTGAATACTATGATTGATGATAATAATAAAACAGAAATGACTATCGTTGCTTTTTAGAGCGCGAAAGGACAATAAATTTCCCGGTAAGTGCTTTCGGCTCAGCGTTAAATGGTCTTAGCCTTAGCGGAGCTCGGTGAAGAAACAGCAGAAGAAGTGATCGTTGAACTGGAAAAACTGGAGCCGGGATACGCAAATGAGCAAATCCGGGCGTTTGTTAACGCCACGCTTTCCGACTTGTTTGAGAAAGGGCACTTAACCGGTTCCGAACAAGACAGCCAAATGCGTTATAATTTAAGCAAGATCACCCAAGCCAACGACGGCGCAGCCGACCCGGATCTGCTGGCACCCGGACTCGATTAATCACTATAGGGATCACAAAAAAATTCAATAAACACCTTTTCCCGATAAGATCATAGAGGCCAAATGTTCATCCAGGTTATAAATATCTTTCCTGAAGTTTAAGCAGTGATTGCGGTCTGTAAAAGCGGTAAAGTAAGCGATGAATACCGGCACCCTGTTCCGTAAGTTGACATATTGCTCTTTACCCGTATGCATGGCCTGGTCTATTTTTTCCGGGTCCCATTCCTTGCTGTTTTTAAGCAGGAAATTAGCCAGCTTAACAGGCTCCATTATCCGGATACAGCCATGACTGAAAGCCCTGGACGTTTCACCGAACAGGGATTTGGATGGCGTATCATGCAGGTAAATATCATAACTATTAGGGAAAAGAAATTTAACCAGCCCCAGGGAATTTTCCGGGCCCGGCTTTTGTCGTACCACCGGCAATCCATCCCGCTGACCGGTAATTTCCATATCGTGCTTGCTGATATACCCGGTATCTTTTTTTATACCCGGTATGATTTCATTCCGGACAATGCTTGGAGGAACATTCCAATAGGGACTAAAAACCACCTGTTTAATTTCCCCATAAAAAAGCGTGGTCTGGTGCATCGTTTGACCCACCACGACATTGCAGCTCCATAATAAGCTATCGGCATGATACACATGTAATTTGAACTCCGGAATATTAACCGCCAGGTAATTTCCATTTAAAGTGACCGGCAGCCAGCGGCTTCTTTCCATATTGACCAGGATCTGCCGGATGCGGCTTTTTAAAGGCACATTCAGCTCATTCATTGTAGCCCGGTTCAACTGCCCGTTAATAGTCAGCCCATGCCGGTCCTGGAATTGTTTTACCGCTGCCACCAGACTGTCATCATACCGGGTACCGGACGTATCCCCACGGAAATCGTTTAATTTAAATAAGCGGGTCTTTATCTGCGAAAGAACCGGGGCAACGTCCCCGGGCTTTAATAGCTTTGTACTACGGATGGGCAACCAGGAGTCACCGGCATCCAGATCGCGGTACTTCCTTAAGAAACCTTTTAATAACTCATACTGCCTGTAAACCGGCTCTTCAGCGGAGAATTGACGGACCGTGGTTTTTAAAAGGCTATCCAAATAGGGATCATAGTCCAATTTCTTCCTGGGGAGATACCAGCCCGAAGCTGTACTGGCTGAACTGTCCAATCCTCCCCAGGCCAGTTTTGAAAAAGCAAAATATTGAGCGGTGAGCATTAACTCCAGCCTAAGGTCAGGGTGTTTTTGAGTTCCCTGCGCGGTAAACAGGGAATCAAGCTCCTCGCGGTAAGGGATAGATCTATAAATGCCGTCTTTTTGCAGATTGTTTACCCGGTTGTATAAATTACCGGCTTGTTCTATTAATTTACCGGCGTCGAACCAGGCATACGCAAATTTACGCTTGCTGTAAAAAATTTGCAGCTGATCTTTAGAGGCTATAATATCAGGGTGTTCTTTAAAAAACCGGTTAATCGCCGGGCCGTCGAAAACTGCCGTTGACTGCCCGCTGAAGTTACCGGGGATCGTTTGGTCCCAGGCTTTCGCGGTGTTACCCTTCCCTTTAATTTTCCCGGGTTGCCGACCGCAGCCGTCCAACACACTACTCAGCAAAATAACGAATAAAATAAAGTTGATATAGCTGGATTTCATGCTAAATCGTAACGGCCTATTTTTTGATAAAACCAGTGCTTTGCCAATTCCGTGCAGGCAAGATAAACTAAAATGATCAATTCAAAATGCCAAAGGAACGCCGAATTCAATATGCTGCACGCAGAACTTCGCATAGCTATGTTCCACCTGGTCAATTTTCCAAATGGCCTCCGTGATGGTAGGAATCCTCATGCCGTCTACAGGCATGTAATGGGATAACTTACCGATCCATGTTTCCAGGGTAGTTTCTCCCATATAACGTTGAGTTTGAAACTGTATAATTTCCCCGGCATCGTTAATCGTTACGGTACAAGCTAAAGAGATATCCCTGTATTGATAGGTCAAATTCGCAGTATGTTCGTCAACCGGCAACCATTTCATTTGGTCGCTGGGCAAGAGATTCGTCGGGAACCAGGCACTTTCCGCGAGCCAGCGCAGCAATTCACCCTGATCATACTTCGCCCCCTCACCATCTAAAATAGAATAAATAGAAAAAAGTGCAACTCTCAGCCTGCCTTTACCACCAATAAACAGATCACGCGCTGTGAACATACGGGTTATGCCCTTCCAGGCGAATCCGGGCTTGCCGGTCGTGAAATATTGCTCCCCGTTTATTTTTACCCATTTGCCATCCAGGCTTGTTTTGAAAAGCCCGTTATGTTTGAGCCTCACATAATTGATATATGATTGGCCCTCTTTCAAAACATGCTTAAAATACCGTTGTACCGGTGCGGGCAAACCCATTAATTGCCGGTAAGTAAACTTCTGATCAATGAGATCGTTTGACAGGGAAAACAAGCGGCTGACTTCTCTGCGAAACCGGATCGATAAGTTTACCTTCCCGGTAGTCAGGATGGTCAACAGGACCAAAACTATAGTTAAAGTGAGGATCATGATAATTAATCAATAAAGTAAATTATAAAATCGAAGGTATGACCTCCCTTAAGGATAGAAAATGATCACGATCACACTTTTTACTGACCGCGGGTCTGTTGCGCAAGTGATATAATGCTGAGTTTTACGTTATCGAAGCCAAAAAAACTGAAGTCATGCTAAGAGAATTAAACGATACCCAAATTGACGAGCTGTTAAAAAGCCAGCTGATCGGCCGCATCGGCTGTCATTCTGCCACCCAGGTATACGTCGTGCCGGTCAACTATATTTATGAGGCGCCCGATATTTATTGCCATTCGGCTAAGGGCCTGAAGATCGACCTGATGCGGAACAACCCACAGATTTTTTTCGAAGTGGACTACATCAAAGATATAACGAACTGGCAAAGCGTGATCGTTCAGGGAAGATTTGAAGAGCTTACCAACATGGAAGAGAAGCAAAATATGATGCAAAAACTTATCGACCGGGTAACTCCCTTTGTCCTGGACGATTCCGTCCCGCCGTCACATGGATTTGTTGATGCGGAAAGTGATGTCGGCGATACGGTCGAACTGATCGTTTATAAGATCAGCGTCATCAGCAAAACAGGACGTTTCGAAAAAAGATAAGTAGTGGGTAACCGACCACCGGGGCTTATTTTTCAATTGGTTTCTTCCATAAGGAAATCACCAGCTTACTAACCGTTATAGCTCCTGCCACGATCAACCCGCCAACCAGTCCAAACGCGATTTCCTTAACTATTGCCGGGAGCTTTGGAAACAAATGATGAAAATAGTCAATGTTGTGGATGAAGATCCCGCCGGAAACCAGGATCAAAGCAAGGGTTCCCACAAGGCCCAGGAGCTTGATAATAACCGGTAATGATTTGACGAGTGTAAGACCGAGCACTGCAAAAAAGCCCTTGCCGAATGAGCGTTTAATGAGCCCGTAGCCGGCATCATCTATCCGGACAATCAGGGCCACGACGCCATAAACACCGATCGTTGCCAGAACCGCAACCACGGAAACCGTGATGATCCGGGTCGGCAGGCTCTTTTCTGCGACCGACCCCAGCGCGATAATGACGATCTCGACAGACAAAATGAAATCGGTCATGACTGCAGCTCTGACTTTTGCTTTTTCGGCAACA
The DNA here is from genome assembly GCA_035489035.1 of Mucilaginibacter sp. Taxonomy (GTDB): domain Bacteria; phylum Bacteroidota; class Bacteroidia; order Sphingobacteriales; family Sphingobacteriaceae; genus Mucilaginibacter. The sequence goes on from DATHKT010000039.1 coordinate 76,383, forward strand.
GCCTGGTTAGGCTCACCTGTTGTCATTACCTGGTGCGCGGTTTTTGATGGATGGAAAAAGTATTCGATTATCTTTTCAACGCCCTCATAAGCCAGGTAAAATCCCCCTAAAACCAGGAGCGCCTTGATAGCTACCGGGAAAAACGCGCTCAATAATAAAGCGACCGGAACAATGATCAGCTTATTGATCAAAGAACCTTTTGTGATAGACCATAGCACCGGCAATTCCCGCGATGATAAAAAACCGGTGGCTTTTTCGGCGTTCACCGCCAGGTCATCGCCTAGTATCCCCGCAGTCTTCGTCGCCGCTACTTTAGTCGTCACCGCCACATCATCCATTAGGGCGCCTATATCATCCAAAACCGCAAAAAAACCTGATGCCATATTAATAACATTGTAGTAATCAAACCCAGTTTTTGGTATTTAGTTTATTGACCGGAGCAATATCGAAAAGTTGCATAACACCTAACGTAAGCGAGGCCTATTTGGCTATGGCCAATTGAATTATCAAAACCTGCCAGTATGAGTACCCTCCTCAAAAGTAAATTTTGCCATATATATTGTAAACAAGTTCCCATAAAAAAAATAATCCGTTTCAATATAAAGGTCTTATAATGAATCAAGTACATATTTTTTAATGAGTTATTTAAAGAGGGAAACAACTCACCGAATGACGCACTAAAATCCGTCTAAATTCTAATTTTTGCACCGCTTTGACTGCAGAATAAATTCATAAATTACTGATTTAGAATCACTTAAAAAGCAGAAGAATTTAGGTTCGGGTGTAACATGGAACTAAATCATAAAATCAAAACGCCTGTAAATCAGTGACTTACAGGCGCTATTTTTTTCAGCGGTGAGGGAGGGATTCGAACCCTCGGTACAGTTTCCCGTACGTCAGTTTAGCAAACTGATCCTTTCGGCCTCTCAGGCACCTCACCTTTATTAAAATAAAACCCCGTTTTTGGGATTGCAAATATAGTAATTCGGCTTAGCCGTCAAAAAATATTTTTAGGTTTATTGGTTAATGAATTTGATTAACTGATGAAATTGAGTGATAATTCGAGTTAAGTAGCTGACTGAGTTTAACTTAATCTAACCCAATCAACCTATTTCAACCCAATTAACTCACGCCAGTCCTAATAATCCATGCGCACATGGTAAATACTCATCAGCATTCGCTTAAAGATCACCTTAATGGTTTCAATATCTTTAAGCGTTATATTGCTGTCTTTCAGCTGATCCTGGTTCAGTTTGTATTTTACAATACGGTCAACTAAATCGCTGATAGATTTTTCATCCGGTTCGCGCAAAGAGCGTGATGCCGCTTCAACAGAGTCGGCAAGCATCAGTACACCTTGTTCTTTTGAGAAAGGTATAGGCCCCGGATAACGGAAAATATTCTCGTTAATAAATTTCTCAGGAAAGTTTTTCAGGAACGATTGGTAAAAATAATCCACCCTGGTATTGCCATGGTGCGTCCTGATAAAATCAATAACGATCTCGGGTAAATTAGCCTTGCGGGCCATCTCGATCCCTTTGCTCACATGCCTGATAATGATCTGGGCGCTTTCCTCATACGATAGCTTATCATGCGGGTTAAACCCGGCAGTTTGGTTCTCGATGAAATATAAGGGGTTTTCCAGTTTGCCGATGTCATGGTACAAGGCCCCTGCCCTCACCAGCAACGCATTTCCGCCGATGGTATAAATGGCATTTTCCGCCAGGTTGGCAACCTGCAGCGAATGTTGAAAGGTTCCGGGCGCGGTAAAGGCAAGTTCTCGTAACAAAGGCGCATTGGTATTGGTCAGCTCTATTAGCGTGATATCCGAGGTAATAGCAAACATTTTTTCAAACGCATAAATAAGTGGGTAAGCCAGCAGGGTAAGCAAAACACTTACCACAAATGGCAGGAAATCGATCCAGTCGATATTAAAAAAGCTTCCCTCCCGGATAAAGGAGATGCCCAGGAACGCCACAAAATAGCTGAAAGTAATGATCAGCGCCGATATCAGGAACTGTTCGCGCCGGATCAGGTTTTTGATGCTGTAGATAGAAACCATACCCGCAGTGATCTCAAAATAAGCGAACTCAAAACTATTTGGCACAAAAAATCCTGCTACAAGAATTACCAGGATATGGATATTGAGCGCCAAACGGGTATCAAATAGTATCCGGATAATGATAGGCACGATACAGTATGGTATATAATAGAGGTTGGGCAGCTGTAGCTTAATGGCCAATGACAAAGAGGCCAGCATCGCCGTAACAACCAGCAGGATGAGGCTCACCAGCCTGTTATCATCATAAATATCCCTGCGGAAAAGATACAGAAACACCATCAACAGGCAGATCACAATGGAAACCAATAGGAACTGGCCTAATAAAACCAGGTTTGGGTCGCCGTTCACCCTTGCATTATCCTCAAACGCCTTTTTGTAGGATTCGAGTTTCTGATAAACAACATCATTGATCACCGAGCCTTTAGCTACAATCACGTCCCCTTTTGCCACCATACCCCGGGTTTGCGATAGCCCGTCAAGCACTTCTTTTTCCTGCCTCGAAGTCAGCTTTTCATCATACTTAAGATTATTTACCAACCTGTCCTGTACCAAATCAAGCAAAAACGTTTTATCAATATCTTTTCGTTTGCTTAATACCTGCTCGCAATAGGTCAGCGCTTTTTCCTTGGTGAACAAATCTGCAGTGTTTTTATCAGTGGCAACATTTTTATCCAGAATAGTAATAGGATAATTAGCCTGGCTTTGCTGATATTTTGGATTTAAAGCCAGTAGACCCCTGCTATATATATCGTTTAACAGCTTTTCGCCCGTTTGCAAATAATCCTGTTTCTGTTTGTCTTTGAGCCCGGAATTGTGCCACTTTATCTCGAAATCATTTTTAAAGCCGTCCAACTGCTGCTGACCTGTTTCAGAATCTGATTGATAGATCGGTATAACGGTTTTGAGGGCAGCCTGTTGATCGCTCTCAATTTCTTGCTGGGTTTTTAATATGGCAAAATTGTACGGGGATGCCAGGTCCTTTTGCGTCCATATACGGCCACGATCATATTCGTATCTGAATTTTGCCTGTTTGGGTAACGTAAAAACGATTACACAAATACTGGCTATCATCATTAAATACTTAACGTTAACCGAGTATTTGCGCATGATCGCCTTTTGGCGCGAAGAAGATAGTTTAGCCATTGAGTTATTTAACCTATCAAAAATAGGATATTTTCTGTTATCTGCGGATTTTCTTGCTTTTGTCAATAATTAATTGATATCTTTATGATATCAATTTAAAATCATAATCATCATGAATACTGAAAAAATTATCAACCCTCCATCCGGCTATGCCGTGTTTGCTTTATTTTTAATATTGCTGGCATTAATGGGCCTCAGTTTTGCGTTTGAGCAAGTTATTATTGGGGTTATTCTAAGCGTGCTGAACTTTGTTCTTGTACTTCCCGGCCTGGTTATCGTAAATCCAAACGAGTCAAAAGTACTTACCCTTTTTGGAAAATATGTTGGCACGGTAAAAGCTGATGGTTTTTTTTGGGTGAACCCTTTCACCGTAAAAAAGAAAGTTTCGTTAAGGGCCTTTAACCTGAACGGGCAACAGCTCAAGGTAAACGACAAGGTGGGCAATCCTATTGAAATTGCCGCGGTAATTGTATGGCAGATAAAAGATACCGCCAATGCAGTTTTCGCAGTTGAAAACTATATCCAGTATGTGAACATTCAAAGCGAGGCCGCTGTAAGGCACCTGGCCAATTCATTCCCTTATGATAACATTGAAGACGAAACGGCCAATATCACTTTAAGGGGCGGTGCCGAGCAGGTAAGCGTTTTACTGGAGAAGGAACTGAACGAGCGCCTGGATCGTGCAGGTATTGAAGTACTGGAAGCCCGTATATCACACCTCGCCTACGCTCCCGAAATCGCACATACCATGCTGCAAAGGCAACAGGCTTCCGCCATTATCTCGGCCCGAAGGCTTATTGTTGAGGGCGCGGTGGGTATGGTTGAAATGGCACTGACAAGGCTTTCTGAAAAGAACATTATCGAACTGGATGAGGAACGCAAGGCAGCCATGGTAAGTAACCTGCTGGTGGTTTTATGCGGCGACCGTAGTGTTAACCCCGTAATTAATACCGGTACACTTTACCATTAAAATATGGAACAGTTCAGTATACTTGATCCTAACCGTTCCGGTGAGCTTAATATAGTAAAAGACGGGTGGATAAATCCGTCTTTTACCTTAACTGATGGTATAAATACTTATGGTAAATTAAGCTATACACGGTGGTGGCGAAGAACAGGAACCGTAGAAACCGCCCGGCAAAGCTGGGTAATTGAACCTCAAAAACTTTTTAGCCGGAAGATATTGATAAAAGAGCAGTCAACTGCCCAAACCATTACCATTACAAAAACAAACCCGTGGCTCGGATTAGTTAATTTGGAATTGCCGGATGGGCAAATATTTCAATTTAAGCGTGAAAGTATATTTTCGAAAACACAATCGTGGTATAACGAGCAGTTTGGCAATATTTTAAGTGTTGAAAGCAGGCTATTCAGCTACAAACAGCCTTTTAAAATAATCCTGGGGCAGAATATACCCGCAGATAAGATCAATTTAGTATTAATGGCATTTATAGGCGTTCATTTGATTTTATTACGAAGAGCGCATGCCGCTGCTGCACATTAATTATGGCTGACAAGAAAGCATTTATATTAAGGGTAAACCCCGAAATGTTAAAGGAAATAGAAACCTGGGCCGCTGATGAATTCAGAAGCACCAACGGGCAGATCGAATTTCTTTTACAACAGGCTTTAATTGCCCGGAAAAAAACAGCTAAAAAAATCACAAAAGAAAAATAAAGGCAACACAATGACATTTTTTAGACCAATTGACTAATCATAGATCGAACATGACAAAACAAACATTACTGCTACTTTTCATTGGTGTTTGTACGATTTGGAACAGTGCAAAAGCACAGACTTATACGATCGAATCTTCGGAAGGTGTTAAGGTGAAAATTCATTTAAATGAGCCATCATGGTATATTGCAACCGTTTCTTGCTTAACCGATACCGTATTTTTGAATGACTATAGAGGTGTCAAAGAAGTTCGTGTATTGAAACGAAAGTTTCTAAAAATTGTTTATGATACCAGGGGAGGCTCAGGTTTCCAATCCCGAAATACCGTGATCTTGTCTGTTAATAAGAAGAAAATAAATGTTTCAATGCTGGTGACTTCTTTCGGAAAGGCATTTGGAGGCGATATTGATGGAAGCCTTTACAGCGTAAAGTTTGGGATGACTGGGAATGATAAAAGTAATTTTAAGCTGATTGCTCATATTTATGATCGGCATAATTCAATTCGTCATCCCGAAAAAAGTTATATTAAAAATAAGCAAGCAATTTTAGATTTTGATCCGAACCAAAACATTTTCTATAGTAGCCATAAAAAAACAGCTCAATTATTTAAGATCGATGTCGCCGACGTGCAGTCGGAAAACCTCGAGTTAAATGAAACATTCCCTGTAATTATTTTAAATGGAGATAGCTATTGTTATTACTATATAAAAGGGAAATGGTATAAAGGCGACGACAACACTTTATTTGAAGAGTACCATAATAATCATTTATAGAATCATCAAAACGATAGTATTACAAAGTAGCGCAACATTAATTTATTATGCACGCATAGTATTTCATTTCGGCAAAATAGCTAAATTTGCGGCTTCAATAAATCTACTATATGAAAGAAGTATATATCGTTTCTGCCACCCGTACACCAATCGGCAGCTTTGGCGGAAGTTTAGCATCGCTATCGGCCACCCAGCTTGGCGCTATAGTTATCAAATCAGCAGTTGAGAGATCAGGCTTAAGGCCAGACCAGATCCAGGAAGTTTATATGGGTAATGTGATGTCAGCTAATGTTGGGCAAGCACCGGCTACGCAAGCGGCCATTTTTGCAGGCCTGCCCTATTTACCGGCTACCACAGTTAATAAAGTATGCGCATCTGGTATGAAAGCCATTATGCTGGCAGCACAAAGCGTCGCCTTAGGGCAAAATGATATTGTTGTTGCCGGTGGCATGGAGAGTATGAGCAACGTGCCCTATTACCTCGACAAAGCCCGCAATGGCTATCGTTTAGGCAATGGGCAGATCATTGATGGATTGGTAAAAGATGGCTTGTGGGATGTTTATAATGATTACCACATGGGTTCGGCAGCCGAGCTTTGCGCAGTGGAATGTAACATCAGCCGCGAAGAACAAGATGCTTTTGCCGTTGAATCTTACCAAAGGGCGCAAAAAGCACAAGCCGATGGTAAATTTAAAGACGAGATCACGCCTGTCGAATTAAAAGATAAAAAAGGCGATATCTCCTTTTTTGCAGATGATGAAGAGCCCAATGCGGTAAAATTCGACAAGATACCTTCCCTTAAACCTGTATTTAAAAAAGATGGCTCCGTAACCGCGGCCAACGCTTCTTCATTAAATGACGGCGCAGCGGCATTGGTATTGATGAGCAAAGAGAAAGCAGATGAATTGGGTATCAAGCCTCTTGCCCGTATAATTTCTTATGCTGATGCACAGCAGGCGCCGGAATGGTTTACTACTGCCCCCTCAAAGGCCATACCTTTAGCGTTGCACCGTGCCGGTTTACCAGGCAGTCAAATTGATTATTTCGAAATCAACGAAGCTTTTTCAGTTGTATCTATCGCAAATAACCAAAAACTGGAACTTGATCCTGCAAAAGTAAATGTAAACGGCGGGGCTGTTTCCATGGGGCATCCCCTGGGTGCTTCAGGTGCGCGGATTATTGTAACTTTACTGCACGTATTGCAGCAAAACAGTGGCAAATATGGCGCTGCCGGGATTTGTAATGGCGGCGGTGGCGCCAGCGCAATGGTTATCGAAAATTTGCGTTAATGTACCAATGAAGAAAATACTGATACTATGTTTGATAGCAGCATCCATGCCTCTTTTGGTTGCTGCCCAGCACTCCGATGAAACCGGCAACCTCCGGAAATTAAGGGTGTACCAGGACAGCCTAACCGATCTGGGTACTAAGTTTATCAATGCCGATACCGAAATGGAGCGCATGAACGCTAATGGCGAGTTTATCAAAACATTAGTGAAGGCATTAAAAATTCCGCACTCATTTAATTTTTCATTCGATTCTGTTAAAAGCATCAGCATACTGAACTCACCTGATAACCGCTTCCGCATATTAACCTGGCACACCGCTTTTGATGATGGTAGTTATCGCTACTATGGCACAGTTCAAATAAACACGGGCGAACAATTGCAAATGTACCCGCTCACAGATTATTCCCCATATATCAAAAACCCTGAGGATAGCGTAACCGATAATGCAAAATGGTATGGTGCGCAGTACTATAAAATTATACCTGTTTACACTAACCAGAACCCGTATTATGTTTTGCTCGGCTGGAAGGGGAATACAGTAAAATCGAATAAAAAAGTGATTGAAGTGCTATCCTTCAATAAAAATGGACGGCCTGTATTTGGCATGTCTGTATTTGATGGAAATGGCAAAGGCCATAAACGTATAGTATTTGAGTATGCCAGGCAGGTTTCCATGTTATTAAAATATGATGCTGAACAGCACCTGATCGTGTTTGACCATCTCATTCCCCCCGATAAAAAAATGAAGGATAAACCAGAATCTTTTGGGCCTGATCTGAGCTACGATGGCTACCGTTTTAAGAACGGCAGATGGACATTTACCGAGAACCTCGACATGAGGAATATACCCAATAATCACGACGGAGACTATATTGACCCCAAAAAGCAGGCGAAAATAGATAAAGAAACGGCACCACCACCGGCAAATTAAATTTTTGGTCGATGGAGTTGAGTTTTAATAGTTTGACTGAAGGCTTTTAAGGATAATATTAAAACTTAATCAACTACTCACCCAATCAACCTGAACAACAGACCCTAATCAACCAAATATTAATAAACTACTTTGTAATACTTTCGGTATAAAATTTTGAATTACCGGAATTGTAGTATTTTAGTCAAATTTTATAAATCATTTATGACCACAGGAAACGAAATTGCGATCGACAAACCGGAAAAGGCCAGAATTCCACGAAGTGTACCTTTTATCATTGGAAATGAATTTGCCGAACGATTTAGTTTCTATGGCATGCGGAGTATCCTCGCAGTTTTTTTGGTTCATCAATTTTTCATCCATGAAGACTCCATTACAGCCAATGCACATTCAAATACCATCAATCATACTTTTTCTACCCTGGTTTATGCCACTCCATTACTTGGCGCTATCCTGGCCGATTGGTTTTTTGGAAAATACCGGGTTATATTGATAGGCTCGCTGATCTATACTATCGGGCACTTTTTACTCTCCATGTTTGATACCTCTTTAGGCGGGTTCGAAACAGGCCTGATCATCATCGCCTTTTCGGCTGGGGCTATAAAATCATGCGTATCGGCCAACGTGGGCGACCAGTTCGACCATAAAAATCAGCATCTAATGAGCAGCATTTACAGCTGGTTTTATTTCAGCATCAATGCCGGCTCTATGGTTAGTTTATTATTGATCCCGTATGTTTATGATAAGTTTGGCGCTAAGTGGGCATTTGGCGTGCCGGGGATATTAATGGCCGCTGCCACCTATATTTTCTTCTCGGGTCGGAAAAGCTATGTAAAGTTACCCCCAAAAGGCATCAATAGGGCTAATTTTGCGTCGGTTAGTGCATATGCGCTTATCAACAAATTCAAAAGCCGCCCGGATGGAAAAAAAGGCTGGGAAGCTGCAATAGTTAAATACGGTGCCGAAAAGGTAGATGGCATCAAAGCTGTTTGGCGCATAATGGCAGTATTTGCTTTTATACCCGTTTTTTGGTCGTTATGGGATATGAATGGGGCCGAGTGGGTTCTCCAATCAACCAAGATGAATTTAGACCTGGGCATTTTCGGTATGCATATCCTGCCCTCACAAATACAGTTTGTTAATGCGGTATTTTTACTGGTGCTGATACCTGTTTTCAATTATGGATTATATCCCCTGGTCGAAAAACTGGGTATTAAATTAACCCCGCTCAGGAAAATAGGCGCAGGGTTATTTACCACGGGTTTTAGCTTTGTCATCATCGCGCTAATTCAAATAAAAGTAGATGCCGGCGCCCATCCATCAGTTTGGTGGCAAATACTGGCTTATGTAATACTATCAGCCGGCGAGGTTTTAGTGTCCATTACAGGTTTGGAGTACGCTTATACTCAATCGCCGCCATCAATGAAAAGCACCATGACCGCCATATGGTATGTTACCTATTCGGTTGGGTCGTTTTTTAATGCCGTTGTTAATAACAGCATAGCCAACAACGGTATTTTCAAAAACTTTACGGGCGCATCGTATTACTGGCTTTTTGTGGGCATATGTTTCGCCTTTGTGGTAGTTTTTGTGTTAGTCAGCCCATACATTAAAGAAAAAGCATACCTCGTAGATGATGTATTGGCACAGGGATTGGACATCCAGGGAAATAAAACGAGGGAAATTCACCCGGATAATCCGATTGTCTAAAAAAATCGCTTTTTTTGTAAATCTTTTTTGAACCAAATATCTGCCTAAGTGCCGGACAGCATTGTAATAATACCGACCTATAACGAAATTGAAAATATCGAGCGCATCATTCGCAAGGTATTTTCGTTGCCTCATGATTTTCATGTACTCGTCATCGATGATGGTTCGCCCGATGGTACACCTTTGATCGTTAAAAAACTGCAGCCAGAATACCCGAATCGTCTTTTTATCGAAGAGCGTGCAGGTAAACAGGGATTAGGAACGGCCTATATCCACGGTTTCAAATGGTCAATCGCACGTCAGTATGATTACATTTTTGAGATGGATGCCGATTTTTCCCATAACCCGGATGATCTGCTTAAACTTCGCCAGGCCTGTATTGATGGCGCGGATGCAGCCATAGGTTCAAGATATATCAAAGGGGTGAATGTGGTAAACTGGCCCATGAGCCGTGTACTGATGAGTTATTTTGCTTCGGTTTACGTGCGATTCATTACCGGGATCAAAATACAGGATTCTACAGCCGGGTTTATGTGCTACAAACGCAAAGTATTGGAAACTATACAATTGCACAAAGTAAAGTTTGTAGGATATGCTTTCCAGATAGAAATGAAATACACTACCATCAAACATGGTTTTAACATTGTGGAGGTGCCTATTATCTTCACCGACCGCACAGAAGGCACCTCAAAAATGTCGACAAGTATCTTTCGTGAGGCAGTTTTCGGTGTTATTCAGATGAAGATCAACAGTATTTTCAGAAAGTATCCTGAGGGGTGATTTAGTCGGGAAGTCCGAAAGTCCGCGCAAGTCAGAAAGCTTTTATCAACTAACATTCATTGATATTCGAGTTTTTTACCCGATTACTGAACTCAAAAAATATTTCTTTCGGACTTTCCAACTTCCGGACTTTCGGACTCAAGGAAAAAAAACTAATTTCGTTGGCAATGAATGAGCATTTGGATCCTGAAAGTGAACGCCTCTCTCCTGCCGAACGGGATATTGAGAAAGTACTTCGTCCGCAGGTTTTTGAAGATTTTACCGGCCAGGTTAAATTATTAGCTAATTTAAGGGTATTTGTACAGGCAGCACGCCAGCGTGGCGAAGCGCTCGACCATGTGCTGCTGCACGGTCCGCCGGGATTAGGTAAAACCACGCTGTCGCATATCATCGCCAATGAAATGGGTGTTGGCATCAAGATCACATCAGGCCCGGTATTAGATAAGCCCGGCGATCTGGCCGGGCTACTAACTAATCTTGAAGCTGGTGACATCTTATTTATTGATGAGATACATCGTTTAAGCCCCCTGGTGGAAGAATACCTGTACTCCGCAATGGAGGATTTTAAAATTGATATCATGCTTGAAACAGGCCCTAATGCCCGCTCTGTGCAGTTATCCTTGAATCCGTTTACACTGGTAGGCGCCACCACGCGTTCCGGTTTACTTACTGCTCCATTACGTGCCCGCTTCGGTATCAATTCACGACTGGAATATTACGATGCTAAATTACTAACCACTATCGTGCTGCGCTCGGCATCCATCCTGAAAACCCCTATCAGCGATGAAGGAGCTTATGAAATTGCACGCCGTAGCCGCGGCACCCCTCGTATTGCCAATGCACTGTTAAGAAGAACGCGTGATTTTGCCCAGATCAAAGGAGATGGCAACATCGATACCGCCATTGCTAATTATGCACTGAATGCCCTGAATGTGGATCAGCATGGCCTGGATGAAATGGACAATAAAATACTGCTCACTATTATCGATAAGTTTAAAGGCGGCCCTGTCGGCTTAAAAACCATAGCTACTGCTGTTGGCGAGGATGAGGGTACTATTGAAGAAGTTTATGAGCCATTTTTGATACAGGAAGGCTTTTTGATGCGTACCGCACGCGGAAGAGAGGCCACGGATAATGCCTATAAGCACCTGGGGAAATTAAGAATGGGCGGTAATCCGTCATTATTTTAAATATTTTTCACAGCCTATAGCTACAGAAATATTACATCAATATTTGAACATTATTCACAATTTTGTGGACGGCTTGGTTTTCTTATTCACCATCAAAAAAAGTAAAATGTATTTAAAAAAACTCATCGTTACTGTATTGCTGCTTTGTGGTTTATTTACCACAGCATCCGCCCAAAAACTATTAAAGGTAGCTGTAGCAGGCCTTAATCATGATCATATCTACAATATCCTGAATGATTATAAAAATCATAAAGTAGAGATCATTGGCATTGCCGAACCAAACAAAGAGTTATGGGCGAAATATGGAAAGCAGTTCAACATCCCTGATGCTTTGTTTTTTACCGACCTGAAAAAAATGCTGGCCACCATCAAAAAACCGGATGCGGTATTGGGTTACAACGCCGTCGCCAATCATGTGGATGTGGTGGAAGCTTGCGCGCCGCTGGGTATCCCAGTTATGGTCGAAAAGCCATTGGCTGCTACATTGGCCCAGGCCAAAAGAATAGAAGCCCTGGCTAATCAATACCATATCCAGGTATTGACAAATTACGAAACTACCTGGTATGCTTCTTACCAGGATATTTACAACTCGGTTAAAAATGACAGTATCGGCCCGATCAAAAAAATGGTAGTGCACGATGGTCACCAGGGCCCAAAGGAAATTGGCTGCAGCAAGGAGTTTTTAGCCTGGCTAACCGATCCTGAACTAAACGGTGCAGGTGCTCTTAATGATTTCGGCTGCTACGGCGCCGACCTGATGACCTGGATGATGCACGGCCAAAAACCGATAGCTGTAACTGCCATAGCCCGCCATTACAAACCTGAGGTATATCCAAAGGTAGAGGACGATGCCACCATATTGATCGAGTATCCCGGTGCAACCGGCCAAATAGAAGCCTCATGGAACTGGCCTTTCTCCATTAAGGATATGGAAGTATTCGGTGAGCACGGCTACCTCCATGCTTTAAATGGAACTGAGATTGTAAGCCGCATGCGTGAGAATATCAAAGGAGCAAAAAAGGCGGAGCCTTTAGCCGCGCCAATCAACGATCCTATAATTTACCTGGCAGCCGCGCTTAATCATCAACTGGCAAATCCAGATGACCAGTCTTCGTTAAAATACAATATGATCGCTATGCAAATACTGGATGCAGCTAAAAGGTCGATCAAAGAAGGTAAACGCATAATTTTATAAACAGGGCTTAATATTGTTAACATTTAACGGAGTTATAATCTTAAATTATTTTAATTTCGCCGCTGTTATTAACCCCTTATAATTATGTCGAGATTCCTTTCTGCAACCTTTATTTTTTGTCTTTCAGGTATCATTGCCTGCCAGTCAAAACCATCTGATAAAACTGCTTCTGTCGCCAACACTGCTACCGCGCCAGCACCTGTGCAAGCCGGCAATGCTACAGCTATTATGGGCCGCAAGCAAGTACCCGTGTTGTGCTATCACCAGATACGCGACTGGCGGCCGAAAGATTCTAAAACAGCAAAGGATTATATCATGCCGATAGAGGCGTTTAAACAGCATATAAAGATGCTGGCCGACAGCGGTTACCATACCATTCTGCCGGATCAGCTATATGATTACCTGACCAAAGGCACCCCACTGCCAAGCAAACCCATCATGCTTACTTTTGATGATACTGATCTCGACCAGTTTACTATCGCCCGTCCTGAATTGAAGAAATATGGCTTTAAGGCAGTTTATTTCATCATGACGGTATCTTTGGGCCGCCCGCATTACATGACCAAAGAACAGGTAAAACAACTGTCTGACGAAGGCAATATAATAGGCAGCCACACCTGGGATCACCATAACTTCAAAAAATTCGCCGGTAAGGATTGGGAAATTCAATTAGATAAACCAACAAAAAAACTGGAAGACATAACAGGTAAAAAAATAACCTACTTTGCTTATCCATTTGGCTTGTGGAACGCCGAGAATTTACCACAATTACACAAACGCGGCTTTAAAGCCGCATTCCAACTGGCTGATAAACGTTATGCAGCAGATCCTTTAATGACGATCCGACGCATACTGGATAGTGGTTACTGGACTGCCAAAACTTTGAGCAATAGCATCAGGCATAGTTTCTAAGCCCTGTTTGATATCCATACAACAAAGCCCTTTCCAATTCAGGAGAGGGCTTTGTTATTTATTAGTGAATATAACTCATTTTGATGGGCGGCCGTCAGGTGGCCCCGGACTGCCATTATCGTTATCCGGCGTTACGGTTGGTACTTGCACATCATCGGCTTTTTCCTGTTCGATGGGTTGTTCACCAGTCTCAAGATCATTGCCGCCATCTTTATTCGTTACCGAATCGTCCTTGTTGGTGATCTGTTCGTCCTTTGGGGACTGTGTTGTATCCTTCTCCATGATCATAAGTTTTCACCGGCAGGCCCCTGCCCTTTGTTCGATGCCTTTTCATCAGCAAGTTCACCCTGGCTATCGTTATCAGATAATATAACCATATGTTTTTCGGTAGTTTTATGCCCACTGGTTGAAGCTGCTATTTTTTTGTTACTGGCATTATGATCCTTTTTGCCCTTATCTTTTACTTTTTCACTTTCCATAATAGTTGATTTAAGTACTGTCTACATAACGAATGGAATAAAAATCTGTTTTCTTTATTAGCATCCTTGCTATCTCCACATGGCTATTTTGAATTTTTGTTTTATGCTATCTTTGTACCAATGCAGCAAAACCGTTCGGCATACAGTGAGTTTATTAAAACCGAGGCCAAAAACCTTGGCTTTATGTTTTGCGGTATAGCTAAAGCTGAATTTTTAGAGGATGAGGCTCCGCGCCTGGAAGCCTGGCTGAAACAGGGTATGCACGGCGAAATGCAGTACATGGAAAACTATTTTGATAAACGCCTTGATCCGCGTTTGCTGGTTGATGGCGCAAAGTCGGTGATATCGCTGGGGCTTAATTATTACCCCGGAGAACAACAGGCTGATCCCCTATCTCCCAAGATATCTAAGTATGCTTATGGCGCTGATTATCATCATGTTATTAAAGATAAGCTAAAGCAATTATTACAGGTAATAAATGCTAAGGTAGGCGAAGTACATGGCCGTGCTTTTGTGGATTCGGCCCCTGTATTGGATAAGGCCTGGGCCAAAAAGGCAGGTATGGGATGGATCGGTAAAAACACCAACCTTATCAGTACCAAAACGGGCTCGTTCTTCTTCTTAGCGGAGCTGATCGTAGATATCGACCTTGAATATGACATACCTGCCACAGCCGACCATTGCGGCACCTGCACCCGTTGTATTGATGCCTGTCCTACCGAGGCTATCGTAGCGCCTTATGTAGTGGATGGCAGCCGTTGTATTTCTTACTTGACGATAGAACTCAAAAACGAGATACCACAGGAGTTTCAGAGAAAAATGGATAACTGGATGTTCGGCTGCGATGTCTGCCAGGACGTTTGTCCCTGGAACAAATTCTCGGTGCTGCACCAGGAGCCCGCCTTTAAACCACATGATAACCTGCTTGGCATGAACAAACGGGAATGGGAAGATATTACTGAAGAAACTTTTCAAAAAGTTTTTAAGAATTCTGCCGTAAAAAGAACTAAATTTATAGGTCTAAAAAGGAACATCTCCTTTTTAAGCAACCAATCCTGATTATAAACCTTATTTAAGTTTTAATCTTTATGAGAACATTAGGAATAACAACAGTTGTGCTGTTTTTTTTACTGGCTCTTACCACTTGTAAAAAGCCTTATAACCCTACTATTGTTTCTACAGATAAAAGTTACCTCGTGGTTGAGGGAGTTATTAACAGTGGAAACGACAGCACTTTTATAACGCTTAGTCATACCATAAAACTTAATGCCCAACAATATATGCCCGAAACAGGAGCCAGGGTTAACGTTGAAAGCGACAAAAATGATGTTTACCCTTTGTCTGAGGTTAAACCAGGTATTTACAGTATTGCCCAATTAAATTTGCCTGCCGACAGGAAGTACCGGCTGCACATTTTTGCTTCAAAGGGAGAATATGCGTCAGACTATGTGGAGAATAAAACTACTCCGCCGATAGACAGTATTTATTCGCAGATAACAAAAAGCGGCGTGCAGTTTTATGCTGATTCGCATGATCCCACCGGTAAAACCCGCTATTACCGCTGGGATTACGATGAAACCTGGACCTATTTTTCCTTGATCCATTCACAGTATCTTTACACTAATCACCACCTGGTTTTCCGTAACCCCGATAGTCTTGTTGATGTTTGCTACCGGCATGCCAGGCCATCCAATAGTTTTTATGTAGCCACATCCAATAAGTTGAGCCAGGATGTTATCTCCCATTTCCCGGTAGGTTATGTTGATGTATCAAGCGGTAAGCTTAACCATGTATACAGCCTGCATTTAAAAGAATATGCGATAACACCTGAAGCCTTTACATTTTGGGAAAACCTTAAAAAAAATACGGAACAACTGGGCTCTATTTTTGATGCGCAGCCCTCAACTATCAGGGGTAACATACACCCTATTGGCGATAACGCTGAACCTGTGATAGGCTTCGTCAGTGTATCAACTATTACCGATAAACGTATATTTTTTGCAGGCCGGCAATTGCCTTATGAATTGCCTAAACATATAGATGGCGCACCCGATAATGATCAGTGTGTTGAAGGTGTGGTACCTGTCGCACCGCCCGAATCATTGGATTTCAGGCTCGAGCAAACTTTCGCCAGCGGCGATACTTTACCCGCGGTAGCCATTGTGAGCAAAGTTACATTCAAGATAGTTGGTTATAGTTATGCACCCAGGGTTTGCATAGATTGCCGCGTAGTTGGGGGCACTACTATCAGGCCCGATTACTGGCCCATAGGCTTATAGGCCCTTTTTAAACTTATCCGCCAGCATTTTCAGCATGTCCTCGTTAACGGGTTTTGCCGGGCCGTCATCCTTTTTAAATGGACGGTTTTGCTGCTGGTTGTTACTGTTATCTGGTTTGTGAAATTCCTTTTTAGGCTGATTTTCTACAGGTTTTTGAGCAATAGGCTGTGCGGCCGCATCAACGGGTTTAGTTTGCTCCGCCTTGGGTTGGTCTTCAACCGGTTTTGGTTGCACAGGTTTAGGCTGGCGTTCGGCCATACGCTTTGCATTCCACCTGCTGTATATTTCTTCAAGTTTACGCTTGGTATAAAGTGGGAAGTCACCCTGCATCATCCAAGAGTAATAGCTTGGCTCAATATTGAACACATCCTCTACCTTTTTGCCTTTGTGCTTGCCAAAGTTAAAAAGCTCTTCGCCTTGTTCATTGTAAACCATGCGGCCGGCAAAATCAACCGGGCTATTCAGGTTGGTGAATTTATGGAGTCCTTCAACATCATTTACAACCGGTTTGCTGCGGTTTCCTTTTTTATCTTCAAATTCTGTATCGGCATATTTTTCTATCTGCGCCAGCAAAACCTCCATCGTAGCGCGGGTATCAGCCTCGGCCGAGTGAGCGTTGATGATCTGCTTGTTGCAATAAAACTGGTAAGCCGCCTTTAGTGTACGCTGCTCCATCTGGTGAAAAATATTTTGCACGTCCACAAAATGCCTGTTTTCCAGGTCGAACTTAACACCTGTACGCAAAAATTCCTCCATCAGCATAGGGATATCAAACTTGTTGGAGTTGTATCCCGCCAGGTCACTGTCACTAATAAATTCAGCTATCGCGGTGCCCAACTCTTTAAATGGAAGCTCATCCTTAATATGCTCATCATAGATGCCATGCACTAAAGACGACTCCAGCGGTATAGGCATGCCTGGATTAATACGCCATGTTTTCACATCCTCGCTCCCATCAGGATTAAGTTTAATAACAGATATTTCAACTATACGGTCTATTCCTAAATTGGTACCGGTAGTTTCAAGGTCGAAAAATGCGAGGGGGCGTTTTAAATTCAGTTTCATTTTTTACGTAAAAAGCAAGGCTGGCAAAGGTCTTAAAAAGATTTAGCAGATTAAATTTTTTTCAGCTATTTAATATACGCAATTTATGTTTTACTTTGAACCACCTAAATATTATTGGCAATTATGAATAAACTCTTACTTTTTCTATTAACACTCTCCTTTTCTACGACAGTTATGGCCCAGGATTTTCCTTACGGGCAAGTTAGCCAGCAAGAACTGGACATGAAAAAATACGACAGGGATACCTCGGCCCATGCCTTAATTTTAAACGAACATGGCAGTTCGCGCATTACCGTAAACGGATTGGACGATATCAAGCTGCTCTATCAATATCATGTTAAGGTTAAATTTTTTGACGATAAGGAGTTTAATAACCAGGGAACCGTAGAAATAACCATCTACAATGGCGATAACAACGTATACGAGGATGTAACTGAAATTAAAGGCACAACTTTTTACAAAGATGATAAAGGGCAAACGCAGCAAATAGAGCTTGACCCTAAAAATGTAAAAAGGGTTAAGGAGGATAAACACTATACTACATTAAAATTTGCTATGCCCGGCCTGCGTAATGGCTGCGTTATCGATGTAACATACAAATTAGAGTCACCTTATTTTTTTCACAACTTTAAGTCGTGGCGATTCCAGGACGACATACCAAAACTCCATTCCGAATATGAGGTGCATATACCAGGTTTCTGGAGTTATAAAGCTTCATTACGGGGCGCTCTTAAACTTACCAAAAACAAAGCCGAACTTGAGCGGAATTGCTTTGCTTATCATGGCGCTAATGCCGATTGTTCGGACATTGTGTATGGCATGGATAATGTACCGGCATTTATTAATGAAGATTACATGACCTCGGCCAAAAACTTTGTTTCGGGTGTATATTTTGAGTTGGAGCAGTATATGGATCTAAGTACAGGGGCAAAAACATATGTTAGCAAGGAATGGAAAAATGTTGACTATGAATTGAAAACAGCCTTCTGGTTTGGCGGGCAGCTTAAAAAGAAGGAAATGTTAAAGGACCGCATTGCCCCGGCAATTGCAGGCAAAACTGACACACTGGAAAAAGCCAAAGCCGTGTATAGTTTCATCCAAAAAACTTTTAAATGGAATGAAAGAAGTGATTTTGGAAGTGTAGATGGTATCCGCAAAGCACTGGACGCTCATACCGGCGATGCAGGCGATATAAACATGGCATTAATAACAGCTTTAAATGCTGCTGGTATACGTTCCGAAGCAGTTTTGCTTTCGACACGCAGCCATGGAACTGTAAATAAACTATACCCCGGCATAGGTGATTTTAATTATGTAATAGCAAAAACCAATATTGGTGGTAAAAGTTATCTGCTTGATGCCACAGATCCTTTATTGCCTTTCGGCATGTTGCCCATGCGTTGCCTTAACGACAAGGGACGGGTTTTCAGCCTGGATAAACCTTCGTACTGGATAGATATGGTTACGCCGCAACGCGAAACCGAAACCTATAGTTTTGACCTTACGCTACAGGATAACGGAAAACTTAAGGGCACCCTAACCCATTATTCTCTGGGTTACAGCGGTTATTTGAAACGGCGTGAAATAAAGAAATTCAATTCTGTAGATGAATATGTTGAAAACCTGGATGAAAAATTACCTAAATTGAAGATACTGAAGTCATCCATCAAAAATTTGGATACCCTGGATATGCCATTAGCTGAAACTTATGAAGTAGAATTTGACGGCTATGATAACCTTAATCATGATCGCTTAAGTTTTAACCCTTTTATGATGGATCATGTCACCACCAATCCTTTTAAATTAGCAGAACGGGATTATCCTGTAGATTGGGGCATGCCATCTGATGAGCGTTATATTTTAACCATCCATCTTCCGGCGCAATATACCATCGAGAACCCGCCACAAGGGCAATCCATGTCGATGCCAAACAATGGAGGGGGCTTTACAACCAATTTTGAAGGTGATAATAATACCTTCACCTTTTCGCACATTACCCGGTTTAACAAATCCATTTATGAGCCCGAGGAATATCCGTACCTGAAAGAGCTTTACAATAAGATCATTCTGTCACAAAAAAGCGAAATGGTGTTTAAAAAGAAATCATGAGGCGGATAATATTTGTTTTATGCCTGCTTATGCTGCATATTACAGCAACAGCGCAAATTAATTATAATGCCGGCCTGATACCAAAGGATCTGTTGCCCTATGCCAGTGCTGTAGTGCGCAACGAGGAGATCACCACCGAAATAAAGGACCTGGATAATGTGATCTATCATGTAAAACGTGCCATCACCGTACTCAACAAAAATGGGGATAATATAGCGCATATGGCTGTTTTCTATGATAAAAGCACCAGTGTTAAATACATTAGGGGATTAGTTTTCAATGAATTTGGCAAACAGGTTGGTAAGTTCAGCCAGAGTGATTTTTCTGATCAAAGCACGGCAAGCAGTTCGTCATTATTTGATGATGCCCGGGTTAAACATTACATCCCGGCTATCACTTCATATCCTTATACCATTGAATATGAATACGAAGTAAAATATAGGCAAACATTGTATTTCAATCGATGGATGCCTAATGCTGAAACCAATTTAGCTGTAGAAAAAAGCACTTTTAAGTTTACCTGCAAGCCTGATTTTAACATCAGGATTAAGGAACTCAACCTGGATGAAAAACCGATCATCGAAAATACAAAAGACGGATTAAAGACTTATTCGTGGAAAGTAAACAACATTAAAGCATTAAAAGACGAACCTTTAAGCCTGGGCGAAATAAAGTATGCTACACAAGTAATAATAGCTCCCGAACAATTCAAGTATTTCGGCATTAACGGCTCATTCAAAAATTGGCAGGAACTTGGTAAATGGACATATAATAACCTGTTAAACGACAGGGATCAGCTTCTTATTGAAACGGTTGACCATATTAAGGAGATCACAAAAAACATTTCGAATCCAAAGGCGAGAGCGAAAAAGGTATACGAATATATGCAGCAAAAAACGCATTACATAAGTATACAGGAAGGGATAGGCGGCTATCAACCTTTTAAAGCAAATGATGTAGACCAATTGAATTATGGGGATTGCAAGGCATTAGTTAATTATACCATGGCTCTATTAAAAGCTACCGGAATAAATTCATGGTATTGCAGGGTTAAAGCAGGAAGCCGCAAAGCGAGTCTTTGGAGTGATTTTGCCAGTATGGATCAAACTAATCATATTATTTTATGCATTCCATTTAAAAATGATACCACCTGGCTCGAATGTACCAATCAAACCATGCCCTTTGGTTTCTTAAGTGATTTCACTGATGATCGTACAGTGCTGGCATGTACGCCCGAAGGCGGTAAACTCCTGCATACGCCAAAATATACTATTGAGGATAACCTGGAAAAACGCAAAGCTGAGTTTTCTATTAATGAAGCAGGTGAGTTGCAGGGCCAGATGGAAACATGGTTTGGAGGAACCACTTATGATGACCGGGATTGGGTGATACAGGATGCGTCATCGGAAAGGGTTAAGGACATTAAAAGACTTTACCCTATCAACAACCTCGAAGTGGATAAACTGGAGTACACGCAGGATAAAACACCAAAGCCTAATACCACTGAGAAACTTAAATTATCAGCAAGCGAATATGCTTCCGTAAGTGATGGCAAACTGTATTTTTCAATTAATTCAGTGAACCGAAAAAGGCCATTGCGCGAAGTGCGGAACCGCGTGAACCCCGTATCTATCAACCGGGGATATACTGAGGAGGACGAGATTGCATACACCATTCCTAAAGGGTATCATTTAGATTTATCTCCATTAAAAGTAACTATAAATAAGCCATTTGGAAACTTCAATGTAAGTTTTACTTTAGATGGAGATAAATTGAAATATACAAGGAAATTCCAGATTAAAGAGGGAGAATACAGTAAGGACGTTTACCAGGAACTGGTAGATTTTTACCAGGCGGTAGCTGACGCCGACAATTATAATGTGGCTCTCGTTAAAAACTGATCAGCTGAAAATAATAATGCCCAGAATGATCCCTACGATCATGATGACATACAATAATATCTCGGTACTGGCAAAGCGCTTGTATTTTGTCCAGAAGTCGTAGCTTTCCTTTTCTTTAGTCATGACGGCAAAGTTATACAATTAATAGGCTTATATGGATAATAAACCTTACTTACCCGATGAGATATCAGGATTGTCACTTACCACAACAGAACCACACCTCGAAAAATATTTATAAGTATAAGGGTCGTGCAATTTTACGATGATCACCCCTTTGGTAGAGCTGGCGTGCACATAATAACCGTTTTGAAGATAGATGCCTACATGACTGAATTTTTTACCGTCATAATCAAAAAACACCAGGTCGCCTTCCTGAAGTTCCTCTTCATATTTACGTTTAATTACCGTTACCTGCTGGCTCGTCATCCGTGGGATATTGATACCATACACCTGTTGTTCCAATAGAAGAGCCAGGCCCGAGCAATCAATCCCATCCTTATCCAACCCGCCAAATTTATAGGGCGTACCCATCCACTGGTCGATAAAAGCATACAAGCGGCCATTTTGAATAGCGCCTTCATCAACCCCAAGTATTTGAGAGTATTTTTCGGCAATAGATGCCTGTGGTTGCACGATCTCACCCGGCTCACCTTTTAGGACTGCCTTTTTTGAGTGACAAGAAGATAGTACTAAAACAGTAACCGAAAGGAGCAAAAAGCATCGTAAACCGCGTTTCAACTTCATGCTATAAAGATAGATTGAAACTTTTGAGCACATCCGGGCAGATTTTAAACATATCAACACCAACCGCTTTTTACTCTCCGTTCTGTTTCAGATTGATTTCCCGCACCATACGCCAGGTTAATAAGGAAAGTAACAGCAAAGAGACCGCAATAGCAATCCATATAAACAAGGTAAAATCACGTTTTACACCAAATTGAAGGATTTTATAATTTGGGTTTTTGTAAACAGCCGAGTGATTGATAACCGCCAACTGGCTAAAGGCTTTTGATTGTAAAAAGCTCAGGTCATAACTGGGTTGTTGATGTACCGAATCGCCGGCCATGATGTAATAGTCCTGCCCCCCTTGCAGATAACTGATCAGATATTGTTTTAATTGGTAAGCAGCTATTGATTTGATTATCAATGGGCTGTCATCATTATTAAAAATGTCGATTCTCAATTTAGAGGATTTTACAGACAGAGAAATATCCTGTGAACCGGATGAGGCTATCATGGTATCTATTAGCTTTACCGGAACCTTACTTTCGATGTCATAAATACTTACCCTGCGGTTGTAATATTTAGGTGCGGATACCTCCAGGTGGAGTTTGTTGATGATATACGGCTCATCCAAATGCACCGAAATGCTGCTTATTTTATTTTTATCCGTACTGCTGAATTTAACCGGCGGAAGTGCGGCATATTCGGTTTTAATTAAATTGGGGACATAGATCCCGGCTTGGGTGATCTTTACAAAATCCTTGTTTTTGCTTTTAACATTGATGCGGAAGTAGCGGTAGTTGCTCGTAGGGAAATCCAGCACCTGCTCATAATCCGTATCGATACCGGTATTTGATCGTTGCAGTTCAATATCCTCTTTAATGGCGAACCAGTCTTGCTGATCATCACTGCCAGACAGGTCTGCAACGCGGTTAACAGCATTGTTTTTTAATCTTAGCCACAAGTTACCAATACTTGACCGTTCCCTGTTCCCTGCTACAAAAACATTGGCCGTATCAGCCTTGCCATTCAATTTAACTTCGGGAAAATCAACAAAGAGGCTTTTCTCCTCCACGGTCAAATGAGTGCTTATCGCGTACGCAACATCCTTTAAATTATGATCCCGTACCCGGATATCATACAATTCTTTATAATAGCTTTTGGCTACCAGGTCGGGCTTAAGTTCTATTTTATAAACGCCGGTCGAATCAATGTGCTGCAGGGTTGCCCTGTATTTATAAGCATCCTGCGCCCAGGCCGGCAGTACATTAAAAATTAATACTGCCAGTATAATGTAAACAGCCTTAATCTTTTGGTTTGTCCTTATCATCAGCAATTATAATTTTAACTTTTTGATACATGAAAGAAATGATCAGCAATAATACGCCCAGGCAAAAGAACGCTGCTATTTTACCACCGGCCGGTATGTTTTGGATATCGAATGCAAATAATTTCACCAAGGTTATGGTGAATAAAGTTAACGAGATAATGCGTAACACCCTTGTTTTATAACGCATGCCCAGCCACATTAAGGCAAAGGATGATAATCCCCACAACACAGGTAAGGCTGTTTTAATGTAAACTGTCTCGATATGATCAATAGTAGTTCCGGGAGAATAAAATGCCAGGTTGCTTAGTAGGCAAACCTCCAAACTTAAAAACAATACAATGGCAGCCGATAAAAACCAGCTTACAGGTTTAATATATTCCTGTAGATTGGTTTTCGATATCATGATCAGCTTATAAAGGATCAGCAATATAAATACTGCCCCTATCCAATGAGCGGCAAAATGTGTCGGTTCTATCCTGCGCTCAACCAGCATAGTATGTTGCAATTCGAAGAATATAGGGGTCACTATCAAATAGATAGCTACTACAGATGCCAGTTTAGCCGCGATGATCTGCCAGCTAAGCTTAATGGCCGGAATTTTCCCCGCTAACAGGCAAAATACATACACAAACACCGGGAAATAAAGCATCAGGTACAACACATTTAATGGGGTGCCCGGATACCGGTTCAAAAACTGGTGGTTGATCTCGAATACCCCGCTTGCAAACAGCGTTGCTATGGCCAGGTATTTATACACATCTGGGTTAACAAGGTTACTCTTTTCATCTGATTTGCTGGCCAACAAATAAAGTAGTAGGCTACAGATAGCCGAGAATACAGTAGTTATAAATCCTTTGTTGGCGATAATAGCGAATGTTAGCTGTGATGAACCGTATAAGTGTATCCAATCCATCAGCAGGCTTGCAAACATGGCTATCCAGATAAATAACGATGCCCGCTGTATCAATTTGATGCCCGATTTTTGCGATAGCCAATACAGCAACACACACTCTGCCGACCAGAATAAAGTAATAAAATGACCATGCAGTTGTATGGGTGCGGTAAGCGATATAAAAGTTAAGGTGATACCAATAAGCAGGTATAGGATATTGATCTCGGCCTTTTTTGTTTTGAAAAGTATAAAGGAGAACAGCAAATTAATAGCCCCTACGCTTGCCGAAAATAATCCCCGGTATTGTTCAGCATGTATCATGGTCAGCAAGTATAAACCTGTACCAAAATATAGCCCGGCATTGCATAGCAGTATGGTAAAATCTGATGCGATGAATTTTTTATTCTCCCGGATATTGTTGGCAATATTAACCACAAAGAACACTACGTATAAAATACTGACGTAAATAAAACTGAGACCATAAGCTCCGGCAGGCAGGGTATAAACAATGCCACTTACCACAATTACCGTTAAGCCAAATGAAACGATATTGAGTACGCGCCATGATTTGTAGTAGGCGATCACCAGCAAACCAATATTTAAGATCACCAGGTAAATAAACAGGGCGTTGTAGTTTGCTGTACCATTGCTCACAATAAACGGGCTCGAAAACCCACCGATGAGCGCTATCACCGCCAGTTCCTGCTTATCATAAAGTAAGGAAAGCGCAACCGCGAAGCAGGTGACAACGATCAGTATAATGAAGGATGTAGTTTGATCGAACAGGTGAAACTGGTGATAGGCCAGAGTAATGGTAAAGTAAAAGACAGCCAGGCCCCCGCCCACCAATACCGAACTGAACGCTTTGTAATTGGTGCGCAAACGATGCGCAATACCGATCAATATGCCGCCACAAAGTATCCCTATCCCGACGCGACCAGCCGGCCCAACCCAGTTATTATCAATAGCATATTTAACAAAAAAGCCGATGGCCAACACCAAAATGGCTATGCCGATCTTGTTTACCAGGTTCTCGCCGATAAATTTTTCAAGATCAGGATGGCGTTCAAAAAATGATGGCTCGGGCTCGGGTCTTGCCCTTTCGGTATAAATAGTTTTTATAGGAGATTTTCTAAGTTCTGCTAACGGGTCTGAAATCACTTCCCGGTGATGTTCCACTATTTCCGGCTTTATTGTTTCTGGTGGCGGTGTAGTTTCAACTGGTTTTGGCGCCAGATCCGCATGCGGCATCACAACCGGCTTCTCAGGTTCTATCACTGTTGGCAGGGGCGGTTCAGCTGTTGGCTTGCGGTCTGCCAGTTTTTGAATCCAGCTTTGCAGGTTTATGATCCTGTGTTCCAGTTCCCCCACTTTATTATTCACCGTATTCCTGATACCGATCAACAGAATAATAACTACGATAAATAATACAACATACAAGGCTTCCATGGCTAAAGGTTTGGATCACTAAGGTAATGGAATATTTGTTAGTCTGAACTTTGATTTATCGGATTTAAGGATTTCCCTGCTTTATAAATCCGAAATCAAACATTCGAAATCCGAAATACAAACTACCCTTTTATCACCCGCTGTATCTCATCCAGTTTCATCAATGCCTCAACCGGGGTTAAGGTATTCACATCCAGGTTGTTCAGGGTATCCCGTATTTTCACCAGCACCGGGTCGTCAATGCTGAACATCTGCATTTGCACGGCCTGTTTTTGCACTTTGCGGATACTTTCCTTGATATGCTCTCCTCCTGTCCGTTCGGCTTCCAGTTTTTTTAATATTTCATTGGCCCGGCTCAACACTTTTTGCGGCATACCCGCCAGTTTAGCCACATGGATACCAAAGCTATGTTCGCTACCACCCGGAACCAATTTGCGCAGGAAGATGATCTGGTGGCCCACTTCCTTTACCGTAACATTATAGTTTTTGATCCGTGGATGGGTATTGCTCAGTTCATTCAATTCGTGATAGTGCGTGGCAAATAAGGTTTTGGCCCTCGCGGTAGGTTGATTGTGCAAGTATTCGGCTATGGCCCAGGCAATGGAAATACCATCATAGGTGGATGTACCGCGGCCTATTTCGTCTAACAATATCAAACTTCGGTCCGACAAGTTATTCAGGATACTTGCTGTTTCATTCATTTCCACCATAAAGGTCGATTCGCCTGACGACAGGTTGTCCGATGCGCCCACCCGGGTAAATATCTTATCCACCAAACCGATATAAGCCGCTTTGGCCGGCACGAAGCAACCCATTTGCGCCATCAGCACGATGAGGCCTGTTTGTCTTAACAGGGCCGATTTACCCGCCATATTGGGGCCGGTAATAATGATGATTTGCTGCGACTCGCTATCTAAAAAGACATCATTGGTGATGTATTCTTCGCCCAACGGTAAATTCTTCTCTATCACCGGGTGCCGTCCACCTTTGATATCGATAATGCGGCTCTCGTTGATCTCTGGTTTAACGTAATAGTTTTTGATGGAGATAGTTGCGAAATTGAGCAACACATCCAGCCGGGCTATCAGTTGTGCGTTGAGTTGTATCGGCTTGATATATTCCAACAGCGAATACATCAGATCATTATACAACTGGGTTTCCAGGGCGAATATCTTTTCCTCGGCGCCTAATATCTGTTCTTCGTATTCTTTCAGTTCGGGGGTGATGTACCGCTCGGCATTTACTAGTGTTTGCTTCCGTATCCAGTCTGTAGGCACTTTATCCCGATGCGAGTGTGTTACCTCCAAATAATAGCCGAACACATTATTAAAAGCCACTTTAAGCGATGGTATGCCTGTTTGCTCAGCTTCCCGTTTCTGTATCTCCAGCAAATAGCCTTTCCCGCCAAAAGCGATCTTGCGCAGCCTGTCCAGCTCATCATTAATACCTGAACTGATCACCGAACCTTTTACCACCATCACCGGCGGCTCGGGGTTTAGTTCCCTTTCTATCTTATCGCTCATCAGCGTGCAGGGGTTCAATTGCTCGCCAATGGCTTTTAATGGCATGCTGTCGGCTTCAAAACATTGCGCTTTGATAACTTCAATAGCCTTCAACGCTTTTTTTAGCTGACATATCTCTCGCGGATTAGCTTTTTGAAGTCCGATCTTGGATATCAGTCTTTCCAGATCCCCTATCTGCCTGATATTTTGTTTTAGCTCTTCCCGCAACTCCTCGTTGCCCACTAAATATTCCACCACACCCAACCTATCGTTGATCGGTTTGATCTCCTTCAATGGCATCACGATCCATCGCCTAAGCAAACGTGCACCCATAGGTGAACAGGTTTGATCCAATACCTCAACTAATGTATGGGCATTTTCATTGGATGAACCCACCAATTCCAAATTACGCACGCTGTAACGATCGAGCCACAGGTAACGGTCTTCCTCAATCCTGCTGATAGCCGAAATATGCTGCAGATTGCGGTGTTCGGTCTCATTCAAATAATGCAGGGCCACACCCGCCGCCACTACACCCAAACTCAGTTTATCGATACCAAATCCTTTTAAGGATTTTACTCCGAAATGCTTCAGCAAGGTTTCCTGCGCATAGTCTCCGCTGTAGGGCCATTCGTCCAGTGTATAGGTATAAAAGCGGTCGCCATAATATTCTTTAAATTCCTGGTGACGGCTTTTAGGGTAGATCACCTCGCTCGGGCTAAAACTTTGAAGCAGTTTATCGATATAAGAGCTGCTACCCTGTGCGGTCAAAAACTCACCTGTTGAAATATCGATCAAGGCTATGCCGATGCTGTTCTTCTCAAAATAAAGCGAAGCCAGGTAGTTATTGCTTTTTTGCTGTAATATACTATCGCTTACAGCCACACCGGGAGTAACCAATTCAGTAACACCACGCTTAACTATGGTTTTAGTGGTTTTGGGATCTTCTAACTGGTCACAAATGGCTACCCGCTGACCGGCACGCACCAGTTTGGGCAGATAAGTATCCAACGAATGATGCGGGAACCCCGCCAGCTCAATGTGCGTAGCCGCTCCATTGGCGCGCCGGGTAAGCACAATACCTAATATCCCTGAGGCCTTTATGGCATCTTCGCCAAAGGTTTCGTAAAAATCACCCACGCGGAATAATAGCAGAGCACCGGGATATTTCCCTTTGATCTGGTTGTACTGCTGCATTAACGGGGTTTCTTTGGTAGCGTCCTTTGCCAATCGTCTCTCCTTTTATAATCGGGTAAAGTTAATGGATTGGCTTATTACTATGGCCTATGTTGAAAAGTCGGGGTATTGTGGAAAGTGTACTCATCCCGACATCGCTGCGCTTGTCACCCCTCTCTACAAAGTAGAGAGGGGATAAAAAAGAATAACCCTCTTTACGGCTTGCCGAGCATAGCGATGACCGGGTGAGTCAACTATGCGGCTCAACTAATTCACCTTTTTAGCATCATGTGGGCCATTCTGGTACACTACGGCTTTGGTAACTTCACCCTTATCGTCCTTAATAAATTCGATCTGGGTATCTGCATAGTTTAGAGAGAATTTATTTTCAGTTACCGGGAGCAAAAGATATTTACCCTGCCCGGTTGGCTGCCCGTATAGGCGTTCGCCATTGCGACTTACCATGATAAAAAGGTCGGGCTTTATCTCATATTTACCCGTATAACTATCCAAAAGATTAGCACTAAACTTTACCGCCTTGATCACTTTACTGTGATACAAACCTTTAAACAGGTAAACCTTCGCCACGCTGTTTACAATTTCGGGTATAATGGCGCCGTTGTCCGAGTTCACCATCACCACCACGCCGTTGCCATCTTTAAGACTGCCATAATACTGGCTCCTGAAGCCCTCATTCGCACCACCGTGCCCAAAGTATTTAATACTATCCGTGCCATCAATAAAAACGCCTAAAGCCGCGCGTTTATCTATGTTAGGGGTTAATCGGGTTTTGGTCCATTGCTGATCAAGTACTTTGGCTGATTTTCCTTCCAAGGCCAATTGCGTTTCAATAATATATTTAGCCAGGTCTGTAGGATTGGTCCATAAACCGGCAGCGGCCTGTTCTGGGTAAATATGGTACTTGCCGGATATCTCTTTCCCTTCGGCATCATAAGCTGCGGCATACAATGTCCGTTTATCACGTGGCGGGAATTGCGAATAAGTGCTTGACGTCATCCCCATTGGTTCCAATACGTTCTCGTACATATACTTTTCATAAGCCATATGCGTAGTGTTCATCACGATCAATTGCGATATGGTAACGCCCCCGCCCGAGTATTCCGATTTTAATCCCGGCTCATACATCGAACGTATTTTGGCCGAATTGGCAGGCGGCGTACCATCCAGTATCTGTACAATATTGGGAATGTCTGTACCCCGTTCATATCCTCCAAAACCATGAACCGATAATCCACCCGTATGGCTCAACAGGTTGGCTATCGTGATCTTTTTGCCTTTCGACAGTGAATCATAAGGAAATTTCCAATTAAGCTGGCTGCCATTCAGCAGCGTATAACTGTCTATCCGGGTATTGGCCGCCTGTTTCGGGTTATTGAGATAATTGTTGATATCCACATACAGGTCCAGCTTCTTTTCTTGCGCCAGTTTAAGCACCCCGACCGCGTTTAATGATTTACTGATAGATGCCGCCTGGAAAAGTGTTTGATCCGTTACTGGTTTACGCAGGCTTTCGTCTGCCCAGCCGTATCCTTTAGCCCATTCAATTTTGTAATTGTGAATTACCGCGATGCTTACACCTCTCACCTTGTAGAACGCCATACGATCTTTTAAGGTAAATGGAGAATCGCCCTCGTTTTGTGTTGTGCCCACCAGGTTTATTTCCACCTGGTGTATCCTTTCGCTGGTATCTGAAGCTGACGTAGAAACAGATTGTCCCTTTGTATCCAGGCTGATGAATACAACAGACGCCAAAGCAAGCGATAAGGGGATTAGCTGCATAATAATAAGGTGAATGACTTTAATTAACTAACACTAAGTTACTGATAAAGATGCATTAATGTATTTACAATGACAATTATTTATCCAACATTGTTTGTTTTAGTAACTAAAAGATAATTTTGTTTCCACTAACCTAATATTATGAAGTATTTAAGCGCATTTTTTCTATTCATTTTTATTTCCTGTTCAGTTTTCGCCCAAACGCCCAAAGTAGCCTGCGGAACCATTAAACGCTTAGAAAAATTCCCGTCGAAATTTGTAGATGCCCGTAATGTGGATATCTGGCTGCCCGATGGTTATAGCGCCAATAAAAAATACGCCGTGCTTTACATGCAAGATGGGCTTGCCCTTTACGACAGCACCCTGATGTGGAACAAACAGGAATGGGGCGTAGATGAAACCTTATGCAAATTATTGGCGGGTAAAAAAATTAAGGACTGCATTCTAATAGGTATCTGGAATAATGGCGCCAAAAGGCACCCTGAATACTATCCGCAGAAAGCTTTTTACAGCATGAGCCAGGCTGACCAGCAAAAGATAATGGCCATTGGCCGCGACAAGG
This sequence comes from Mucilaginibacter sp., assembly GCA_035489035.1. Classification (GTDB taxonomy): domain Bacteria; phylum Bacteroidota; class Bacteroidia; order Sphingobacteriales; family Sphingobacteriaceae; genus Mucilaginibacter. The sequence goes on from DATHKT010000039.1 coordinate 107,312, forward strand.
GCACCCCGCTAATGGGTGATGGCCCTATATCTGATAATTACCTTAAATTTTTGGTGACTGAATTAAAGCCTTACGTCGATGCCCACTTCAGTACTTTGCGTGATCAGAAAAACACGTTTGTGGCTGGCTCAAGCATGGGCGGACTGATATCCATGTATGCCATCTGCGAGTACCCCAAAGTTTTTGGCGGTGCGGCCTGCCTGTCAACTCATTGGCCCGGTACTTTCGATACGGTCAATAACCCTATACCGGGTTCGTACCTGCAGTATTTGAAAACACACCTGCCATCGCCCAAAAACCATAAAATATACTTTGATTACGGCAGTGCCACGCTGGATGCCATGTACAAACCCTACCAGCTGCAGGCCGACAGCATCATGAAAGCCGCAGGCTACACCGAAACCAGCTGGATCACCCGCGAATACCCAGGTGCCGATCATAGCGAAAAATCATGGAGTAAGCGGTTGGATATACCGATGGTGTTTTTGTTGGGGAAATAAACCTAATTGTCATTTCGAACGATAGTGAGAAATCTTATACTACACGCAAAGTCTGCTACTCGCTTATATAAGATTTCTCACTATCGTTCGAAATGACATGATTTATTAAAATAGTTCAGACAAATTTATCTATCGCTTTAGCCAACTCCCTGTCCTTATCAGTCACCTTATCCCCTGCATCATGGGTATTGAGCCATATTTCAACTTTGTTATAAGTATTCGTCCAGGTGGGATGATGGTTGCTTTTTTCGGCCAGCAGGGCCACCCTTGTCATAAATGAAAATGCTTCTGAAAAATCTTTAAACTGGAAAGACTTATACAGTTTGTTATCGGTTTCTGGCCACATGGTTTGATGGTTTTAGGTAGAACGGTTGGGTGGCATGGTTGTTTTGGAAATTGATGCTTATGCGGCTGATGTTGACAAATCACTATTATCCACCGGCTTACTCACCTCTCCACGCCTGGTCCAGAAGTAAATGGCCACTAACACGCAAACTACCGGCAGCACCGCGCCAAATTCGTCAATATAATAGTTGGTGTGCCCGGTATCGGTGGTCATGGGCGAGAAGAACCGTTGTATGAACAAATTATGGCTTGCATGCAGTATAGCGCCAGTCCACAAGTTGTTTGATTTGAGTCTGAACCAGGTAAAAACAAAACTGATGCTCACCACCATTACCGTAAAACAGGTAAGGCCATACCATATCGGCGTACCGCTATTGTAATCCGCGAAGATCAATATCGGGTAATGCCACACCGACCAGATCAAACCTGAAATAAGTGCGGTTTTTGTAAAGCTGTTGCTCTTTGCCAACTCCGGCACCAGGAAACCGCGCCAACCAATCTCTTCGCCGATAGCGGTGGATAAGCTCCTGGTCATGCCGATCGCACCCAGGAAAATGAAATAGATGATGATCACCAGGAAATTAGGCAAATGCGTAAAACCAAAAGATTGGGCCACCTGCGTGATCAGCGAATGATCATAAAAGCCACCCCAGCCAACCAGCCAGATCACCAAATAAGCAACCAAACTATACAGCAACGGGGTCAAATAGCTCCACAACTGGTACTTTGGATTACCCCATTGCCAGCCCAGATCGGCTATTTTGCGTTTCATGATTTTAGTAGTGATCAGTGCCGAAAGCGCCGGGCAATACATCAATCCCGTAACGTAAAAGCCCATACCGCTCCCCAGCGTGCCGTTATAAATGATCAGGAAGTAATAAATTGAGCTTAAGCCAAAAGTAAACAGCAGGAAAAGGGTGATAGCCTTGCGGCTTTGATTAGGTTGTGTCATGATGATCAGTTAACGATTGTGATTGATAATCAATAATAAGGAATTTTTGTGGTTAAGAGGGATATTGAGTTATATTCTGCTAAGTGAAATAATCGTTCCGCTCATAGCCGCGGAGGCTTAGTTACTTTTGTCGCCACAAAAGTAACCAATACTAAGCGCAGCGACCTCATGAACACCTATCAACAAGTGAATAAAGGCTTTCAGCAGAAATGCTTCTTTGCCGCACATGGCCTTTGCCCTGCAAATCAGGCAAAACCTGGGCTGCAAACTATTGCCCCAAAGTCGCGCATTCCCGATGCTACGGCAAAATTTGCTATGCCCTTCCTGCGCACAAGGGCCGCTATTGTTTTGCCTGATTTCATCCGAAGCTGTTCTGCTGACGAAGAAAAAAAAACAACAAAACAGGATAAAAAAGCCTTGGTCTCGTCATAGGGCGGGCCGGGAGTATGGCGGGAATGCCGGTTTAGCCTTTGCAATGTGCGAAGCACGGAAAAGGCGTAAGAACCGGCAGGGAGCGCTGGAAGCATTCGCTATGACTTGATTTTTTGGTTCTTTTGTATCAAGACAAAAGAACTAGGCCACTCGCGGCCATGAGCGAGACGATTATCTACCTTACCCCAACCTATCTTAAAACCCTCAACCAATCTCCAAATAATAAAATCCCCACTCCTCTTGCCAATCTCAATAATTATTTCTTACTTTGTATTTCAAAGTACTTTTATAGTGTTAAAGTTTAATAAATATTATTTTTTGTATGCCATTCTACTTCTGTTGATAGAAGTATTAATAGCCAGTTATCTACATGATGCCATTATCCGGCCATACGGTGGTGACTTTTTAGTAGTGATCCTGCTGTATTGTGTAATCAAGGCATTTGCAAACGCCCCCGTTTTTCGCACAGCCATGAGCGTACTGATCTTTTCCTACCTGGTCGAGATATCCCAATATTTTCACCTGACCCGGTTGCTTGGTTTACAAAACTCAAGAATGGCGGACTGGTTATTAGGGCATTCTTTTTCGCTTACGGATATGCTTGCTTATACTTTAGGCATAGGCTTGGTGCTTGTTGTGGAGAAGGTACGAATTAACTTAAAAATGAGTTTAAATAATTAAAGATATGAGCAGTTATTTTGTAAAGAGAGATTCAATTGTAAGAGAGATATGGGGCAAAGCCGATACTATCCTGTTCATATTTGCCGGGGCATCAGCCGAGTTTGCATTGAACAAGTCTGTCGACTGGCTATACTTCACCGGGAAACTTCCTGCTGATCCGTTGGGCCGGTTGTTCTCAACAGTTGGTTATGCCCGGCAGATCATCTTTTCAGACAATGAAGAGGCTCTGCGATCTATCGACAAGATCACAGCCATTCATAAAGGCGTGGAAGCCAGTCGCGGCGCACAAATACCGGATGAGGCATACTTAGAGGTTTTATTTATGCTGATCGACTACTCCATCCGCTCTTACGAGTTACTGGAGCACAAACTTCTCGAGCTGGAAAAAGCCGAAGTGTTTGAAGTGTTCTATCGTGTAGGCAAGCGTATGGGTTTAGCAGGTTTACCGTCCTCCTATCATGATTATGAAATTATGCGCAAAAAGCAATTGGCAGATAACCTGTATCGCAGCCAGTTCAGCCTTGATCTTTACCGTCAATACAGAAAACACCTGGGCCCGGTAAGGTACCTGCTTTTAAAGCAGGCGCAGGTGCTGGTAGCACCTGCGAGAGTGAATCAGTTACTGCGCCTTGGCAAAATACGCTGGCTGTTGCCTGTACTTTACGTTTATAAAATATTCCGGCTTTTAAAGCTCCAAAATCTGTTGAAAAATGCTATCCTTCCAAATGATTATCAAAAACAGGTACAGGCTCTTGATATAGCCGGCCATCATTGATATTATATCTATGAAAAATGCAGCCGCATCCCCGACTGAAAAGAAACAATCCTATAAGAACGAAAGGGTGTAGTGGTTATAGCTACGCCTTTTCTATTTATTTTTCTTCTTTTCTGAATAACTTGCGCAGTTTGTTCTTAGCTTTCTCGAGCGGTGCTTTTTGTGTTTTAGTCAGATTCCGGCCCGCCCTGTTCTCATAAAAGTTTAGCATCGACATAGCACTTTGAAAAGGGGATGCTTTCCGCTTATGACTTTCCTCTGCCGAATGTTTGAGCGATCTTGCTATCTTATCGGGATCCTTTGATTGAAAAATATCCTTTTCCAGGTCGAGAGCGTCACTTTCCTTAGTCACTTTAGCCGACCATTTTTTGGTGCCGTTTTTGGCTTTTGTTTTGGTTGTCATATTCGTTATTTTTTTTGTTTGACCTTTTTTCTTTGATGATGATACTAATGTTAACAACTAACAGACCATCATCGGTGATGGTTTTGTTAATCTTAAATTTTGAATAATGCGCGGCGCGAAAAAAATTTGTTATTTATTCGCCTGCATCTTACTGAATACAAGAAAATTAGATATATTCAAATGTTATTTCAACTAAGCTTTAATTCACCAGGCTAACACCTTTTATGGCAGGCAACGATCAAAAAACCATCAGGATCGGCATAACGGGGCACCGGCATTTAACTGCCGGGCAGTCATCGGCTCTTGAGGCTGCCCTGAAGCGTGTCATTGAAAATATAATCAACTACTACCAGGAAACACATAACAGCATCCCGGCCATTTTATTTACCTCTCCCATAGCCATAGGCGCCGATACTTTGTTTGTCAATGTTGCCCTGAAATATTTTGAAGGTGGTTTAAGAATTTATCTGCCGTTTGAAAAACAGGAATACCTTAATGATTTCGAAAAGCCAGAAGATATTAAAGAATTTGAACGCCTGCTGAATGAGCCCAGGGTAACCGAAGTAAAAGTCGTTAATAAACTATCCCCCGATAACCGTGACGAGCTTTACCTGCAGGTTGGTAAACAGATGGTTGATACCAATGATTACATTATTGCTGTATGGGATGAAGAAAAAGCAAAAGGGAAAGGCGGCACAGCCGACATTGTAAATTATGCAGTTTCGCTGAAAAAGAATGTACTGGTCATTAACCCCGATGATGAGAACATGGTTATCAAAGGCAGTTACTTACCACATTTAACAGACTGCCCTGACGACCAGCCAAAACTAACGGGTTTAAGTGATAATGTGGTTGAAGATTATTTTGACCTTTATGACAGTATTGCCATCACCAACCAGGTGGCCTATAAAAGGATATGGCGACTGTGTTTCAGGATAGGCTGGTTGGGCGCCGCCCTGATATTATCTATCAAAGTTGCTTTTGATCTGAATGAAGATCTGCAATTTCTGCTTACCGTTGCCGAGATCATATGCCTTGTGGTTGTTTTTGGGCTGATATGGCGCGAAAAACGTAAATCATACCATAAAAAATACCTGCTTTGCCGCTTTATTGCCGAACGGCTGCGCATCAATAATTTAATATACAGTTGCGGCTACTATCCTATAAAAACCCATACGAAAGTGATCCATAAGGCTTTGCAGGATATTGAATCGAAATACCCGGTCGACCTTATCAACAAGATCATCAGGCTCACTTCTTATTCCGCAGCCTCGTTGGCTCAAAAGAAAGCCACTGTTCAGTCATTTGCCGATAACCAGGGTAATTATCACGCCAGGCGCAAACAGAAGCTGGAAAAGGAAAACAAGCGGAACCTGCATATTAAAGTTGCATGTATCATCATCTTCATCGCGGTAATTATCTACCATACGATCCATGAATTTCCAATGCACGGATTTTCGTTCAAAAACATCTTTAGCCTCTCTGATGAAAAGCATGATCTTACCTCCGGTATCAGCTTCCTGCTATATCTTTTCATTCCAACTACACTGGCAAGGTTCGAGGCGATAAAATATATCAACGACTGGGAAAGATTAATTACCCAATCAACCTATATGAACAATTTTTTTACCGAAATTTCGGACAGGATAAACGATGTACGGGATGATGGGGAGTTAAACAAACTGCTGATCGAACTGAATGATAACGTATACCTGGAAAACCTGGATTGGGAAATGTTTATGACCAACAAAAACGAAGCGATAACTTAATAGGTATTTTGTATGAGCAAACGATACGATATTTTTATCAGTCACTCTAAGGAAGACAATAAGCTTGCGGTTGCCTTATGTCACTTTTTGGAAGAGCGCCAATTCCGTTGCTGGATGGCTCCCCGGGACGTGCAAGCCGGCAGGGATTATGCGGCCTGTATAATTGATGGCATCCAGTCGTCACGTATCATGATCGTGATACTAAGCGAATATTCCAATCGCTCCCATCACGTGCGCAACGAGGTGGAAAGGGCCTTTAACCACCAAGTGGCTATATTACCATTCCGCATACGCGATGTGATACCAGAGCAGTCGCTGGAGTATTTTCTCAGTTCATACCATTGGCTTGATGCGCTCGATGGGCAGGCTGAAAGTTATTTTGAAGATCTTTACCGCCATTGCTTCGCCTTATTAAAAGCTGCAGATCAATCTACCGAACAGCCTCCACCAAAAGACGAACCCAGGCCGCCTTACCGACAACCTGACCCAATTGATAAGAGAAGTACCCAACCTGACCCGTTCGATAATAAGAAGAAAAAAGACGACCCGAAAATACCATGGCGCTTGTACCTGGCCGGTGCCGCAGTGGTGGCTGTCATTATTGTATTCTTTGTTCTTCGGGCAGCAGTTGATAAGAATGCTATTGAATTTAAAAACAATACCGGAACCGCTGTTTATATCGAGTTGGATGGAAAAACCGATACAATACCCTCGCTGTCAAGCTATAATTATAAGGCCCGCAAAAATGCAAGAATAAAAACAAAAGCATATGCCTACTGGACAAACACCACCGGCGGCTTACTGGGGCTTAAATTAGAATGGAATATTGATACCGTTGTGCATGCTGATGGTAATTTCACTTACCCATTGAATACAGCATCTAACTACTTTTTGCTGAAGGTAACGAACAACAGCTATGCTGATATTAATTATGTCACTGTAAACGGAGATGATTATGGTAATAAAGCTGAGATGAAAATAAAAATACCAAATGATGGTAAAATTTATATCCTGGGTTATTACAAAATATTCACCAACACAAAGGTAGAAGTCTGGAATACCGGTAATTACTATTTAAAGTGGACAAACGGCAGTAACCTAACCTTTTACGATAGCTATAACCAGGTAATTACAATACCGTATAAATAGCATATCTGATTAATAATAAGTGCATTATATTAGCTAAATTCAATTAATCAAAACATAACATACCGCATCGTGTTGTTTTTATAGTTAATATTTTTTTAACTATAAATAATATACTATGAAAAAGTTAAGTGCATTTATTATGGCAGCATCCCTTGTAGGGGTGTTCGAACTCGCCGCTGCAAAAAGCGGTCATACCATAATCAATCATAAAGCCGTAATTGGCTCAGAAAGAGTTGTGACTATCCAACAGGATACCACCAAGAAAAAGAATAAGAATAAGAAAATGCCTAAGGATACGGTGCCAAAACCAAATCCTAATCCAAGTCCGAGCCCAAATCCGCCGGTTCCTAATCCAAATCCACCGGTTCCGAATCCTAACCCGAGTCCGAACCCACCACTTCCTAATCCAAATCCAAGCCCTAATCCAAATCCTCCATCACCTACGCCACCAACTAATCCACCAGGCACGCCTCCTAAACCAGGCAAATAATTTGGTGTAGTTTATATCGATTTATAATTTAAAAAGACCGGCGCTTAATAAGATAAGCGCCGGTCTTTTTAATGTAGGGTTGTCTGTGTATTTAAGGTACCAGGATATTTTTTATTGAAATGATTATTTTAAATAATTGATTATCAGTTAATTTTTTAAACCATAGCAATAAAATAAAAACTTTGAATAGCGTTTTTGTGTTACGATTAAAAATAAACACAAAAAACAAGCCTATGAAAATCATTTTTGCTAAGAAAAACATCAAATCATTACCACTTTCATTTTTCGCTTTTTTACTAATAGCCTTCGCATTTTCATCCTGTACCAAGGACAGCGATAATAATGCAGTGCTTTCCCAGGTCAGAATTACCAATTCGGCAGAAGCATCAGTTCCGCAGGATTTTTTCCTAAGTAATGTGAAGGTGAATCCATCAGCTGTGGCTTATGCACAAAGCACAGGTTATATTGTTACCAATATAGGCAACTCGCAGGGCCAGTTTAAAAACACCGGAACCAGTACGGTTACCGCGACACTTAGTGTCACACTTAACCCAGGCGGCTACTACAGCGTTTTTTATTTAGATGGGGGCTCATCATTAGCCGTTACTGATGACAGGACCGCGCCGCAAGCAGGTAAAGCAAGGGTGCGTTTTATCAACCTGAGTTCTGCCTTATCATCAAATGTTGATTTTGCATTGCATGGCGGGGCTGCTCTGGCATCCAGCGTGGCTTATAAAGCAGCTTCAACTTATTACGATGTGGATGCAGGGGCAACTTTTTCACTTTTTGCAACAGGTTCTACCACGGCTCTGTTAGATATACCTGCTACAACGGAAGCAGGCCATATTTATACAGTATATATTTCGGGTGCTACCAATGCAACTATTAGCGCACATTTAATTACAGAAAAGTAAAATAATCCTGTAAATATTCCTATTCAAACGAAAGCCTGTTATCCATAAAATAACAGGCTTTTTTTTATCGGTGAAAATTCAGATGCGATGATAAACCAGCTTAATGGTTTTATCTTTGCACATGGAAATGCAGGAAACAGAGGAACAACAGCCCAATGAACAGGGAGAAGCGATATATTCAAGGTGGGCGATATTGGGCTTCTCCATATTCTTCACTCCTATAGCGGGGGCCATATTGCTGATGATAAATCTTCGGTCGGCAGGCTATAAAAAGGAAGGGTATTTAGTACTCTTATTTTCAATCGTTTATCAATGGGCAGTAGGCGAGCTATTTAAATATATGAGTGAAAACGGGAATAATTATGCGGTTTATTCGTTGATCCCGGCTGTCATCGGCGGCGGCATATTGGCAGAATATTTCTTTAAAAAATACTTCCCGGAAAATAATTACGAGTATAAAAGTATATTGAAGCCAGTAATGGTCGCGTTGCTCATTACTATTCCCCTGGTTATCCTTTTACCGATCATTATGGCCAAATAACATTTCCCACCCATACACCCTTTGTATGGACAGGAAATATTTTATTAGACTATGTTATTAAAAAGCAATGGTAAAGCCGAAAGTAGTTTGAAACTCGGATAAAGGTTGTTTGGTTACCAGCCTGCCAACATTTGAAGTGCGGCCATCATTGGTGATAGTTAATCCCTGCGAATCGATATACGAGCCTTTGATCCCTATCATAAAGCCATCGCTCAATTTATAACGCAAGCCAAGGTTGCCCCCGTACCCAAATATAGTTTCCGAAGCGCTGCGCTGGTAAAAAACAGTAGCTTGTGTTGGCACGCCAGATACCTGGTTAGTAAACTCGGGGGTCGAAATGCTTTTTATAATACCTGCCGATGCCCTTACGTCTACTATAAAATTGCTGAATTCAAATGAATATTGCGGGCCCACCAGGATATTCCAGTTATGATAACGGTTTACAGCAGTAACTGTGGCGTTATCAGCTGCAAATGAGCTGGTGTAACCTGCTGCCATAGCATACACATCATCATAAGTTAGTTTACCCTGGTCCTGGAACGATATAGTTGCGCCGATAGCTAATTTTTTATAAAAGTAAACCGCGCCGTCAAGTCCAAAGGTTACTCCTCTTTTTGCATAACCTGCCTGGTTATTATCATAGCTGGATTTAGCAAAATCACCCTGCGGCGTTGATATACCACCGTATAAGGCAATATAACTTTTAACCTGTGCACTGGCGCTGATAGATATAAGGGTGATAAGGATTATCGATATTGATGTAAATATTTTTTTCATGTGATTGATATACCTGTTGAAATTATTGTTGTGGCGCATTGGTGTAAGCTAAACTGGTGAATTCTCCGGCTGTTATATTATCTACAGTGATGGATACCACGTTTCCGTCATTATCATAAACAGTTGACCTGGAATAAAATGAAAACGTGCCTGTGATCGTTTTTTTCACCGAATCCACAGCGGTGATAATAATGGAGCCCGAACCGGCCGCAACCGTGCCATGCGGCACATAAACATATTGTCCTTCTGAGTTTTTTTGCAATATGCTATACTGCATAGCTATCGAACCATCACCGGTAACGGTATATGTACCCAGGGCAAATCCATCAGCACTGTCCTGGTTGGTTAGCTTAATTGACATGCTTACCCGCTTTTGATCCTTAACCCCAAAACAGTTAAAAACCTTAATTTTTGTATCAGGATCGTATGTTATCGTAGTACCCAGTGTGTCAGGCGCCCAGGTGCTGCCATTAATATTAGCCTGGAAGGCAGCAGTTGTACTCGCACTGGCTGTTACCGCATCTTTATTACAACTTTGTATGATAATGGCAGATAGTAAAAGAAGAACGATTAGTTTAAGTTTATTCATATTTTTTTATTTACGCTGTTAACGGGTTTTCTGTTTATTAATTATGCCGGTCACTATTATTTTACATCTTTTAACAATTGCCTCCAGGCTTTACTCAAAAGCAATTTTCGGGGCAAAATAACAAATAATTATAGCACATATCAGCATTAATCGGGCTATCCTTACAATTTTACGTTATCTATGCATAGTTTGAAACAATACCAGGCAAATAAACAGGTATTAAAAATTAAATTTTGTAACCATAATTTCAAATAACTTAACTCTAAAAACACTTATTAAGATATTGAATATTAATTGGTTAATGCTTGTTTTTTCACATTATTGTCCGGATATTTAGAGTGTAGGGAAATCCTTTGAAAAACTATACTAAAGTTTGCGCTAAATATTTCGCGTTGATTGACGACATCTGCTCTCCCGTTTACATTTAGTGATAATTGAACAACTCATCAGTTTTATCATGATAAAAAAAATAATACTGCCCGCTGGTTTGGCTTTTGCCGGCCTCATTGCATTAGGGGGTTACTTTTTCAATTTTGGCAAGGATAGCCTGGATGTGCAGATCAGCAGCGCCAGTTATATCATGCCTTCGGCCTATAAGGTTTATGCCAATCCACTGGCATTGAACGGTGAATATTACTTTTTTAAGATGTTGCTTACCAATAAAGGCAGCAGTTCTATGCATGATGTAAAGATATCCTATCGCATACCCAATTTTATCGACTGGACAGAACTGCAAACCGTGCCCGATGTATATCCCGGTCAGCACGTTGTGGTGAGATGTTACCCGCATTTTAAAGATGATATCGTTAATAAAATGACCCAATCGCAGGAAGCCGGAGAAATTAAAATAGAATACAATGGCGGAAAGGTAAAAAAGGAAAACTTTGGTTTCAATATGATGGGCCGCAACCAGTTTGTTTATACTGATATTAAGCCCGAAGAGGTAACCAGCTACCCGGATATGATGCATAACACGCAACTACTGCCCTGCCTGGTAACACCCGAAGACCCTATCGTAAAATATTATACCGCGCAGGTACAGGAAAAACTAATGCACGGCGAAGCAGCCTCGGTATCAGGGAAAGCCGAAGATGCTGTTAAGTTTTTGGAGATGCTATACGCTGCTACCTACGTAAGCCATATGGTTTATAGTGGAACAGAAGGTATTCCCCAAAAATTAGGTGATGTAAGCTCCACTGTTCAAAGCGCCAGGTTGCCTCGCGAAGTTTTAACCGGCAATACCGGTCTATGTATCGAATTGTCCTTATTGTATGCCAGTGTGCTCAAATCGGCGGGCTTGCATCCGGTTATATTCCTGATCCCGGGGCACGCTTATCCCGGTATTTTGGTCGATAATCAATTCTATGCTATAGAAGCTACGGGTGTAAATGGCGAAGGCCTTGGCGGAAGGCTAAGTCCGGAAGATGCATTAAAACGTGGAATGGAGGAATTAAAAGCGTTTATCGAAGCTGCGCAGGCGGGCGATACCCGTTATTTACTGATCGATGTGAACGACCTGGAAAGCCGTGGCGTGATTCCAATGGAATTGGCAGACAACGATTTTATGCGCAAAAAAGTGGATGATATCGCAGCTACTTTTACCGCTGCCAGTTCTGGTGCATCTAATAACGCTCCCGCTAAAGCTGCAACTGCAGAAAAACGTACAACTACTACCCGCAGAAGCAGCAGTTCAGGTATGGAAACTTACTCTGGCGCCATCAGTTTTAGCTACCCGGCTAACTGGGCCCGGAAAGATAATCCGGCCCCGCAACTCCGGTCATTGGTTTCATACCTCCAGGCAAGCGATCAAACCTCTTTGAGCGTTTGGAACGTACCCGGCGCATCTAATCCCGACCAGGCACTGTATGCCGTACGGCAGCAATTAGCCGCGTTGGGCCAATATATTCAATATCAAAAAACTAATCAAGCCAACGGCTATACCATGTACCAGGGATCAACCTCTTTTAATGGGGAACAGCGAAGATGGGAAGGAGTTTTCAGAGCCGGTGGCAACGGCATAGTAGGCATTACCCTGGGTAGCCCTAATTTTAATGCGAAGGCCAGTTTATTTAATTCAATTATTTCAACCGTACGTTAAATGCTGATCGCGGATAATTTTCCGGTATCGGGATTCATAAATAAAAAATAGCAAAATGAAAAAAGCATTATCTCTCATCATAATACTTGTCATTGCATTTTACGCAAGCGTTAAAGCTCAGCAAATTGACCCGCTGAAACAAAACCTTATTTTTAACATAGATAACCTTGGTGACGGGCACCTGGAAATGAGTTACAAATTCACGGCAAGCCAGTGGGATAACTTCAAAAAAATAATGGGTTCCAATGAGGATATGCTGAAAAGGCAAATGGAAAGGGCATTGCCAGCATATTACCTGCAGAACTTTATTTATAAAGAAGATGCCATGAACCGCACCTACACCTTATCTTTTGATGCGTTGGGTCTGGCCAAAATAAATGATAACGGGCAATGGCAGATCGATATGGATATCAAAAATCCCGATATTACTAAGATCAGCGACCGGAACTACGCCCTCACAGCTACTTACAATTCACAAGGCACATTGATACAGCAGATGGCAAAGTTGAACATACCAGAAAGCGCCTCAGATATTAAACAGGAAAAAGATGCATTTGGCAAGGCTATTTTTACCTATACGCTTACACCCGGCCATAAAGGGTTCAGTTTACTCTTTTTGATCGCTGGTATTTTACTGATCGCTGCCGGGGCGGTAGCTTACTTTAAGCCCGACCTGGTCCATTTTGGTAAAAAGACCGTGGCTTATCCGTTTGCTCCACCGGTAGCTGCTACAGTTGCTGCCCAGGCTCCCCCAATAACACCTGTATCTCCTCCGGCCCCGCCAGATCCGGGACAACAAGCGGCAAATATTTAATTTAAACTTGTAATAATTTCAATTGAAAGACAAAGGATACAGCATCTCTTGTCTTTTTTTAATTTACAGGCAGCGACGTAACATTTTTTACTTTTCTTAATCCATATGATATTATATATAAATTATATTTGATATCAATAACCAATCATTTTAAAACACATTTCAAATGGATCATTCATTAATTACCACCAGTACCAGTTTAGAGGGATATAAAATTGTTAAACATTTAGGCGTAGTGCGCGGCATCACAGTACGCAGCCGCAGCGCATTAGGCAATATAGCCGGCGGTTTCCAGTCGCTTTTTGGTGGCAGGCTTTCTATTTATGTTGAACTTTGCGAAAATGCGAGAGAAGAAGCCTACCAGCTTCTGATTCAGCATGCTGACGTGATGGGTGCAACAGGCATCATCAATATGCGCTATGATGCCAACGAAGTAATGCAGGGCGTTACTGAAGTGCTGGCTTATGGCACCGCTGTTGTGGTTGAGAAGATTTAATCATAACAAGGACGACAAGAGCCTTATCAACCGCTCGGGCAGTTGCTTATACAGCGGCCGCCTTTTCCATGTTTTGGGGTTGATCTGCTTTGCATCTTTGATGTCATTGTAAAACGCATTGCGTAATTGCTGTGCTGTGGGGGTATCATAGATCATGCTGTTCACCTCGAAATTCAGCTCAAAGCTGCGGTGATCCATATTTGCTGTGCCGATAATGGAAAGCTGCCCGTCAGATACGATGGTTTTAGCATGTACAAAGCCTTTCTGATAAAGATATATCTCCACCCCCGATTCCAGCAACTCGCCATAGTTGGAGCGCGACGCTGAATCCACAAAGGCGGAATCTGACTTACCGGGAACAAGCAATTTCACCTTCACCCCACTCAGGGCGGCAACATGCAATGCATCCATTATGCTGTCGCCTGGAATAAAATAAGGCGTTGTGATCAGCAGTTCCTCCTCTGCCAGGCCGATAGTTTGCACCAGTGAAAACATTAACGTAGGAAAATCCGAATCGGGGCCGCTGGCTGCTATCTGCACAATTGCCTTGCCTTTACCATTAGATTTTGTACAAAAAAATTCTTCCTGTGGTTTTAAGCGTTTACCCGAGCAAAAATTCCAGTCGCAGATGAACAAATACTGCAAATAATATACTCCCGGCCCGGTAATTTTCACATGGGTATCACGCCAAAATAGTTGTTTAGGTTTCTTATTATTATTATTAATATACCTGTCACTGACATTGATCCCGCCCGTAAACCCGATGCAACCATCAATAATAATCATCTTACGGTGGTTGCGGTAGTTTATCCTGTTTGCAAATAATATGAACCTGATCTTATAAAATGGGAAAGCTTGAACGCCCCCATTTAACAGTTCATCAACCAGTTCTTTCCTGATAGAGCGGCTGCCAAAATCGTCATAAATAAAGCGAACCTGGACTCCCTCCTGCGCTTTTTGTATCAACACATCCTTGATCTGATCAGCTATATCCCCGTCTTCAAAAATGTAATATTGGATATGGATATGGTGTTTTGCGTTCCTTAAGGACTCTAAAACTTCGGGGAATTTATTTTCTCCATTTAATAAAAGCTTCACCTCGTTATTTGCCGATAAAGGGCTCAGACCATCCTTTAAAAGATAACGTGCCAGTTTTTTATGTTTCTGGACAGCGGGTTCAGGCGTATTCCACGCTTTTTCTGATTCCATGACTATACGCTTGCGCAACTCCTCAAGCAGTTGGCTATCGTTGATGATCTTTTTGCTGTATAATTTCTCCTTCCGGTAGTTTTGTCCTACGGTAAAATAAATGATAATACCAACAATAGGCACCAAAATAGCTATCAGTATATAAGATAGTGCTTTGTCAGTCGACCGCGTATCGTAAATAATGCGGAGGCATACCATGATAAGTATAAAAACATAAACTACGGAGCCCAGTATTATCCAATGCATTGATAGCTATTATTTGCAGATTAAGTTCCTATAAGGTCAAATTGTTTTCGCCCGGCTTTAAAGGGTATTCCTTTTGTTTCCATACCAGACTGCCGGGTGTACCGGCAGGTAGGATAATATTGATCTTCCATTGAGTCCCCTGTTGATCATACCGCACCTTAACATCACCTTTGGGATGTGGAATTTGGCCGCCAATATGTGTTATCGCTCCCAAATGAGGTTCAATTTTAACATTGCTGAATCCAGGCGCATTGCTTTCGATCCCCAAAACTGTTCTGTACAATTCGATATTTGGGCTCGAACCCCAGGCGTGGCAATCAGACCGCGTACCACTGATATCCGACATTTCCGCCCAGGTGGTCATTCCCATTTTAATATTATCCCGCCATATACCCAGCCAGCTGACATATTCATTGCCCATACCTACTTTAATTAAGGCTTGGTGCACATAGTATTTAAAGTAGATGGAAGCCTGCACCATAGAAGTGTCAGTCAATAATTTATGACCTAATACCACGGCCTCATCCCCCGTAGCAATACCTGTCAGGATAGCCAGCGCATTGGCATGCTGTGAATACACATCCTTTTCGGGCCTGTCAGCATATACTTTTTTTGAAGTATCCCAATATTTACCGCGAATAGTTTGTTTCAATTGCAGGGCGAGGTTAGCATATCTCAATGCCAGTTCATTACTGCCCAGCTTATTTTCCAGTTCGGACGCTAATTGATAGGCCCATAATAACTGCATATCCAAAACAGCGGAATTGCCATTAACTCCGATGGGTGCTACACCAGAATCCCAGTCCTTGCCTGATGCCCAATCTGTAAACTCCCAGTATGGTGCATTTTTCAAAGAGCCGTCCTTTTGCTGATACCGGTTAAAAAAGGCAAGCACACCGCGCACGCCCTGTAACTTGTCTTTCACAAAACCACTGTCGTTGCGATACATATAATAATCATGTAGCATCGCTATCCACCATAATGAAAATGTGGGGATCTGCTGGGGTATAGCTGTAGGATAACGGCTCTGTGTGATCCCTTCCGCAATACGCGAATGATCAAGCAGGGTAATCGCATTCCGTGCAAGAAGGTCATCGCCGCTGTCATAATAGGATACCAGGGCCTGTATGCGTGTATCTCCAACATATTGCAGTTGTTCATAATACGGGCAATCCATATAGGTTTCCCATGCACATAAGCGCGCAGTGTGCCAGCCTATCTCTAATATTTTACTCAACTCCGGGTCGTCTGATTCAAATTTTGCGTTATATTTAAACGGATACCCGGTAGCAACACTATATAGATCATCTATGGTCAAAGGTTCATCCTTAGTCTCTACTATCAATTGCAGGTAACGGTATGTGCGCCAGTTTAGCGGGGCAAATTGCTGACCCATGCTGCCATCGCTGATAATACTGTCTTTACGCCCAACGAAGCGCTTGCCGTCAATTTCATCGCGGTTACCTTTCTTGCCCTGCGCGCGCCAGTTTTTATTACCGGGCTCAATAATGTATAATCCTTCAGCATAGCTCATGGATATCCCGGCATCCTTGCCTTTGCTGATCTTCAACGTTGGGTAAGCATTCGTAAGGTATCCCTGATCTAATAAAATGGTGGTTTTAGTGTGGGGGGGGATGGTTACGGCCCCTTTTTCCGCGGGAAATGTAGCCGGTAAAGTAACCCCATTCGCCCTGCGCGTGGCTTTTAATCTTTCAACCACCGCATCCCTTGCAGGTATAGGTGATGGAACCAGCATCCAGCCGTCATTAAAAGTAAATTGCCCTTTGTTTGCACCCACCGAAATTTTGGATGCAGTCGCCCAGTTACTGTCATCAAAACCGGGTTGTTGCCATTGCTGCGGGTGTAGCTTCATATTTACCAGTTCACCCGGCCCCGCAACGTAATAACTGTAAACCACATCAACTGGCAATGGATGATAAGCGGTATCCCGCATACACTTCCATCCCAGCCCGGTATTGATCTCTTCCTCTGCTCCTGTATCGCCCTGCAAAATAAAACCTGTGCGATATGACATTTGCGCCGTCGGCCTTAACGCGCCCTCGTTAAACACAATAGCGCTGATCACATTTTTTCCTTGCACGAGGTAAGGTGCCAGGTCGACCGTTTCATAGTTCCAGTAATAGAGATCGCTGCGGGCAGGGCCGATAGACACCTGTTGCCCGTTGACAAACAATTTATAACGGTTATCACCGGATAGGCGCACCGGGTAGGTAGCGGGCTTGTTTGCCAGGTCAAGTATTTTGCGGAATAAACACACTTCATAATCGCCTGTAGGTTCACCGGGTACTTTTATCCAAAAAGCATTCCAGGTCTTTACATTGGTGGGGGGCGGCTTGGTTTGAGCAAAGCCTGTATAACCGGCAAATAATACCAGTAAAGAAATAATGGCAAAGCGATACTTCATTTATTTAAGGTTATAAAAATGATTGGGGCGCTTAAATTTAATGATTGATTTGATTATTCCCGCTTTTTAAAATAAAGCCGCCAATCAAAATCATTATTCCATTACTAATTTACTTGAAGTACGACAGTGGGATGGTCCGCCATAGGTCGTGCGAAAGGTGGCCGATCAGTAATTCATATACCAAATAAAATGGCCAGAATATGTAGCATAGTATAAGCAGGATAACTGAGTGATTATAATGCCAGCTTATCATTAAAGAGTAAATACCTAATAGAAGGTATACTATACTCGAATCTCTTTTGTTCATAATTGGGGTATTTTGATCTATACAATAGTAACAACTATTTTATTTACAGAATGTTTTTTTAAGCACAAGTGTCGTCAATAGCGTATTACACACATCAATTCACGTAAAAATACGCACTAAAAATAGGTGTTATCACTACAAGCTTTTTTGTATTTGCTTGTTAATTTTAAATAAAATATGATGGTATGATTTTAACCGGTGGGGATCATGCTATATTAAACCTATCCCGATGAATAAATATTTTATAACTGCAATGGCGCTCACTATTATAGCTACCCTATACCTGGTTTTTCATAGGAATTATATACAATCCAATTCCACCGTATCCATAAAAAACACCCGATGGAAAAAAGTACATATACAGGTATGCAAAGGATATCGTTCTGACCCATCTGATCATAAACTTATTTTCGACCAGTATTTAACCAGGGGGCAATCGCGTACCTTTACCGTAGATGGTGCAGACAACATATTGTATCGCCGGGACAAAGACCCCAACCATGCAGATGGCGCCAGTTTTACAAGCTGGACCGATGCTGATTGTGATGATTCTTCCATGTGTACAGTTGATAATCCATAACCGGCAATTTTAATCTTGCATTTATTTTTTCACTTAAAACAAAAAAGTATTTGCCATGTTGATATTCTTACCAATAAAAAACATATATTGTAAACAATTCGCCTTTAATCAGGTTAACATAAAAATTAAATCACACTTATCATGGCAACAGAAGGAAGCGGGATCACCGCGTATTCAGTAAAAACAAAAACAAAAAATGTTCCGATGATCGATCCGGTTATTGACATCAAATCTGGCAGGTACATTGCAACCGGCAAAGATAGCGCTGGTAACAAAATGGCTGCTATTATGGGAAAATCAACTGCCGAAGAGCATGTAAAAAACGGCAATGCCAAAAAAGGAACAGGCTGGTAGTCTCAATCCTCTCTTGTTTACCGGCTATAAATAACCGGTATCTCAATTAAACAACAAGCCCCGCAATTACTTAGTTAATTGCGGGGCTTTTGTAGTTTACAACCTGTTTTAATTGCCTACAATTATTGTTGCAGTAGGCATCATGGAGTGAATGGTGCAATGATAAGTGTATGTGCCTGCCGTTGCAAAGGTAAATTTAAAGGTTTGATCAACCGCGAGGCTACCACTGTCGAATTTTCCTCCATTATCTGTAACGGTATGCGGAGTGGCATCTTTATTTGTCCAGGTAACTGTGCCACCCGGCAAAAGATGTATTACACCCGGGGAAAATGCAAAGTTCTCAATACTTACGTTAGCTGCAGCCACTGGTGTGGTACCGCCTGATGTAGGGTTGGTAGAATTATTTGAGCCTTTATTGCCGCAACTGCTAAATAGAAATAGGCCTGAAAATAATACCAGGGCTACATAAATGATCTTCTTTTTCATGGTAAAAGTATTTTGGTATACCCTTATCACGTATAAATAAGAAAAAAGGTTGCCTAAAAGGAAATAATAATAACTTACTGATTAAAAATCAACAGGTTAAAACTTACGAAGTTGAGAAACATCGTAAGTTTGCTAGTAGCCTCTATTTATTCAGGTTATCTACCCTGTCGTAAAATTCGTTTTGAAGCTGCAAAGTCTTGGTATCTGTTTTCACTTCTTTAAGCGCCTTTAAAAACGAACTGATCTCGTGGTCGGTGATAAACTTACCAAAATCGGAAGTGGCCTTGGCCCCTTCCCCGGCGTAATGATTAGGGAAAGATGCATACCACCATATTGGGGTATATAAACCCGGCAGACTTAACCTTTTTTGATCAGCGCCTGATTGCTGTTCGGCGCGATCCATTTTCATCAAATCAGGGCGATAGTACATCAATACAGAAGTTTCACTTTCGCCGGCATGCTCATCACCCCGAAGATCAGATTTATGCATTTTCCGGTATTCCTTCTGAAAATCGGGATCGTTCTCCGGGTTATAAAAGTAGATTACATAATTATGCCGCTTATTTAAAAACGACTGCATAAAAAATTGAATAAACTCCGGGTTGCCTCCGTGCCCATTCAGAATCACTATCTTTTTAAAACCGTTTCGGGCTATTTCATCACAGGTAGCTTCCAGCAGTTCATATATCACATGGCTTGGCAGGGCAAATGTGCCTGGTTGTTGCCTGGCCTCGTTGATCTGCCCATAAAAATAATCGGGGAAAACAACCGCATACTCCTGCTTGGTGGCCCGTGCGGCCCATTCACGTACATGGATAAGGTCGGTGCCTATAGGCGAATGTGGCCCGTGTTTTTCCAATATGCCAAAGGGTAGTATGCAAGTTTGTGATGACTTTTCGAGCGCGGCAGGAAAGTCGCTGGCTGTTAATTCATCCCAGCGGGCGGGCAATTGCTGGGCAAAAGTATACCCCGAAACAAAAAGTAAGAGTGCTGATAAAAAGGCTTTCATATTCAGAAAATTAGGTTTACAGGTTGAAGGTAGAAAATATCTTCCAAATTTTTCGGCTTCCCAGCTAATCACTCATTAACTGAGATCAAATCACTAACTCCATTACCAATTGCAAAAAGGTTGTATGGATAAGCCGGCATTAGTGTACCTGCCATCATCAGTAACTTCAACGGTGATCCAATCCGGAGCTTTAAATTCTTCTGTTTCACTACCCAGTTCAATTTCAGCAACTATCAGCCCGGAGTTATCGGCCAAAAACTCATCCACTTCCCATACTTTACCAGCAAACGGGATACGGTAACGCACTTTTTCAGTGCCATTTTTTGTAAATGAGTTCATTATTTCAATGCCATCATTCAAGGGTATTTCGTACTCATACTCCTTCCGCGTCATTTCCGACTCTTTACTTTTCAGGTTTAAAAAAGCTTGGGTATCAGAAATACGAATACGTATAGTCTGCTGTTCGTTAGAAAGAATATAGCCTTGCCTGTAATGAGTGCCTCCAGGCTTTTCAACCCAGCCCCATTTTTCATGATCGACCAAAAATTTCCGCTCTATCTCTACTCCCATTAGTTTATTTTGGTTTCCCGTTAAACTTTATCTGTCAAAATAGCCTTCTTCCTGAAATCGCGGGATAAATTGGTAATTGACCTTTTTAACCTCGTATTTTGCCTTTTTATCCTTGTAATCACAGGCTTTTCAGTAACTCCTGTTGTCGAAAGCAATTCGATCGCTAAATTATTATCATGCCAGTTACCTATACTATCCTGCAACTTATCCAGGTAATCATCATTAAGCTGTAATTTGCCATCTAATGCCGGTTGGGCAATCTTGCGATTATATGCCAACGTTTTTATTTGCTTACGGCAGTTGTGTAATTCCTCGTTAAATTGCAGGTGACCAAATGCATCTGAAATTTGTCCAAGCCTGGTTTTATAAAATTCATTTATCCAGGTATTATTAATGGCCCGCAGATCATCCCTTATCACCTTGTGCGTAGCTTTTATTGCTTTCAGGTATTTTCTTCCTTTATTTTTAAACTTAGTTGTTTCGTTTTCTATCTTACTCAGTTGCCCCATTAAAAAGTCTTCATTAGTTATATGATAACGCACGCTTAACTGAAGATTGATATAAGCATTTCGGATATTACCGCAGTGTTTGAATATTTCTCTGACAGGCTTAAAATCCTTTAAAAGGCGTTGTTTAGGTGATGCCGCGTCTAATAACGTAAGCATGGCTCTCAGCTTTTTAACCTGGACCCTGAATTGATGCAATTCAACCTGGTCACCCTTACGGATAAAGGCCTTTAAGTGGGTGGTCATTCCCTCCCATTGTTCATCAAAATAAGCTTTTTCAGTCTTCTTTTTCATCTCGCTTGCCGGCTGTCAAAATCAGGAACAGATCATTGATAAATTAAAAATCAAGATTTCATGATGAATTTACACTTAATATTAATATAAGGCGTTGTTTTATTGTTTTAAGTATTTGTTGCACTCAACTCCTTAATTGTAAAAAAAGTGTTAAACCCACGCTACATTTAGCAGGCTATTACCTGAAATAACTATATTTAGCCGATACCTTGACTTAACCTGGCTTGATGAATCTAAGAAAATTTTTATTCGTTTTATCTTTATCTCTTACTATCCTTCATTTGTCGGCTCTTGCACAGCGCGATAGTATACCTTTAACTACCATCATTGAAAAAACCTCAAAGCTTACCAATGATCATCCTACAGAAAAGATATATATTCACTTTGATAAGCCATATTATGCCGTAGGCGATACGATCTGGTTTAAGGCCTATGCTACCATTGACCTGCACCAGCCTACTCAATTAAGTAAAATTGCCTACCTGGATATGACCAGTAGCGACAACACATTGGTATCAGAGTTGAAGCTACATTTGGCTAATGGTATTGCAAGTGGTTATCTGCCTCTTCCGGTACCAAATTTTAAACGTGGCAATTACCATATCAGGGCTTATACCAGGTGGATGCGCAATGCAGATCAGGCTTACTTTTTTAACAGGACACTTACTATAGGGAGCATTGACGACGGCCAGATCGTTACGCACATTTTCTTTAAAAACTCCATAACAGAAAAGGTATCTAAAATAAATGCGGTAATAGCTTATAAAGACCAGGATGGAAATCCTTACAGTAATAAAAAGGTAAACTGGAAAGTTGTAAATGATGACGGAACTATAAACAAAGGAAAGGGCGAAACCGATGCTAACGGCCAGCTAAATATCAATTTTACAAGTAACAAACCTGCAGAGCTAAATTCGGCTACCATTAGTACGGAAATAGACATTGACGATAAAAAGACTACAAACAATACATTCCCGCTCGAAACAACTCCTCCGGGCATTGATGTACAATTTTTCCCGGAAGGGGGCACTCTGATAAACGGTATACGGTCAAGAGTGGCAATTAAAGCGGTAAAGCCTGATGGCTTAGGGATTGACGCTAAAGGTACTATTACTGATGATGCGGGTAAGGTAGTAGCCGATTTTGCCTCCCAGCATTTGGGTATGGGTGTATTTGCCATATTGCCCGAAACTGGAAAAACTTATAAAGCTAATTTGACATTCGCTGATGGAACGCAAAGCAGTTATGATTTGCCCAATATACGTTCCGAAGGTATCAACATGTCTCTTAATAACAGTAACACCGATACTTTGAGCATAAAAATAGCAGCCAATGATGGTTTCTTTCAAAAAAATCAAAACAAAAGCTTTTATGTGATAGCGCAAAGCGGTGGCATCGTATGTTATGCGGCTCAAACCGTTTTAAAAAGTTCGGTATATAGTGCAGCAATTCCTAAAAGCAAATTCCCGACTGGTATTGTTCAGGTCACGGTTTTTTCATCAAAAGGTTCGCCTTTGAGCGAGCGTATTGCTTTTATTCAACACAATGATCAGTTAAGCCTTACCCTGAAATCCGACAAACCTTTATATAACAGGCGGCAGAAAGTAAGAATGCTTATTTCAGCCAAAAACAAGGGCCTGCCTTCCGAAGGTAATTTTTCAGTTTCGGTGGTTGACGAAACAACAGTACCTTTTGATGAGGATGCAGATAACACCATACTGAGCCACTTGCTACTGACTTCTGATCTGAAGGGCTATGTTGAAAAGCCCAATTATTATTTCATTCACCACGATGATAAAACCCACTCGGACCTGGACGTATTAATGCTGACCCAGGGTTACAGGCGTTTCACCTATAAAAATGTAATTGCAGATAAAACTCCGCCCACTACATTTTTACCGGAGCAGGGTATCGATATTTCAGGCATATTAAGAACCAATACAGGCATACCCGTAGCCAAGGGTAATATACGCCTGCTTATACCTGATAAAAATTTCTCGACACAAACTACAACAGACATGAGCGGAAACTTCAGGTTTTCGAATGTATTGGTTTCAGATTCTTCAAAAGTAACCTTAAACGCCCGCGACAATACCAACAGCAATAACCTGGTGATCAATGTTGACGGTGTACTTGCCCCACCTTCAACACAATACATCAACCCGGTTGGCGCAATAGCCAATATTGACAGCACCCTTAAACCCTATTTGCAGAATGCTAAAAAACAATTTTCATCACGCAATCTGAAGGAAGTGGTTATCAAATCAGCAAGCGCTATTAAAAAGCCAAGCCATGAGGATTATGCAACATTGAGATTGTTGAGCCCGGATCCAGATCACACCATTCCGGGTGAAAGATTTAAGGATTGCAACCAGTTTGTAAGTTGCTTAATAGCTGCCAGTTTGGGTTTAACATCAGAGAATAATAACCTATACGTAACCCGTGATTATAATAAAGGCAACCGAACCCCGGTACAGGTTTATATTGATGGCCTGGCGGTTGAATATAATTACCTTAACAGTGTAAATGCCAATATGGTAGAATCTGTTGAGATATTTTATAACGATGGGCTAAGTGGCATCAATCGTTCTACAGGCACCAATGGTATTTTAGTGGTGAACATGAAAAAACAGCCCAAAGGTGAAAAGATTAGCAAGGATCAGTTTTTGGATATGCTTCCTAAATTCAATGTGGTTGAGTATATACCCGGCGGTTACAACACCACCCGCGAGTTTTATTCGCCCAGGTATGATAATCCTTCGTCCAGTACAGTTGGGGTCGACCGCCGTAGCACTATTTATTGGAATCCTAATGTAATAACCGACAAAACCGGCAATACTGCGCTTGAATTTTTCAATGCCGATGGTACAGGTAGTTACCGTGCAATAATTGAAGGTATTGATAAGGATGGAAACATAGGTCGTTATGTTTATCGTTATAAGGTTCAATAGTTTTAAATATTTTTTTCATAGATTTATTTAAACTTAAATTAAACCTTTAACAATGGACATTCATTTAATCAACTGGCTTGCCGTGATTGTGGCCGGCCTTTCTGCATTTGCCGTAGGTGGCCTATGGTATTCACACACTCTTTTCGGGAACGCATGGATGGTTGACAGTAAACTCACCATGGATGAGATCAAACTCGGTAACAAAGGGAAGATATTTGGTTTTACCGCGGTTTTCTCGTTGTTAATGGCTGTTAACCTGGCCATGTTCCTGGCTGATGCTAAAACAGATGTGGCCTGGGGAGCCGAAGCCGGTTTCCTGGCGGGCATATGGACATTTTCTGCTATTGCTATTCATAGCCTCTTCGAACTCAAAAGCTGGCGTTACATTTTTGTAAACGGGGGCTACAGCCTGGTTTCTTTAACACTGATGGGGGCCATTATAGGTTTGTGGCGATAAGGATTTAAAAGTATCTTATATTTAAGACCCGGCAGTTAACAACTTTCTTTATAACGGAATGCATAACAAAGTGATGCTCAAATGAATCATCACTCTGTTGTTATGATATGATGTCAACTCAACCCCTATTAAAGTATTTTTTTATAAGATATACTTTAAAATATCTCCTGAATATTTCTATTTTTAATTATTAAACTAATTGATTTTACAGCCGTCATACCTGTATAATATTTATAAGAACTACTAAACGCTATTTTATCATGAAAAGAATATTATACATGGCAGTGCCAATCGCAATATCTTTATCAGGTTGCGCAGCATGGGTGCAAACTACTTATCAGCCCTCTCCTCAACCTGTTTACACGAATAATCCTCCTCCCGATTATAATAACAATTCAGGCTATTCAGACGGCTATCCAGCTTATGATGACTCGCCTCAAACCGATCAGGTTTTTTATGATGAGTTGAGCCCTTATGGTCAATGGGTTGACTATCCAGATTATGGTTATGTGTGGGCTCCGAATGCGGGGCCGGATTTCAGGCCTTATGCCACCAATGGGTACTGGACCTACAGCGATTACGGCTGGACATGGGTTTCAAATTACAACTGGGGATGGGCGCCTTTCCATTATGGCAGGTGGTTTTATGATAATAATTACGGTTGGATGTGGATGCCGGGCCACGAATGGGCACCAGCATGGGTTACCTGGGGCAGTTATGGCGATTATTATTGCTGGGCCCCTATCGCGCCACGCATCGATGTTAGATCTAATGGCGGTTGGACGCCTCCGGAAAACAGCTGGAATGTGGTTCAGAGAAGGCGGATAAACCAGGTGAATGTTAATACTTATATAGTACGGACAAACGCAGCTGTAATACGTAATGTGGTCATCATCAATAATATCAATACCAATGAACGTGTTGGCGGCAGCAAGGTAAATCGCCGCGACCCGGTTTATAACAGGGGGCCTCGTATAAATGATGTGGAAAACGTAACCAATAGCCGCATACAGCCGGTAAGGATAAATGATAACCGTAAACCTGGTGCACAGGTAGTAACTAACAACCAACTGAATGTTTACAGGCCCGAGATCAAACAGAACTTGCCGATAGGTATTGCAAGACCTGCACCGCGAAAAGTGGAAACCAAACCAAATGCACCTAACAATCCACAACAAAACCAGCCTAACAAGCCTGATGTAAACCGTGAGCCTGCTCAAAATCAGAATCCGAAACCGACCAGGCCACAGCAGAATCAGCCGCAACAACAGCAGCCGAATAACAGGCCGGATAATAACCAGAATCAGCCGCAGCCAAATCAAAATCCAAGGCCTAACAATCAGCCGCAACAACAGCAGCCGAACAACAGGCCAGATAGTAACCAGCCGCAGCCGAATCAAAACCCAAGGCCGAATAATCAGCCGCAACAACAGCAGCCAAATAAGCCGGACGTAAACCGTGATCCTGCTCAAAGGCAGAACATAGCACCAAATAATCAGCAGGTAAATCCAACCCCGGCTAAAAAACCAATCAATTTCTTTGGATTGAAGAGGCCAGTTCAACAACCGGTAAAGAAAACTGATACCGTAAGGCGGCCACCAAACAGGCAGTAAATAAATTTTAGCTTATCAACAAAAAAGCACCGTTAAACGCGGTGCTTTTTTGTTGATCGTGTAAATGTAAATTATACCCTGTGATGATCAGCCCGCCAATTCTTTATGGCTTGCTTAATATCTTTGGACGACAGATTTTCGGCCAGGCTCCTATCCACTAATGGCACAAATTCTTCATCTGATGCAAAACGCAAAGCTGTGATCTGGCCTATGGCAAGACGCCTGTCCAAAGGCTTGCCGGTCAAAATAAAATACCGCAATGCTTCTTCGGCCCGTATGGCCCTGTCCTGGGCTTTTATGGGAAATACACGCATAAACCAGGTAATAAAGAAGAGACAAATAAACAGTAATGCGATCAATGCTGAACTCACATGCCCACCGCTATTCGCCGGATGCCTTACCACATTTATGATGGAAATGATGATGCCGCCTAACAGCAAGAGACTTAGTATGAAATGGTATCCTTTTACATACCTGGGGTGGTTGGTATAATTTTGCTCCGTCATTGTGATTTTGATTTTCGGCCAATATACCATTTTCAAAGTGCATAATATCTGTCTTAAAAAAATGACAATTATTGCAAGAACATTCCATTAAAGAGCTTGTTAAATTTGAAGATAAATCAGCAATATATGGCAGATACAGCAACAACATTCGAAAAAACATTCGTAATCGGCGGCGATTTGAATATTAACCGCCTGGGTTATGGTGCCATGCGGATTACCGGCAAAGGCATATGGGGACCACCTGAAGACAAGGATGAGGCTATACGTGTATTGAAACGAGCAGTTGAATTGGGAGTAAATTTTATCGACACGGCCGACAGCTATGGGCCTTATGTTTCGGAAGAATTGATTGCCGAAGCGCTTTATCCCTACACTGCCGATTTGGTTATAGCTACCAAAGGTGGTTTCATGCGCACCGGGCCCGATCAATGGCAGGTAAATGCTCATCCGGATCACCTGAAGAAAGCCTTGGATGAAAGCTTAAAACGATTAAAGCTGGAACAGATAGACCTGTACCAATTGCACCGGATCGATCCTAAAGTTCCGGCTGAACAAACTTTTAAATTTTTAAAACAGGAGCAAGCCGATGGCAAGATCAAACATATCGGGCTATCAGAAGTAAGCGTGGCTGATATTAAAAAGGCACAGCGTTATTTCGAGGTGGTTTCGGTTCAGAACATGTACAGCGTTGATAACCGTAAATGGGAACCTGTGCTTGAATATTGCAAGGAAAACAATATCGCGTTCATTCCCTGGTACCCGCTAAGTGCAGGCAATGTGGATGCATTGGAAAAGATCAAACAGGTGGCACAAAAGCATAATGCAACCACCCACCAGGTAGCCTTGAGCTGGTTATTGCACCATGCAGACAATATTTTACTGATCCCGGGTACATCAAGTGTTAAACATTTGGAAGAAAATATGAAAACCGCTTCACTTGAGTTAACAAGCGGAGACATACAGGTACTCAACAGTTTATCTTCATAAGTACAATCCTGGTTATTAATAAGCAAGTATTAGCAGGATGATTTTATTACCTATTTATCAGATTAACACAACTTTACGTGATTTTTTTCGTAAAAATCCCCAATAAAAGTTTAGTTAGTTATTTGGGTGTTAAATTAAATTTCAAGTATAACCCCCGCTTTAATGCGGGGGTTTTTTATATATTTTTTATTTGAGCTTTATAAAAATCCCCCTTAATATTAAAGTAAAAAAATGCTTTAAAATTAATTAACCCATTAAACCTTTTCCACTTTTTGTCATCATAATGTAATTACAAACTCATAAAACCCCTTAAATATGAAAACATTCAAATTATCTATTTTCCTGTTATTGCTTGTAGTTGCTGTATCCTGTAAAAAAACGGATAACTCAGCACTTGCTGCGGTTACCGCTGATGATGCTGCCGATATGGCTGCAAGTTCATTAGCAGAAAATTCTTATGGCCTTGCTACCGTAACTGATAATGTATCCGCAAATGCATTGGCAGTCGCTTCCGTAGCAACCGGTTCGCAATCCGTTAACAGTGTTGGTGCTCATAAAGAGTGCGGTTCTACATGGGTAGACAGTTTATCAAACTCTGGCGCAAGCGGATCTGTTAGTTTCAGTTACTTTTTCAAGTTCGGTCATACGCTAAATTGCAATGCAAACAGCCAACCGGATAATATTTCTAATGTGTTAATTTTTCATGGAAATTTTGACGGGCCGCGTTTAACATCTTCTAATACTGGAGACGCTACATTTACTATTGCAGGTTTAACCCAAAATGCAACAAGCTATGTAATTAATGGACAATACAATCGTAAAGGCTCATTCCAATCAAAAGTAGGAAACAAAAAGTCTGGCCAGGACAGTGTAAACCTGGTAGTAACCAATCTTACGCTTACCAAGCCGGGCCGCAAAATATCAGGCGGAACAGGAACAATTACCATAGCGGGAACAACCTCAGCACATGGTAGTTTCAGCTTTACCGGAACATTGGTATTTAATGGCGACGGAACTGCTAATTTAACCGTGGAAGGAACGGTTTATCTGATAGACCTGATTACAGGCGAAAAAAACAAACACTAAGAGAGCACTATATAATATTATAAAAAAACCAGTTGTTTAATACAACTGGTTTTTTTATACTCATACATTTGCCACTTTAAAGGGCTTTATATCAACCGTTTCCCATACCCCTTGTGTAATATATGGTTCACTTTGCTGCCATGCCTGCAATTCTTCCTCAGTTTCAAATTGCATGATCATTACTGAACCGATCATATTGCCTTCGTCATTTAAAATAGCCCCGCCAAGAATAAAATTCTTATTCTCCTTTAATTCTTTTGCTCCATCGAGGTGATGGGGCCTAACATTCATTCTTCTTTGCAATGCCCCTGCATCAGTATGATCGTAAGCGGTAATAAGGTATTGATCCATGTTGATCTTTTTTGATGTTACACTGCCTTTCAACAATGCATTCAGTATCCGGTTTAATCGGTATTCATTTCCCCAAATTTAGAAATCATTTCAGGGAAAATCATCTCTAAAAAAAATAAAAACAAATAATAACTGTAAAATTTACAATATTTGTTTTCACGTTAATTTTAGTTTAAGAAATGAAGAATAATCTGTACCTGGAATTTAAAAAAATATATAACAAGGACGTTGAAAATGCCTATTTCTCACCAGGGCGCGTAAACCTTATAGGTGAACATATTGACTACAATGGCGGCCTGGTAATGCCATGTGCAATCACGTTTGGGACTTATGTTTTAGTTGCAGCTAATAATGAAAATTTTTTCCGTTTCAGGAGCTTAAACTTTGAAGAAACCCTAGATATACCAGTACAGTCAGACTATAAAAAATCACACGAAACGTGGTTTAACTTTCCGATTGGTATAATAGATTATTTTGTGAGAGACGGGCATCAATTGCAAGGCCTCGACTTTTTATATTATGGCGATATACCCATTAGCTCAGGCTTATCATCCTCCGCATCTATCGAGGTAGCAACTGCCTATGCCTTGAACGACCTGTTTAACTGCGGCTATTCAAAACTCGACCTGGTAAAATTATCCAAACAGGTTGAAAATGTATTTATAGGTGTTAATTGCGGCATTATGGATCAGTTTGCTGTTGCCTTTGGCGAAAAGGACAAAGCATTGATGCTGAACTGTGATACCTTAGACTACCAGGCTGTTGACAGTAACCTGGGCGAGCATGTGCTGGCCATCATTAATACTAATAAACCACGCAAGCTTGCCGAATCAAAATACAACGAGCGTGTGCAGGAATGCCAAACAGCCCTTAAGGCCTTGCAACAGGAATTGGATATTCAGAACCTTTGCGACATAGACAGCAATACATTTGAACAATACAAGCATCTAATTACTGATGGCGTCGTACTTAAACGCGCCAA
The DNA here is from genome assembly GCA_035489035.1 of Mucilaginibacter sp. Taxonomy (GTDB): domain Bacteria; phylum Bacteroidota; class Bacteroidia; order Sphingobacteriales; family Sphingobacteriaceae; genus Mucilaginibacter. The sequence continues at coordinate 137,956 of DATHKT010000039.1, forward strand.
ACACGTAATTGAAGAAAATGACCGTGTGAAACTGGCTGCAAAAGCATTAGCAGGCAGCGATCTGGCCGAATTTGGACGCCTGATGTATGCTTCGCACGACTCATTGAAAAATTTGTATGAAGTAAGCGGCAAGGAACTGGATGCGGTTGTAGAATACAGCCTGACCAACCTTAACGTTGCCGGAGCACGCATGACAGGCGCCGGATTTGGTGGTTGTGCCATCGCATTGATCAAGGAAAGCGCTTTTGATGATTTCAGCAAAGCGGTTACTGAATATTATATCAGTAAAATTGGTTATGCACCATCTGTTTACAGTTCTTTGATCGGTGATGGTGTGGGGTTGTTAAAAGAAGTGGTTAATTTGTAAGTGGTAATTCTAACTTTGCAAATTCAAACTTTTCAACTTTATACCATATAACTTGCGAAAATTAAAGCTCGACGAACTAAACCGCGCCTCGGTTATTGAATTTAAAGCCCAGGATAAACTCCCTGTTGTGGTGGTATTGGATAATGTGCGCAGCATGCACAATGTGGGCTCCATATTTCGTACTTGCGATGGTTTTGCTGTGGAACAGGTATGTCTATGTGGCATTACCAGTCAGCCTCCTCATCGTGAGATAGAGAAAACGGCATTAGGCGCTACGCAATCTATCAACTGGACCTATTATGCTGATCCTCTGCAGGCTGTTGAACAGTTACGCAAAGATGGCTACCAGATAATAGCAATAGAACAAGCCGAGAAGAGCATCATGCTCAATGAGTTTGAAGCGGACGCGACTAAGAAATATGCCCTGATATTTGGCAATGAGGTAAACGGAGTAAGTGATGAGGTGATGAAGGTGATCGATGCCTGCATTGAGATCCCGCAGTTTGGCACTAAACATTCTTTTAATATTGTTGTGTCGGCGGGAATTGTATTATGGGATTTCTTCTGCAAAGTGGTGAGTAACAATTAATAGTTATCTGCGATTAACCTTTTATAGCAATTTTCGATAAGTCGATTCAAAAGATTTATCAGATATTTATAATCAATAATTCATCTTAAATTAATTAAATCGTGTCCCCTCTCGCCAAAAAATTACAGATCAAACCCGGCAAACGCTGGCTATTTTTTAATGCACCCGAAAATTACCTTATATCACTTGAGCCATTGCCCGAAGGCGTTAAAGCTGTTTTCGAACCTAAGGGAAACTTTGATGGTGTGCAATTATTTGTGAAAGACAGCGCTGAGTTAGCATCATCATTAAAGATCATTACACCCATTTTAAACACGGAAACGGTATTTTGGGTAAGCTACCCCAAGAAAAGCTCGGGCATAGTGAGCGACCTGGAAATGATGAGTAGTTGGGACGAGCTGGGTAGATACGGATTAAGAGGTGTAGCCGCTGCCGCAGTTAATGAAACCTGGACGGCTTTACGTTTCAGGCCCGAAGGACAATCAAAGGTTTCAGATGCCTGTAATGAAAACATTCGTCAAAACGAATACAGCGCTTATATTGATGTGGATAAGAAGATTGTAAAGCTGCCTGATGAGATAAAAGATGTTTTACAGAAAAGTCCACAAGCGTTAGCTAATTATGAGAAATTATCCTACTCAAATCGAAAAGAATATGTGCTCTGGATACTCACCGCTAAGCAAGAAAAAACCCGGGATGAAAGGTTGGTTAAAATGGTTGAAAAATTAGAGGCTGGCAAAAAAAATCCTTCAGATAAGTAAATGATCATTCATGAAAAAAGCCTTCCTGATACTTATCCTGATATTTCTTTTCAAGTTTTCCTATTGCCAGGACACCTTGTATTTGGATAATAATTTAAAAGTGACCGGCAAAGCAACAGCAACTTATCTTAAGGTAATTAAACCAGTCGATAAGGGATTTCAGGTTCAAGAATATACAATTGATTACAGGTTACTTAACTTAACAACATTCCAGGATAAAGCACTTAAAACATTCAATGGCCCCACTACTTATTACTATGATAATGGTAAAAAGAATTTTGAAGGCACCTACATTAACAATAAAAGGGATGGCATTTGGAATTTTTATTTTTATTCAGGTTCTATTTCTGCTACAGTAAAATTTAACGACGACCAATCTATTAAAGAAAAGTATTTTACGCCTACCGGGCAATCTTTAAAGGATTCAATTCCCACCGAGCATGACCCAAACTATGTTGGGGGTATTGAGGCTGTATATAAATATGTATCGGCTAATTTTATTTATCCTAAGGAATTATCGAAAGAAAATATTCATGGTAAAATTGTGGTCGGCTTTACTATTTCAAGGGAAGGGCACGTGAATGATGTGCATATTAGTAAGTCGCTAAATGAATACCTGGATAAAGAAGCTATTCGAGTTATCAGTCAAATGCCCGACTGGAGTCCAGGAGTTCAGTTTAATAGACCTGTTGATGTTAAATATATTATTCCTTTGACATTTTAGAAAATATAACCTTCAAATAAAAAAACCAGGCAGCATTACACTACCCGGCCTAACTTTGGTTTATTGATTGATTGTTTTAAAGTTTCAAATTTTTATCATTCTCTTTTCGAAACGACCTAATCTCCAATCACTATTCTTTAATCTCTATTATCAAAACACCTGTTCAAACTGGTTTACCGCGTCTTTGCTTTCCAGTATAGAGTGGCCCATTAAAAATTCATCTACTCTGCGGGCAGCCTCACGGCCTTCTGAAATGGCCCAAACCACCAGCGACTGCCCTCTGCGCATATCTCCTGCTGCAAACACCTTGCTTACATTGGTGCGGTAAACGCCTTCTTTCGCTTTTACATTTTTGCGCTCATCCAGATGTACATTCAGACTATTCAGCATTCCTTCATGCTGCGGATGCAAAAAGCCCATCGCCAGAAAAATACGCTGACATTCTATCTCACGTTCAGAACCCTCCACTTCGTTAAATTTGATCGGCCTGTTCATCACATCCAGTTCCCAGCTCACATCGGTTACCCTGATGGCTCGTAAATTGCCATTTTCGTCACCCAAAAATTCTTTGGTATTAATGCCCCAATAACGGTCGCAACCTTCCTCGTGGCTGCTGGTTGTTTTCATCACCATCGGGTAAGTTGGCCAGGGCATATGACGTGTACGGTCTTGTGGCGGCTGCATCATCACTTCAAATTGCTTGATGGAATTTGCACCCTGCCTGTTTGATGTACCCACACAATCCGAACCTGTATCACCACCACCTATCACGATCACATCCTTACCGGTCGCCAGTATGTCTTCAGCATCAAAGCCGATATTGCTTACACGTTTGTTTTGCTGTTTCAAAAAGTCCATCGCAAAATGGATACCTTTTAGTTCCCTGCCGGGGATAGGTAAATTACGCGGAATAGTTGATCCTCCCGCCAATACGACTGCATCATGCGAGCGTACCAGTTCATCAGAAGCAATATCTTTACCCACTTCCACATTGCATTTAAACACTACGCCATCTTCTTCCATGATCTGCACACGGCGTTCTACCACCCATTTTTCCAACTTAAAATCAGGAATACCATAACGCAGCAAACCACCCGGGCGGTCATCACGCTCATAAACAGTAACGGCATGACCCGCCTTGGCTAATTGCGCAGCAGCAGCCAATCCCGCAGGACCTGATCCAACCACAGCCACTTTTTTGCCTGTTTTGATCAGTGGTGCGGTGGGTTTCACCAGATTCTTCTCGTAAGCGATCTCAATGATATGCTTTTCTATCTCCTCAATAGCTACCGGTGGTTTGTTGATCCCCAGCACACAGGCAGATTCGCAGGGTGCGGGGCATATCCTGCCGGTAAATTCAGGGAAATTATTGGTTGACGATAATATCTGGTAGGCTTCTTCCCAGTTTTTACGATACACTGCATCGTTAAACTCAGGGATGATATTACCCAACGGGCAGCCCGAATGACAGAAAGGTATACCGCAGTTCATGCAGCGCGCAGATTGTTCGTTCAGTTTTTCTTCCGTATACAAACTTTCAAACTCGTTGTAATTTTTTACACGTTCTGCCGGAGGCGTTTTAGCGGGAAGTTCCCTGTTAAACTCTTTAAATCCTGTTGCTTTTCCCATAAAAAATTAGCTGATCGTTTGATATTCTGCCTTCTGTATAACTCTTTTGTATTCCTTCGGAAACACCTTAACAAATTTGGTAGAGGCTTCATCCCAGTTTTTAAGCAGGTTTTTAGCCACTTTACTTCCTGTTAAGCTCACATGCTTTTTAAGCAGGGCGATAATATGTTCCGAATCTTTTTCAGATAACGGATCAAGGTCGACCATTTCTTTATTGCAGTTTTCAGCAAACGTATTATCCGGGTTATAAACCCAGGCAATACCGCCGCTCATACCTGCCGCAAAGTTGCGACCTGTGTTGCCTAATATCAGCGCACGTCCACCCGTCATATATTCACAACCATGATCTCCTACCCCTTCAACCACAGCTGTAGCACCTGAGTTGCGCACAGCGAAACGTTCGCCTGCCATACCCCGGATAAACACCTCTCCTGATGTAGCGCCATACATGGCTACATTCCCGATAATGATATTATCCTCGGGTGTAAAGGTCGCGTCAGCAGATGGATAGATAGCCAATTGCGCGCCTGATAAGCCTTTACCTACATAGTCATTGGCCTCGCCCTCCAACTCAAAGGAAATGCCTTTGGCGGTAAACGCGCCAAAACTTTGCCCGGCCGAACCTTTAAATTTATAGTTGATCGTATTATCTGGCAATCCGGCAGAACCATATTTTTTTGATATTTCGTTGGATAATAAGGTACCTATGGTACGGTCGGTATTCTTCACATCGAATGATGCAAAAACTGGGGTCTTATCTTCCAACGCTGCTTTAGCATTTTCCAGCAATGTCCAATCGAGGATAGCATCCATACCATGATCCTGCTTTTCACTATTGTGCAGGGTCATTCCTTTGGTATTGTTTACCGGGTGCAATATGCCCGACAGGTCGATATGTTTAACTTTCCAGTTTTGCAGGTTTTCTTTCACTTTAAGGAACTGTACCCTGCCCACCATTTCATTTATGGTACGGAAACCCAGTTCAGCCATGATCTCGCGCATCTCCTCAGCCATAAAGCGGAAAAGATTAACGATATGCTCCGGCTTACCGGTGAATAATTTTCTTAATTCCGGGTCT
>DATHKT010000040.1:0-133192 GCA_035489035.1 Mucilaginibacter sp.
TATGCCACAGGCGCATAATGCGGTTGCCGAGGTCATTAGTTCCTCGTTGATCTGGATGGTTACGCCAACGGTATCAAACAGCGATTTCACTAGTTGCATACTTTCTGCTGCGGCATTATCGGTAGCAATGCAGGTCATAGATTGGCCGATAGCGATGGCAGTATTTGGCATAGCACGTACCACCTGCACCTCCATCCCCAATTGCTGGCGGATGTCACTACAGCTCACACCCGATATCACCGAGATCAGTAAATGCTTCTGTTCCCATACAGCCGGTTTAATTTCATGCAGGAGTTTATTCAACTGCTGTGGTAATACAGCCAGCACGACAATGTCAGCCCCTTTTACGGCTTCTGAATTATCGGCAGTAACGTTGTAACCGATATCGGCAAGTGGGGCCAGGGCCTTTACATTACGACGGGTCAGCGTAATTTGCCCGGGTTGGTAAATGCCTGCTTTAACCAATCCTTTGGCTAATGAAAGCCCGATGTTGCCGCTGCCTAATATGGCTATGTTTTGTGTGCTCATTTCTTGTTTGTTAATCGTGTACCAAATGCTTGTTTTTGTTTTAACTGCCCCAAATCGTCAGAATGACCGATGATGACCGCTTTTACCCCGCAACTTATGGCCGTAAAGGCATTATCCAGTTTGGGCAGCATGCCACTGTGGATGATCTGTTTTGTTTTTAGTTCTTCGTACCTGTCCGGATCGATCTCTCTTATCAATGAATCTTCATCGTTAATATCCTGTAAAACGCCCTTTTTCTCAAAACAATAGATTAAGGTGGTTTCATATAATTTGGATAGCGCAACTGCCAGCGCCGAAGCAATGGTATCGGCATTGGTATTCAATAACTGGCCCTCGCCGTCATGTGTTATGGCGCAGAAAACAGGGGTAAAACCTGCCTCCAGTAGCCGCTGGATATTTTTTGGGTCGATAGACTTGTCATCAATATCACCTACGAAGCCGTAATCAATAGTTTTCACCGGGCGTTTTTTGGTGCGGATAAAATTGCCATCGGCACCAGTGAGCCCGATAGCATTATTACCGAAGCGCTGTAACTGCGCTACGATGTTTTTATTGATCAACCCACCATAAACCATGGTAACCACACGGAGGGTTTCAATATCGGTTATCCGACGGCCATCCACCAATTTAGGCTCGATACCCAACGTTTCTGATAGCTGTGTTGCTACTTTGCCACCGCCATGCACCAAAATTTTGTAACCATCCAACGAGGTAAAATCCTTCAGAAAATGATAAAGATTCTCCGAATTGTCGATCACATTGCCGCCGATCTTGATAATATGCAGTTGCTGTTTACTCATGGGTATTAGTCCGGTATTCAATAAGGGCTTAAAAATAGCAATTCGATATTACTTATTTTTCATAAAAGATGTCAGCCTAAAAACATACTTGCCATAAATGCGGTTGGAAATAGCATCGGTAAAATGTTTTTATCGTTATTTTGCACACGAAAGTTCAGGGCAACCTATTTATTTATATGGATTTAAAGAAAACTGCAGGCAGGCCGCGTATCGTTATTATCGGTGGAGGATTTGCCGGTATCAATCTCGCTAAAAAGTTAAAGAATAAACCAGTGGACGTGTTGATGCTTGATAAGCATAATTACCACACTTTTCAGCCGCTCCTTTACCAGGTGGCCATGGGTGCCATTGAAGCGGACTCTATTGGCTTCCCGGTGAGGCGAATATTTACCCATCAAAAAAACTTTACGTTTAACCTTGCAGAGGTGCAGACGATCAACCCGGAAAAGAATAGCATTGTAACTGATATAGGGGAGATTGAATATGATTACCTGGTAATTGCCACCGGGGCCAATACCAATTTTTTTGGAAACAAAGAAATTGAGCATTATACCATGCCGATGAAAAATATCAGCGAGGCGCTGAATATCCGCAGTTTTATGCTCCAAAACCTGGAGAAGGCGGTGGTGACCACAGACAAGGCTGAAAAGGACGCCTTAATGACCTTTGTGGTAGTGGGAGGCGGGCCAACAGGCGTTGAGCTATCAGGTGCACTGGCGGAAATGCGTAATCATGTACTTTGCAAGGACTATCCCCAGCTTTGCGAAGAAGACATGCGGGTTTACCTGGTTGAGGGGAAACCTGTGGTGCTTGGGGCAATGTCCGCAACCGCTTCTGCGGCTGCGAAAAAGGGATTGATCAAGATGGGTGTGGTTATTTATAACAGTGTACACGTGCAAAGTTATGATGGGCTTGAATTAAAAATAGACGATGGTACTGTTATCAAGACCAGAAATGTATTCTGGGCAGCAGGAGTAATAGGAGAGGTGCCTGGCGGTTTGCCGGAAAGCACCCTGACAAAGGGTCGAAGGATACAAGTTGATGAGATCAACAGGGTAGTCGGCTATCAGAATATATTTGCTATTGGTGATGTGTCAGCCATGCTATCTCCCGAAATGCCAAATGGTATACCTGGCATGGCACAGGGTGCTATTCAAACAGGTAAACACCTGGCTAAAAATTTGATGCACCTTATTAATGGTGAGCCAACCCAACCGTTTAAGTATTTTGATAAAGGCTCATTGGCTACAGTGGGGCAAAACAAAGCGGTGGCAGATATCAGAAGGTTGCATTTTCATGGTTTTTTTGCCTGGGTGCTATGGATGTTTGTTCACTTAATGTCGCTGGTAGGCTTTTCAAATAAGCTAAGCGTGTTGGTTAGCTGGGCTATAAAGTATCTTACTAAAAACACGGATAACCGCCTGATCGTTCGTTTCTTTAATACTGAAACACGTATGACAGATCCTGTTTCCAAATAGATAGTTTAGTGTTTCGCGTCGCCGGATAATTTCGACATGTAATCAGCAATATCACGTATATTACTATCAACACTTTGGCCGAGAGAATTGATGATATTTTCCCGTTCCGTTTCCGTCCGGTTCTGGCTCAGTTTCTTTTTAGCCTGCAAGTCGGTTACTTCGATCTCAAAAGCCACAATCCCGTTCATCATCCTGGATTTGTAATCATCCGGCAACCTTTGCCATTGCTGATAGTAACCTGGTTCAAACGTCTCGATCGTATGTTTTAATAATTCAGCCTTTTGTTCAACGCTTTCCAATATAGCAGCCACACCGTAAGCATGTATAGCAATATAATTCCATGTTGGTACAACGGTCTCCGTTTCATAATGGGATGGAGAAATATACGCGTGAGGTTCAGTGAAAATCACCAAAGAGGTTTTGTCAAATACCCGTTTAGAATGAGGATTGGATTTTGCAAAATGAGACCGAAGGATCAATTTATCGTTTTCATTTTTAACCAAAAAAGGCAGGTGCGTAGCTTCGGGAATACCATTTATATCAGTTACGATGGTGGCAAAACTATACCGCTGCATAAAGGCGATGATCTCTTGTTTGTCTGTAAAGGAGTTGAATGAAGGGATATACATCTGCTTATAGAATCAAGAATAAAAAGCCAGGAATCAAGATATAATCAAATTTAATCCTTTTAATTTACAAACTCTCCAGCATCTGCTTTAATACCGCCTGCGCGGCCCATACCCGGTTTCCGGCCTCATGTATCACTATCGAATTTGGCCCATCCAGTATTTCGTCAGACAGTTCGAGATTTCTACGTACAGGCAAACAATGCATTACTTTGGCATTATTGGCGCTTTTAAGCTTTTCGTTGGTCAGCATCCAATCCTCATGTCCGCCAAATACCTGTCCGTAGGGCTCATAAGCCGACCAGTTTTTTACGTAAATAAAATCTGCTCCGGCTAATGCTTCATCCTGGTTATTGGTAATGTTGGGACCTTGTGTAAAATCAGTACAAAGCTCATAGCCTTTTGGATGGGCGATGGTAAAGTCAACATCAGCCTTGCACATCCATTCGGCAAAAGAATTGGGTACGGCTTGTGGTAAGGCCTTGATATGTGGCGCCCAGGTTAATACTACTTTTGGGCGAGGGGTTGTTTTTAGTTCTTCGATAGTTACCAAATCGGCCAGGCTTTGCAAGGGGTGACGTGTTGCTGATTCGAGGCTCACAACAGGCACCTTACAATATTTTACAAACTTGTTGAATATGCTTTCGCTATAATCCTCATCACGATCCTTTAATCCGGGAAATGAGCGCACTCCAATAATATCAGCATATTCGCCCATCACAGCGGCAGCTTCCCGAATATGCTCTACCGTGGTGCCATTCATAACGGCCCCGTCCTGTAGTTCCAATGCCCAACCTTCTTTGTCGATGTTCAATACGATCACATTCATACCCAGGTTAAGGCCCGCCTTTTGGGTACTCATACGGGTACGCAGGCTTGGATTTAAAAATACTAAGGCCAGTGTCTTGTTTTTACCCAAATGCTGATGCGCATAAGGGCTTTGCTTTAGCTGTAAAGCTTCCTTAACAAGCGATTGGATGTTGGTTACATCGTGAACAGAGGAGAATAGTTTCATATTTTTTTTCTGTCATTCTGAGCATAGCGAAGAATCTACAGCCGATTAGATTCTTCGCTATGCTCAGAATGACAATTAGGTTAATTGATGATTTAGTACTGTAGCAAATGCTTCCAAAAATCTATCGGCATAAGCTTTGGTCAAATTTAATGCAGGCAATAACCTGATCACATTTGGTTTGGCTTCGCCTGTGAAGATATGATGTTTGAATAACAGGTCTTTACGTACATGTGCCAATTCTTCCGGCAGTTCAATACCTATCATCAGCCCGCGACCGCGAACTTCTTTTACCTGTTCAAATTTCTTTAATTCATCTATCAAATAACCACCTACCTCGGCGGCATTTTGCATCAGATTGTACTGTTCTATTTCTTCAAGCACGGCTAACCCGGCCGCGCATGCCAAATGGTTACCGCCAAATGTGGTGCCCAACATACCATAAACCGATTGTATTTTTGGTGAGATAATGATACCACCAACCGGGAAGCCGTTGCCCATTCCCTTAGCCATGCTATAAATATCAGCATTGATGCCGGCAAAGTCATGCGAGAAGAATTTACCCGTCCGTCCGTATCCGCATTGTACCGAATCGGCTATAAATACGGCATTATATTGATCGCAAAGCGATCTGATCTTCTGTAAAAAGCTTACACTGGCTACTTGTATCCCGCCTACGCCCTGTATACCTTCGATGATAACAGACGATATTTCATTATTTGTAAAGGCCTGTTCTAAAGCTTGCTCATCGCCCCACGGCAAAAAGATCACATTGTCCGTTTCGTTGATGGGCGCAACAATTTTGGGATTGTCGGTAACTGCCACAGCCAAAGATGTGCGTCCGTGAAAAGATTTACGAAACGCGATGACCTTCTTCTTCCCGTTGTAAAAAGAGGCCAGTTTAAGGGCGTTCTCATTGGCTTCGGCACCAGAGTTACACAAAAATAACTGGTAATCTTCTTTACCCGATACGTGACCCAACTTTTCAGCCAACTCCTTTTGCAAGGGTATCTCGATAGAATTTGAATAAAAGCCTATCTGATGCAATTGATCTTCCAATCGTTTTACATAATGCGGGTTGGTATGACCAATAGATATAACCGCATGGCCGCCATAAAGGTCAAGATATTCGGTACCCTTATCATCATAAACAAGACTTCCAACACCTTTTACAATGTTGATCGGGTTGATTGGATATACATCAAATAGTTTCATAGTCATTATATTAAAAAGCTGTGGCTTTCAGTTTTAGTCCTGCTGTTTCATCAAAACCAAATAGCAAGTTCATATTCTGCACTGCCTGCCCCGATGCACCTTTTGTCAAATTATCAATAATGCTCGTGATCAATAACTTACTGCCATGTTTAGCTACCTGTATAAAGCATTTGTTAGTATTCACCACCTGTTTCAGGTCGATATTACGATTGGTAACATGTGTGAAGGGGTGTGTTGCATAATAATCCTCATGCAGTTTTAAAGCCTCATCACCTGACAGATCGCAATCCAAATAAATGGAAGCGATAATTCCACGGGTATAATCGCCGCGATAGGGGATAAAGTTGATCGTTTGTCCAAAGCCTGGCTGTAATTGATTCAAAGACTCCCCAACCTCGTTTAAATGCTGATGTTCGAATGCTTTATAAACAGAAAGGTTATCATTACGCCAGGTAAAATGCGTTGTAGCTGATGGGGCCTGCCCGGCACCGGTTGAACCTGTAGTGCCTGTAATGTGCACCTCACTGTTTAACAAACCTGCAGATGCTAAAGGCAATAAGCCCAATTCCAGGCAAGTAGCAAAGCAACCAGGATTAGCTATGTTTTGCGCTTGCTTAATAGCTTGCAGGTTTAACTCAGGTAACCCGTATACAAAGCTTTTTGCTTTATGCTTTGAGCTTTTAGCTAACCTAAAGTCCTGGCTCAAATCGATTATTTTAACGGTATCCGGAATGTCATTCGCATCCAAAAACTTCTTCGCATCGCCATGTCCAACACATAAAAAAAGCACATCAATATCCGTAGAAAACTCACTGCTGAATTTCAGATCGGTATCACCAAAAAGGTCGGTATGCACTTCGTAAACATAATTACCGCCATTGCTGCCGCTTTGTACAAAGGCGATCTCTACATTGGGGTGATTGATGAGTATCCGAAGCATTTCGCCGCCGGTATAACCAGCACCGCCAATAATTCCGGCTTTGATCTTATTTGATATTGATCCTGTCATTTTTTGTTGATGGTGATGAATATAAAATAAACTCAAGGTCGCTTTGCTCTTTATTGCTGATGAAGTGCTTTTGCCCGGGTTTTATTTCGATGCCCTGTTCGGGTTTCAGCACACTGGTAACGCCATCAATGGTAAAGGTAGCCCTGCCTTTCAGGATGAAAAATACCTGTGTCGATCTTTCATGATAGTGTAACTGCTCGGCTGTATCAGGCGGCATTAATTCCTGCTTTACAGATAAAGCATCGGTATCAATATAGTTCCAGCCATAACAGTCATCGCCCCATTTATAATGGCTGCTGCAATCACTTTTTGAAAATGCGGGGTTATCCATTGTCTGTGTTGTTTACTTTGTGATAGATCATTACCTGGTTGCCAAATATTTTGGAGAAGCCTTTTACATCTTCGCCTGTCCAGGCGTTGTTCATTTCGCCATAACTGCCAAATTTGCTCGACATCAGGTCGTGGGCCGATTCAATACCTGTTACCTGGAAACGGTAAGGGTTCAGTTCAACAAACACTTTACCGCTTACATTGTGCTGGGTATCAGTCAAGAACGCTTCGATATTGCGCATAATAGGGTCGTGAAACTGACCTTCGTGCAGCCAGTTGCCATAAAAGGTAGACAGCTGATCCTTCCATGAAAGCTGCCATTTGGTTAGCACATGTTTCTCCAATGTATGGTGAGCCTTAATAATGATAATAGGCGCAGCAGCTTCAAAGCCTACACGGCCCTTGATGCCGATAATGGTATCGCCCACATGAATATCCCTGCCAATACCATAAGGCTGTGCAATGGCTTGTAATTCCTGTATAGCCTGGGTAGGGTGGTCATATTTTTTACTATCGATGCCAACTAATTCACCTTTTTCAAAGGTCAATTCAATATTCCGGGTTCCCGATGCCGTCATTGGAGTTGGCCAGGCATCTTCCGGTAAACCTAAATTAGATGTCAATGTTTCCTTGCCACCAACTGAAGTACCCCAAATCCCTTTGTTGATCGAGTACTTCGCTTTCTCAAAGTTCATCTCCACACCATGATCTTTCAGGTACTGTATTTCCTGCTCACGGCTTAATTTCAGATCACGTATAGGGGTTAATATCTGTACTTCAGGTACCAAAATATTGAAGATCATGTCAAACCGCACTTGGTCGTTACCTGCACCGGTGCTGCCATGGGCCACATATTCGGCACCAATTTCCTTGGCATAATTGGCGATAGCGGTCGCCTGACTAACTCTTTCAGCGCTTACAGATAGGGGATAGGTGTTGTTTTTCAACACATTGCCGTAGATCAGATAACGTACGCAGGTATTGTAAAAATTTTCAGTTTCATCCACCACATGGTGCGAGGTTACGCCCATACGGTAGGCTCTTTGCTCCACATGATACAGTTCATCGGCACTGAAACCACCTGTGTTTACAATTACTGAGTGCACTTCCATGCCCAGATCCTGGGTTAAATAAATGCAGCAGAAAGAAGTGTCAAGTCCTCCACTATATGCTAATACTACCTTTTTTTTCATATTATTCTTTTATGTAGAGACGCAATACTTTGCGTCTTGATGTAATGTTTTGAGACGCAAAGTATCGCGTCTCTACCATCACAAGGGCTGTTCGTCCGTTTTTAGCGTCAAACTGATCTTGTCCATTCTCTTTTTTATCGCATTCTCGATACGCTCAAGCAAGGTAGCCTTATGCGTTATCTTTTTCATTTTATCTTCGTAATCTTTTTGTATTTCGGCAGGATCAAACAACATGGCGGTGCACATGCAGTTCTTCCGATCCTTGCTGGTTAATATATCATAGTTAACGCAGCTTTTGCAGCCCTGCCAAAAATTTTCGTCCTGCGTAAGTTCCGAATAGGTTACCGGCTCATAGCCCAATTCCGAATTGATCTTCATTACAGCCAGACCAGTTGTCAATCCGAATATTTTTGCTTCAGGATATTTCTTTCTCGAGAGTTCAAATATTTTATGCTTAATGGCCTTTGCTAAGCCCACTTTTCTGAATTGCGGGTTTACTACTAATCCTGAGTTAGCCACAAAATCACCATGGCTCCAGGTTTCGATATAACAAAAGCCTGCCCAGGTGCCATCTTTATGAAAAGCGATCACAGCCTTTCCTTCCAGCATTTTATTAGCAACATATTCAGGTGAACGTTGGGCTATACCTGTTCCACGCGCTTTAGCAGATTCGGCCATTTCATCGCAAATATGCGGAGCATAGTCAACATGCTGGGCAGAGGCAACCTGTATATCGAAATCTTGTATGGTCATTGAAATAGAAAAAATTAACGTTAAATTCTGGCTTTGTGGGCCAATACGTAATCAGATGAATTTTTGTTGATGAAGTTTAAAACCTCAACTGGGTAAATGGCAGATATCAATTAAACCCGGGGGATATAGAGCCTTCGTCGTGAAGGTGAAAATTCACAAAAAGGTGAAACCAAAGCAGCGGCAACCGGAGCAAATATTGCTCTTATCGCGGGCTTATTTAAGCTTTGCTGGATCATTTTTATGCGCGTTTTATTGTTTTTTAATTTGGGTGCAAATTATCGCATAAATTTTTACTTATGCAAGAAAAATTATGTTTAATGTTGATAGGGTGACTTTTGGGTGCTTGAATGAGTTGATTAAGTTGATTAGGTTATTTAGTTGGTATAAGTTTTAACCCAATCAACTTATTCAACGCTTCGAAAGAACATCATTAACGATCATATCCGCATGGATGCGGGAGTTTTCGATGAACCAAAGGTGGGTATCCATGCCTCCGCATACTACGCCTGCCAGGTAAATGCCTTTCAGGTTGGTTTCCATAGTTTGGGGGTTATAATGGGGCAGGCATTTGGTGTCTTCTGATAATACAATGCCCATTTTCTTCAGGAAATCAAAGTTTGGCCGGTAGCCTGTCATCGCCATTACAAAATCATTCGGGATGGTTATTTTTCCTTCCGGTGTTTGTACATCCACCTCATGTTCACGTACTGCGGTCAGGCTTGAGTTAAAGTAGGCCTTGATGCTGCCTTCCTTAATGCGGTTGATGATATCCGGCCGCACCCAGTATTTTACCCTGTGGCTAACTTCATCACCTCTTATCGCCAAAGTAACCTCGGCGCCTTTGCGGTAAGTTTCCAAAGCCACATCAATGGCCGAATTGCTTGAACCTACTACCACCACCTTTTGCAAGGCATAGTAATGAGGATCTTTATAGTAGTGCTTCACCTTGGGCAGGTCCTCGCCGGGTATATCAAGGTTAACGGCGATGTCATAAAAACCGGTCGATACGATGACATTCTTCGCCTCGTATTCAGCTTTGCTGGTTTTGATGCGGTAAGTTCCTTCCGCGTTTTTTATTCCAGTTACTTCCTCAAACAGATTTACTTTAAGGTGATTGGAGAAGGCTACCCTGCGGTAATACTCCAGTGCCTCGGCGCGGTTGGGTTTGTTGCTGATGGTAACAAAAGGTATTCCACCGATCTCCAATTTCTCTGAGGTAGAGAAGAAGGTCATGGTAGCAGGATAGTTATAAAGCGAATTAACCAGGCAGCCTTTTTCGACAATAATATAGCTTAAACCGGCCTTTTGCGCGGCTAACCCGCAAGCTAATCCAATTGGGCCACCGCCTATAATGAAGATATCGAGCATTGTTGTTATTCAATTATAGCGATGGGTTTCAAACCCATCGCTATGGTTAATTGATGTGTTTATGATTTTACCAGCACATCCGCATATTCCTTCACCCTGTTAAATACCGACCGGGCAAAGGTACAGGTTGGCAGTATCTTTAGCTTGTTTTCGCGGGCATAATTTACGCCCGCTTCCACCAGTTTATCGCCCATGTGCTTGCCTTGCAGTTGTTCGCTCACTTCGGTATGGTAAATGTTCATTACACCGTCGGTGATCAAAAAGTTCATCAGCCCCAGGCGCTGACCATCATCATCGATATAAAATGAACCTAAGTTGCTGCGTTTCTGCTCCAGTTTTATTTCCATAAGCCAAGTGATCAATCCATGCAATTAAGCAAAATAGATTGAAGAATTATCTATAAGAATAATGAAGATTGCAAAAAAATGATTGGAAAGATTTTCCTGCCCCTGGAGGAAAATAAAAAAAGGGTAAGCTACTTTTATCGCACCGCTACAACCCTCTACCCTTGCTGCGTTCCCACCCTGGGGGAGTTCAAGAGGAGCTGGTCGTAAAAGACTTACCCCGGCACAAAGATAGAAAAAAGGTTGGATTGGGTTAAATATTTGTTAAAAAACGTTGGGTGTATTGGTTGATTAAGTTGGATTGGGTTGATTAAGTTGGTGTAAGTTGTAACTCAATCAACCACTTAACTCAATCAACCCGATCAACTTCGCCTCAAAAAAGACTGATCTGCTGATTCGCACCGCCTATTTTTTTCCTCAGATCTACAGCATTCGGCCGGGCCTTTGTTTCTTCGAAGGGTGTTTGGCGTTCAAACGGCAGCTCTCTATAAAGTTCCCAGGGGGCAAAACTGGCAAATGTCTCCCTGTGCAATACCGTTAACTTTGCTACCTCAAATGTTTCTACCCAGCCGGCATTTTTAAAATGGGGCCATAATACATTAAAGGCATCTATTGGTATGTTGCGGGCAATGGTGATATGCGGCACCAAATATTGCTTCATGTATAAAGGTTTTTTCAACTCTTTAAACCATTTAACTGTTCCTGGTGTCGATCTGATCCTGGCATAAATGGTTTTAAAATCATTGCCGTGGCTGAAGTGATCAAAGCCATCAATAGTTAAGGTAATGGGTGGTAGCGCCTTCAATTTCTTTTCTAACAAGGATATCTGCGGCTCTGTAATAAAATTCTTTTGCCTCACCATGTGCGCAATAGAAATATGGGCTATGGAGTGCATACTCTCATAATTACCTATGATTTTAACTGATTCAAGTTTATGACTCTTTACTATTTCTTTCACATTTTCCGATGGTGAAAGCACCATCATATAATCCATATATCCTTTCATGTCACAGAAATTTAAGGGAGATAAATATGCTAATATTTTTAGCATATGTCCAAATTTATTTTCACATTTGTAGCATGGCCAAACGCTACATCATGCATATCGACCTCGATTCATTTTTTGTGTCGGTGGAGCGGCTGGATAACCCTGCGCTGATAGGCAAGCCTATTATTATTGGCGGTAATGCGCAGCGGGGCATCGTGGCCTCGTGCAGTTATGAAACACGTAAGTTCGGGGTGCATTCGGGTATGTCGTCTCGGGATGCTTTTAAGCTATGTCCGGATGCCATCAGCGTACGTGGCAATCATGAGCGTTATTCGGAAGAGTCGCGCAAGGTGACGAAAATCGTGGAGGATACGGTGCCTTTGTATCAAAAGGCCTCGGTGGATGAATTTTATATCGACCTTACAGGCACCGACCGCTTTTATGACCCCTATAAACTGGCAGCGCAATTGCGGGCGAGGATCATTAAGGAAACTAAGCTGCCGATATCATTTGGGTTGGGATCAGGCAAAACCATAGCTAAAATGGCTACCAACAGGGCCAAGCCCAACGGACAGCTATTTGTGCCCCACGGCAGCGAAATGGCTTTTTTGGCACCCCTGCCCATCTCGGCCATACCCGGCCTGGGCGAAAGCACCTGCAAAAAGATATATGAGTACGGTATCGAAAAAATAGGCGACCTGCAAAAGGTGGAGCTGCGCTTCCTGGAAACGGTGTTCGGTAGGAATGGCAGATGGATATATGAAAAGGCGAGGGGAATAGATTATGGCGAGATCGTGCCGCATAGCGACCGTAAGTCCATATCGACCGAAAACACCTTTATGAACAATGTAACGGACGAACGGACATTGGAAAGCATACTGGTATCAATGACGGAGGAATTATCATCAAAACTCAGGCGCGAAAACAAACTGGCATCGTGCCTCGCGATCAAGATACGCTACGCCAATTTTGAAACGCATACCCAGCAGGAAAAGATCCCCTTAACCGCGGCAGAGCACATATTGATACCCGGCATCAAAAACCTGCTTAAAAAAGCATGGAACCAGCACCGGCCCGTCAGGTTAATAGGAGTGAGGCTGAGTAACCTGGCTACCGGCAGCTACCAGATCAACCTGTTTGAGGATAACGAGCAACAACTGAAATTATACCAGGCGATGGACAGCATCAACTATAGATTCGGCGATAAAACCATTTGCCGGGCTGCCGGTATGGATGTGGGTACGAGGAATTTTAATCCTTTTTTGAGGGATTGAACAGCCCCACCCAAACCCTCCCCGGAAGGGAGGGCTTTAAAAATTAAAAGTTTCCCCTACAGGGGGAGATTTAGAGGGGCTGAGGGGTTTCTTCATCAAAATATCAGTCTGCTCATCGCTACCCAGCATGAATTTGTGGCTGCTGAATTTTACAAAACCTCTTCGCTCGTAGAAGCTAATGGCACGGGCATTATGCTCCCATACGCCGAGCCAGATGTATTTTAATTGATCCTCGATAGCTTTATTTATGGCGAAATCTATCAGGTGCTGACCTATTTGCTTGCCCTGCTGATCGGCAAGGATGTAGATGCGCTCAACTTCAACGGCACTAGTATCTTTAAATCCGGTTTGGGCAGATGCGTAGTTGAGCTTGATATAGCCCACATTTTTATTATTAATAACAGCAAAATAAAAGGCAGAATCCGGATTTTTAATTTCACTCAACAGCTTGGCAGGAGTAAAGGCTAACGAGGTATATGTCTCGAAATCTTCGGAATTGTTTAAATGTTCAAAGGCGTCATAAAAGGTTTTTCGGCCTAAAGTAAGCAGGGCATCAAGGTCGGTTGGATGCACGCGCTGAATGGTGATAGGGGTAAGCATACTGCAAATATATTATTTGCTTGAAAAATGGCCCATATTTTTGTCATTCTGAGCGGAGCGAAGAATCTGCAAGGCGCTTAATAGATGCTTCACTATGTTCAGCATGACAAGAAAAACTATTTATTCAAATTGCCCCTGCAATCTTTCCAATCTATCTATCATCAGGTTAAGCTTTTCTTCCTCGCTTTTAAATATGCGCTTTTTATAGTAGAAGGTTAAGAATAGGAACCAGATAATAGTGAATGAATAGATAGCTACTTTGGTATAAACGGGCCTACTGCGCAATATCTCGATAAAATATAAGGACAGTCCCAGGCTGATGAGCATCAGGAACAGGTAGTAAAACCAGCCGGCAATTTTGGCTCGGTTTTTTTGATACTCTTTAAGATCCTGCAAATAATCGGTAGGATTTTGGGTGGCGTCGTGCTTTTTAAGTATTCGATAGTTGCGGATGATGAGCACGGCATATACCAGCATAGTTAACAGCATAATGAACAGGCCCAAGTAGGTGAGCCATTCGAAGGCAAAGAAGAAGGTAATCACAAAAGTAAGCGCCAGCATAACCACCATCACCACTATGCCGCCATAAAGCTGTCCGGTGATACCCCTGATGCCTTTTTTTATTTGTTTCAGTGTTTCATCCACTGAAAGCTGCTCCTGCTTTGGCTGTCCCTGCCAAACGGAGATCAAATGCTCAAAGTCTTTCATAGTGGTTATATAACTCTGTTAGTTTTTGTTTAATACGGAAAATCTTCACCCTCAGGTTGCCCTCGGAAATGCCAGATATATCGGCAATTTCAGGGTACGGCAATTCATCCAACACCATAGTAATTATAATTCTTTCTGATTCTTCTAATTTCGATATACACTTATACAGCAAGGCCACCTGCTCGTTCTTCTCCGAAAATTCTTCTCTTTTATTTTCAGCTATTTGGGGAGTCAATTCATCCTTTGCCTGCCTTTTTTCAGATCGCAGGTAAGTAAGGCAGGTATTTACAGCTATGCGGTAGATCCAGGTTGATATTTGTGCCTGGTTACGGAATTTATCCAGGTTTTGCCAAACCTTCAAAAAAGTTTCTTGCAACAGGTCATTGGCGGCGTCATCATCGCCGGTATAGCCATAGCACAGATGGAATATTTTTTTTGAATTAGCTTCAAATATTTGCTTGAAGGCTGCTTCTTTAGTATCCAAATCAGTTAAACTTTTATGTTAGACATTTTCAACGATATAATGTTACAACAGGTAATCATTCATATTTAACCATTGCAGCTTTTGTTCGGCCTCGCCAACCATTGCATTAAAATCCTGGCTGTAATCAAATTGCAGGTCCTCGTGTAATTTACCAATAGCGATTCGGATCTTATCCAGCTGGCGGGTTAATATTAAACGCAAAGGTTTGTATGACGAACTGCGCCTGTCAACATATTGCACATAGTTACGGCAAAAATTGATCAATAACTCAATCTCTACCTGTTTTGAGGCGGTAAATTTGATGTATTTATTCAGTATTCTTAATACTTTGCGGAGACCTTTTGCCAGGTGATAATTATTGGATGGCAACTGACTGAACATAAAGCCATTTTCAGCAACCAGGCTTTCGATAAAGGCAGTCTCGTTATCGGCTTCAAATAATAAGTAGGCTGTCAGCTCCTTATTTTCCTTTTTATGGCGAACCAGGCGCAGGCAAAGTTCGGTCAGTTGGGCGTTATCCAAATGCTGCAATTCCTTTTTTATATCCTGTAAGCCATAAACTTTCATGCCCATGCCGCAAACTTAATTATTTTAGTACAATAGTAAATTTTGTAGTTTCGCACACCCATTTGTAATATGAAGAAAAGTAAACTGACGCTGTACATTTTTATCGCCCTTATTTTAGGTGTGGTGGTAGGTTATGTTTACAATATTAAAGTTATTGATACCTATAATACCCGCATATCAGTAGCCGAGACCAATATTAAAACAATTGATGGCCGGTTTGTTCAAATAAAGGACAGCACGGTTGCAGAATATAAACAACTGAAAAACCAACGGGCAACCCAGGTAAAAGAACGTGTGGACGCAACTGCAACCCGCGAAGACAAACTGGAAGGCTTTACTATACTCAGCGATATATTTTTGCGGCTGATCAAAATGATCGTAGCGCCATTGGTGTTCACTACGCTGGTAGTGGGAGTAGCCAAAGTGGGTGATATTAACGCTG
This sequence comes from Mucilaginibacter sp., assembly GCA_035489035.1. Lineage (GTDB taxonomy): Bacteria > Bacteroidota > Bacteroidia > Sphingobacteriales > Sphingobacteriaceae > Mucilaginibacter. The sequence continues at coordinate 15,720 of DATHKT010000040.1, forward strand.
TAGGACGCATAGGCGGCAAAACCTTATTGTGGTTTTTGAGTGCTACGTTGATATCACTACTATTGGGTATGCTATTGGTTAATCTTTTTGATCCGGGTGAAACCATGCACCTGGCATTACCTGATGCTCATTTGGGTACAGGAATTAATAAATCGGCATTATCCTTACGGGATTTTGTAGGCCATGTATTTCCGAGAAGCTTTATTGAATCGATGGCCAATAACGAGATATTACAGATCGTGGTATTCTCTTTGTTTTTTGGTGTCGCCACTGCGGCGATAGGCGAGAAAGGCGAAATCGTGATCAAGGCAATGGACGCCATATCCTACGTGATATTAAAAATTACCGGCTATGTGATGAAGCTGGCGCCGATAGCCGTATTTGGGGCGATAACCGCAGTGGTGGCTAAACAGGGGTTAGGCATTATATCCACCTATGCCACTTTTATCGGTGAATTTTACTTTTCCCTATTCCTGCTTTGGCTGATCATCATTTCGGCAGGATTTTTTGTGTTGAAGAGGCGAGTATTTACGCTTGTCGGCAATATAAAGGATGCCATGTTGATCGCCTTCAGTACCTCTACCAGTGAGGCTGCATATCCAAAAATATTGATAGAACTGGAGCGTTTTGGCTGCAGTAATAAGATAGTAAGTTTTGTATTACCACTGGGTTACTCGTTTAACCTGGATGGCTCTATGATGTATATGACTTTTGCCTCGTTGTTTTTAGCCCAGGCTTATGGTATACATATGCCTTTTGGGCATCAGCTATCCATGTTGTTAGTATTAATGCTGACCAGTAAAGGGGTAGCTGGAGTACCGCGTGCATCGCTGGTTGTAATTGCCGGTACGATGGCCATGTTCAATATCCCGGAAGCGGGGTTAGCCCTGTTGATCGGTATTGACCCGCTGCTCGATATGGGTAGATCTGCAACTAATGTGCTAGGCAATGTAATGGCAACCGCTGTTGTAAGTAAGTGGGAGGGCCAATTGGGGGAACTCCATGAATTGGACGTATCCTAAAAATCAATAATTCAATAACTCAGTAATTCAATCATTAAAATGACCGATCGTAATAAAAAAGTATTTCTTACCCTTTGTATAACCGTGCCGTTTTTGGCCTATTGTATCTATTATTATAGTCACATGATCAAAAATGCGCCCTACAAATTCACAGAGTTTGATTCGATCAGCTTTCAATATGGGCCGGGGGATAGTTTGGTGAATAAATACAACTCGAAAACGGGAGAGTATCAATATGTAAACACCCGCGATTCCATTGTAAAAATGAAATTGCATCTTACCAGGGAAGACCTGCTATATCTGCACCGTAAAGCTGCCGACCTGGGTTTCTGGGATTTCCCTTCAATGGAGTTAGGGAGTACTGCCATTAAACATAATGGCGCGAAACCGTTGCGCTATGTGATCGAGTTTAAGTACAAACGCAAAAGCAAAAAGGTGACCTTTGATGAGTCGTTTAATGGTGACCCCAAATTGATAGACGCCAACATACAGGTGATCAAGGAAATTCAGAAGGTTTTGCAGGATGAAGAGGGGAAACAGGGGAATTAATTTGTTTAGCTGATCAACCATCAACCACAACATTAAAAAGAGTGTTGCTATTTATAATTAGAATTTCTATATTTGCACCTCAAATTTTAAAACATATAATTAATAACAATGTACGCAATAGTAAGTATAGCCGGACAGCAATTTAAGGTTGCTAAAGACCAGCAACTCTTTGTACACCGTTTACAGGGAGAAGAAGGCGCTAGTATTGAATTTGACAGTGTGTTATTAGCAGAAAACGAAGGTAAATTCAAATTGGGAACCGATTTGAAAGGCGCTAAAGTATCAGCTAAGATCGTGTCTCATTTAAAAGGTGATAAAGTAATTATCTTCAAAAAGAAAAGAAGAAAAGGTTACAAAAAGAAGAATGGTCACCGCCAGCAATTCACCAAAATCGAGATCACAGGGATCACATTATAATCAAGTTTTAAACGAGGCGATCACATCGGCTCATAAAAATATAAGAAATGGCACACAAAAAAGGGGCCGGTAGCTCAAGAAACGGCCGCGAGTCACATAGCAAGCGTTTAGGTATCAAGATATTTGGTGGTCAGCCGGCAATTGCAGGTAACATCATCGTTCGTCAGCGTGGTACCCCTCATAACCCGGGTTTGAATGTAGGTATTGGTAAAGACCATACTTTATTCGCATTAACGGATGGTACAGTAGTATTCAAAAAGAAAGCTGATAACCGTTCATATGTATCGGTATTGCCTTTTGAAGCTGCACCGGTAGTTGAAGCACCTGCACCAAAACCAGCTGCAAAAGCTGAAAAGAAAGTAGTTGAAGCAAAAGCACCGGTTGCTGAAGTTGCAGTTGAAGAAGCACCAGTTGCTGAAACTGCTCCAAAAGCAAAAAAGGCAGCAGCTCCAAAACCTAAAAAAGCTGCTGATACTGAAGAAGCACCTGCTGCTGAGTAATTAGCAGTTATCATAAATATTGAAAAGCCCCGTTCTGAATAAGGACGGGGCTTTTCATTGCAATTAATTTGGCAATTGAAAGTTAATCGGAACAAGATATCTAGCGCGAACTTTATGGCCATTTACCGTTCCCGGATTCCACCTTGGTGATTTCTTTAGCACTTTAATAGCTTCTGCATCAAATAAGGGATGTAGTTTGCGCAACACTTTAAAATTAGTTAATGTACCATCCTTTTCCACAACAAATGATACGCGTACTTTGCCCTGTACATCTATCATTCCGGTTTTATCTGGCCACTTCAAATTTTTAAGTAGATATTTTTGGAACGCCTTCGTGCCACCAGGAAACGTTGGTTGGTGCTCACATTCTGAATATATGCCATATTTATCTGGAAGAAGTACTGAGTCATCATTGAACGGTATAGCCGTTTTCGAGTCTTGAGCTTTTAAGCTGCAAATGGCTAAGAAAATCAGCAGAATAGCGAGAATCAGTCTTTTCATTTTCTAATCAACTTACGCCTTTATTGTTCTTATCTGTTTTATTATTCAAATATCACCTTCTTAATATAAAACATATCCGGATCAATAACCGGTAGGTTTTTACTGCTGATCGTTAGTCCTTTTTTATCGAGTGTATAACGTTTGGTTGCGCCGTCAGCGGTAATATCCAATGGCAGCGGCATATCCATATTTTCTAACTGGATCAGGTATTTATCACCACGCAATGCTTTTACATGTACATTAAGCTTATCAATGGTGTATAAGTAAAGATGAAATAAAGGTTTCAGATCATGGCCATAGGCTTTACTGAAATATTGCTCCACATCTTCGGTACTGGCCAGGTTGCTGTAGGTATATTTTGGATCGGTAATAAAGCCTTTCAGTGCCGGGAAGAACAAGCTATCGCCCATTACATAGCAGAGGGTATGCATAAAGAAAGCTCCTTTGGGATAGATATCGGGGTGATAAGCTTTTTCCTCATCAATATCTTTGCCCATCACTACCGGCAAGTCGTTTTTGATGCCTAATACAGTACGCTTAAAATAGTTTACATAAGCCTGCTGCCCTTCAAACTCGCGCACATATAAGGCATCGCCGTAGGAGCATATTCCTTCATGTATCCAATAATCGGCCCAATCTTTCGCGGTAATTTTGTTGCCCCACCATTCGTGACCGAACTCGTGGTGCATCAGGCCATCGTAATCCTCACCACCCACTTTGGTGTAGTGGAATTTGTTGCCATAAGCGTTCATAGTCTGGTGCTCCATACCCAGGTGCGGAGTTTCACAGATGGCTATCTTTTCCTTAGCCCAGGGATACTCGCCAAAATATTTTTCCTGCTCGTGGATGGTTTTTTCAAATATGTCCAGGTGATGCTGTGCTTTAGAGCTATGCTCGTTCAGCACATAAAACTGCAGCGGAACAACGTGGCCGTCAATCGTTGTATATTTCCTGCTCACCGCCGTGTAGTCACCTACGTTGAACAGGATGCTGTAATTATTAATGGTGTAATTGGTTTTCCAATGAAAAGTAGCCGTATTACCACTTTTGCTCACCTTTTGCAAAATCCCCGGCCCGGCAACCACCAGGTCTTTCGGCACGGTGATGATGAGGTCGACACCCTCGTTTGGCTCATCAGAAGGATGATCTTTGCATGGGAAATATATTTTACCTCCTGTGCCCTCGGCTGTAATGGCCATCCATTGGTGACCTGTAGAGTCTTTGGTCCAGGTAAACCCGTCATCCCAGGGCGGTCGGATGGCTACGTGCGGCTTGCCGCCATACAATACTTTCACACTGGCTTTGCCCGCAGGTAATTCCTGAGCGAGGTTGATCCGGATCAGGTTATTTTTATACTCAAAGGCTTGTTTTTTACCATTGACCAATACGGTATGCACATTTAAGGAATCAAGCAAATCAAAAAGCAACACACGGGTGGGCTTTTCCATGATGACATCCACAACGGTATTCCCCTCGATGGTATGTTGGTCAAAGTTTATACCCAGGGTTATGGTGTAATGCCTTACATCCATAATAGCCTGTTCAGGCTTTAATTTGCCACCGGAGGTAATGTTTTGGGCCTCTAGCTGGATCGTTGCGGCTGCAAAAAGTAAAGTGATGATCTTGCGCATAATAATTAATTTCTTGTTGGTAATTTAAAAACTATAGGTTTAAAATATCCGAACCTAATTGCATGGCCATTTAACATGGCGGGGGCCCATTTTGGCAGATTTTTAATTAAACGTAACACCTCTGCGTCTGTATCTGGTGACAGACCTTTTACTATTTTAATGTTCGTTGTATTACCATCAGGCTTAACATCAAAGCTTACATACAAGGTTCCCTCAATTTGGTTTTTTCTTGCACTTTCTGGGTATTTTAAATTTTCATGAATATAATTATCAAATCCACTAACTCCTCCAGGCAGAACAGGTATCTTATCAAAGTCTTTGTAGGATAATGTATCTTTACTTTGAGCTTTTGTAAATAGGAATGATAAAAGGAATAAGCTTGAAATCAATAATCGTTTCATACCCTAAATATAATCAATTCTCTCTCACCATCAATCCATCGGCAAAATCGCGGAGGTACTGTTTGTGTGCCGCGGGCAGGTCTATTTTTTCCAATGCCAGAAATGCCTTATCTGCATAAGCCTGCATAGTTTCTTCGGCATGGTGCCTCACCTGTAATTGGTTATATATCCCGGTTACTGAAGCTACTTTTTCCAGTTGGTCGGGTTTTTGGATAGTCAGCCATTGGTTTAATTGAGATGCCTGTACATGATCAGCCAGTTCGAGTGCTTTAAGCAGTAAGAAGGTTTTTTTGTTGGATATGATGTCCCCGCCAACCTGTTTGCCAAACTTTTCGGGATTACCGAATACGTCCAGGATATCATCCTGTAATTGAAAGGCTATGCCTAAATGCTCGCCAAAGGATTGTATCAGGATGGCATCTTCTTTACTCGCGCCGCCTATCAAAGCGCCGATCTTTAACGCCCCACCCAGCACTACAGCCGTTTTAAGGCGTATCATGGTGATGTATTCCTCAATGCTCACATCGTTGCGGGTTTCAAACTCCATGTCCAGCTGCTGCCCTTCGCATACGCCTACAGCGGTTTCATTAAAGATGTCGAGTATCGGGCGCAGCAAAGGCTCGTCCACCCGCATCATCAATTTGTAACCTTCTATCAGCATCACATCGCCCGACAGGATACCTACGTTTTTGTTCCAGCGTTCATGCACGGTAGTTTTTCCACGACGAAGGGGGGCATTATCCATAATATCATCATGCATCAGCGTAAAATTATGGAACACCTCGATAGCCAAAGCCGGTGGAATAGCCTTTTGCACATCGCCATCAAACAGGTCGCAGGCCATTAGGAGCAGGGCAGGGCGCATGCGCTTACCACCCAATGAGAGGATATATTTTATCGGTTCATATAATTCCGCAGGATAAGCCGCGAACTCAAGCTGGTTAACTTCGTTGCTAATAAGTGCCTGCAGATCTGAAAGTTTCTTCATAAATTATTTAAAGGGGCGGCGCAAAGTTAAATTACTATTGCACTAACGAGAAATCAATCTGCTTTTTGGTTAGATCAACATTCTTCACCTTGATCTGCACCTCATCACCCAAACGATAAACTTTCTTTTTACGCTGACCTATGATCTGGTAGTTCTTCTCATCAAGTGTATAAAAATCGTCCGAAATGTCGCGCAAACGTATCATGCCCTCACACTTATTCTCGATAATCTCCACATACATACCCCATTCGGTAACACCTGAAATGATCCCAGTGAAAGTATTACCTATTTGATCTCTCAGGTATTCAGCCTGCTTGTATTTAACGGATGAGCGTTCGGCATCAGCAGCTTTTTTCTCCATTTGCGAACAATGCTGGCACAGCTTTTCGTAATGCTCGGCATTGGCAGACTGGCCGCCATTCAAATAATGGAACAACAAACGGTGAACCATCACATCAGGGTAACGACGGATAGGAGAAGTAAAGTGGGTGTAATAGTCAAAGGCCAAACCGTAATGACTGCTGGTTTTGGTAGTATAAATAGCTTTCGCCATGGAGCGTATGGCCAGTTGCGTCAATACATTTTGCTCCTTTTTGCCTTCCACATCCGTCATTAAAAAATTTAATGATTTGGCGGTTTCTTTATCCGATTTGGTATTGATGCGGTATCCAAACCTCGCTGCAAACAGGGCGAAACTGGCTAAAGCATCAGGTTTTGGTGAATCGTGGGCGCGGTAAACAAAGGTGTATTTATGTTTGCCCTTACCTTTTTTGCTGATAAATTCGGCAACCTTGCGATTGGCCAGCAGCATGAAATCTTCGATCAGTTTATGGGCATCCTTGCGTTCTTTAACATAAACACCAATAGGTTTACCAGACTCATCAAGCTTAAATTTCACTTCGGTAGTTTCGAAGCTGATAGCGCCATTTTTGAATTTGCGATCGCGCAATATATAAGCCAACTCATTCAATTTATGGATCTCTTTTTCGTATTCGTTGGAGCGTTTTTCAATCACCTCTTGTACTTCCTCATAGGTGAAGCGCCGGTTGGAGTGGATCACGGTTTTACCAAACCATTCTTCCACAATGCGGGCATCATTATCCAGCTCAAAAATGGCTGAGAAGCATAGCTTGTCCTCATTGGGGCGCAATGAACATAATCCGTTTGATAGTCTTTCGGGCAGCATAGGTATCACGCGGTCAACCAGATACACCGAAGTGCCACGGTCAAGAGCCTCTTTATCCAGGGCCGAATCAGGTATGATATAGTGCGATACATCGGCTATGTGGACGCCTACCTCATAGTTCCCATTGGGTAAATACTTGAAAGAAAGGGCATCATCAAAGTCCTTAGCATCAAATGGGTCGATGGTAAAGGTCAGTACATCCCTGAAATCGCGCCTTTTGGCGATTTCGGCTGCAGAAATAATATCCGAAATTTCTTCAGACTCATGCTCAACCTCTTTTGGGAATGAAAGCGGGAAACCATACTCTGCAAGTATGGCATTCATTTCTGTATTGTTCTCGCCTTGTACACCTAATATATGCTTTATACGGCCCACAGGGTTCTTTGCATCAGGCGGCCAGTCGGTAATTTCGGCTACAGCTTTTATCCCGTTCTTCGCGCCATTTAATTCGCTCATCGGGATAAAAATATCATGCATCATTTTCCGGTCATCGGGAATGAAAAATGCAAAGCGTTCGGAGAGTTTCACGATACCCGTAAACTCCATTTTATTACGCTGCAGTATTTCTATTACCTCGCCTTCCTGGCGCGAGCCTTTGCTTTTTGCATAAACATAAACTTTTACGCGGTCACCATTTAAAGCATTGCGCAGTTTGCGGGGAGCTACAAATATGTCGGTCTCCGCATCATCATCAGTAATTATATAGGCCGAACCATCAGCAGTAAGGTCAACTTTGCCTTCAATAAAAGTTTTCAATTCCAGCAACTGGAACTTGCCGGGAGATAATTCCTTTAAGACATTTTTTTTAGCTTCTTCTTTTAAAATTTCCAGTATAGTATCCCTGGATTCGGGGTCGTGAATATTTAAATGGGCTGAAACTTGTTTGTAATTTAATGGCGTATTGCCGTTTTTCTCAAATACATCAAGTACCATTTGGGTAAGTACCTGCTTGATGGATGAGCTTTTTTTATTTTTAGACATAGGTAGTATTTAATTGTGCTAAGGTACAAAGATTGTATGTTAAATGTGGACTGTGTAATGTTGAATGCGAAATGATAGACATGAGCTGACCCCGCCTAAAAAATATGCATGAGAACACGCTTTCGATTCCTCCTTATAAACTGTAAATTAGGATTTTATCATATACCTGATCAAATGAAAAGAATAATCACCTGTAGCGATGGCACCTGGAACAAACCCGGCGACCAATGTGACGGTAAGTATGTGCAAACTAATGTGCAAAAGCTATTTGAAGCGATCTGCAAAAGTGTAACACATGATGATACTATAATGCCCCAGATCAAATATTATGATGAGGGGATCGGGTCTGAAGGAACCCCCTGGAGCAAGATGATAGATGGCGCTACCGGGAAAGGTATTGATGACAACATCAAGGATATATATAAATTTATTATCTGGAATTATGAGCCGGGTGATGAATTGTTTTTGTTTGGCTTCAGCAGGGGTGCTTATACGGCGCGCAGCCTGGCAGGCCTGATCCGTAATTGCGGGATATTAAAAAACAATGATATGACGCTTGTAGAACAGGCTTATCAAATTTATCGCGACCGGGATAACCCGGCATTAAATCCAAACGGAGCAGCATCACAAAAATTCAGGGAAGAAAACAGCCATCCGGAAGAACGTATAAAATTTGTAGGCGTTTGGGATACTGTAGGATCATTGGGTATCCCTGTGCATGCGTTTCAGTGGATAGATAAGAATAAGTACCAGTTTCATGATACCACTTTAAGCAGCCTGGTAGAAAACGCTTTCCATGCACTGGCAGTGGATGAAAAGCGTGGCAACTTTAAGCCAACGCTATGGACGCTTAGTGCGGATGTGAAAAATAGGGTTGTCGGCCAGGTGATGGAACAGGTTTGGTTTGCCGGGGTGCATTCCAATATCGGCGGTGGGTATCCCGACCAGGGCTTAAGTGACATTACCTTTCAATGGATGGCAGAAAAAGCCAAATCGTGCGGACTCGGTTTTGATGAGCCTTATCTTACATCATTACTAAATCCTAACCCTGAAGGCGTTTTGTATAATTCAAAAACGGGCATCTTTAAAATCACTCCAAATTATAACAGGCCGGTAATGGAAACGCCATTTTCTAATGAAAGCATAGATCCCGCTGTTATTGAAAGGATAAACAAAATGCCGGATTATCGGCCAAAAAATGTAAAAGTTTAACCTGGTATGGAGGCAATAAGCTTTTTCGTATACTCCATTTTTGGGTGGTAATAGATCTCGTCCGGGTCGCCGGTTTCAATGATCTCACCTTTATTCATCACCATGATACGGTCGGAGATGTGTTTGATAACGGATAGATCGTGAGATATAAAGATATAAGTGAGGTTAAATTCCTGCTGCAGCTCGCGGATGAGATTTAGAACTTGCGCCTGTACCGATACATCCAGTGCTGAAACTGATTCGTCACAGATAATGAATTTGGGCTTCAGTGCCAAAGCACGGGCGATAACAATACGCTGGCGCTGTCCACCAGAGAACTCATGCGGATAACGGTTAAAATATTCGGGTGGCAGGTTCACCCTTTCCAGCAGCTCTAATACATGCTTTTTGCGTTTGCTGTTATTTGCATACAGCTGATGCACTATCAAAGGCTCCATCAGCGAATCACCAACGGTTAAGCGGGGATTTAAAGAGGAGTAGGGGTCCTGGAAAATGATCTGGATATCACGCCGCATGCTACGCATGTCGTTTTTATTCAGCTTAAGCAGATCGGTATTTTCAAAATTTACATCGCCTGAGGTGGGCTCGATCAGCCTTAAAATACTTCGCCCCAAAGTTGATTTGCCGCAGCCGGATTCACCTACTAAACCCAATGTTTCGCCGGGGTAGACATCAAAACTGACCTTGTTAACTGCTTTAATTATCTCTTTTTGTTTGGCGAATAAGCCTGTGCCAACGGGAAACCAGGTGCATAATTCGTTGATTTGGAGGATAGGCTGCTGCGCGTATAATTTCTTTTTCCGTTCCTTTATTTCAGATGCCGGATAAATATATTGCTCCCTGATATTTTCAATAGACACTTCATTATTTGAGGCATCTAAAAAATCGGCAACGATGGGCAATTTTTTCAGATGATAGTCCGGAGATGGGCGACAGGCCAGCAAACCTTTGGTATAAGGATGTTTGGGATGGGAAAATATAGTTTTGGTTGGCGCTTCTTCAACTATCTCGCCTTTATACATCACAATAACCCGATCGGCTATTTCACTTACTACGCCCAAATCATGCGATATAAATATCAAACTCATATTCCGCTCCGCTTTAAGCCGCAGCAATAGTTCGATAATGGTTTTCTGCACGGTTACATCAAGGGCAGTGGTAGGTTCGTCAGCGATCAAAATTTCCGGATCGCAGGAAAGGGCCATCGCGATCATTACCCTTTGCTTTTGCCCGCCGGAAATTTGGTGCGGGTAACTATCGAAAATCGCATCCGGCCGGGGCAACTGCACCTCATTAAAAAGTTGTATGGCCCTTTTCCTGGCCTCTTCTTTATCAACACCCAAATGAAGCCGGATCGCTTCGGTAACCTGAAAACCGCAGGTGAGTACGGGATTAAGGGAGGTCATAGGCTCCTGGAAGATCATGGCTATCGTGTTGCCACGTATATCCCTCATTTCATCTTCCGGTATTTGCAGGATATTTACCGCATTAAGCAAGATTTCGCCGCTGATAACGGTATTGCCGGCATCATGCAGACGCATAATAGCCAACGAAGTAACCGATTTACCCGAGCCTGATTCACCTACAATACCAATGGTTTCGCCTTTTTTTAAGGTGAAAGAGCTATCTTTAACGGCCTGTACCAGGCCATTTGGTGTTTTGAATTCGACTTTTAGATGGTTTACCTGCAGCATTTATTCTCCTATCAGGGTAATGCAATCATCCGTAATCAATTCTTCCCCTCTATAGCGCCTGATGAGTTGCGCGGTAGCTACCACATCTTTTTGGCAGTAGGTAGCTATGCGTGTCAAATCATTCTCATTCCAGTAAACATGGCCAACCATGCTGCCGTCAATATCATCTTTGGGTGTAGGAATATTAAAAATAGCGGTAAGCAGGTTAAGCGAAGTGTAGTTTTTATAATCTCCGAATTTCCATAGTTCCATTGTGTCGAGATGGTTTACTTCCCAGGGCTTTTTTCCTGCTATTTCTAACTGCGGTGGGAACTTAATGCCATTGATCAGCATGCGTCGGCAGATGTACGGAAAATCAAACTCCTTGCCATTATGAGCGCACAGAATGAGGCTTGTGGGTTGTGAGTGAAGCAAGTCTGCAAAGCTGATAAGCAATTCAGACTCTTCATGTGAGAAATAAGATTTTACTCTCAGTCCGGTATTTTTCCCTCGCGTAAATATGCCAACGGATATACAAATGATCTTACCAAATTCGGCCCATATACCGGCGCGTTCGTAAAATGCTTCGGCAGTTTCCTCTTTACGCTGATGCAGGGTTTTCAGATCCCACAGTTTTTGTAAATGATCAGGCACCTGGTCGTGACTGCTGTATTGCGGTACCGTTTCGATATCGATCACCATCAGGTTGTGCAGGTCGTATTGTTCCAGCATGTATAGTTTCGTTTGTATAGTGCAAGATAGTAAAGCCCCACCTAAATCCTCCCCGGTAGGGAGGACTTTTTTAATAAAACTTAATGAACATAAGTAAGTCTTTAAAGTCTCCCCTACAGGGGGAGATTTAGAGGGGGCTTACTTAGCCAGTACCTCAAAATTCACCTGCAAATTATTCCCGTTGCCATCAACCAAAGTTAGTTTATGTTTGCCTGCGGGCGGATTGAGTGCCATTTGATGAAAATCGGTGGTTTCGCCAACATATTTATCGTCCAGGTGCCAGAATATTTTTGTACCTGCCTGCCGGTGTGCTGCATTGCAGATCATCCGGCCACGACTTCCATCAGCTTCAAGCGGGACGTAGACTTTTGCGCCGTCTTTTGGGTAGATCAATTCCATTGGGTTGCTCTTGACAAAGGCGCAATCTGAGCGGAACGGTGGCAAAACGTGGTACAGGTAGTTTTTGGTTTTGTAATAATATTCCATAGATGGCGGCAATACGAACCATTTTTTGTTGACCATATTTTCGGGCGAGGTGCAATCACCGGTTACCTGCCATTTGCCGGTCGCATCTAAGTGAACCAATTGGTGCCAGGGGCAAACCGGGGCTTTTAAACCGCTTTTAGGTACCCACATTTCATCGGTATCCTCGCAATAATCGCCGGCACGGTAGCCGCTTTGATGGCATACTTTTATCTTAACCATTTCGCCTACCGGCATTTCAAACCAGTCGCGGGCGGCGGGTAGTAATCTGAAAATGTCAAATAGGATAGGAGCAGCGGTGTTGATACCTGTCAGGTTCGGTCGGCCTTCACCATCCGTATTTCCTACCCAAACGCCTACTACATATTTTGGCGTTACCCCAATGGCCCAACCATCACGGAAGCCAAAGCTGGTGCCGGTTTTCCAGGCAATGCGCTGGCTCGAGCTGAATTGCTGCCAAACCATTTCTTCACCCGGCCGCATCACTTCTTCCATCGCCTGGAAGGTATAGTAGATGGAACCTGCATCTAATAAACCCGTTTTTTCCAAATGAGGTTTGTTTGCTGGCGGAATGGCATATATCGGGCTGTGATAATCGGCCGTATCATATTTTCCGTTGTATTTATAGTAATGATTTAATACCCGCGCCATATCGGCATAAGCACCTGTTAACTCCCAGAGGGTATTTTCACCTCCGCCTAAGATCAGAGAGAGGCCGTAATGATCCGCAGGTTTTTTGAGCGTGGTGATGCCCGCCATCTGCAAAAAATCATAAAAACGCTCGTATTTAAATTGCTGCAGCATTTTTACCGCCGGGACGTTTAAGGAACGTGATAAAGCCCTGGAAGCGGGTACTGCGCCATCATAGCCCAGGTCAAAATTCTCCGGGTGATAGCCGGCTATCTGGGTGGGGATATCAGGGATCAAACTATTTGGTAATATTAATCCATCGTGCAGCATAGAGGCATATAAAAGCGGCTTCAATGTACTGCCGGGGCTGCGGGGAGCATTCACTACATCCACATCACTTTCCATCTCCGGGTCATTGGTATGGGCGATGTTACCGGCGTAGGCAATGACGGCGCCGGTTTCCACATCGAGTACCACTGCCGCGATATTGTTAATATCATTCGCCTTTAAAACAGAGTGGTGCCGCTCCAGAATATCATTTACCTGTTGTTGCAGGGCTGATTTGATGCTGGTTTGGATGCGCCTGTCTGCCCGTGGATCATTTTGCTTATCAGACCTGAACCTTTGCAGCAGGTGAGGGGCCGATTGTGGTAAAGGCATGGGCCTGTCGGGTACAGGTTCCAGTTTCGCTAATGCGGTAGTTGTGCTGTCGATAATGCCTTGTTTATGCAGTCTATCCAGCAACAAATTGCGTTTATTTAATAATATCTGCCTGTTTTTGCCGGGATGAACCAATGAGGGCGAGTTTGGCAACACTGCCATCGCCGCCATTTCGCCCCAGGATAGTTTATCAGGGCTGCGGCCAAAGTATCGCCAGGAAGCCGCGTCTAACCCGATCACATTAGTGCCGAAGGGGGCATTGCTGGTGTACAGGGCCAAAACTTCATCTTTGCTATGGGTACATTCCAGTCGCATCGCCATAAATGTTTCGCCCAGTTTATTCCAGAAGTTGCGCTTATGTTTTGTAGCGAGGCGGATCACTTGCATGGTGATGGTACTGCCGCCGCTGATGACATGCTTAGCCCTGATATTTTGCCGGATAGCCCGGCTGAAAGCTATGATATCAAAGCCAGGATGATGCTCAAAACGCTTATCCTCAAAGGCGATGATACATTGTTTGAATTTTTCGGGTACGTTGGGGTTGTAGGGGAAATGCCATTGCCCGTCAGATGCTATAGCGGCGCCCAGCAACTGGCCCTGATCGTCATCAATTACATAGGAGGTGGGAGTGTTAAATAATTGCCGGGGCAGGCAAAACCAAAACCACAACGCTAAAGCCAATAAAAAGGCGAGTAATATTATTACTTTTGGTTTTCGTAAGTAATTTTTAACACGTTTCAGCACCGGGGAATTTAGTATTAATAATTGATCAAATCAGGCGATAAGGTTCATGAATATAAAAAAATTATCCATCATAATTCCCGCCTATAACGAGGGTGACACCATTCACCTGATACTCAATAAAATTAAAGCGGTTGAATTGCTGGATGATATTCAAAAAGAGATCATTATCGTAAACGATTGCTCAAATGACCATACTGAGCAGGCTGTTTTCGATTACCAGGCTATAAATCCCCAACTTAACATACAATATTTCAGGCACGAAGCCAATAAAGGCAAAGGCGCGGCATTACATACAGGCATTTCAAAAGCTACCGGCGAGTACCTGATCATCCAGGATGCTGACCTGGAGTACGACCCAAACGAATACAACGACCTGCTAAAGCCTATCTGCCAGGGCTTTGCCGATGTGGTTTATGGTTCGCGCTTTATGGGCAGCAACCCGCATCGGATATTATTTTTCTGGCATACTATCGGCAATAACTTTCTGACATTTTTATCCAATATGTTTTCCAACCTGAACCTGACGGATATGGAAACCTGCTACAAGCTTTTTGATACCAAACTTATTCAATCCATCAAACTAAGCGAACAACGTTTTGGCTTTGAGCCGGAGGTGACTCAAAAGATAGCCCGTGTACCCAAGATCAGGATTTACGAAGTGGGCATTTCTTATTATGGCCGTACGTATGACGATGGCAAAAAAATAGGATGGAAGGATGGCGTGAGGGCTATTTATTGTATTTTTAAGTATGGGTTGTTTGGGGTGGAATAAGCCATTCAATAATCTTCACAGGGAGATTTATCATACATTTAATTAAGGAGAGGCACGAGACCTTCTCGAAAATGCCTATAGTGAGTTTAATTCTCGTTTATATCCTCACTATTTATAGGCAAATCCGCAATTGCATTATGCGTTATGTATCAGTACATAAGTTACCATAAGTAATTCTGTTATCGCTCTGATAAAGCGTATGGAGATATTTATCTTCATAAAACATAGTTTAAAAGTTAAATAATCACCTCTCCTTTGCCTTCGTTTTTTTTACATATTGCTCCAAAATTTAGGTAGATATACAACCATAAACCCTATAATTAGATAGAAAAAATACTCTAAATAGCCATAAGAGTTAAATATTCCATTATAATAATAATCTATATGCTCGACAGTGTTAATAAATGGAGGCGTATTACTAATAGTATCAATATGCCTCACATATTGATTATAAGTTGTAAATGGCCAAAAATTAGTTTTAAGGGTGTTTCTGGTTAAAACATAAATATATTCCTTACCTGTATTTGTATTTTGTTCTACAATAGTTCCGCTGATATTTGCAACATTCACAAATAGAGCTAATGAATGAAATATAATCCAAATGATTAGAAATCTTTTTTGGATTAAACTTATTTTTTTCATTACGTGTTTAGATTCAAATAATTTATAACATTCAACTTTAAAGTCTCCCCAACAGGGGGAGATTTAGAGGGGGCTGTTATTTAACAACCTCCACCCACTGCCCCTTCTCCAAAGCGCTGATAGACACATTATACATCGCTTCGCAATAAGTTGCCGGCAAGTAATATTTGCCCGCATAGGCAGCATTCAGCATTACATAGTAGGTTACTTCCTTGCCTTCCTGCAAACTGAAATAGGTATTCACCCGGTCATCACGGATGTCGCGATAATCGGACGGGGAGGATTTAAACGCTTCCTCGGTTTCCATCATCCGTGTGTTCAGTATTTCCCAGCCTGAAGGGAAGATCTGCGTTAGCGCCAGGTTATCATAACGGCCGCGGTGACCGGGGTTTTTGATGTTGACCTGGGCCACAAAATCGGTTCCCTGTTTCAAATTTGATGGGTCGATGGGCTTACCCCCTAAGGTAAAGCAACCGATACGCATTTGCAATATCTCCGGTTTACTAATCGACTGCACATCCTGCCCAAAAGTTGGTTGTCCTTTTTGTATCAGCCTGACATATAATTTGTTAGTTCCATTATTCTTGATGGATACTTTACCTCCATTAGTCGCCATACCGGCCTGCCACATGTAGGAAGCGGAAGTAATACTGCCTGAATTATAGGTGAATTGCAGCTTACCGCCGGTTTTATTCTGACCGCAATATTCGGCAATAGCGATGAGGGAATAAGCGGTTGTTTGGGTGCTGTACCAATCATCTTCGGATAGGCGTGCGGCCACTGTCCTTAATAGCGAGGCTGCCCTTTGCTGCTGACCCAATAAAGTCAAAGTTTCCAGTATCATGGCTTCATCCCTCAGGTCGGAGCCGTAGGTTCCGTACATGGAATTGTACGGCTTGATGGTGGTCGGCAAACCCGCTATCATTTGCGAACCTATCTCGGGCTGACCTGCCAGCTTATAGGCTGCTGCTAAGCGCCATTTGGCTTCCACACTTAAATATTTAAACTCTCTCAGCCTGTTCATTGCCCCCAATTCGGGAGAACGTGCCAACGCTAACAGATATAAGCGATAGGCTTGTATCAGATCGGCACCATAAAAACTGCGGGTATCAGGTGCCCAGGTAATGGCCTTCAACTTTTGGAATTTTTTCCATTGCTCTATAAAACCGATAGGCAGGCTGTAGCCTTTTGCCTGCGCTGCCAGCATAAAGTGCCCGGCATAATTGGTGCCCCATTCATCAGCATCACCTTGATTTGGCCAATAACTTAAGCCACCGCCCGAAACCTGGAAGTTGGTTAATCGCCTGATGGTCGCTTTAATATTGCGCTCGGTTTCGGCTTTCTGGTATTGTGAAAGATCAAGCAGTTGACCCAAATACAATTGCGGGAAGGCTGACGAGGTAGTTTGCTCCACGCAACCATAAGGATATTCGATAAGGTAATCCAAGCGTTTGGCCAGATTCAGCGGCGGGATAGAAGCTACTACTAAGGTATTCTTGTTCGTCCCGGCCATGCCAATGGGTGCACAGGCGGTCGACCAGCTTTCACCCGGTTTTAATTCCTTCTCGATGATCTTAGTGATCGGCGGATTTGGATTGCGCACATTCAACTCCACATCATAGGTAGCTGTCTCACCGGCGCTTTTGGCGATTATTTTCACTTTGCCTATCCCCACAAAATCCTTCACATTCAGATCAAAAGTAACTAACTGGTCGCCTGTTTTGGTAAAGGTTATGGACTTGCTGTTGTTACCGGCAAGGTTGCTGAAAGCGTTTGACTGTACGGTAACGTTGACATTTTTGATATTATTCTCTAACGCGAAAACTGTAACAGGCAACTGTATTTTTTCAGACGGGCCCAAAACGCGTGGCAAAGTGGCCAGTATCATTAACGGCTTTTTAACCGGAACAGCCTTCTCGGCAAAACCATAGCCGCCATTATGCCCCGCAATCACCATCGCTTTTACCGAACCAATGTATTGCGGCAGAGTAAAGCGTTTAGTTTGCGTTTCTCCTTTATCCAAATGGAACGGCCCCAGAAATTTTACCACGGGTTTAAAGCGGTTGACAGAAACATTTTTATTAGCCCCGCCTGTACCATCGCCGCCTATGCTTAATATGCGCTCCAGTCCGCCGCCATAGGCGCCTATCACGTAATCAAACAAGTCCCAGGTTTTAACGCCTAATGCTTCTTTGGCATAAAATGTTTCATGTGGATTTGGTGTTTTGTAGTTGGTAATCTCCAGCAAGCCCTCGTCCACAATAGCAATGGTGTAGGTCATTTCCTTGCCTGATGCTTCCGAAACAGTTATCGACGAGGGTGTTTCGGGCCGCAATTTGACAGGCAGACCGATAACCGGTTTCAATATCGTTTCAGGATCATCCACAGTTAACCCTATCGCGCCATACATGCGTATAGGCAGGTCATTTACCGTTTGCGAATGGCGCTGCAACAGGGTCACGTTCACAAAAATATTGGGCGACATCGTTTCATCTACCTTAAACTTATATTGTGTTTGTCCCTTTCGTGTATCGATCCAGGTGGTTTTCAATACCTTGCTGCCATTTTCAAAGCTGATAAGTGCGCGTCCGTCCGACATGGTTGGGATAGTCAAAGTAGCCTCTTCACCAACCTTATAGCTGGTTTTATCCGAAGTAAAGGATAACATAGCTGCCTCAGTCGGGTTGGTTTGCTGCAACCTTTCCGCCCAGTTCGACCAATCAACATACATGATCTTGCCGGTTGAGTGGCCCGTTTCCGGGTCTTTTACTTTGATCAGGTAACGGCCCCAATCTTCAGGTTCAATGTGCAGATTCCATTTCCCACGACCATTAGTCAGCCTTATGGTTTCTGTCTTGATCAGCTTGTTGTACTTATCCTGGGTAAAGTTGCTCAGCTCATCTCCTGTCTGGTCCCACCACCAGCGCCATTGGACCTTGTAAAGCTCCAGTTCCACATTGCGTGAGCCGGGGAAGGGGTTGCCTTTGGTATCCACATCAGCGATATCGATCTGGTTATCCTTGCCTGTAACCAACATGCCCGAAAGGGCGCTGCCTTCCGGCGTTTTGATACCCACATAACCGGGATAAACATTGTAGGGCAGTGATAATGTCTGCAAACTAAAATTACCGCCCGGTTCAAAAACTTTGACTACGAAATTGGCCTTCAGTTGGCCCGGCGCTTGCTTCTCTACCTCGATATCAGCATTAACAGGGGCAGAGCCATTGGCATTCAACCGGCCATCAAATACGGTTTGTGTTTGGGTATTGAAGGCCAGGGTAGGGTCGTCAAAAACATAATCAGGGTAATTTTTAAAAGCTGTTTTTTGTGGTGACAAGAAAGCATCTACCTTAGCTTTCAGATTTTGTGCTATCCCACCGAAAAGCCAGTGTGCATCCAAAGTGCCATTCGTTGTACTGCCCTTTACCAGTTCAGTAGCGCCGTTAAAGCTTAAATTCAGCTTTAAACGATTCGGCATAATGGTTTCTATTTTGATCTTCTTTTCAAAAGAAGCACCGCCCACTTTTACCTTGGCCGTCCAGTTACCCGTGCGCGAGGAGGCTTCAGTCGCGGTATGGAAACTATAAAAACCGTCTACAGATTTGGTTTGCGTGATGCGTTTGTATAGCTGTCCATCGGGGTTGTAAAATTCAAACTCAACCGGATGATCGGCAGGGAGGGTTTTTAATTTATCTTCCAAAATGAAAGAGAGAAATATGGAATCGCCGGGACGCCAAACGCCACGCTCGCCATAAATAAAACCTTTCAGCCCGCTTTGTATTTCATCGCCGCCCACATTAAAGCGCGATAAGGGGAGGGAGCTGCCATCATCCAATTTCAGATAGCCGCGTTCTGCACCATGCTTTGCTACCAATAAATAAGGCTTGCGTTTCAGGTCGAACTTAGCCATGCCCTCAGCATCCGAAGTGCCTTTGTACATTACCTGTTTCTGAAAATCAAGCAGTTCCAGCGACACGCCCGGCATAGGTTTGGCGGTTAATATGTTAGTCACCGCGATCATCATACTGTTATCATTACCCCGTTTGGTGATCAGCCCAATATTTGAGGCGATGATATTGCGTTTAGCCCAGCGTTCCTTGGTGTAATAGGAATTACTGCAAGGGTCGAAACGTTCGTTCCATCGGTAATTTTCAGGATAATAGTTATCATACCGCTGCCAGAATTCGTCATCCTCGTCCTTTACCTTGCCTATATTGCCGCCGTCATACTCGCCATCATATTCATCATCAGCGCCATCATTTTTCTTGAGAGACGGTGAACCCAAACTGCAATTGTATAAGGAATACTCTTTCCTGAAACCTATAATTATCCGATAGATAGCGCCGGGTTCGGTATGGATCATCTGGTCGAGATCCAGCATAAAACGGTTCTTTTTATTCAGGTTAAGGCTTTTATCCTGGTCTAAACGTATTGTTTTTTGCACGATTGGTTTACCGACAGAGCGTAATTCCGTTCCGCCATCAAAGCCGTTGCTCTGGAAGTATTGCGGGACATTGCTCTCATATATCTTCACAATGCTTACGTCCACCGCATTTAAATTAACCGCTTCAAAAGCCATCGCCAGTTTGCCGGAATCGGGTAAAATAACGCCTTTGCCGGGTATGGTAACAGAAGGCAGGCGGTTCTCGAAAAACACATTGGCGCTATAAGCTTTCGTTATTTTCTTTTGCGAAATATTTTCGACCCCTTCATTTACAAACGCGCTGTAATTGCCGTTCAATCTTTCGGAAGCATACACTTTAACCGTACTGCCGTCGATGGTATAGGCGGGGTCTTCCACGTTCTTTATGCCTATCAGCCCCTTTAATTCCTGGCCTACTTTTATAGCGTCCGAAAACTGAACCAATACGTATTGATCCTGATCCTGTACGGCGGTAATGGCCAATACCTTAAAATCGCCTATGGCAGGTATCTCAAACTCCTGGCTGCCTTTTTTATCAATATTCAGGCTGCTGCCATCCCAGTTTACTGTAAGCGGGTTTACTTTATCGGCAACCCGGGTAAGATCAGATATGGTGAATTTGTGCGTGCGCAGGGCATTGTTATGCTGCCAGCTGATATGATAAGCAGATGGATAATTTATGCTGATCAGTTTTTCGATACCAGCATTGTCCTCGGCATCAGCGGTTTGGATAACACCGTCGAGCTTCATTTTGTCGAGCGAAGTGCTGGTGGCGGTTTGCAGGCCGACAAAAGAGACCGTAAAATCGGGTTTGGCGGTTTGGAACGTGAACTTAAAGTCTTTGTATTTATCCGGAACATCGATCACCTTGCTTAATTTGAATTCGGCCGAGTAGCTTTGATCGGCAATCAATTTAGCTTCGGGCCTGAACTCGATGGTGCGTTCATCCACCCAATAGGCTTTACCTTTGATAGAAGGGGAGAAATCAAAGACTCCTTCAGGCAATTGATCGTTCTGTACGTGAGAAGTTGGCACCTGCCCGGCCAGCCGGATACGAATACTGTTTTCTTTAGAAATGATCCCTGACGTATAGGATTCGATATACTTGCTGAAAGCCGGATCAACTCCCGCAGTCTTCCGCATATGGAAAATTAGAAAGGCGATTAAGACCAGGAAAATAACTGATACGCCTGTTAAGGTTATTGTTTTTCGTTTTGGAAAAGAGCTTTGTCCGGCTTCCATGGTAAGGTTTAATTATTACCGTAAATTATGAAATTTATGACAATAATTAATTTATTTGAAAGAAGATATTTTTTATATCTCAGCGTATCATTACCCCCGGTTTATTGAGTATCGGGAGCTTAATGAAATTGGATTCTACAATACTCTCGGGAAGGAAAATGAATTTTTTGTCGAAGATTTCTTTGCCGATATAATAGCTGAGCCAGTATTCATTATTCAAACCGAAAGTGGCTTCATCAATTGGTTCGATCAAAACAAAGGCGCTATTTTTAACTTCAGGGAACATATGGCGCAGGGTAGAGGTTTTTACCTGTTCGCCATCTTTCTCTCCATAGCCTTTAGAAGTGATCAGCACATTCTCGATCGGCTCCTTTTTCAGGTTGATAAGGTACACATACCAGGTCTTGCTCTCGATATTTTCACCCTCAAGCGCCACTGCAACAGCAATATCCTGTACAATATTTTCGGGAATGTCTTTTATCATTTTTTAGTTGATTGGGTTGATTAGGTTAGATTGAGTTGATTAAGTTGTTAATAACCATTCAACTCAATCAACCACTCACTCAATCAACTATCTTACTTCTTCTTCACAAATCTTTTTCCGCCTGCTTTTTTCGGAGCTTTGGCCTCTGCATCGGCTAATGCCTTACATTCTTCGTAGGTCAGTTCCAGCGGTTCTTTGCCCTTAGGGATCTTAACGTTTTGTTTGCCGAATTCGATATATGGACCCCAGCGGCCATTCAGGATTTTCACTTCCGGGTTTTCATCAAACGTTTTGATCAGCCTTTCCGCATCCCGTTTGCGTTTATCAATGATCAGTTCGATAGCTTGTTCTTCGCTCAGGTCAAGCGGGTCAATCTCCTTTGGCAGGGAATAAAATGCACTGTTGTGCCTTACATAAGGGCCAAATTTGCCGATAGCAACAGTCATGTCCTTATCTTCATAGATGCCTACTTTTTTCGGCAGCTTAAATAATTCAAGAGCTTCCTCAATAGATATGGTTTCGATGCTTTGTCCCGCCCTTAAGCTGGCGTACAAAGGTTTCTCTTCCGTTTCATTATTAGTCTCACCAACCTGTACAAAAGGGCCGTAGCGACCAATACGAACGGATATCTTTTTACCACTTACCGGGTGTACACCCAAGTCACGCTCGCCGGTTGCTTTATCAGCAGTTTCTATCGTATTCTGAACTTCTTTGTGAAAAGGGTTGTAGAAATTACGGATCATCGTTGTCCATTCTTCCAAACCCTGGGCTATCTCATCAAATTGCTTTTCAACACCGGCAGTAAAATTAAAATCAACAATACCCTGAAAATATTGTACCAGGAAATCATTTACCACATTGCCAATATCTGTTGGGAATAGTTTATTTCGCTCGGCGCCTGTATTTTCTATTTTTTCGTCTTTGGTGATGTTTTGTCCCTTTAAAGTTAGCACCCTGAAATTACGCTGCTTGCCTTCGCGCTCTTCCTTCACCACATAACCACGGTTCTGGATGGTAGATATCGTAGGCGCATAAGTAGATGGCCGACCGATGCCCAATTCTTCCAGTTTCTTCACCAGGCTTGCCTCAGTATATCGTGCAGGCGGACGGGAGTAACGCTCAGTAGCGGTCATTTCCTGCAAATCCAATTTCTGTCCCCTGGTTAAAGGCGGCAGTATCGCGTTATCTTCGTCGGCTGTTTGCTCCTCATCTTCGTCTACCGATTCGAGGTAAACTTTAAGGAAACCATCAAATTTCATTACTTCGCCATTGGCTACCAATTCATCCTTGCGGGTTGATATACTGATCTTTGCAGTTGTTTTCTCAAATAAGGCTTCACTCATTTGTGAGGCTATAGCGCGCTTCCAGATCAGATCATATAACCGTTTTTCTGAAGGATCCCCATCAATGGTATGCTGATCAAAATAGGTTGGCCTTATTGCTTCGTGGGCTTCCTGCGCACCCGCGCTCTTGGTTTTGTATTTTCTATGCTGATGGTATTTGCTGCCATATGCCGAATTGATTTCCTTTGCAGCAGCATCCAATGCGGTATCCGATAAGTTTACCGAATCTGTACGCATATAGGTGATCTTACCAGATTCATACAGCTTCTGCGCTACCGACATGGTGCGCGAAACCGAAAAACCAAGCTTGCGACTGGCTTCCTGCTGCAGGGTAGAAGTAGTAAACGGTGCTGCCGGTGAACGTTTAGCCGGCCTGGTATCAAGCGAGCTTACATTGAAATCAGCGTTGATGCAGTCCGTGAGGAACTTTTCCGCATCTTCCTGTTTGGAGTAACGTTCAGGTAGCTCCGCTTTAAAAGCGTCCCGTCCCTTGCCGAATATGGCTACTATTTTAAAAGCAGCTTCGGCCTTAAATTTATTGATCTCGCGTTCACGGTCTACGATCAGTCTTACAGCAACTGATTGTACCCTCCCAGCTGAAAGTGATGGCTTTACTTTTTTCCACAATACTGGCGAAAGTTCAAAGCCAACCAATCTATCCAAAACACGGCGTGCCTGCTGTGCATAAACCAGGTTATAATCTATTTTACGCGGATTATCTATTGCTTTTAATATCGCAGGTTTGGTGATCTCGTGAAATACAATACGTTTCGTACTGGCATCCTTCAATCCCAAAGTTTCAAATAAATGCCAGGAAATGGCTTCACCCTCCCGGTCCTCGTCCGATGCGAGCCAAACCATTTCGGCTTCCTTGGCTAGCTTCTTCAATTCGCTGACCACCTGCTTTTTATCGGCAGGGACTTCGTATTTCTGAGCAAAATTATTGTTGACATCAATGGCATCTTCCGACTTCACCAGGTCGCGGATGTGCCCATAGCTTGACTTAACGGTGAAGTCCTTGCCGAGGTACCCTTCGATGGTTTTAGCTTTCGCCGGTGATTCTACGATCAGTAAATTTTTTGCCATTTAAGCGATTATTTTTTGCAAATAAAACATAAAATGTTGGAATGTTGCAAAGTTGAAAAGTTTTAAAGTTGAAAAGATGTTTGAGTTGTTGGATGATTTTTGTTGTTAAAGGTGGAGAAGTTAACCTTTCAACCTTCCAACTTTACAACCTTTCAACAAAAAGGATCACATCAAAAAGCCACCGCCCAAGAGGTCATTGCCTTCATAAAATACGGCTGACTGGCCCGGTGCTATGCCCGATACGGTGTGATGAAAATCGACCTTCATATGTTCGCCCATTTGCACAATGGTGCTTTGCGTACCGGCATCTTTGTAACGTATCTTGGTTACCGCTTCCAAAGGTTCGGTAATGCTGGCATATTTAACCAAATTAAGGTTTTTTACCCAGGCAGATTTACGTTCCAACTCATCTTGCGTGCCTAATACCACGGTATTAGTTTGCGGATCGATACGGGTTACAAACATAGGATGGCCCAAAGCAATGCCCAAACCCTTGCGCTGCCCGATGGTATAAAACGGATATCCCTGGTGTTTGCCTACTATAGTGCCATCTGTCAGTACGAAGTTGCCGCCGGCTACACGTTCTTCCAGGTCTTCTACTTTATGCCTTAGAAAGGCCCGGTAGTCGTTATCTGGTACGAAGCATATTTCATAACTTTCACTTTTCCCTGCCAATTCAACCTGGCCCATTTCAATGGCCATTTGCCTGATTTGCGGTTTGCTAAAACTACCTAAAGGGAATTTAGTCCGTGACAGGTTCTCCTGCGATACTCCCCATAGCACATAGGACTGATCTTTATTTTCATCCAAACCTTTGGAAACCACATAACGGCCGTTATCATGCTGCCTGATGTTAGCATAGTGGCCTGTGGCGATAAATTCGCAATCCAGTTTATCGGCACGTTTTAATAGCGCTTCCCACTTAATATGAGTATTACACAATACGCAGGGGTTAGGTGTCCGCCCTGCAAGGTATTCGTCCACAAAATTGTCTATCACAAAATCACCAAACTCACTCCTGATATCCAGGATGTAGTGCGGAAAGCCATAACCAACGGCTAAAGCGCGGGCATCATTTATGCTATCTAAACTGCAGCAGCCGGTTTCTTTTGAACTTCCGCCGGATGAGGCATAGTCCCAGGTTTTCATGGTAAGCCCGATCACTTCATAGCCCTGCTCGTGCAGCATAATTGCCGCCACCGAGCTATCAACCCCACCGCTCATTGCCACTAATATCCTGCCGTTTTTACTCATATTGGCTGCAAAGATACGTTTTTGTAATTTATGCTGACAGGGGCGTGGGTCAGGGGAGGGTAAGATTTGTCTTGGTCGGAAAGTCCGAAAGTTTTTGGAATGGATGTTTGGAAAATCATTGACATTGCTACCATTTACGGTAACCCTGCTTTACGCTTATACTGCACGGGCCTTAAGCTATAGGCCGGTATTCGCTGCAATCAGGTTTAGGGATGAAAGTTTGTTGTCTGAACCAGGATTAAACAGATTTGCCCGATTGCGCAGATTTCGAAATCATGTAAATCCTTTAATCTGTTTAATCATGGTTCAGACAATGCGTTAGCGATAGGAGCGGATACCGGCCAGCGCCCTAAGGACTTGCAGGCGTATGAGCGTATAGCGCGCCCGCTGGTAAGCGGGAACGCCCAATTATACCACACGACTTCGTGAGTTCTTGGATTACCGAAAAACAGGAAACTTATCAACTACCGGTAATGGTAAAATATGCCCATATCACTAACTGTCCACAAACAGGCTTTTTGCCCGCAAGCCTTTAAGGCGCCATTGGCCCAGGTATTACAGGTATAAAATAGATTGTATTTGCCCTTTGCATCATAAAAAGCATCTTCTTTATCATAATTAGCGTTTGTTTTTATGTTGACCACATTGCCCTGGATATCCCGCTTAAAGGTGCTGTCGATATAAGTTACCAGTTTGTCATATTGCGCATTACTGATCATGATCTTTTTGCAGTCAGCGCTTTCACTTAAGTTATGGCAAAAGGTGGCGTGAATAGCTGATGTGCTGAGTCCGAAAGCCGCCTTGAAAGCTACACTGAACTTTAACTGCGACCAGGTAGGCGTGTTGAGATAAAATCCCTTATCGCCCCAGCCAATAGCTACATAGTTACAGGTTGTGTCTCTGCTAATAGTGTTCTGATAGCTGATCTCGGTATGCCAATCTTTCATTTGATTTTTTACCGGAACGACTATATCCGTATGGTCGCCATTTGTTTCAATATAGATAGCAACATCATTACCAATGGTGGGTTTGGCGTTAACAGTGAATAAGGGCAGGAGTAAGGCAGCTAACAGCCAGCTTGAAATGAAAGTTACCAAACTCAAAATTACCCAGGCAATTGCCCGCAGTATTTTTTTGAAAGTCATCAGGATAAAGGTTTACAGTTGTGTAATTAAAAGTAGGGCTTTTATTTAACTTAATACCCTTTTTGCATTTTAGTAACCCAATAGATTAATGATAACTGAGTTTGATTGGAGGAATTGTACTTAATATGATGTATTAAACTAAAACATCATATAATCTATATAAGTATTTGATAATTAGTAATATTAACTATAGATTAATGTAATTTTAATGAATTAAATCAGAATTTAAGCCACAAAAACTGTCTTGATATTCACAAACTCGTGTATCCCGAACAATCCCAATTCCCTGCCATACCCCGATTGCTTGATGCCACCAAAAGGCAGGCGGGGGTCTGATTTTACTAAGGCGTTGACAAAGCACGAGCCTGCCTGAATTTGAGTGGCAGCCATCCTTTCGCCTTTTTCTTTATTCTCCGTAAATACCGCTGCACCCAAACCAAACTGACTATCATTGGCTATCCGAATGGCATTAACTTCATCCTTTGCCGTAATAATAGCTGCAACCGGGCCGAACAGTTCCTCATCATAAGCAGGCATGCCGTGTTTCACTTTGGTAAGGATGGTTGCCGGGTAAAAGGCGTTTTTGCCTTTGGGTATCTCTCCGCCTAAAATACATTTGGCACCCTTCTTTACAGATTGCTTTACTTGAGCATGTAATTCATTACGCAAGTCAACGCGTGCTTGTGGGCCGATATCTGTCGAAACATTTAAAGGGTCACCCATTTTTTTTGCCTTCATTTTACTGAGGAATAATTTGGTAAATTCCTTTTGCACCGGCTTAACTACTATAAAACGCTTAGCCGCAATGCAACTTTGACCACTGTTGATGATGCGGCTGTTGACACAAAGCTCAGCAGCTTTCTCCAGGTCGGCATCTTCCAATATTACATAAGCATCGCTTCCACCCAATTCCAATACTGTTTTTTTGATGAGTGATCCGGCTTTTTCGGCAACTTGTTTACCGGCATTGGTGCTGCCGGTTATGGTCACGGCCTGTATCAAAGGGTTTTCAATGATCTTTTCGACCATGCCGCTACCGACTAATAAGGATTGAAATACATCCTTTGGGAAACCAGCCTCTATCACCACTTCTTCAATAGCCAACGCGCAACCCGGTACATTAGAGGCATGTTTAAGTAAACCGCAGTTGCCGGCAGCCAAAGCAGGAGCGAGGAATCGGAACACCTGCCAGAAAGGAAAATTCCAGGGCATAATGGCCAATACCAAGCCAATAGGCTGAAAGCTTACGAAGCTTTTGGATGCGTCTGTTTCAATTATTTGATCGCTCAAGTATTTAGCTGCGTTTGCCGCGTAATATTCGCATACGGAAGCGCATTTCTCTATTTCAGCCACGCCCTGGTTAATGGGCTTGCCCATTTCCTGTGCCATCAGTATAGCAAATTCCTTTTTGCGGGTTTGTAGAACGCCTGCCATATTGGTTAAAAGTTTACTGCGTTCTTCATGCGTGGTATTTTTCCAGTTCAGCCAGGCTTTATGCGTTTGGGCTATCTTTTGCTCCACCTGCTTTGGAGTATGCGCTCGGTAATGCTTCAACGGCTTGCCATTGGCTGGGTTGACAGAAATAATGCTCATAGCTGGTTGGTTTACTTAGCAAAGTAACAGTTATCTTAATAAATAGTTGAAATAATGCTGAATTAGTCCACACTAACTGAATGTTCCATTCGGGACATAGTTCCATTGCTCCAGTTCAGCCAAATCAGCAATGGGTTTGCCTATCCCTTCGGTGATCAGGATGATCCTGTCGCTGGCTGCTATAATGTTGACGTAATCGTGGTCGGTTATTATAAAACCTTTGGTAGATCGGTATTCTTTGATCAGTTCGATAATTACTTCCTTGTAAAGCGGTTCAACTTTGGAGAAAGGTTCATCCAGTAAAATAAATTTCACATCCAGGTTTACCAGTAACATGATCTCGAAATACCTTAATTCACCTCCAGATAGCTCGGATACCTGTTTTTTAAGATGATTTTTTAACCTTGAATCATTAATTAGCTTTTCCCTACCTTCCGATGATGCGATATAAATGCTGATGATCTTTTGGATGGAAATATTCTTCGGCAGAAAATCATGTTGGGGAAGGTAGGCTATCAAATTGCCATACCGATAAGGTTTATCATAAACCTTTCCATTTATCCTGATGAATTTATTATATGTAAATAAGGTTCCGAAGATGATCTTTAACAGGGAAGATTTACCACAGCCGTTCCGACCTAAAATGCCAATAACATCCCCTGTTTCACACTTTAAATAACAGCCGCTTAATATTTTCCTTTCATCAAAGGAGATCATAACACTATCAACCTCCAGCAAATTCCTCATCAGTGTATCAACTTGCTAAAGGTGAAAAATAAGGCAACCAGGATGATGTTAGCCACAAAAGAATAGCTTATTAACTTCAATTTGGTGAATCCACGATTAAAGTAAAAGTAGTAGCGCTGTTTGTAATACAACTCGAAATAGAATGCAGAGATAAGTAAACCAAAAGTGCAAAATGATGCCAGGAAAGCTGGCACTCCATAGATATAACCGAATATAAATGAAAATGGAATGTTTACCGTTAATAGTATTTTATAGTAATTGAATACTATCCGCATCAGGCTAATGAATAGGTTTATAAATGATCAATGAAATGCAGCTTAAAGCGGCAGGTGAGTAATAACGGGAATATTTATTGTATGGTATGGCGAAGGGCTACCGCATCAATATTTATTTCTTTGTGGATCTTCGAGTTGATGACATGTACTATTTCATCCAGTTCCTCTGCCGAAAGACCTACCCGTTCTACAATTTCTATCTTTTCGTCAAGGTCTATAGAGGTTTTCATCAGACCTGCTAACCCGATGATATTAGCCAATGGGCGGCGTATCTCATGCGAGCTTAACCAGGCTACTTCCTTTAGTTTCTCGTTCTGCCTGATGGTGTCCTTTTCTTTTTGCTTAAGCCCTGTGATATCGTTGTATACAGCTATATAACCTATAAACACATTTTTATCATCAAATAGCGGTGTATACTCACCACTAACCCAAAATTTGCCGCCGTCCTTTTTATAGCAATTTACTTCAGCGGAGAAGGCTTCCATCGCTTTCTTTTTTCTGATGATGGTACTCAGCAGGTCCAGGTCAGTTTCCCCACCTGCAAAAAAGGTAGCAGGGGCATACCCGGCAACCTCATCAAACTGGTAACCCGTAAAATCCTCGAAAGCTTTATTTACCCAGGTGATAAAATTATTCTCGTTGGTAATAATGATAATGTTATTGACCCTGGTAAGGATGTGTCCAAGCTTTTTGATCTCCTTATCAGCCCTGATTGATTCTTTGGTACTTTCAATCAGCTTCTTCTTATCATTACTGATCAGCTTGTACAGAAAAATCGCGTTAGCTATTACGAAAAAGTATCCTTTCCCGCTCCCAATAGCCAGGTAGAGCTGTGGTGTGAGTGTGGAATGAAAAATATAGAGTGCCCTGTCACTCAGGGTAATCCATAATAGTGCCACAATAACATAAATTATAGCTATGCGTAAAGCGCCGGATCTCATCTGGGTCTGTCTCGCGGTTTATTATCCGTAGCGTTCTATACGAAATTGAAAAAAAAATGTTAGGGTTTGATCAGGTGATGTTGCTTAATGATTGATAATCAGGCTAATTTATTAACCGCGTGTCTGTCCGTTTCCTTGCACCAGCCATTTATAGCTGGTGAGTTCCTGTAAACCCATGGGGCCACGGGCGTGTAGTTTTTGGGTACTGATGCCGATTTCGGCACCTAAACCAAATTGCGCGCCATCTGTAAAGGCTGTGGAGGCGTTTACATAAACCGCGGCTGCATCAACCTTATTTAAAAAGACAGTGGCGTTGGCGGCATCTTCGGTAATGATAGCCTCGCTGTGCTTGGAACTGTAACGGACTATGTGATCCAATGCTTCGGCAAAACTATCAACCGTTTTAACGGCCATTTTGAGTGATAAAAATTCGATGCCAAAATGTTCTGGCTTGGCTTGATGAAGCAGTTCCGGGGGGTAATTTCCATTCAATGCGGCATAAGCTTCGTCATCGGCATAAAGCTCTACCTGTTTTTCGGCAAGGGATTTAGCTATTTTGGTCAGATCGCAAAGGCGTGAGGAATGGATAATTAAGCAATCCAGGGCATTGCATACGCTTACCCGGCGGGTTTTAGCATTGCAGATGATCTCGCTTCCTTTTTGCAGGTCGGCGGTTTCATCGAAATAAGTATGTACGATGCCTGCCCCGGTTTCTATCACAGGCACCTTGCTTTGTTGCCGCACCCGGTCTATCAGTTGCTGACTGCCCCGTGGTATCAACACATCAATATAACCAATGGCATTTAGCAGCGCCCCGGTAGCTTCCCGTTCTGGCGGGAGCAGGGTGGCAACATTTATATTAATATCATGTTTACTAAGTACATCATGAATGATAGCGATAATGGCTTTATTGGAATATTCCCCATCGCTGCCGCCTTTTAACACGCATACGTTGCCGGTTTTAAAACATAGCGCAAATACATCGAACGTAACATTGGGCCTGGCTTCGTAAATCACGCCCACTACACCTAAGGGCACACTTACTTTGGTAATTTGCAACCCATTTGGCATGGTTTGTTCTGACAAGACGTGCCCCAACGGATTAGGCAACCCGGCAACATTGGTCATTTCTTTGGCGATATCCTGGATGCGGGCGGCGGTAAGTTTAAGGCGATCGTATTTAGGGTCGGCCGGGTCCATCCGGTTAAGATCTTTTTGGTTTTCACTAAGCAGATGTTCGGTTTGGGTTATGGCAGCTGCCGCGAGATCGTGCAGCACAGCAACAGTTGTTTCTGGATGAATATCTATGATATTCCTGCCGGCAATTAAGGCGTTCTCGAAGTAGTGTTTGTAATCCATACAATTAATAAATAGCCCCTCCTAAATGCTCCCCGCTGGTTAGAGGGAGGACTCTTTAAAGCCCCTCTCTATCGGAGAGGGGTTGGGGTGAGGCCTACTGCAAATAAAGATAATCATAATGTACCAGCGGCTTCTGGTTTTTCTGTCCTATTTTCTCCCGGGCTTTATCGGCACTATATTCCGCAATGCCGAGGCCTATCAGCTTGTCCTGTTCGTCTACCAGTTTAATGATCTCGCCTTTGTTAAAATCTGTGATAATATTCACAATGCCTACAGGTAAAAGACTTGTTGCCTTATTGGAGGTAAGCGCTGTTTTTGCACCGTCATTCACTTTAACCACACCCGTAGCATAATGGGCCGAGTGCGCTATCCATTTCTTTTTGCCCGATTTGCTTTTGTTGGGCGCGAAGCGGGTATGTGGGATAGCATCGGCCAGTACATCCGTCAATATATTGTCCCGTGTGCCATTGGCAATATGCACTGCGATACCCAATTGCGCTGTTTTTTGCGCCATAGTGCTTTTGGTGATCATCCCTCCACGACCAAATTGCGAGCGGCTGGTAGTGACAAAGGATGAGAAATCAGGCGTTTGCGCATCCACTTCTTCAATCACTTTGGAGCCGGGTAATTTAGGGTCGCCATCATAAATGCCGTCTACATTAGTCAGCACAATTAAGGCTTGCGCATTCAGCATGGAGGCGATCAATCCTGCCAGCTCATCATTATCGGTAAACATCAGTTCGGTTACAGATACCACATCATTCTCATTCACTACGGGGATTACCTGGTATTGAAGCAATATCTCCAGGCAATTGCGCATGTTGAGGTAATGGAGCCTGTCACGGAAATCCTCTTTGGTGACCAATACCTGTGAGCAAAGCATATCAAATTGCCCAAAAAGGCTGGAGTAAGTATTGATCAGTTTTACCTGGCCTATGGAAGCCAGCAACTGCCGTGCAGCCACCGCATCCGACTTATCAGATACCGTGATCATACTGCGCCCCGAGGCAACCGCGCCCGATGATACCAGGATCACTTCCTTGCCTTGTTTTTTAATGGCCGCAACCTGCTCCACCAAATGCCCGATACGCTGCAAGTCGGGCAAGCCATCAGGTTTGGTAAATACGTTGGAGCCGATCTTGATAACGATGCGGTGATAATTAAAAGCCATCAGGGGTACTTATTTTTGAAGTCCCAATATTACTAAATTATACTTAAAAGGTAGGGGAATTAGGCAATTAAGTGACCTGCGCATATTATCCGTTTGCCGGGCTATTGGAAATGGGGGTTGAATAATCGGCTAAATAATGCGAAAATCTATAAACAATAAATTGGCCCGGATGTTAAAAAAACTAAGACGACTTTCAGCGGGCCCCACTCCAATTTATCATCCGATACGTTCATTCACATCAGCCGTTTTGACAGCTTGGTTTTAACAAATCCAAAATATAACTAATGTGCGGTAACTTAAATTTAATTAACATGAAAAAGGGAAAATTAGTCATCTTGATGATTGGCTTGGCAGTATTCGGAATAACCGGTGTGAATGCACAAAGCAAAAAAGAAAAAATTGAACTGTTAACACGTAAAACGGATAGCCTCACAAAGGCATTATCGGTAAAAAATGAAAGTTTAGTTCAGTTACAGGTAAAATTGGCACGAATAGAAGGCGCAACGGATGCGCACAATGAAGTAATTAAACGCCTTGAGAATAAAGCCGACAGCTTAAAGGAGTTGCTTATCAACAGAAATACAGCCGTTGAAAACCAGGCATCTAAAATAACACAGCTAAATACGGATATTAGCGCATTACAGGCTCAGCAAAAAGAATGGACAAGTAAGAATGAAGCGTTAAATGCCGAATTAGTCAACCTTAAAAAGCCCGTGGATACCAGCACGACTGCTAAGGATACTAAAGCGACAGATCCACCTAAAGAAGAAGTAAAATCGGGCAACATAGTTTCAGGCAATAAGCCAGATCCGGCGGTGAAAAATTAATAACCGCGATGTTGACGTGTGTGGTTTGTCATACGGAAACTAACGGAAAAATACTTATATGTTATTGCGAGCGCAGCGTGGCAATCGCGAGTTATGCACGGCCCTCGACTTGTCCCTTGAGATTGCTTCGTTTCTCGCAATGACATATTGGTAAATAGAATATTTTAACTGATAAATCCCTTCACATACTCCTTGGTCAACTCCTCCTGGGGGTTTAATAGCAACTCTTCCGTAGGGCCGAACTCGATGATCTTGCCCATGTAAACGAAGATGATATAGTCGGATACGCGACGTGCCTGGCGCAGGATGTGGGTAACCAGCACAATGGTATATTTTTCTTTCAGGTTGATAAAGAGGTCTTCGATAATGCTGGTGGATACCGGGTCGAGCGCCGAGGTAGATTCGTCACCCAAAATAATTTCGGGCTCAACAGCCAGCCCACGAGCCAGGCACAAGCGCTGCTGCTGACCGATGGATAGGCGTGTAGCGGGGGCATGAAGGCGGTCTTTCACCTCGTTCCACAAGCCGGTGGCTTTCAGCTGGGTTTCTACCAGTTCATCCAGCTCGCTTCTTTTGGGGTTGCCATGTATGCGGGGCCCATAGGCAACGTTATCATAAATAGACATGGGCAGGGGATAAGGACGTTGTGATAACAGCCCCATCTTTTTGCGGATATGGGTTACTTCGGCCTTCGGGTCGTAAATATTTTCACCATCCACCAATACCTTGCCGGTGATCTTTACATCGGCGGTATCATCCAGCAAACGGTTGAACGATTTGAGCAAGGTGGTTTTACCACAACCAGATGGGCCGATAATAGAGATTACTTTTTTGTTGGGTATATTGATAGATATATCTTTCAGGATCTGCTGATTGCCGATCTGTACATTTAAATGCTGTACGCTGATATGGGGGTTATTTGTCATTATTGAATCTTGTTTTTTGAAAACCGCTTGGATAACATGGATGATAATATGGTAATGATGAGTACCACGATAGTTAATATTAAAGCCGAGGCGTAGGCCCTGCCCTGTACTTCCTCCACCGGGCTGCCCAGTTGGAAGAATATAGCCAGTGGCAAGGTAGCTGCAGGCTGATGTAGAGAGGTGGGTATGTTGTCACTAAACCCGGCTGTGAACAACACGGACGCAACATCGCCAATAGCCCTGCCAAATGATAACAGGATGGCGGTGAATATTCCCGGCCTTATCTGCCGTAAAATAACCTTCGACATTTCCCAGCGTGTTGCACCCAATGAGAGAGACGCATCTCGCAACTCATGAGGTACAGTACGGATCACCTCATCCAGCGTACGCACCAGGATAGGGATTACTAATAAAGTAACAGCCACAATACCACCCAGCAGGGATGCTTTGATACCAAAATACACCATGATGAGAAAACCAAAGGCTCCATAGACAATAGAGGGTATACCGAACAGGACATCAAAAGCTATTCTCAAGCTATTGGCCAGGGCACTTTTGCCGCCCAGGTACATATTAATGTAGATAGCTACCGGTACGCTGATAAGCAATCCCAACACTGTAGCCCCGCCAGCGATGTACATGGAACCTACAATGGCATTTAGCACACCACCTTCTTTACCAATGTAAAAACCGCCGCCCGGTATCTTGGTGATCATATCCAGATTCATAAATGGAACACCTTTATAAAATATGGTACCCACAATGAGGAAAAAACTGCCGGCAACAATAACAGTCGCCAGTACCATCAGTATCCTGAAAAAATTCTCTTCTATTTTACGCCTGATCATATTGCAAGTCTCCTTTCCAAACGGGCCAGTATCACCCTTGATATGATATTGAACAGGAAAATAATGATAAACAACAGCAAAGCCGCGAACATCAACGCAGATTCGTACATGGGGATAGACAGCATTTCTCCATAATTATTGGCGATCAAAGCAGGCAGCGGATAACCAGGATCGAATACCGAATGTGGGCTGACTGCATTGTTACCGCATACCATCAGTACGGCAATAGTTTCGCCAAAGGCACGTGAAATAGCCAGTACTGTGGCTGCTATTATACCTGGCTTAGCTTTGCGAAAGGATACTTTTTTGATGGTTTCCCACTTGGTGGCCCCTAAGGAAAGCGAGGCATCTTTTAATTCGCGCGGGATGGTATTCAGCACTTCGCAAACAATACTTACAATGAGCGGGAAGATCATTACGGCCAATACAATTCCACCGGCCAATACGCTGTAACCTGTTGAAAACTCCACAAAATGAGGGGCTATGTGATTTTGTATCAGAGGGATAATAAACAATACCCCCCAAACGCCAAATATCACCGGGGGTATGCCCGATAACAGGTTTACGAAGGGAACCAATATCTTCCGGATGCGGCTTGGGGCATACTCTGTGATGTAAAACGAGGTAAGCAAACACAGCGGAAGGGCGATGATAATAGCTATGGCTGTTACCCAAAGCGTACCCATAATGAATGGGAAAAAACCAAATAATCCCTTCATTGGCTTCCAATCACTGGAGCTTAAGAGCGTCCACCAGGATAATTTATCCAGAACGGGTATAGATTTATAATATAAGCCGATACCAACTACCAATACAACAGAAACTGATGCGAGGGTAAGCACCAGCATCAGTTTTGAAAGGATTTTATCTTTTAATAAGCGAAATCGCTGCATTTAAATGTGTTAAGGGGTATAAATAATAAATAGTTTAAACGTTAAAGGGGTATTATTAGTTAGCTGCGGCTGATAAAAAACTTAGCGATGGGCTTAAAAAAACCCATCGCTTCTAAATGATCCTGCGACCATTAAGTATTTAACCAGATCAGTTTACTTTCTTCAATTCTTCCGCGATCTTTTCTTTTGAGAGGGCGATGTAGCCATTTTCATCAACATATTTCTGACCTTCAGTTAATACGAATTTCACAAACTCAACCAATTCAGTCTTTTTAGGTTTACCCTTGAACAAAAAGCCAAGGTTACGTGCAGGAGGGGCGGGATATTTACCAGCAGCAATGGCATCGGTAAGGTGGTCAACCGTATCGTAAAAATTTTCATCCGCATCTAACTTGCCGTTACCGTTTACGTCAATAGGCAGAGCATGTACACCGTCAACCTGCTTGCGGGTTTTTAGATCGTATAGGTAAGCAATATTATTAAAGCCTATAGCGGTAACATCCTTTTTTACAGCCTGCGCTAAACCCGGATCACCATAAACAGCTACACCAAGCAGATCTTCCTGCTTTTTGTTGAAATATTTGGCCCAGGTCTCGGCAGCGCCTGCTGCATCAGAACGGGTGTAAACATGGATCGGCACAGATATTTTACCGCCCAGTTGATTCCAGTTTTTCACGTTGCCGGTTACAAACACATCCAGAAACTGGTTGCGTTTTACACCACGGCCTAATAAAGCAGGTGCGTTAGGATTAGCGGTATTGAAGGTTGGGATAACAGCATCCTTAGTTACATAAACGGTGTAAGCACCTTTCTTTACTTCTTCCGGATTGATATCCCGTGAAGCCAGGCCGATATCAACCAGGCCTGATAAAGCATCTGTTATGCCTTTACCGGCACCGCCTGCAGAGATATTGAAAACTACATTCGGATGCACTTTTTTAAATTCCTGCGCCCATTTTACGGTAATAGGGTAGAGGGCAAATGCGCCTGAAATATTGATGGTGCCTTTCAGGTCATCGGCTACCGGTTTATCTTCATGTTTCTTGAAAGAAGAAAGTATGATCACTATCCCCGTGATCGCTATGGCGGAAAGGATAGTTTGCTGGCGAAATAATATTTTTTTCATAATAATTAGCTTTAAAATTGATTTTAGAATGCAACCTGTAACTGTGCTTCAAATATGTTGTTCTTAACTTGTACAGCTGTTTCTTCACGCCTGTCAAGATAATTGACAGCCAGTTTGCTCCATTTGTTGAATACAAAATTGACACCACCGGTATAGATCTTTGCACGATCTGTTGTGATCACTTTATTAGGATCATAGGTATCATATTTAGCTACGACCTGAATTTGCGGTATTACAAAATAACCTGCTTGTAAAAACCAACCATCTTTTTTTACTGACGCATCCGTACCATGAGCATATTCTGCAGTAACAGATAAAGCGCCCAATACATAGCGGCCATCGAAACCATAACGGTTACGGGCCTGGGTAACGGTTTTACCGGTAGCGATATCTTCGCCGCTGTAAAGGCTGGTACCAAGATCTAATCCTTTGATAGGATGAAATGCCAGGCGACCGCCAAAATCTTTATGGTCATTATTGTCAGTGGTTACATCATAACCCGATCCATTGAATATACCCAGTGAGTAATCAAACAGGTAGCGATCGTCAACTTTGACAAAGCTTCCGGTTATCTGGATACCGATGTCACGTCCCTGTTGGTTGCCGATAACGTCTTTAGATCTGCTTGCCAACGCTTCGATCACTTGTGAGCGGTCGATAAATTCCAGTTGGGCATCGCCGGTTAAGCTTTCGAGCGAAAAAGGAATCTTAAACTGGCCAGCACTAAATTTTAAATAGTCTGCAAGTTTGTAGGCTGCATAAGCATCAACCAACTTAACACCGGTGCCACCAAACTCAGTTTGTGTGTAATATGACCAACTATCGGTTACATTACCTGACAGGATCAGGCGTATACGGCGCAGATCGAATGAGTTTATCGATCCTTTTTGCTCAAATCCCTGGTAACGGGTTTGAACCAGGCCGCTGATTTGCAGTGCTTTACTACCAATCCCTAAAATGTGCTGATTAGCTTTGTCCTTATCTCTTTTGGCCTGCTCTTTTAATGCAAGCTCTGATCTCAATGAATCAGCATCCTGTTGGCTCACCAAATTCTTTTTAATAAGCAGGTTTAGCAATTCATCAGTTTGTTGTGCTTTCGATACTACTGCCGAGAATAAGAGCGTTAGTATAAGCAGAATTCTTTTAGAGTAAATAATTTTCATTGTTAGGGGTTTAAGTAATAAATAAATTGTGTGATGTTTTTGTGAACCAATTTGTGGCTTGTAAACAACCACACTTAGCTCAGCGGCATAGGTGAGAGGGCATTGAATAATTGATATTGAGTAGTTTTAAATTCTTCATATTCTATTAAATCTATATTGTCTACTGATTTAGTAGTGTAAATATAAGAGATATTTATTTTATTTTCCAAACATATTTTAATTATAAATTTTAATATGCTGATTTACAGTGATATAAATTAATTATTTAAATGAAATTTTAGATGCATTCCCGGGGATGGAGCTTTGGTTTTTGCGGTGGATTGGTATGAAAATGATAGATATAACCAATATTTGATAAACAAGAAGGCCCCGATTTACCGGGGCCGTTCTGCTTAGTTAATTGATTTATTTAGATTGATAATTGGTTCATTCAGCATTCGCCCTGAACATAAGGGCTCCAACAGTTACGTTGGTTCGGCTGTCAATTAGTATGGCCCCGCCGTTAGCTTTATTATTCTGGTAAAGATCATAAGCCAGCGGATCGGCAGTCTTGATGACGATACGGCCAATATCATTCAACTTAAAATCTTCACCCGATTCCTTTTCAAGCGTATTGATATTCACCTTATATAGCATTTCCTGTATTCTACAGCGGGTCACCTTGCTGTTGTGCTGCAACAGGTAAGTATGGGTAGGATCTAAAGCACGGGTATCCATCCAGCAAAGATCGGCTTCTATCAATTGGGAAACTTCGGGCTGGTTATGGGCATTAACCAGGATATCGCCACGGCTAATATCGATATCATCTTTTAAATGTACGGTTACCGACATGCCGGCTATTGCCGCTTCGGGTTCCACATCCAACAGTTCTATTTTGCTGATGGTGGAGTTAAAACCTGATGGTAATACAGTTACCTTATCATTTACACGGAACGAACCGCTTGATACACGGCCAGCATAGCCACGGTAATCGTGCAAGTCATCCGTTTGCGGGCGTATGATCCACTGCACTGGGAACCGGGCATGTTCGCGGCTGTTATCTTTAGGTATCTCTACCGTTTCCAGGTAGGGTAACAGGCTGCTGCCATGAAACCAACTCATATTGGATGAAGCATAAACAATGTTATCGCCTTTTAGCGCACTAACAGGAATATAGGTTACATTTTCGAGGCCAACTTTTGCTGCCAATTCTTTGTAATCCTTTACGATTTTATTAAATACCTCTTCCTGGTAATCAACCATGTCCATTTTATTCACACAAACAACTACTTGTGGAAGTTCCAAAAGAGCTACGAGGAAGGAGTGACGTATAGTTTGCTCGATCACACCTTTGCGTGCATCGATCAGGATGATGGCCAGATTTGCATTGGAAGCACCCGTTACCATGTTGCGGGTATATTGAATATGC
This sequence comes from Mucilaginibacter sp., assembly GCA_035489035.1. Taxonomy (GTDB): domain Bacteria; phylum Bacteroidota; class Bacteroidia; order Sphingobacteriales; family Sphingobacteriaceae; genus Mucilaginibacter. The sequence goes on from DATHKT010000040.1 coordinate 55,698, forward strand.
CCCGGGGTATCCGCGATAATAAATTTACGCTTATCGGTTTGGAAGTATTTGTAGGCTACATCAATGGTGATACCTTGTTCGCGTTCGGCTTTTAAGCCATCGGTTAAAATAGCCAGGTCAATACTGCCATCATCATTTTTGCGGTTGGAAGCGTGCAGGGCCTCTAACTGATCGGCTAAAATGGCCTCGCTATCATAAAGTAATCGCCCTATCAGGGTACTTTTACCATCATCAACACTGCCTGCTGTTAAAAATTTTAATATATCCATATTGCTTTATTTCGGATTTCGGATTTTCGATTTCGGATTTTTTAAATCTTATATTGAATACCTGAAATTTAGAAATATCCTCCTTTCTTACGGTCTTCCATTGCGGCTTCGCTCACTTTATCGTCCATACGTGCACCGCGCTCACTTATTTTGGAGGCGCTTATTTCGTCAATAATATCATCTATCTGGAAGGCGTATGATTCCACTGCAGCGGTGCAGGTCATATCGCCAACAGTGCGGAAACGCACATTGCGGCGTTCTATCTTATCCTCATGGTCCATATTTAAGAATGGCGAAGCAGCCATTAGCTGACCGTTACGCGTGATCACATCGCGCTCATGCGCAAAATAAATAGATGGTAATGCGATCTTTTCTCTTCGGATGTAGTTCCATACATCCAGTTCGGTCCAGTTGCTGATCGGGAACACCCTTACATTTTCACCTTTATGTATTTTGCCATTATAGATATTCCATAATTCGGGACGCTGGCGTTTTGGGTCCCATTGGCCAAATTCGTCACGAACTGAAAATATACGTTCTTTGGCCCGGGCCTTTTCCTCATCTCTGCGGGCGCCGCCTATACAGGCATCAAAATGATTTTTAGCTATAGTATCTAAGAGAGTAATTGTCTGCAGCGGGTTCCTGCTGGCGTTTTTGCCTTTTTGTTCAACCACCTTGCCCTGGTCAATATCATCCTGCACATAACCTACGATCAACTTTTCGCCGATGCGTTTGATCATATCATCGCGATAGGTAATGGTTTCCTCAAAATTATGGCCGGTATCAATATGTACCAGCGGAAAAGGAAATTTACCCGGGCGAAAAGCCTTCTCGGCCAAATGCACCAGAGTTATAGAATCTTTACCGCCCGAAAATAGCAAAGCAGGCTTTTCGAATTGCCCGGCTACCTCGCGCAGGATATAAATGGCTTCCGCCTCCAACTCATCTAAATAATCCAACTGTTTACTCATTTATTAGTTATTGATTTATTGAATGAGTGAGTTATAGAATAAGGATGCAATCGATAATTCTATAATTCAGTAATTCAAACTTATTTATGCACCTCGTGTAATCCGCATTCCTTTTTCGACTGATCTTCCCACCACCAGCGCCCGGCCCTGAAATCTTCACCTGGTTGTACAGCTCTTGTGCAGGGCGCACAGCCAATGCTTGGGAAACCTCTGTCGTGCAGTGTATTATAAGGTATGTTATTTGCCCTGATATATTCCTTCACCTCATCCAGGTCCCAGTTAAATATGGGGTGAAATTTAATCAAATTATTTTGTTCGTCCCATTCAATATTGCTCATATCGAGGCGATTGGCTGACTGCTCGGCTCTGATGCCGGTTATCCAACATTTATTACCTGCAAGCGCACGTTTTAATGGCTCTATCTTGCGGATAGCACAGCACTCTTTACGATTCTCCACAGATTCGTAAAAACTGCTGGGACCTTTGGCATTCACCATTTGTTCTAAACGCTCGTTGTTGGGATAATAAGCGTGAATAGGCTGGCCATACATTTCCATAGTACGGTTCCAAACGTAATAAGTTTCGGGGAAGAGCCTGCCGGTTTCTAATGTAAATATTTTTATAGGCAGGTTGTTGGTGAAGATCATGTGAGTGATCACCTGGTCTTCCCACCCAAAACTGGTTGAAAAAACAATCTCACCGGGAAATTGATCAGCCAGGAAAGTTAATGCCTCCACCGGTCCCAATCCATCGGTATGTTGCTTTATGTTATCTAACGTATTCATTATATAACCTTAATTAAAAAGTTAATGATACTCCTCAAACTGATCAGTATCACAATTACAGCTACCGACATCATGATAGCTTTAGCCGATATTTTATTTGATATTTTAGCAGCAATAGGAGAGGCCAGCGCACTACCTACCACCAAACCTGAAACCGATTCCCAACGTGCCCCACTTAGCATGGTAATAAAAGTGATAGAACTCATTAAGGCAATAAAAAATCGTGATAATTTTACAGTTCCTAATGAAAACCGTGGATGACGACCACCGGCAATCAAAGTTGACAACACGATAGAGCCCCAGCCGCCGCCACCAACTGCATCAATAAAGCCGCCACCGAAACCAAGAGCCGAAATTCTTTTGATTTTAGCAGTAGTTCTTTTTTGCCCGGTTTTAAGCGCTTTTCTGAAGATAACAATACCTAATATTAAGGTGTATAACGATACAAATGGTTTGGTGTAATTACTATAATCCTCTAATGACGAAAGGATATAAGCACCCATTACGGCACCAATAATGCCGGGAATAAGCAGCATTTTGAATAATTTCCAGTTGATATTACCCATTCGGTAATGCATCCAGCCGGCTATGCCATTGCTCAATATTTCTGAAAGGTGCACACCCATACTTGCCGAAGCAGGAGGGATGCCCATGGATAACGAGAAGGTAGTGGATGTTACGCCATAAGACATGCCTATAGCACCGTCTATCATGGCAAAAACAAAACCAGCACCCAGGAAATAATAGAAAAGCGGGCTGATATTTTCTACATAGGCCCTGAAATCAGGCTCTTTGTTCCATAGCGCGTAGGTTGTAATAACAATAGCCATTACAATTGCGCCCCATATCAGCCAGATCAGGTTTTTATTGGTTTGTGGTTTTTTGTCGACCAATACCGAGGTTACCTCGTTTAGTTTCTTAACCTTATAGGCAAAGTCACCTGAAAGCGAGTTTCTGAGGTTACTCATCTGTTGCAGGCTGATATCCAGTTCGCCGGGCAGGCTCTCATTTAAAACTTCTTTTAAGCGTTGGGCTACCGTTGGTGATTTACCATTAGTAGAAATGCCAATTTTAAGGTCACCTTTTTGTACGATAGAACCTAAGTAGAAATCACAAAGAGCGGGTTTGTCAGCCACATTAACTAATAGCTTGCGCTCATGAGCCGATTCCCTGATATAAGCATTCAGTTCGCTATCATTGGTTGCAGCCACTACAATATCGGCATTGTCCAGATCGCTGTCAATAAAAGCTTTTTGTATAATAGTTACCCCTTCATATTCGGCAGCCAAAGTATGCACTTCGGGTACGAATATTTTGGCAATAACGGTTACCCTTGCCAGCGGACTGTTGCTGAGGATAGCTGTCAGTTTTTCCAAACCAACGTTACCCGCACCGATCAGCACCGTGTGCAATTCATTCAGTTTCAAAAAAATAGGGAAAAGCTGGTTGCCTTCCGTCTTTTCTGGCTGAACTACAGTTAAACCGTTATTCCTGGGCAATAATGTCATAAAATTCCCTGATGGGCTGGAACATTGGATGTAAGGACACCACTTCGCCGATAATGATCAGCGCGGGTGAGGTTATTTTTTTCTCTTCAACTATTTCAACAATGGTATCAATAACACCAATTGCTACTTTTTCATTATCAGTTGTACCACTTTGAATTACAGCAACCGGCAATCTATGCTTGCCTTCTTTTTTAAATATCTCAGTAATTTCAGCCAGCTTATGGATACCCATCAGCACTACAATGGTAGCCTTGGTGCGGGCAGCTTCATAAAGATCGCCGGATACTTTGCCATCGGCAGTGGTACCGGTCACCACCCAAAAGCTTTCGCTCAAACCGCGGTGGGTAACGGGAATATGCTGCATTCCGGGAACACCAATGGAACTTGAAATACCTGGTATTACTTCGGCAGGAATGCTATAAGAAGCTGCATGATCCAACTCCTCATATCCGCGGCCAAAAACAAAGGGGTCGCCGCCTTTTAAACGAACTACGTGACCGTAATTCAGCGCGTAATCGATCATCAATTTATTGATAGCCGTTTGTGAAAAGGAGTGATCGCCTGAGCGTTTGCCTACATACACTTTCACCGCATGTTCAGGAGCGAATTCCAATAATTCTTCGTTTACTAAAGCATCATAAAGAACCACATCCGCTGTTTTTAATGCTTTGATACCTTTTATGGTGATCAGGTCGGCATCGCCGGGGCCTGCACCAACCAAAGTAATGCGCGGTTCTTTAACTGCTTTTTTATTTTGAATATCTATCATGATTGTACCAATGCCTCTCTTTTTGCTTTAACACTTGCCAGGAAGTTTGTGGCATCCTGTAGATAAGCAGTTGCAAATTCTTGGGAAGGTTCGTTTTTGTTTATCTGTAATACCAAATCGTTGAAGGTTCCATTCAGGTTGAATTCACCCTTCTCTACATATTGCGCATCAAACTCGCGGATAATACCGGCCTGTGTGCTGCTGTTTACGTTTTTATCTAATAACAAGGCCTTTGCAGCGCTGATCATCACATTATAAGAATGATAGATCGTATCAGACCAGGCGCCATTTTTAAATGATCCATTTGCCCAGCCAAATTTTTCGTCAGACTCATAGATCAATGTAGCAACCAGGTCAATCATTACGCCGGCACACTCACCAACACCAATAGCGGTAACAAAGGTTTCTTCGTGACCCCAGTCTACAAACTCATCATCTTTAAGCGTGGTCAGGTCGGCCAGTGGTTTCAGCATCTGGTAGAAATAGTCCTTACCCTGCCTGTCATAATAATTATGGAAAGTTTCGTCAGCTATTGAATTCAGTTTGTAATCATCCAAAACAGCCCTTAATACATGGGTCGCACGTTTAGCAGGGACTTTAATAACTTTTTCAGCCGCGCGGCCTATGCCATTTCCAACTGTTCCGCCACCCAAAAGAACCTGCATAGATGGAAGTACTCTTAACCCAGCTTTCAACGAGCTGCCATGGAAACCGATATGCGCCAAACCATGCTGACCACAGGAGTTCATGCAACCACTGATCTTTATTTTGATCTCGCGGTTTAAAATAAATTCTTCGTATTCATTATAGATCAAATCCTCCAGTACTTTTGCGAAAGTCATACTATTGGAAATACCCAGGTTACAGGTATCAGTACCCGGGCATGTGGTCACATCGGCCACACTGTCAAAACCGGGTGTAGAAAGATCTACTTCGGTTAAAGCATTATATAGACCGGGTAAGGCTTCTTTTCTAACATATTTCAATAGTAAGCCTTGATTGGCAGTAATGCGTATTTCATCAGCAACATAAGGCCTAATACCCTCAACCATTTTACGGGCAATATCGGTAGGGATATCGCCCACCGGAACTTTAACATATACGCCGTAAAAGTCTTTTTGCTTTTGTTCAAATACATTGGTGATAAGCCATTGCTCGTAGCGTAAGGGGTTGCTGACAGTAACTTCCGGGTAGGATGTAGCTTCAGGGAGATTCGGCATTTCTATGCTATCACGGTTGATAGGATAGGTTTTTACCTTGTTGGCAATCCTTTCTTCGCGTGTCAGGCGTAATACTTCGTCAAGCCCGATCTTTTGAATCAGGAATTTCATGCGGGCCTTGTTACGGTTGTTGCGTTCGCCATAACGGTCGAACACCCGGATAACAGACTCGATATATGGAATTAACTGATCTTCAGGTAAAAACTCTTCTACTATGCTGGCAAGCATGGGTTGTGCCCCTAATCCACCGCCAAGCATTATTTTAAAGCCGCGTTCGCCATTCTCTTTTAATTTAGGAATAGCGCCAATATCATGCACATAAGAGAAAGCGGTATCGTCATCACTTGATGAAAAGGATATCTTGAATTTACGACCCATTTCCTGGCAAACAGGGTTGCGGAGAAAATATTCGAAAGTTGCATGAGCGTATGGTGATACGTCAAATGGTTCTTTTGGGTCGATACCGGCAGTAGGAGAGGCGGTAACGTTTCTTACCGTATTCCCACAGGCTTCGCGCAGGGTGATATCATCGCGCTCCAGTTCGGCCCATAATTGCGGGGTACGGTCGAGGCTTACATAATGGATCTGTATGTCCTGGCGGGTAGTCAAATGCAGGTTGTGGCTGGCGTACTCGTCAGACACATCGGCAATACGCAACAACTGTTTGAAGGTAACTTTACCAAAAGGCAGCTTAATACGCACCATTTGTACGCCGGGTTGGCGCTGACCGTAAACACCACGAGCCAGGCGCAAACTCCTGAACTTCTCGTCGTGGATCTTGCCTTCACGGAAAGCCCTGATCTTTTGTTCAAGGTCGATAATATCTTTTTCAACTATCGGGTTCTCCAGTTCGGTTCGGAAGCTTTGCATATCTTCTTATCTTAATTTATTATAAAAAAGCCCCTTCGGCTCAGGCTGAAGAGGCGTATATCTATCAAATTACACGCTAATTACAACCCTGAACTATTGCCTGGCATCAGGCTATAGCTATTAATTTTGCTGTCAGTAATATTTATGTTTTCCATTGAGTCCCCAAATATATACATAGTATAGGGAAATGGTAGAATTTTTTAAATGAATAATTTTCTTTTACAGTAAATTTACATAAATCAAAACTGATTTCAAACAATACCAAATGTGAGCCAAAGTTTTAAAGATCGATCCTTATACGTGGCTACCAGGAATTTAGATACTGAAATGAATGGATTTTATTATTATGAAAGGGTTTGATTTTGATTTTTAATATATTGATAATAAGTGTATTATGGCTTTACTTTGAAATATCTAAGCAAGGTGGTTTTAACATAAGAACTTTAAGAAAAGGGGACAGTCCTTTGATCGCTAAAATAATTTGGCCGGATTACCTAAAAAGAGAGTGATTAACCAATACTTTATTGGGGAAAAATATACCCTGTAATTGCCCCGCTTTTGCAGGAGTTTTTATGGGTGGTTTAAAAATTGATCAGTGTGTTTTCCCTGGCGATAACATCGGCTATGCTTGTTTCCGATAGTATTTTTAGGGTAGCATCTCTTACTTCAACAAACACATCGCGTATACCGCAGGTAGTTTCCTGGTGGCACTCATCACATTTATGATAAAAATTAAGGCTGGCGCATGGAACCATAGCTATAGGCCCATCGGTTATGCGCATAATACTTACCAGGTAAATGTCCTTAGGGTCCTTATTTAAACTATAACCGCCTCCCGCGCCTTTTTTGCTGTACAGGAAACCTGCATTCCGGAGATCCAGCAATATTTGTTCGAGAAACTTTTTAGGAATACGTTCTTCTTCAGCGATCCTTGAGATCTGCATCGGGGGTTTATCGGCATTTTTACCCAGGACTACCAGGGCCTTAATGGCGTATTTGGTTTTTTTGGAGAGCATCTTTTAAATTACAAATACAAAGATAAGCAAAAGATTTATGTTGGTTCATAATTGGCTTACGAGAGGCGCGGCCAATGTAAATGTAAATATATTTTATTTCTTATCCGAATGCCCCAAATCCTTACCAGGAGAAACCCTGTCGCGTGTCATTTGCTTCAATTCTTTTATTTCGGGGAAACGGCCGGATTCTTTACGATCAAAGATAATATCTCCATTGATACGGATACTAAAATGACCGCCTGTTTCGCTTGGCTGCAAGGCCACCGCATATAATTCGTCTGCAAATGTGGTGAGCAACTCCTGTGCCATATAAGCTGCCCGGAGCAGCCAATGGCATTTTGGGCAATATTCAATAGTAATGGTGGGCTTCATCAGGCTAATTTACAAAATCGGGGTCATTATTGCTGCTATCGGCGATAAAATGAAAAATCATCACAAGCAACGCAATTAGGGGAAACGCGCCAGTGATGATTAAAGATAATTGTAAAAATATTTTAGAGAATAAGGGGTCAGCCTTATCTGCCCTGGATAAAATTAAAGCCTAAAGTAAGTTTTGGATTAAATGGACCAGCCTTTTTCTTTTTCTTGAAAATGCTTTCATTGTTGGCATACGCGCCCACTGCTTGCAGTATTGAAGTAAATAAGTTTTCTACAGATTTCATAAACACTATTTGATTTATATGTTTTAACGAAATCGATGAAAAAAGAGTTGCAAAAAACAATATTATTTTTCAATAAAATCTGCGTTTTTGCGTATGTAAGGGCTGTTTTTGTGAAAAATGAGAGGGTGATTCCTATTTAGATAAATATTCCAAACTACCTGATTTACTGTTATTTAAAGAAATTGAAAATTGAATAAAATATGCTTAATAGTTAATAAAATTAACCCACTATTTTATTTGAAATAATTGAATTTTACTAATATTAAACCGCTCAGATCAGATAATTATTTGGCAGGCATTACAAACCGGTCTTCGTAATTAAGTTTTAAAACCCTTAACGTATCTCCTATAGAAACTTCCCCAAGTCCTTCATGTGCCAGGTTTTGCCCGAAAAGTATCTTATTATCTTTAAAGCGATAACGGGCAAGCGTTTTTAACGGCTCTTTATATTTTATGGCTGTTTCCTGGTCAATGGTGGTCATAACGCAGCGGGCGCAAAGTTTTACGCCATAAAAGGTAATATCGCCCACACTAAAGGTACCCATCATATCTTCCTGGAAAGGGGTGCCGCCTGTAAATACAATATTCGGCCTGAAACGGTTCATTGGCAATGGTTCATTAAGGCGGCTATTCAGATCATCCAATGAAGCTTGCCCGATTAGTAAAAAGGGATAAGCATCTGAAAAGGAAGTAATGCTGTCATCCGGGGCATAACGCGGATCTGTAACACGGGTTGTTTCATCAGTCATATAAACCAGCCTGCAGGACATTTCAAGCATATTACTGAACCATTTATCAGCTTCATCGCTTACAAATTGCCCTGTACAAGTATCATCCCAGATAGTGACATCGGCGAATTCGCTGGTTGCTGGTAGGAAAGGTATTGTGAAGGATGAATTTTTGGTAGTATGATTTACCCGCAGGCCTTTGTCCGTTACCTGCACTTTTATTAGCGCCATTTGGTGTACCTCGCGTTGCGAAATAAACCGGTTATTCAGATCAACCAGCATCCAACGGCGGTCGTATTCAAAGCCCCGGTCTGTAACACGGGCCTTATCTACAGCGATGCCCGCAAGCGACTTGATTGGATAAATAAATAACTGGCTAATAAGAAGCATCGGATCAAATAAATATTACCGGCGTAAAGATACCGGCTTGCGCTATCCCTTGCAAGCCACGAAATGGGATGTTTATAAAAACAATAACAAGTTCGTTACATTTAATGAACATTACTGCCAGTTTAAAACATTTATCCCTAATTTTAAAAACCAATAAAAACATCTAATTATGCATCGCAGAAAATTCATCAGGGACGCCTCAGTGGCTACGGCCGGATTAACTATTCTTAATTTTCCAATATTTGGTAAAAATGCACCCAGCAATAAAGTAGTGCTGGCGGTAATGGGCCTTAACAGCAGGGGGAGTTATTTGGCCAACAGCTATTCGCAATTGCCTAATGTGGAAATAGCTTATATATGTGATGTAGAAGCGGGAGCCATCAAAAAAGGATATGAAGCGCTTAAAGATGCTAAACGCAAACCTGAGTTGGTGCACGATATACGGAAACTGGTTGAGAAAAAGGATTTTGATGCTTTGATAGTGGCTGCGCCGGATCACTGGCATACTCCTGCTGCTATTTTAGGATCATCGCATGGTAAGCACGTGTACGTAGAAAAACCTTGCGGACAAAACCCACACGAGGGAGAACTGGTATCACAAGCCTTGCATAAATACGGCAAACATATCCAGATGGGTAATCAGCGGCGTTCTATGCCGTCATTGATTGATGCGGTAAAACAGGTTAGAGAAGGCGCGATAGGCGATGTGTACTTTGCGAAGGCGTGGTATACCAACAACAGGCAGTCCATCGGCATTGGTAAAAAGATAGCGGTGCCCGCTACTTTGGATTTTGATCTTTGGCAGGGACCAGCACCACGCAGGGATTACCAGGATAACCTGGTTCATTACAACTGGCACTGGTTTTGGCATTGGGGAACAGGAGAGGCCTGCAACAATGGTACGCACGAAATAGATTGCTGCCGTTGGTTTTTAGGGGTTGATTACCCTACAAAAGTGACTTCATCAGGTGGAAGATATGCTTATAAAGACGACTGGCAGACACCTGATACACAGGTAGCCAGTTTTGAATTTGGTGATAAGGGAACCATCAGTTGGGAAAGCCGAAGTTGTAATAACTTCCCGGTGGAGGGCAGTAGCCGCGGGTTTATTATTTATGGTACTAAAGGCAGCCTGGTAAATTTGGGTGGCGGCGACTATAAAATATTGGATATCAAAAACAAGGTATTGAAGGAAGTGAAATCAGAGGTAGCTCCCGATCCGAACAATCCGACAAGTGCCAATGGCAATTTGGATTTTTATCATTTTAAGAACTTTGTGGGTGCTGTAAGAGGCGAGAATGAATTGACCGCGCCGGTTGATGAGGCTTCGAAAAGTGTGCTGCTTTGCCATTTGGCTAATATCGCACAACGCACAGGTATTACTTTAAATTGTGATTCGAAAAACGGGCATATTACCAATAGTCCTGACGCGATGAAGTTGTGGGGAAGGACTTATGAGGCTGGTTGGGAGCCGAAAGTGGTATAGCCCCCTCTAAATCTCCCCCTGTATGGGAGACTTTTTAATATCTTACTATGAAAGCGCGTATGAAATATATCTTCATTATCTTCTTTTTGTCAAGTTCAGTTAGTTTATTCGCTCAAAGCGGAGAACAACTTTTCCCTCAGCAACCCGGTGTGGTATCCTACACCTACCGTGATTATTTTGCAAAGGACGTTCCCACCACGCTCGACCTGGTTAAGGCCAATAACTTCACCGATATAGAATTTTCAAACCTGTTTGGCAAAACTGCCGCAGAGTTAAGGAAGCTGATGGACGAACGGGGTATCAAATGCTCGTCCTTTGGTGTCAGTTACGATGACTTTGTGAATAAAACCGCGGAGGTGGCCCAAAATGCGAAAACATTGGGAGCGCAATATGTTAGGGTGGCTGGCATTCCGCATAAGGCCGCTTTTACTTTAGAAGAAGCGCAAAAGGCAGTTGCCGATTTTAACCGGGTTGGGAAGATATTGAAAGATCAATATGGATTGGGCTTTATATACCACGAGCATGGCTTTGAGTTTCAGCCTTACCAGGATGGTACGTTGTATGATTACATCATGAAGCAAACCGACCCAAAATACGTGAGTTTTGAGCTGGATATTTTGTGGGCCTTTTTCCCCGGACAAGATCCCACCGCCCTGCTCAATAAATACGGCAACCGCTATAAGGCATTGCATCTGAAAGATCTCAAAAAAGGAGTTAAGGGCGATTTCTCAGGGGGTACAGCAAAAGACAATGATGTGGTTTTGGGCACGGGACAGATCGATATACCTGCTGTGCTGATCGCCGCAAAAAAAGCCGGGGTCGAACATTATTATATCGAAGATGAGAGCAGTAACCCCATTACCCAGGTAGCGCAAAGCCTGCTTTATCTTAAAGGTTTAAAACAATAGATCATCACTATGAAAATTATGAATAAATATAAATCGTTTGTGTTTGCCGTCGCTATAGCGGGAAGCTTTTTAGTTTCGAATGTTCAGGCCCAAAAATCTACAGGCTGGACCAATCTATTTGATGGAAAAACACTCAAAGGCTGGAAACAGGCCACAGGCAAAGCAACTTATACCGTTGAAAATGGTGAGGTCGTTGGCACATCGGCAGTTGACTCATATAATTCCTTCTTGGTCACTGAAAAAGAATATGGCGATTTTGTGTTGGAACTGGATACCAAAGTGGAAAGCCCGGTCAGCAATTCGGGTGTGCAAACCCGCAGTCATTTTGATGCCGCAGGAAATAAGGGAACAGGCAGGGTTTATGGCAGGCAGGTAGAAATTGACCCCTCTGATCGCCGCTGGACAGGCGGTATCGAGGACGAAGCCCGGCGCGATTGGCTTTATACGCTGCAATTAAACCCAAAAGCACAACCCGCTTTTAAGCAAGGCGAATGGAATCACCTTAAAATAGAATGTATCGGCAACAGTACCAAAACCTGGGTAAATGGGGTAGCGGCAGCTTATGTGGTAGATACAATAGACAGCAAAGGATTTATCGGTTTACAAGTGCATGCTGTTGGGAAGCCTGAAGATGCCGGGAAAAAGATATACTTTAAAAATATCAGAATAAAAACGATCAACCTCAAACCTGAGCCTTTTTCGCCCGGTGTGTATGTGGTAAATTATGTCTCCAATCATTTAACCGATTATGAAAAAAAGGATGGCTGGCGATTACTGTTCGATGGCAAAACCAATACCGGCTGGATAAATGCCAATACGACAACCTTCCCAACCAAACCCGGTGGATGGGTGGTAAAGGATGGCACTATGACCATATTGGGATCTAAAGGCGGTGAAGCAGCCAATGTAGGCGACATCGTAACCAAAGAACAATTCAGCGCATTCGATCTTTCGTTTGAATTTAAAATGAGTCGCGGGGCCAATAGCGGCGTAAAATATTTCGTGACCCTGAATGAAGATACTAAAGGTTCGGCAATAGGGTTGGAGTACCAGGTGCTGGATGATGCTGTGCACCCCGATGCCAAATTGGGCCGTGATGGCGACCGCACCCTGTCCTCACTTTATGACCTGATCCCCGCTAATAAACCGACGCGCTTTGTTCGCCCTATTGGTGCCTGGAATACGGGCAGGGTAGTGGTTTATCCCAACAATCATGTGGAGCATTACTTGAATGGTATTAAAGTTTTGGAATATGAGCGCGGCTCAAAGGAGTTTAAAGACTTGGTGGCCATTAGCAAGTATGTGGTATGGAAAAACTTCGGCGAGGCTAAGCAGGGGCACCTGCTTTTACAGGATCATGGATTTGAAGTGAATTACAGGAGTATTAAGATAAAACCGTTGAAATAGCTATTATCGAATAAAAAGATAGGCGATTAATTATTTTTTAAGTAAATATTAAGACCAGTTTATTGATTTGAGTCGAATAACCAATTAATCATTAAATCGTGTTTTATTTCTATATTGTGTCATAATAACACTTAACCAATTTTAAACCAATCTTCTTGATCATGCCATTTGATACCGTTAATGTAAATAACAAGGCGCAGGCTAAAAACACTTATGATGCTATTGTAATAGGGTCGGGTATAAGTGGTGGCTGGGCCGCGAAGGAACTTACCGAAAGAGGCCTTAAAACCATTATGCTTGAACGCGGGCGCAATTTTGAACATATAAAAGATTATAAAACAGCCAACAATAATCCCTGGGATTTTGAGCATAGGGGCAGTGTTCCATTGGAAAAAAAGAAACGTCACCCGATATTGGCCAGGGCTTGGGGGCTTAACGAGGGCAATGAAAATTATTGGGCTGATGATGTGGACGCGCCTTATACCGAGGTAAAACCTTTTAACTGGTGGCGTTCGTACCAATTGGGTGGGCGTTCAATTCTTTGGGGCCGACAAAGCTATCGCTGGAGCGATCACGATTTTGAAGCTAATGCAAAAGACGGCTGGGCCATAGACTGGCCCATACGCTATAAAGATATTGCGCCCTGGTATGACCATGTGGAGAAATTCGCGGGTGTAAATGGCTCACTGGAAGGTTTGGAGCAATTGCCTGATGGACACTTTTTGCCTGCCATGGATATGAACTGCGTAGAAAAAGATGTGGCGGATCGTATCAAAAAGCATTATAATAATGCCCGGCATATGATCATCGGCCGTTCGGCTAATTTGACCGCCGCTATACCCGGCCGAACCAAATGCCAGTTCCGCAACCGCTGTTGGGAGGGTTGCCCTTTTGGCGGATATTTCAGCACACAGTCTTCTACCTTACCGGCCGCTGTGGCAACGGGTAATTTAACGGTAAGGCCCTTTTCCATAGTTACCAGGATCATATATGATAAGGATACCCAAAAGGCGACAGGCGTGGAGGTACTGGATGCTGAAACAAACCAAACCTATGAGTATCATGCAAAAATTGTTTTTGTAAATGCTTCGGCACTGAACAGTGCGTGGGTATTAATGAATTCGGCTACTGATGTATGGCATGATGGTTTGGGCAGCAGTAGCGGCGAATTGGGCCATAATATCATGGATCACCACTATAATTTGGGTGCATCCGGCGTGATGGAAGGGTATGAGGATAAATACTATTTCGGCAGAAGGCCAAATGGGATCTATGTAGTGCGTTTTGCCAACCTGTTTGGAGATAAAAGGGATTACCTGCGTGGCTTTGGCTACCAGGGAGGCGCCAGCCGGGAAGGCTGGAGCCGCAATATCGCGGAATTGAATATCGGCGGTAAGTTTAAAGATGAACTCAGCGAACCAGGACAATGGTCAATGGGTATTGGCGGGTTTGGCGAATTGCTGCCTTATCACGAAAATAAGATCAGTCTTGATCATACCAAAAAAGATAAATGGGGACTGCCGGTACTGGCCATGGATGCCGAGATCAAGGACAATGAGAAAAAGATGCGTATTGATATTGTAGCTGAAGCTAAGGCTATGCTGGAGATTGCCGGGGTTAAGAATGTAAAAACACATGATAACGGTCACCATGTAGGCGATGGTATTCACGAGATGGGTTCGGCACGTATGGGGCGCGATCCCAAGACATCAGTTTTAAATATGCACAACCAGGTTTGGGATGCAAAAAACGTGTTTGTTACAGATGGAGCTTGCATGACCTCATCAGCCTGTCAAAACCCATCATTAACTTACATGGCCTTAACGGCAAGGGCTGCAAATTTTGCTGCTGATGAACTGAAGAAGGGGAATATTTGATTTCGGATGTCGGATTTTCGATTTCGAATTTTTAACAATTATTGGATTTTTAAATTAACCACTATCAAACATGAAAAAAACAATATCGTATTACCTAAAAGCTGCATTAATACTATGCGTTTTGATCCAGCTTCCATACTGCCAGCTTTTGGCTAAACCCAAAGTATTGATATTCTGTAAAACCGCTGGCTTTCATCATGCCTCTATCGCGATGGGTATACCGGCTATTATCAAACTGGGCCAGGAAAATAATTTTGATGTGGACACTACCACCAACGCCGCCAAGTTTACTGCTGATAATCTGAAGCAATACGCGGCCGTGATTTTTTTAAGCACAACCGGCAATGTGCTGGATGATGAACAACAAAAGGCATTTGAAGGCTATATCCACTCAGGAGGTGGTTTTGTTGGGGTGCATGCAGCAACTGACACGGAATATGACTGGCCATGGTATGGCGATTTGGTTGGCGCATACTTTAAAAGTCACCCGAGCAAACAACAGGTGGCTACGCTGAATGTGGTTGACCGTAGTTTTATCGCCACAAAACATTTGCCTGCCGAATGGAAACGATTGGACGAATGGTATAACTATAAGTACATAGCCAAAGGTCTTCATGTGTTAATCACTATTGACGAGAAAACTTATACAGGTGGCGAAAATGGCGATAATCATCCCATGAGCTGGTATCACGAATATGACGGGGGAAGGGCTTTTTACACTGCTTTGGGCCATACAGATGAATCTTATGCTGATCCGCTGTATTTAAACCACTTGTTGGGCGGAATAAAATATGCTATCGGGAAACATAAGTAATGGAGATAGATTTTAAATATTTTTAAAAAGTTTATCCAACTTATATAAATCGCTTTCATTTGTTACCTATAAATCATAATTTGCGATTGATATCCCAATTGTAAATCCTTTTAAAATTTAACAAACATGAAGAAACTTTTAGGACTATTCTGTTGCAGCGTTATCGCGTTTCAATCGTTCAGTCAAACCAACAAAGATGGCGGCATTGCTATCATTCCAGAACCGGTAGCTATTACCAAAAAAATTGGTGAGTATGTATTACCCAAAAAGGTAGTTATTGTAAGCAGTACTCAACCCGAAATGAAGGAAGTGATCAACTTACTGCGTCAAAGGCTTTCCATACCAACCGGTTCAAAAGTTACTGTTGTTAATGCTGCCCCGGTTGCTTCAATAAGATTAACGCTTAATAAAAAGACGGATACACTTTTGGGTAAAGAGGGATATCGTTTATCAGTCACTAAAAAAGGAATTTATATTCGGGCGAATGAACCAGCCGGCCTGTATTATGGGGCGCAAACCTTGGTGCAATTATTCCCTAAGGAAATTGTGGGCAATGTGGTAAAAAATATAAAATGGACATCACCCTGTGTGGATATTACAGATTACCCGCGCTTTAAATGGAGGGGACTGATGTTTGATGTATCCCGCCATTTCTTTACTAAAGCTGAGGTGGAAGAATATATCGACAATATGGCAAGATACAAATTCAACCTGCTGCACATGCATTTAACGGATGATGAAGGCTGGCGTGTGGAAATAAAAAGCTTACCCCGTTTAACTACTGTTGGCGCGTACAATGTAAAAAAGGTAGGTTATTTCGGAACATTTTCCCAAGCTGGACCTGATGAGCCACGCACTTATGGTGGTTTTTATACCCAGGAAGATATCAAAGAGCTGGTTAAGTATGCCCAGGACAGGTTTGTTAATATCCTGCCTGAGATAGATGTTCCCGGACATAGTTTGGCTGCTGTAGTTGCCTATCCTGAGTTATCCTGTACTCCCGGCGCCGAACAATACCAGGTAAGATCGGGTGAGCACTTTATGGATTTTGGAAAAGATGGCATCAAAGCCAGGATCGATAATACGCTATGCCCTGCAAATGAAAAGGTATATGACTTTTTAGATAAAGTACTGACCGAAGTTGCACAGCTGTTTCCCTTTGGTTATATCCATATGGGAGGAGATGAGTGCGCTAAAAATTTTTGGGAGCAAAGCGATGCTGTAAAAGCTTTGATGCAAAAAGAAGGCCTGAAAACCCAGGAAGAGGTACAAAGCTATTTCGAAAAACGGGTAGAGAAGATCGTGGAGTCCAAGGGAAAGAAATTTATGGGTTGGGATGAAATACTGGAAGGTGGTTTAGCACAAAATGCCATTGTAATGAGTTGGCGTGGAATGAAAGGCGGTATCGAAGCTGCGAAAATGGGACATGAAGTAGTGATGAGCCCTACCACATTTGCTTACCTGGACTATATGCAGGCTGATCCGATCATCGAGCCCCGCGTATATGCTACCTTACGTTTGAATAAGGCTTACGAATTTGAACCAGCACCTGATAGTGTTGATTCAAAACTGATCATTGGCGGACAAGCCAATTTGTGGACTGAGCAGGTTTATAATGTGCGCCATCTGGAATATATGACTTGGCCGCGCGCGTTTGCTGTATCAGAGGCGGTATGGTCGCCAAAATCGAGGCGCAACTTTGACGATTTCTTCACGCGTGTTGAGAAGCATTTTGACCGTTTTAATGTAGCCCAGATTAAATATGCCCCAAGCGTTTATGACCCTATTTTTGCCGCCCATATGATGCCGGATAGCACAGTGCAGGTTGAACTAAGCACCGAAGTGAAGGGGTTGGATATTCGTTATACTTTTGATAATTCGTTCCCGGATCAATTTTATCCAAAATATACGGAGCCGTTGATCGTACCGAAAGATGCAGCTATGTTGAAAGTAATCACTTACAAGGGCGATAAGCCTGTGGGCCGTATGCAGTTTATGCCGGTTGATGAGTTAAAGAAAAGGGCAAAAAGAAGAAATTATGATTGATCAAATTGTATAACTAAAATAAATAAAGAGGCTCCGTATTTTATGGAGCCTCTTTTGTTTTTATGCATTATTATCATCATGTTTTGTTAAGAACCGACCAATTTACAATCAGTAAACCGGGTATATTTGATCATCAATTTTAAACAAATACTATGAAACGCTTTATCAAACTGTCATTTTTAGCCATCGCTTTTTTTGTTTGTACAAACGCATCTGCGCAAACTGATACGCTGGGTTTGTTCAGCAGTCATATTGATATTGGTAATCCTAAAAACAAAGGAAATTCTCAATATGATAAGGTGACGCATACCTATATTATGCGTGGCTCTGGTTATAATATATGGTTCAACCGGGATGAATTTCAATACCTGTTTAAAAAGATCAAGGGTGATTTTACTGTTACCGCTAATTTCCAGTTTGTTGGCGATAAAGGGAATGGTCACCGTAAAATAGGCTGGATGATCCGTGAATCGACTGATGAGAAAACTATTCATGTAAGCGCAGTTGAGCATGGTGATGGCTTAACCGTTCTGCAGTGGCGATCTGTGAAAGGCGAAAATATGAAGGACCCGGAGGGAGAAATATTTTATCCCGAAAAGAATTTTGAAGTGGTACAGTTACAAAGGATCGGCAAAAAGATCATTATGCGGATAGGCCACGTAGGGGAAACGCTGAAAACAGTTGGCGCCCATGTAATGAATAACATGCCGCAAGAAGCCTTGGTTGGATTATTTATCTGCTCACACGATCCCGAAGTGACCGAAGAGGCTAAAATATGGGATGTGCATATTGACATTCCTAAAAGTAAAAAGTAATTGTCATTTCGAGCGATAGCGAGAAATCTTATACGCTTAGCAATAACCAATTTGCATGATTCATAAGTTTTCTCCTCGTTCCTCGTTCGAAATGACAAGGAGGCTATTATCCTAATAAAACTGCGTCAATTGCCAGCGCAACTGATCTATCTGATCGCCGATGAGTTGTACATTTTCGGCAGTGAGTTCGGCTCTCGAATTTTCTTCCAATTGCCAGCCGCCGCCAACTTTGCGGATATAGCCAATAAATGAGTGATCGAGGCTTACCCGGTAATAATCTTTTTGTATTTGCCTTACTTTCATCAGCTTATCACCGCTGAAGGGTATGATATGTTCATCCATTATGTTTATTCTATAACCAGGTTATATTTTACAAGCAGTCCGGCCAAAGCATCGGCGCTGAATTTAGCTTTGTTGATAGTGCTGTTTTCCGGGTCGATATTAAAATTATAAGCGGTGCGTAAATCGGCTCCCTTCAATATCGTACGGTTGAAAATTGCCCTATTCAAACTGCATTTCTCGAATACCGCATTGGTCAGGTCGGTTTCGCTGAAATCAGCTTCCTCAAATGAACATTCGGTAAACGAAGTGCCTTTAAGTTTCTTTTTATGCCAAACAGTGTAATCCAGTATGCATTTGGTAAAGCTCACTGTAAGCGAAAAATTGCTGCTATCGCCAAAATTGACGCCGGTTATCTTGCAATCCTTAAAATCAACATTCTGCAGGCCTGTATCTGTAATTTTGATCAGCGAAAGATTACAGGTATCCATCACACAATTGATAAAAGTAATGTGCGAGAGATTGGCGTATGACAGGTCGCATTTGATGAACGTGCAGTCCTCAAAAGTACGGTCGTGCCCTTCCAGGTCTGCCGCTTTTATGTTTTTGTAGATAGTGCCCTCTTCAAACTTCTGCTCCATTTTGTTGCTCTCTGTGCCTGGTTGATCCGTTCCGAAATTAGGAAAAGTATCGGGGATTTAATCTACAATTTGATTTTATCCGGCTTTAATTATTAAAAAATTATAGGCATGAAAAGTTTACATATCCATGTTTCTAATTTTGTGTAAGACATGCATATTTGAGTAAAATTTATTAAACAACCTGATCCATGAGTAATAGCACAACATCTGCAGACAAAGAACTATTTATAAAAATGGTTCTATCAAATTGGGAAACACAAATTAGCCGCACTAATAATTTGCTGGCTAAACTAAGTGATGAAGAATTATCGGCACAAACCTCACCCGGGCGTAATACAGGCGTTTATCTGATAGGACATCTGGCCGCTGTAAGTGATGGTATGTTTAAGTTGCTCGAACTTGGTGAAAGGCTTAATCCAGGAATGGATGAGATATTTCTGCATAACCCGGAAAATTCAGGCATTGAAAAACCAGGTGTTGCTGAAATAAAAGAATATTGGAATAATGTTAACTCCAGGCTCTTGCACAAAATAGCTCAGATGCCCGTTGATGAATGGTTTAACAGGCATACATCAGTATCAGCAGAAGATTTTGCAAAAGAGCCACACCGGAATAAACTAAATATTGTTATCAACAGAACCAATCACTTAAGTTACCACCTGGGGCAAATGGCCTACCTGGATAAGAAGTAAATTTTATATATTTATATATTAATTCACTGTTGATGCGTTATTGGCTGTAAAGCCTTTCACATGAAAAAATCTTTACCCGTACTTCTTATCCTTGCAGGTATGCTATCTTTTTGCGGTTGCTCCAAACAGGTGTATACGCATCAGCAGGTGATGCAGGGTTTTCACACCAAAGCCGATGTATTGAAACAATTTGGGATGCCTGACCAGAAAACAACAAGTGAGGGAATAGAAGAATGGACTTATAATAAAGATATACCGCCTAATAAAGCTGCACAGCCTGTTGCTGATACAGCCAGGAAAAGCGATACAACAAAAAGTTACGTCGCTACCGCCCGCGATTCTTTAAAATTGCTTAAATACACCCAAAACAAAAAATATATCAGGTTCCTGTTTGATAGCGCCGGTAACGTATCTGGCTATAAGAGCAATGGTGTAAATTTAGCCTATACTAAAAAAGACAATTTTGGCATGGGCCTGTTAAAAGTTTTGGGAATAACCGTGGCTGTAGTGGTCATCATTGGTGTGGAAATAGCCAATAATAGCGATGTAGTTGACTTTTAAACTGAGGCATTTTCTCCCGAAATCATTTCTTGGTAATGTGTTTCATATCATCTAACTTACAGCATTAATAGATATGCCTGTAAGCAAGTATGCATGATTTTTTTGTTGACCCCGATATTGCAAAAGCAAAAACGCCTTATGCTGATTTTTATACCAGTGCCGAAGTATTTGAGCAATGCAGGGAGAAGATATTTGCACCCTCGTGGCAATTTATAGGCAATGATGAGTTGGTAAAAGATAACGGCGAAGTTTACCCTTTTACTTTGCTGCCAGGCTATCTGGACGAGCCTTTGGTGTTGACCAGGGACAAATCAGGTACAATAAATTTACTGTCCAATGTATGTACGCACCGCGGCAATATCGTTGCCGAAAAAGCATGCAAGCAAGCTAACCTGAGATGCCGCTACCATGGCCGGCTGTTTAATCTCGACGGTAAATTTGTTTCGATGCCTGAGTTTAAGGAGGTGGAAAATTTTCCTTCAAAAGACGATGACCTGCCAACTTTAGAAATATTTAAATGGAATAAATGGCTGTTTACTTCGGTCAATCCTATTTATTCAAATGATCTCTTTTTCAGGGATATGATGGAAAGAGTAAGCTGGATGCCGCTGGACGATTTTAAGTTCCAACCAGATCTATCCAAAACCTTTAATGTGAAATGCAATTGGGCCTTGTATTGCGAAAATTATCTCGAAGGCTTTCATATTCCTTTTGTACACGCCGGGTTGAACGCGGTGATCGATTTCGGCGAGTATGCTACAGAATTGTTTTTTCCTTATTCAAGCCTGCAATTAGGTTTGGCAAAAACTGACGAGGATTGTTTTGATCTTCCCGCCTCATCGCGTGATCAAGGGAAAAACGTGGCCGCTTATTATTTCTGGGTATTTCCTAATATGATGTTCAATTTTTATCCCTGGGGTTTATCGGTCAATGTAGTTGAGCCGGTATCTGTTGGCGAATGCCGGGTAAGGTTTTTATCCTATGTGTGGGATGAAGCCAGACTGGACAAAGGAGCCGGAGCCGGGTTAGATAAGGTGGAGCAGGAGGATGAGGAGATCGTAGAAAATGTGCAAAGAGGCGTGCGTTCGAGGTTTTATAAGCATGGCAGGTATTCCGTAACCCGTGAACAGGGTACACATCATTTCCATCGCATACTGGCTGAATTTATGAATAAATAATGGCGCAACTCGAACGCAAGTTAGGTTTATGGGCATCGGTTTCTATCGTGATAGGCTCTGTCATCGGCAGCAGCATATTTATGAAGCCGGC
Source organism: Mucilaginibacter sp. (assembly GCA_035489035.1). Lineage (GTDB taxonomy): Bacteria > Bacteroidota > Bacteroidia > Sphingobacteriales > Sphingobacteriaceae > Mucilaginibacter. The sequence goes on from DATHKT010000040.1 coordinate 77,681, forward strand.
AACTATGGCGGCCCAACTGAGTTCACCTTTAATGCTGCTGCTGGTATGGGTGGTTGCGGGTGTTGTGTCGTTATTTGGCGGTATGATCAATGCCGAGGTTGGCTGTTTACTGCCCGAAACCGGTGGCCAGTATGTCTATTTCCGGCGCATGTACGGCAATTTCTTTGCCTATTTGTTTGGCTGGGCGTCATTTGTGGTGATCGATACAGCTTCAATTTCCGGTATATCGTTTGTATTTGCCGCTTATACCGAATATTTTGTGCATTTGCCCCGTTTCTCTAAAGCAATTGAGCATGCCGTACCGTTTGTGATACCCTTTATAGGTAAGTTTTACCTGCTGGAAAATATCGGGGTCAAGGGCCTGGCGATATTGCTGATCATCATATTTTCCTGGATAAATGCACGCAGTTTAAAAATGGGTGGTGCTGTGCAGGTTTTCTTCTCGGGATTAAAAGTACTGGCGCTCATCTTTCTGATAGGAGCTATTTTCTTTTCGGGTAAAGGCAATGTGCTTAACCTGGTTACGGCCTCAAGTACTTTCGACCGTTCCTACTGGCATCAACTGACAGCCTTCATCGCCGCCACTACCGGGGCATTGGCCGCTTATGATGGCTGGAATAACCTGGGCTTTATTGCCGGAGAGATCAAAGATCCGCAGAGAAATATTCCGCGCGGATTGATCATTGGTTTATGTACCTGCATATTGTTGTATGTACTAACCACTGAAGCCTACCTCTATATGCTCCCGGTTGATCTGATGAAAAACTCGACTTTAGTAGCATCCGATGCCATGTTTAGGGTGTTAGGAACCGGCGGGGCGGGATTGGTGGCTATGCTGGTGGTACTGTCTACAGCCGGGGCAGCCAATAGTAGTATACTGCCTTGCGCCCGTGTAGTATATGCGATGTCGGAAGAGAAAAACTTTTTTGCGTTTGCCGGCAAGGTCAACCCTAAATATCATACTCCTTCAAATGCCTTATGGTTCCAGGCAGCCTGGGCGACTATCCTGGTGTTGATCGGCTCATTTGATATGTTAATGGATATGTTTGTGTTTATCACCTGGATATTTTATGGGTTTGCCGCTTATGGTATTTTTATTCTCCGCAAAAAAATGCCGGATGCGCCCCGGCCTTATAAGCTGAAAGGTTATCCTTATTTGCCGATTATTTTTATGCTGTTCTCTACGCTTTATGTGGTGATCACGCTTTACAATGATATCAGCAATTATATGGCGGGGAATAGCCGTATCATCAATTCGGTATTTGGATTGCTATTGACCGCGATAGGGATACCGCTGTACTGGTATTTTAAAAAGAAGGAAGCTTAGTGTTGCCTTATTTGATTAATTTTGAAGTATGAAGGTAAATGTGCTCGCATTCGGTATAGCAAAGGATATTTTGGGTGGAGCGTCTATTGATGTGGAATTGATAGGGCAGGCAACCACAGGTGATCTTAAGCAATCATTAGAGCAGCGTTATCCAAGATTGAAGCAACTGGCTTCTTATATGGTCGCTGTAAATAATGAGTATGCCGAAGATGAGAATATACTAACCGAACGTGATGAGGTGGCAATTATTCCGCCAGTAAGCGGGGGATAAGACCGTTGATTTTTTATGATTCTTATGATTTCGTTGATTACTCAAATAATACACACTTCATCCCCGTTGTCTGTGTCCTCACAGACAACAATTAATTAAGCCAATTGACCACGCAAATAGAAATATCAGCTCAACCATTAAATATCCAATCTTGCATTGATTGGGTGATGTCGCCGCAATCGGGTGGAATCGATGTGTTTATCGGAACGGTGCGCGATGCGACCAAAGGTAAAACTGTGATCAGGCTTGAATTTGAAGCTTATGAGCCAATGGCACTTAAAGAAATGACCAAGATAGCTGAGGAAGCTTTTGAAAAATGGCCCGTGCGAAAATTACTTATTCATCACAGAATAGGGGTATTACAAGTTGGGGAAGTACCGGTGATCATAGCTGTTTCATGTGCTCATCGTGATGCTGCTTTTGAAGCCTGCCGTTATGTAATTGACACATTAAAGCAAACCGTGCCTATCTGGAAAAAGGAAATATTTGAGGATGGCGAGGTTTGGGTAGCAGCGCATCCGTGACACGATTTAGGGATTTGATTGATTTTGCAGGATGTCTGAACCGCTGATTAAAATGATTTTTATGATTTCGTTGATTTTCTAATTACAAATCTTGCATCCACGCTTTTAAGCCATCTTTTAAAGAAAAAACAGATGCATCCGGAAATTTTTGTTTGATGAGCTTTACCGCTTCGCCACTGCGTTTTCCGGTGGCGCAGTATAAAACTTTGGGTTGATCAGTGTTGAAATAGTCTATATTTTCTTCGATCTCCTCTATGGGGATATGCTTGCCGCCGATATCGAATGCATCCCTTTCCCGGTCTGTTCTGACATCTATCAGTTCAAATTTATTTTCGGCTAAGCCTTTTTTCAAGTCGATTGCTGATATAACGGGGATGTCGACAGTTGCCATTAAAGCTGTGATATGAGTTTTGGTGACATTGCCGATCTTTATGATCCGGCTTTGCAGCGTTTGCGCGTCCAATATTAGTATTTTACCTGAAAGCAGATCACCTGTTTTGGTGATATACTTGATTACCTCGTTGGCCTGCGTGCAACCGATGATCCCGGCGAGGGTAGGGATCACACCGCCTTCGGCGCAATTGGGTATTTGGGTGGCATCCACTTCAGGGAAAAGATCACGATAATTTGACGTATAGGTGCCATCGTCATTTTTAATATTCCAAACGGCTACCTGGCCCTCAAACTGGTAAATCGCGCCGTAAACAAGGGGTATTCTCAAAATCACCGCCGCATCGTTTAATAGATAGCGGGTGTCAAAATTATCCGTTCCGTCCACAATAATATCATAGTTCTGCATAATGCTGATCGCATTTTTAGACGTGATCTTTACTTCATGTGGCACCAGCTTTATTCCGGGGTTTTGTTTTTGAAGGCGTTCGCAGGCAATAACGGCCTTACTTAAATCCGCATCATCGGGATTGTACAAAACCTGCCGGTGCAAATTGCTGATCGAAACAGTATCAAAATCGGCGATACCCAAAGTTCCGATACCTGCGGCGGCTAAATACTGCGCGGCGGGGCAGCCTAATCCGCCTGCTCCAACTATCAATACTTTTGCCTGTTGCAGCAATATTTGGGTTGATTCACTAAAACCGGGTAAAGCGATCTGACAGTTATATCGTGTAAAATCGGCAGGCATCAGGCGTTAGCGATCTTTTGATGGATGGTTCTCTTTACCTTTTCCAGGTCTTCTGGTGTGTTCACGTTGGTTAAAGCATCCGGGTTAGGTGCCTGCAGTAAATGGACATCATTATTGATCAAAACCTTTCGCGGACATGAATAGCCCTGTGCTAAAAATGCCAACAGAACGGAGTAGCTTTTGGGTTCCCAGATCGTAATTAGAGGTTCCGGAAATTCGTTATCAGGACTATTAAACGCTGTTGCTATGGCTGAAGTCTTTCTTTGTGAAATGAGATTTTTAAACGTGTCTGTTTCCAGCAAAGGCAGGTCGCAGGCTACCACCAGCCAGGCGCTATCTGGCTTTTCACGAAACGCTGAAAGTATCGCACCGAATGGCCCTAAGCCTATAAAAGTATCCTCCAGGACATTGTAGTTGATATCGATCTGTTGTTTTTGATCTGCACGACAGGATATGAAAACCTCTTCGCAAAGTGGTTTCAGCATATCGGCTACATGGTAACGTTGTTCTTTACCAAACCAGTTTACAGCGCCTTTATCATAGCCCATCCGTACACTTTTGCCACCGGCCAATACCAAGCCGTTTAATACAGATTTTGCCTGCTGTAGTTTATTTTCGAAAAAAGCAATGATTTTTTCAGTTTCATCCAACCGGCACAGCGGAATATTTTGCCAATCGGGAATGGCTTCTTTTACAAAATCAAACACTTCATCCACATTCTCGGCCAATAGAATAAGCTCAATATTGGTTAGTTGGGCAAGGCGTTTTTGTAAGGATGCCTGTTTATTATTGTAAATAATAACAACCTGTGCCTTTGCCTGCTGATGGTTGCCATTAACTAAAATCAAATCAGCATCTCCAAATTGCTGCCTGAATTTAAAAGGGGTTAGTTCAGTATGATAATTAAACTGCTGGTAATTGATCTGGTCGGTGTACTCCAAAACAGCACCATTTGCCAGTCGGCCCGGGGCCAGCACCACTTCGTCATTATGCGATGTATCCGCATAAGCACATTTATATTTGGGCGATAGGGCGTTGATCACACTATCAGCCAAGGCTTTAATAAAAACACATGGCGCACCAACAATGGCCCATTCATTGCGGCCGTAGTTGCCGAACGCGGGCCTTGCCAGGTCGGCGTGTTTTTTATGCCCGCTTGCCGGCGGATTATGCTCTTCTGAAGTCACGTTTACCTCCTGTTTTTTCAACCAGTTTTGTTTCTTTGATCACGATATCATGGCTCAGTGCCTTGCACATATCATAAACCGTTAATGCAGCGACCGATGCGCCTACTAAAGCCTCCATTTCAACGCCCGTTTTGGCGGTGGTGCTTGCGGTGCAGTCGATCACTACTTCCTGATCCTCATTCAATTGGATGGTTATTTTACAATTATCCAACCCCAAAGGATGGCATAAAGGTATCAGGTCGCCGGTTTTTTTAGCCGCCATTATCCCCGCAATGATGGCAGTTTGAAATACGGAGCCTTTTTTGGTCTGAATATCACCATCAGTCAACTGTTCCAATACCTCAGCAGGTAAAGAAACAATGCTGCGTGCAGTAGCCGTACGATGCGAAACTTGCTTTTCGCTTACATCAACCATGGTGGCCTGGCCCTGTTCGTTCAGGTGAGAAAAAGTCATATCACAAATTATTTAAACGGCCATATCCTAAATACTTCTCCTTTTTTGAAATCATCCTTTTGCATAGGCAATTCCATAAACGCGTCCGTATCTGCTAAGTTAGCAAAATCACCCGAACCATTTCCTTCTATAGGAGTAGCTAATATTTGCCCCTGCCCGTTAAAATTCAATTTTACTTGCAAGAAATATTGCAGAGGCGGTTTAAAGGTAAAATCCTGGTTCAAAATAGCATATACCGGTTGCTTTTCACCTAATCCCTGGCTTGCATTCAACCAGGGTAAAAAAAACCGGTGCAGGCACATAAATGTTGCCACCGGGTTACCGGGAAAGGCAAATACCAACACTCCATTATCATGCCTCCCAAACCAAAATGGTTTGCCGGGGCGTTGATGTACTTTATGGAAGATGGTTTTCACCTGCATTTCGTCCAAAGCTTTTGGGATGTGATCAAACTTACCCATGCTGATGCCACCTGTCATCAGCATTACATCATAATTTTCAAGACAGAAGGCAATTTTTTGTTTGGTGATCTCCAAGTCATCGGGGATATGCAGCAGGTCGGCAGTCAAGTTATGCTGACTTAAAACAGCTTTTATAGTATAACTATTTGATTTCCTAATCTGAATAGATGAGGGTTGCTCGTACACATTAACCAATTCATCGCCCGACGAAATGATAACCACACGCGGCATTTTCTTTACCAACAATTCGATTTTGCCAACAGAAGCTACAAGACTGATGATTGCAGGGGTGATAAGCTGACCAGCATTGGCAACAATTTCACCTTTCTTCTTATCTGCACCTTTCAAATGCAGGCTCTGGCCTTTATTGATATTAACCGAATGAATGGTGGCCATCCCATTTTGTATATCAACATCCTCATACCGGATAACCGTATCTACCGAAGCCGGCAAGGCAGCGCCTGTCATGATCTCGATACATTCATTATCTTTTTGGATCTCAACCGGAGTGTCACCTGCGGCTTGCGTGGCTTTTATTTTAAATGCTGTGATTCCTTGTTCTATGGATTTGTAGCTAACAGCTATACCGTCCATCGTGACCCTGTTAAAAGGAGGGAGGTCGCGGTCGGCTTTAATATCTTCGGCCAACGCACGGTCTAAGGCCGACTCAAACGGGACGCTTTCAGAACCAAAATCTTTGGCCTGTGCCTGGATGAGTTGCTCTGCCTGTTCAACCGTTATCATAGTATTAATTCACTTCTATTTTAATGTCCTAAATTTACCCCTCCGTCTTCCGTTGGTCGACACCTCCTCTAAGTTTAGAGGAGGATGGGGCGGGGTATATATTTATCCGCCAATTGTCGCCATCGATTCGTGTGCCGGATCATTTATATTCCGGTTGTGTTCTGCCTCCCAGCCATCCTTCGGGCGGTGACTGAATGTGTTGAGCAATGCAGCCTGTAGATCATTTTCTGATATGCCACTCCGGATCAGATCTTTAATATTCAGCACCCCGGCATCGTATAAACAAGTTTTCAATTCGCCCTGAGGCGTGATGCGGATGCGGTTGCAGGTGCCACAAAATGTGCGCGAATATGCTGCAATAATGCCTATACTTCCTTTGTGCCCCGGGATGTGATAATTATACGATGTGGAATAGGTGGGGTCCTGCAACTTTTCTATAGACGGATACTTTATTTTGATCTCACCTAATATGCGGACATAATCCCATTTTAACCCTTCGTAAACATGCCCATCGCCATTAAAAGGCATTTCTTCAATAAACCTAACGCTTACAGGTAGCTCTTTGGTCAACTCAATTAAAGGTATAATATCCTGTGTGTTTTTGCCATCCATCACCACTGCGTTGATCTTTACCTCGATATCATGTTTTAGCAATTGTTCCAGTGTTTCCATCACTTTGCCAAATTCATCGCGTTTGGTGATGCTGAAAAAACGGTTGGCATCAAGCGTATCCAAACTTAGGTTAATAGATTTTATACCGATTTTTTTCAGTTCGGGTACAAGCGGCGCAGTTAACACACCATTGGTGGTAATTGTAAGTTCATTTAAGCCTTGTAATCCGGATAAGGCTGTCAGTAATTGCATGATATCCTTACGCACAAATGGTTCGCCACCAGTAATGCGTATCTTTTCGATACCCATTTTCACCAATAAGGTACAGCTTTGCAGCATTTCCTCATAACTCATTAACTCCTTGCGCGAAAGCCAGTTCAATCCTTCCTCAGGCATACAGTAAAAGCACCGCAGGTTGCACCTGTCGGTTACCGCAAGGCGCAGGTAATTAATTTTTCTGCCGTGGTTATCTGTTAGCAAAGCGTTTGTATAAATGAATTATAAAAGTAAATATTATAAGCCGGGAGAATGTTTTTTAAATGTCGTTTTTAAATAAAGAGTGTCATGCTGAGCCCGTCGAAGCATGTGGGCAATGGCCTTTACGCCATATCCTTCGACGGGGCTCAGGATGACAACGCGCTTTAAACTTGCGTCTCTACTTGGTTTTAAATTTATAGATCGATTGTGTTTTGTAAACTTGGCCGGGTTTCAATACTGTTGATGGAAATTGAGGCTGGTTGGGCGAATCAGGATAATGCTGTGTTTCCATGGCAAAGGCAGTACGATAATCATCCTTTTCGCCATATTTCATCACGTTGGTGGCCTGCATAAAATTACCGCTGTAAAATTGCAGGGCAGGTTCTTCGGTATAGATTTCCATGATGATGCCGGTTTTATCCCCCTTAACTGTGGCTATTGGCTTGGTCATGTCGTGCTTATTCAGCACAAAATTATGATCATAGCCTTTGCCATTTTTCAATTGCTCGTTGTTATCATTTATCCGTGCGCCAATTGTGATTGGTTTTGTGAAATCAAAAGGTGTGCCCTTTACCGGTTCCACCTTTCCTGTCGGTATCAGGGTAGAATCAACAGGAGTATAATTATCAGCTTCAAACTGTACCACATGTTTCAGAATAGTGCCGCTCCCTTCACCATTCAAATTAAGGTAAGCATGGTTAGTCAGGTTAACAACGGTAGTTTTATCGGTAGTAGCTTCATATTCGCATTTGAACGAATTGTCATCAGTTATTGTGTAAGTCACCTTTATGCTCAAATTGCCTGGAAAACCTTCTTCCATATCTTTAGAAAGGTAGGTCAGTTCCAATGTCTGGTCGTTGAGTTTTTTAGCATCCCAAACCACATCCTGGTAACCTTTTTTACCACCATGCAGGGTGTTAGGTTTATTATTGATGAATAGGGTATATTGTTTGCCATCGAGGGTAAAATGACCCTTAGCAATCCTGTTTCCATAACGGCCTATTGTTGCGCCATAATAGCGTTCAGTCGATTTAATATACCCATCAACACTGCCAATGCCTACTGACACATCAATCATTTTACCACTGCTATCGGGTACCAGGAGATTAACTAAACGGCCACCAAAGTTGGTAATGGTAGCCTGCATGCCATTTTTATTTTTTAGTGTATATAAGTGAGTTTGTTTGCCGTCAATAGTTTTTTCAAATGCCGAATCAGCCGGAAGCTGACCGTAGGTAATACTGTCCTTCATTGTGGTAGTTGTAGTTGTTTTATTTGTTGATCCGTTGCAAGCCCCCAGCACGGCAATGCAAACTGGTAACATCCCCAAAGATAAATTCCTTAAATTCATATTTTGCTGTTTTTTGATTTGTTTTAACAGACTGGCAAATTACTGTTTATTGTTTAATTGTTTGACCAAATTTACTTCATCCTGTTTGAAAGGCGAGCCATCTTTCCTGAATATATCATGAAACCAAACTTTTGGCTCATCGCCATTTGGCATGGGTTTATCCCAGGCGTAAATGGTATTTGTTTTACCCGAAACAAAGCCCCAATTGATGGCGCCTACGTTTTCCTTTTTGAGCATTGGCATCGAGTTCTCAAAAGTGCTGTTGCGTGTGCGGGCCATGTATTCAGTGCAAATAACCGGGCGGCCGTTTGCCTTTAACAGTTGTACCACACGCTGGTGTTTTTCCGGCTCTTCATAGTCATGGTAGGTAATCACATCCGAATGCGTCAATTGGAAGGTATTCAATTTCTCAAAGCTCCAATCCCATAACCCGGCGCTTAGAGGTTGATCAGGATTTACGGCACGCGCCCAAGCAAATACCTTTGTTAGCAAACCTAATGAATTCTCTTTTTTTGCGCTGTTGCCTGGCTCATTAAATAAGTCCCATAATAAAATGCGTTTATCGTGCTTGAAAGTGGTCAAAACATCGGTTATGTATTTTTGGAGCATGGCTGTTTCGCCAGGTTCGCTGATCCTGTTACCGGGGTCTTGTACCCAACCGGAATTATGTATGCCCGGCTTGGGTTCAGGCTGTTTACCGGTTTTGGCAACGGGGTTCCAGCAATCATCAAGAAACACAAACATCGTTTGTATATGATGCTTATCTGCAATAGCTAAATATTTGTCAATTCTTTCCTTGAACCCTTTGGGGTTTTCCTTCCAGGCCAAACTGTGCAGGAAAACACGCATGGTGTTGAAGCCGATGCCTTCAGCGAAACCTAATTCCTTATCAACGGTTTTTGGGTCGAAGGTATCAGCCTGCCACATTTCCAATTGATTGATAGCCGAACTTGGGGTAAAATTAGAGCCATTGACCCATTTGTGTTTGGCATACCAGGCATTGGCTTTGGCTGCCGGCCAGATGCCCGCAGTTACTTTCTGAGCTTTTACTGTCGAAAGTGAAACCGATAGGAATAGAGCAATTAATACGTATTTTATTTTCATGGTCTACTTGATCTTTTTAAATTCTTACGCTCTGAAGGAACCGGTATTTCAATTCCCTCTTTTACCGCTACACCAAAGTTCGGGCTGCCATCCCGATTCCAGCGAAACCGCTGCATTCTCGGCGACCGCTGTTTACCGCAGCCCTGACCGGGTTGTGAATTAGCATGATATAATATCCAATCCTCTTTGCCATCCGGCGATTTGAAAAATGAATTATGCCCCGGTGCATAAACGCCGTTCTCAGTTGATTGTTTAAAAACAGGTTCCGTTGATTTTTTCCATGAGTTGGAATCAAGTAAATTACTATTGGCTGAAGCTGTGAGCATCCCTAATGCGTAATAATCTGTCCAGCAGCCACTGGCAGAGTAAACGAGGAATAATTTACCATTGTGTTTAAGTATTTCCGGGCCTTCATTTACGTTTACATGAGGCGGGTTATTGGCATCGTGCAGGTCGCCGTATTTTTCCCATTCATAGGTGGGACTTGATATTTTTACCCGTTTGCTTTCAATTGTCCATGGATTTTTCAGTTTGGCGATATAAATGTTTTGCTGGCCGTTCTCATCACCTTCCCAACCGGCCCATATCAAATAATGCTGCCTTTTGTTTTCAAATACTGAAGCGTCTATAGCCCATTTATTTGTGGCATCAGTTAATTTGCCTTTAAATATCCAGTTCCCTTTTAATGGATCCGGAGAGGAATTTTCGAGTACATATAGGCGGTGATGATTGTTATTGCCATCATCGGCAGCAAAATACAGGTACCATTTATGATTGATAAAATGCAATTCGGGAGCCCAAAGTTCTTGGGAGTAATTGGTATTCGGTGGCGGCATCCAAACTATTTTCATTTGGGCCGATTTGAGGTCGGCCATATTTTTGGTTTTCCATAAGGTCAGGTTGTTCCCGGTAGAATTGGTGTAATAATAATACCCATCATGATAAATACACCAGGGATCAGCGCCGGATGGCAGTAAGGGATTGGTGAATGTTTTAGATTGCGCAAATCCGAAATAAGGAACTATAACAATAAAAAGCACATGCAGTATCCGCTTCATCAGGATGTTTACCATTGGTTGAGTTGTTAAACTTCGCAAAACATTTAACATTCACCAAATAATATGTCTACCTGTTGAAAGGATACTCATTTATCCAATGAAAACCGCGCCTTACCAGCAAGAATTTATTGACGTCATCCTTATGGAATCTAACCTGTATGGAGTCCTTTTTGAATGTTCCTTTCAACACCAGTGAGTCCTTATTTGGTGTGTAATAAGTGAAAGTATATTTGTGCACTGTGTCCGAAAATTTATTCATCACAATTTTCTTTTTCAGTGTGTCTACCTTAAAAGCGAAGAAATTGGTGCTGTCGTTAATAAACTTGATAAACGCATTGCCGGGATAAGAAATAGCCAGTTTTCGCCAGCGGACGGTATCGGTTATCAATGGTTTTAAGGTGTCCTTGTTTACTATAAATGCTCTAACGTCATACAGGCCATATAGAGGTGGTTTTTTCGCATTGGCACCATAGCTTTTTGCGGTTTCTAAAGCCCCCGTGAGATCGAAAAAGATGGTGTAAGCTATTAAAAGATATTTGATGCTGGTTAGTGTGATGTTTTTCCATCTTGCCTTAAAACGATGGGGTGAAAGGTTTGAAGCTGGTGCTGGTTTGTTGAGGAAGAAAAAATTGATGAAGCGGGCAATATCCCGGCAAATCAAAAATAACGCCATTAATACCAGCGCTGTTGAAAGTAGTTTTACCGGCACATCGAAACAATAATTGATGGCCATAATATTGCCGGCTACAACTAAGGTCACAACGGCGCCCAAAGCGCTCGTTTTACGGAAGAAGAGTAGCAATCCGCAGCTTAGCTCAGCAATACCTGTAAAATAATTATAACCTGTGGAATAACCCATAAAGTTCCAGGCCAGGCCCATTGGTGATGAATTGCCGTAAGGCTGTATCAACGCACCGAACGATGGGAACGGAAATTGTAGCTTGATGACCTTGTAGAAACCATAGGACAGCATCGTAATACCTGCATAGTAGCGAAGTACTACGGTAAGCCAATAAAACAGCTTATTATAATTTGCCCTGCGCCGGTCGATAACGGACCATATAGATGCCCCTATGATCGAACTAAAAATGACCAGCAACACAATAACGTTATCGTAAGTGGTATCGCCGCTTCCATTGGTGAAAGTGGTGATTGGTTTTGACAGATGGAGGATGTGCTTGCCCAGCCACACAGCCAGGTTATGAAATGGCGTGATATACCATTCGTAAAGATCGCTTACATAGGGAATGACCCCGTTTGGGTTGAAAAATATATACAGGAGAAAAAACAAGAGAAAAAACCGGAATGCCAGTTTTTTGCTTAATGACCATTGGGCCGGTTCAGGTACTGTTGTTTCCATCAGATCAAGTTGGATTGTGATGGAATAAATATAATGGAATTTCTGTTAAGATCAGAAATCCAGGCCGCTGAGATCGACCACGGCTGAGTCGCAGATATAGGTGGGCATGATGCCGGATGAGGTGATCCGGCTTTCTACATCTTTCTCTAAAGTATTACCGGTTAATACCAGCACCGTATCCAACCCGAATTTATTGCCGCCCAAAATATCGGTATTTAAAGTATCACCCACCATTACGATATCACTTTTACTGATCTGCCGGTACTCGCGTATCAGGTCATAAGCGAACATAAACATTTGCGAATCGGGTTTACCGAAACGGATGAATTGCTTGCCTACCACACTCTCCACCATAGCCGCAATACCACCTATGGCAATAGAAACATTGCTTGCAGAAAGGGGATAAGCACGATCTGTGTTGGCCACAATAGCTGGGATAGTTTTTTTACGCAGCAGGTTTACCGTTTTATTCAGATCCTCGCACCAGTCGAAGCCCTCGTCATCCAAAAATATAAGGGCGCTTACCTTATCCATATTGCTCTCATTTACCTGGCTCATTGGCAAAGTATGCAAACCTGATCTTTCAATATAATGTGCCGAATTTGTGGTGCCGAGATAAGCAACAATGCCGTCCTGTACTTTAAGATCGAGGTACTCCTTGGTCAGCATTCCCGAGGAAACGATACGGTCCTGAGTTATTGCTGTTAAACCCATCCGGTGATAGGATTCCGCTAATTGAACAGGGCTTCTTGAAGCATCATTAGTAACGATATAGTACTCTTTCTTTTCCCTTTCCAGGTAAGCAAAGGTTTGCTCGATACCGGGTACCAAACCCGAATAGTTTTTTATCACCCCAAAAGCATCAAAGAAAACGATCTTGTACCTGTCAATTATAGATTTAAAGTTATCTATCCGCTTCATCCGTTATGGGTTAAGTAAGTATGGGTTTGCTTTCCAATTTTAGTGCGTCGATGATCTTTTCGGCATCAAAATCCCGATCGACTGAGGGTAGGTAAATATCAAAAGCTTCGGCTTGTAATTTCTCGGCATATTGGTCTTTAAAGAAACGTTTTCCGTCTTTGATCACGTAATTCAGGATGAAAAAGCGATAAGCTTCTTTCATAAACCTTATCTCGTTAGCTGTAAGCGGGTTCACCTTATGATACTCTTCAAGGAATACAATGAACCGGTCTTCCATCAGTGTGTTGATATAGTAGCTGAAAACGGTACGGTCGCCTGCATTGGAGACCACGCGGCTCAGGAAATAAAAGTCGAGCACACGATAGCTCATCCGAAACCAATCGTAATCCCATCGGGAGAAAAGCTCGAGGTCTTTGGTGACTGAAAAATTCCCGATATTCCAGTCGATAAATACCGGCATGATCTCGAAAGCGCCTACATTATACTTGGAGCGGTTTTTCAGAAAGAGGTCGCAATGATATTTAAGGAAATCGGCCTGCATAGCCGACCCAAACTGCTCCTCTTTTTGCTCTAATTGCTGCTGCAGCGCATAAATATCGGTACGCAGTGTTTTAATGGACTTTGGCAAAACATTCCTTGCCCTTGAACAGGCCTTGTGAAATTTGCCTATTTGCTGACCTAACTTACGAATGTGATGTTCGTCTAAACGGCGGGGCATGCGTTCTGCTATGCGGGTGGGGTTGTAAAACACTACCCAGGCATCGGTCTTGCCCTGCCTATGGCGGTATATATATACCCGGTTATTTTTTAATAATGATTTTGATAACACATTCTCATAAGGGTATAGCAAGTTATTGCACAGGCTATGTATAATGCGGTGGTCCTCTTTAAAATATTCGTATTTACCGAAATGAGAGAGTTTGGCAATGACGATATCGTCATCATCAAAAGTTATTTTGAATACGTGATTGGTAGAAACCATCGCACTGATATCCTCAATCTCGCGAATGGTTTTAGAATCGTCATAGCCTTCCCAGGCTTTTTTTAGTATAAGAGTGTAGTTCATTATATAATTTCAAAATATCTCTTCAACTCCCAATCCGTTACACTTTTGGCATATTGTTTACATTCCCACAAACGAGTTTGGCTAAAGTGGTCGACAAAGCCTTCGCCGAATAATTCTTTGGCGATAGGGGAGTCTTTCATAATGGTTGTCGCATCAAAAAGATTTGGTGAGATATTGCCGTTTTTTTTATCGATGTAACCGTTGCCCGTGGTAGGCTGGATATCCAAAGGCAGTTTGTTTTTTATGCCATATAGGCCTGATGCAAGAGCTGCGGCCATAGCGAGGTACGGGTTAGTATCAGCACCGGGTATACGGGTTTCCAGCCGTGTATAGGCAGGGGATGAGTTGAGTACACGGAATGCGGTTGTCCTGTTTTCAACGGCCCAGGTAATGGTTGTTGGTGCCCATGCGCCCTCTACGAGGCGTTTATAGCTGTTGATAGTCGGCGCATACATGGGTAATATATGTGGCAAGCAATATAGTTGCCCTGCCAGATAGTGCTTATGCAGCTCGCTCATTTTATTAGGATCGGCGGCATTGTAAAATAAGTTCTCGGACTTATCCTTGTTCCACAAACTTTGGTGTACATGGCCGCCGCAACCGGGCAGATTTTCGTTCCATTTGGCCATAAAAGAGGCTATGATGCCATGCTTGTAGGCGATCTCTTTTACAGCGGTTTTTAATAAAACCGCCCTGTCTGCAGCTTCAATAACATGATCGTGCAATATGGCGGCTTCATATACACCCGGACCGGTCTCAGTATGCAGGCCTTCAACAGGTATGTTGAACTGCATTAACAGGTTAAACAGGTCGTAATAGAAATCGCTGTTTTCCGAAGTGCGCAATAACGAATAACCAAACATGCCTGGGGTAAGCGTTTCCAAATTGGTAAAGCTCTTTTCTTGTAATGATTGCGGCGTCTCCCTGAAATTGAACCACTCAAATTCCTGTGCAAACTCGGGGTGGTACCCCATCGCTTCACATTCTCTAGCAATACGTTTTAATAAGCTACGCGGACAAGCAGGCAGATCATTGCCATCTGCTTTGCTAAAATCAGCTAAAAAGAAAGGAATATTATCCTGCCAGGGAACCGTGCGAAAGGTTGACAGATCAATACGGCAGGACTGATCAGGGTAACCCGTGTGCCAGCCGGTAAGTTTTATATTTTCATTACAAACATCGCTGCTATCCCAGCCAAAAACAACATCGCAAAAGCCGTAACCACTTTCAAGACCATCGATGAATTTTTTATGATGAATTACCTTACCGCGCAAAACGCCATCAATATCCGCGAATGCGAATTTTATTTTATCAATGCCTTTTTCCTTTAGGTAGGATATGATCTGTTGTTTATCCATAATAACTGATACGAAAAAAATCAGGCCAAGTTAATTATAAAATGACTGAATTAATGATTGATTGAATTAGTGATTTTTTTACCTTTTCGGCCACTAAAAGTTAAATTTAAGCAATCGAAAACTAATTGCCCATTAAATATGAATAACCTGCTTTTTGTATATGGAACTTTGCTGGACGGGGATAATGAATACGCAATCTATTTGAAAAATAATACCCGGTTTTATGCCGAAGGGCAACTCAAAGGAAAACTTTATGATATTGGTGAATACCCTGGAGCAGTGTTATCTCAAGGTAGTGATGAATATATTTTTGGTGCCATCTTGCAATTAAATGATCCCGAAAAGGTATTAGCCTTAATTGATGATTATGAAGGTTTTGGACGAGATCAGCCATATCCCAATGAATTTGTAAGAGTATCTACTGAAATCGAAAGAGGAGCAGGGATGGTTATTTGCTGGGTGTACCTGTACAATTTGCCTGTTACAGGATTGCCCTGGATTAAAAACGACAGGTATATCAAATAAAAAACCCCACAGGAAAGATCCTGTGAGGCTGTTGAAATTAATTAAGGGTAATTAATTATAATTTTGCTGATTTAACAGTTTTAATAATACGTGCAGCTACTTTGTATGGATCGGCAGCTGAGTTAGGGCGGCGATCTTCCAAATATCCGCTCCAGCCTTTTTGTACAGTGTACAATGGGATACGGATAGAAGCGCCACGATCAGATACACCATAGCTGTAATCGTTGATAGAAGCAGTTTCGTGTTTGCCGGTTAAGCGCAAATGGTTATCTGCTCCGTATACTTCAATATGCTCTTTAACTACAGGGCGGAAAGCTTCTAAAACTTTCTTGTAAGTTTCTTCGCTTGCAGCGGTTCTTAATAAAGTATTTGAGAAGTTAGCATGCATGCCTGAACCGTTCCAATCTAAAGCACCCAATGGTTTGCAATGCCAGTTGATAGCAACGCCGTAGCTTTCGCCTATTCTTTCTAATAAATAACGGGCAACCCATATCTGGTCACCGGCTTCTTTTGCGCCTTTGGCAAATATCTGGAATTCCCACTGACCGGCAGCAACTTCAGCATTGATACCTTCAACATTTAAACCAGCTTCTAAACAAACGTCCAAATGTTCTTCTACTATCTCGCGGCCGTAAGCATTTTTGGCGCCAACTGAGCAATAGTATGGGCCTTGTGGTGCAGGGTAGCCATTGATAGGGAAGCCTAAAGGTTTATCAGTTTCAGTATCCCATAAAAAATACTCCTGCTCAAAACCAAACCAAAAATCATTGTCATCATCTTCAATGTGGGCACGGCCATTTGATTCATGAGGTACACCTTTAGAATCCAGTACTTCGCACATTACCAAATAAGCGTCTTTACGTTGCGGATCAGCACAGATAAAAACAGGTTTCAAAATACAATCAGAAGAGCCGCCTGGTGCCTGTTCGGTTGAAGAACCATCAAAGCTCCAATTAGGACAATCCTCTAATTTACCACTGAAGTCTCCTTCGATTTTTGTTTTGCTACGGAGGCTTTGTGTTGGTTTGTAGCCATCAAGCCAAATGTACTCTAGTTTTGCCATTGTTTAGTTTTTTTTTGGATTTGGGATTCAAATATTAGTTTTATAACGTTAAGTTCAATTATTAAGGCGAATTTAAATATATTTTACAAATTTCATCATAATTGTTAAGAAAAATTAAAAATATTTTTAAAAACGGTCATTTTGATTATTCAAATGAGCGAATTTTATCATAAAAATGCTATATAGTTGCATTTTGGTTGATTTTTTATAAAAAATTACCAAATAATAAGGTTGACCTGGTTAATTAAAGGCAAGATGGTTCTTTTTAGCGCCAAATATTGCCTGATTTAACAGATTGTTAAAAAGCTAATGGATTTACCTGCCTAAAAAACGAAAATTGTAAAAATATACTCATTGTAAACCTGTTGTTATATTTTTAATTAATTAAGGCGCCTCTTATAAAATTTTCTTAAAATTGCCACGGATTTAAGCGGGCATTTTCTATAACTTGCTGATTCCTATCTCAATGTTTCTTTATTTCTACAAATTAAATACATTATGAAAATAACAGTAGTAGGTGCCGGGGCTGTTGGCGCTACTTGCGCGGATAATATCGCAAGGAAAGAATTAGCCGAAGAATTGATTTTATTAGACATCAGGGAAGGTTTTGCCGAAGGCAAGGCGATCGATATGATGCAAACATCAGCCCTGCTGGGTTTTGATACCAAGATCAAGGGGGTTACCAATGATTATGCAGCTACTGCCGATTCAGAAGTTGTTGTGATCACTTCGGGCCTGCCACGTAAACCCGGCATGACCCGCGAAGAACTGATCGGTACCAATGCCGGTATTGTGAAAAGCGTAACTGAAAGCATTTTAAAACATTCGCCAAACACGATCATTATCGTAGTATCCAACCCGATGGATACCATGAACTATCTGACCCTGAAAACTTCAGGCTTGCCTAAAAACCGTATCATAGGTATGGGTGGAGCTTTAGATTCAGCGCGATTTAAATATTACCTGAGCCAGGAACTGGATTGCTCACCTGCCGATCTGAACGCGGTTGTTATCGGTGGTCACGGTGATACTACCATGATCCCATTGATAAACCATGCTACCTGGAATAGCATCCCGGTAACGCAATTACTGAGCAAAGAGCAGCAGGATAAAGTGGTTGCAGCTACAATGGTGGGCGGCGCTACACTGACCAAATTAATTGGTACATCAGCATGGTATGCACCAGGCGCAGGTACTGCCTTTATGGTAGAAGCCATTGTTCGCGATCAGAAAAAACTGATCAGCTGCGGTGTTGCCCTGGATGGCGAGTATGGCCAGAAAGACATCTCGCTGGTTGTGCCTGTTATATTAGGCAAAGGCGGCTGGGAAAAGATCGTTGACTTTAAATTGAGTGATGCAGAGCAGGCTGAATTCAGCAAAAGCGCTGATGCAGTGCGTAATATGAACCAGGTATTGGTTGATAGCAAAATTATATAATTCATAGCGATGGGTTTCAAACCCATCGCTATAGTGATATTAATGGCTTCTCTTTATTAAGGGAAGCTTTTTTTATTTAAACCTTTCTGAAAGCAGGACGTTTTGCTATTGAAATAAAATTCAATGTATATTTGATAATGCCTGCAAAATCCATTTTACATTTACCAATTACCAAAATTGCTGACGGGGAGATCGCCAATGCAACTGATGCGCTCGCGATTGAAGAACCGCTTGAAATACGACTGGAATATGGCCCGGCAACTGACCGGAAAATTCAAAATGTTTCGGTAACCATGCGCACACCCGGCAATGATGCCGAACTGGCATTGGGGTTTTTGTTCACCGAAGGGATCATCAAACAGCAATCGGATACCAATACTATTGAGCATTGCTTTATCGCTTGCGCGGAGAACAAGGAGAATGTGATACAGGTAAGTTTGAATGAAAACACAATTCCGAACCTGCCTAATGCCGAGCGTAATTTTTATACCACCTCAAGCTGCGGGGTTTGCGGCAAGGCATCTATCAATGCTATCAGGACGGTTGGCGCTTTTACTCAAGATAAGCTCGTTGAAAATCAGGTAAATTCAGATGTACTTTACCAACTGCCGTCCATCTTACAAAAACACCAGGAAGTATTTGCTGATACCGGGGGATTGCATGCTTCGGCTTTGTTTAATGCCTCGGGAGAATTATTGATGGTGAGGGAAGATGTGGGCAGGCATAATGCTTTGGATAAACTGATCGGCGCAGCTTTGAATAAAAATATCTTGCCTTTAGATCAGCATATACTATTATTGAGCGGACGGGCAAGTTTTGAGCTGGTGCAGAAAGCCGCTATGGCGGGGATCAACATTATCGCGGCTGTTGGCGCGCCATCCAGTTTAGCGGTTCAATTAGCCGAAGAATTTCACATTACGCTGGTTGGCTTTCTACGTGGCCAACGGTTTAACATTTATACACAACCACAAAGAATACTTCTACCCAAATATGAAAATACGTATTAAAGGCAATTCATTAAGATACAGGTTAACCAAAAGTGATATGTACCGCTTATCACAGGAGGGTTATTTGGAAGATAAAACCGAATTCGGTGGCAGGGCGCTGGTTTATGTTTTGCAAAAAACCAATGGTAAGAGTTTATCAGCATTTTTTAATGATAACGTGATCTGCCTGCAAATACCGGGGAAGATGATAGAGGATCTTGAAAATACTGATAAAATAGGTTTTGAAGGTATGGAAGGTAACCTGCATTTATTGGTAGAGAAAGATTTTACCTGTTTGGATAGTGTGGATGAAGACCAGAGTGATAATTATCCAAACCCTTTAGCTGGAAAATTGAAATGAGTAAGAAGACAGAACAACCGGCAGCCGAAAATCCTGAAGAATTATTAGACCTTAAGATAACTGAGCCTAAGGAATGGGCCGCAGGCATCCCGGCTGTTTATGAGGCGTTTAAAGATGTTATGACGGAAACCGGCCCCTTCCGGGGTATGGGCGCCTTGCTTAAAATGAACCAAAAGGGCGGGTTTGATTGTTCCAGCTGCGCCTGGCCCGACCCAGATGATGACCGTTCGCCTATTGCTGAGTATTGCGAGAATGGCGCTAAAGCATTGGCAGAAGAAGCCACTACAAATAAATTGACAGAAGAATTCTTTGCTCAAAATTCGGTAGCCGACCTGGCCAAACTGAATGATTACGAAATTGGCAAAAAAGGCAGGATAGCGCAGCCGGTTTATCTGCCTGCCGGAGCTACTCACTATCAACCTATCAGTTGGGATGATGCTTTTAAAAAGATGGCTGATAAACTCAATAGTCTTGCATCGCCAAATGAGGCCGCATTTTATACATCTGGACGTACCAGTAATGAGGCATCTTTTATGTACCAATTGTTTGTACGTGAGTTTGGCACCAATAACATGCCCGATTGCTCTAACATGTGCCATGAATCCAGCGGGACGGCATTATCAGAAGTGGTGGGAATAGGAAAGGGGACAGTAACGCTGAATGATTTTTATGATACGGATGTGATCATCATTATGGGGCAAAACCCCGGTACCAACCACCCGCGCATGCTTACCGCGCTTGAAAAAGCCAAGAAGAACGGGGCGAAAATTATTGCCATCAATCCGCTGCATGAAGCGGGACTCACCGAGTTTAAAGACCCGCAAACGGTAAAAGGATTTTTAGGCTTTGGCGTTAAGCTGGCTGACATTTATCTGCAGGTAAGTATCAATGGCGATATGGCTTTGCTGAAGGCCATTGAAAAATTGTTGCTTGATGCCGAGTTGGAAGAACCGGGGAAAGTATTCGACCGTGATTTTATCAAGGATAGTACTGTGGGTTATGCCGAACTGGTCAAACACCTGGAGAAACAAGATGTAGATAAGCTTTGTGCCTCGGCAGGGGTTCCGGTTGAACAGGTGAAGGAAGCCGCGGAATTATTGAAGCATAAAAGCAGGATCATTGTATGCTGGGCGATGGGCATAACCCAGCATGAGAATGGGGTAGATACTATAAAAGAGATCGCCAATTTTGTTTTGCTAAAAGGCAGTATAGGCAAACCAGGCGCTGGATTGTGCCCGGTTCGCGGCCACAGCAATGTGCAGGGCAACCGCACGATGCTGATATGGGAGCAATTGAAGAAGGAGCCGGCAAAAAAAATAAAAGAGGTCTTTGGCTTTGATCCGCCTAAAGAGGATGGACTGGACGTTGTTGAAAGTATAAAGGCCATGCATAAAGGCAAATTGAAATTTTTCTTTGCCATGGGCGGTAACTTCATTTCGGCTACGCCGGATACCAATTATACTGCGGATGGTTTACGGAAAATGGAGATAACGGTACATGTATCCACCAAGCTCAACCGCAGTCATCTGGTGCATGGTAAGGAGGCGCTTATTTTGCCGTGTTATTCGCGTAGCGATAAGGATATTATTAATGGTGTGGAACAGATCGTCAGTTGCGAAAATTCAATGGGGGTGATGCAGCAATCTAAAGGGGTGCTGAAACCGATATCCGATCATTTTTTGAGCGAGACACAGATCGTTTGCCGCCTGGCTAAAGCAACCTTGGGTGATAAAAGTAAGGTGGATTGGGATAAATATCAATCCAATTATGACCATATCCGGGACGTGATAGAAAAAGTAATACCGGGTTGTGACGATTATAATAAAAGAATACGGCTGCCAGGGGGCTTCTATCTGCCCAATGGTCCTCGTGAACGAAAGTTCAAGACTAAAAAATATGGCGATAAAGCCGCCTTTTCGGTAGTGGAATTGACAGAAAACAAGCTTGCTGAGGATGAATACATGATGATGTCCATCCGTAGTCACGATCAATTTAATACTACTATTTATGGATTGGAAGACCGTTACCGGGGTATCCACAATGAACGGCGGGTGATCTTCATGAACGAAGAGGATATGCAAAATGCCGGATTTAAGTCGGGTGATAAGGTAGATCTGTTTAACTACCATGGAGGAATTGAGCGTGTGGCAAGGTTATTTTTAGTGGTTCCATATAATATACCCCGGCGAAACACCGCTACCTATTACCCCGAAACCAATGTGCTGGTACCCATTGATAGTGTAGCCATCGGAAGCAATACGCCGGTATCAAAGCGGGTGATCATCAAAATAAAGAAGCACGCTGCTCAAAAATGACCTGAAAAGACTTTCATTTGGTAGCGGTTTTCAGGTGTTTTCACTCCCATTTTAAACAACAAATTTTAGAGGAATTCCATTTTCGCGCATTTTTTGCTATCTCAATTTATTATGATATTACATTTTCTGTTAATAAGATCGTTGTTAATAAAGTTGAATTTACTGCAGAAAAATTTTAGCAATTCACTATAAATCAAGCCGGTTCTAATGTTTACAAACCATGTCTTTTTTGTTAATAAACTGTTTATAAAAACTAAAAAAAATATTTGCGAGATTGGGCTGATGTCCCGATATTGAAATCATCAAGAAAGACGTACTTTGACAGCCTTACAGTAATACAGAAAGTGAATCGGGCAAATCTTCGGAAGAGCTAAAGAACACCGGAAGTACCTGAGTACCACAAAAGTGACAGGGCGAAAGCTCACCAGCTGAGTGGAACGGAAGCGACAAGAAACCAAAAGGGTGCAAGCCCCAGAAAACAAAAAGGAGCAGAAAAAGGCATTGAAGAACCTGGACTATTTTACGGAGTAGAACAGGCAGAAACAATGAGCATGGATAGAAACACCGCGTTTGCAAAAACAAGGAACGGAAACCTGATCGGTTAATTTACACGAAACTTGGTGCTTCTGGGCGACCACGGTCAAGCAGGAGTTTGGGAACGGAAGTCATTCGCAAGAGTGGTCTTCCGTTTTCGCTTATATGGGGTTTTTGTCGGAAAGTTATTACGTGAGTTGATTGAGTTAAGTGGTCGATTGGGTTGATTAAGTTTAATTTTTATCAACAATATTGCCTGGCCAACCTATTCAACTCAATCAACTTAATCTAACTCAATCAACAACGTTTTCGAACAAATTCCCTAATTTAGCCTTCTATGTCTGGCAGTAAAGTAAACGAACGGGAAAAGATATTTGTATTAGATACTTCGGTGATCCTTTACGATCATAATGCCTTTGAAAATTTCCAGGAACACGACGTGGCTCTGCCTATCCAGGTGTTAGAGGAACTGGATAATATGAAAAGCGGGAACGATACCCGCAACTTTGAGGCCCGCAGCTTTATCCGGCTGATGGATAACATTTCCCGCAAGACCTTACTAAATAAATGGGTTCCGCTGAAGGGCAAGGATAAGGGCAGCTTTAAGGTGGTGATGGATACTAAAACTTCGGTTGATGCAGAGGCAGTGTTCGGAAGTGACAAGGTAGACAACCGCATACTAAATGCGGCCCTGGCATTAAAGGAAGAGTATCCCGCAAAAAAAATCATCCTGGTATCCAAAGACATTTGTTTAAGGCTAAAAGCTAAAGCACTTGACCTGTATGCTGAAGATTATGAGACTGGCAAGGTTAAAAATTTGGATCAGTTGTATACCGGGGAAACCATTTTGAGTCATGTGCCTGATAAACTGATCAATCAGCTCATCAAACAAGGCTCCTTAAGCGCCGAAGCATTTGAGATAAAGCCGAATCACCATAATCATTTTTATATCCTTAACGGGAAGAATAAAACGGCATCTGGGTTTTTCAATAACCAAAGCGGGCAGTTGGAGCTGATATCCGAACAGCCAATATTTAATATTCAACCCAAAAATTTGGAACAGGCCTTTGCCATTCATGCCTTGCTGCACCCGGATATTAAGCTGGTTACTATACAGGGCAATGCTGGAACGGGTAAAACCCTGCTGGCACTTGCCGGTGCGTTGGAGCAGCGTAAATATTTCCGGCAGATCTACGTAACGCGTCCTATTGTGCCGTTGAGTAATAAGGATATCGGATTTTTGCCGGGCGATATCAAATCAAAGATCGACCCCTATATGGCGCCGATATGGGATAATTTGAAATTTATAAAAGACCAGTTTGGCGATGATGAAAAAATGCAGGCCAAGATAGAGGAATTGGTTACCAATGATAAAATATCCATTGCGCCGCTGGCCTTTATCCGTGGCCGTACCCTAACCAAAATATTCTTTATCGTGGATGAGGCTCAAAACCTTACGCCGCACGAGATAAAAACCATTATCTCCCGCGCCGGTGAGAACAGCAAGTTTGTATTTACCGGGGATATTTACCAGATAGATACACCTTACCTGGATGCTGAAAGTAACGGGTTATCTTATTTAATTGATAAGGCAAAAGGGCATCCGCTATATGCACACATTACTTTGCAAAAAGGAGAGCGGAGTGAGTTGGCTAATTTGGCGACGGAATTGTTATAAAATTAAAAATGAAAACACTTATCATATTTGCAATATTTTACACTTTCGTGCCGATTGCAAATGCCCAACAAGAAGAACTTAGTTTAAAAGAACTGAATTTAAAAGGTAAAGTAAAAGAAATCACTGAATATTTATACATAGGAGAGATTAATCAACTTAATGTAGATACACTTGAGCAAACTGGGGAAAGTATAACCAAGTTTGATCGAATCGGAAATAAAATTGAGACAGCGAACTACGACAAATATGGTGTTTTACGAAATAAGCACTTTTACAATTACAAAAATGATACTGTAGTAATTATAAGCAATTATGATGCTGATGATAAATTAAAGTATCAACATAAATATGTTTTTAAGTACAACATTGATGGAAGTAAAATAGAATTTGAAGAGTATAATATTACGGTCTCTAAACTTTTATCAAAATTCGTATATAAGTATGATAAAAATGGTAACATGGTTGAAAAAGATGATTATAGTCCGGGGATAGATCCGCCTATTCGCGATATTTTTTTGCTTAACAAAAAGAATCAAATTATAGAACGAGATTTATATATTAATGGTGGTAATCAGTTTTATAAATCTATAATGACCTATGACCAATTAGGTAACCAGATAAAAAAAGAATTATATAACATCGATGGCAAGTTAGATATGATAAATTCCATCACGTATAATTATATTGACAAATACGAAAACTGGTTATCACAAATTTATGAATCAAAGGGAAATAACAAATATAGAGGGGATTATATTCTGAAAACTGTCACTAAAAGAGTGATTAAATATTATTAATGGCTCATTAAGAATTACTACGCCAAAATATTATCCGTCACCTTGGCAATATCATAACTGATCTTATTTACAAAACCCAACTGCTCATTTAGCAGCGCTTCGTTTGCGGTTAGTTCTTTTTTCTCTTCGGTGGGTTCTGTTTTTTCTATGGTAAGGTCGATGGTTTGGCCGCCGAGCTTCCTGGAGGTATCGTTTAATACAGCAATGCTTTTCCTGATCAGTTTTAAATTTTCAGGCTGGGTTTTGTGCAGATTGCGTTCTTTGATGCCTGATGAAAGGTTGGCCAAATAGGAGGAAAGGATATGGCTCAATACCACGAATTTGTGGATCTCTTTTATTTTCCTTTGCTTGCTTTTTGGCTCTGAGGTCATCCGCTCAAAGGTGGCCGACAGGTTGGCAGATTTTACATAGATATCCTTTCGCGCCAGCTTATAATCGGTGGTACTTACCACTTTGCCGGTTATGGTTTCGGCAATCTTTACCAGGTAGTTATTGTTGGCATATAGCACCTCGCGTAAATTTTCCTGCACGAGTTCAAATTCCCAGGTAGGGAAGATGGTGTACATGGCAATAAAGGCGATCGATGAACCGATAATGGTATCAATAATACGTTCCTGCGCAAGATTGATGCCCCTAACACCCAAAAATTTAAAGAGGATAAGCACATAAGGCGTCATGAAAATGACACTTACCACATAGTTGAGACGGGTAAAGCTATAAGTGCCCAGCATAAACAGTATAAAGAAAACAAACTGGGCAGTGCGGTCGGGAATAAATGTCAACACCAAAATACCGATAACACCACCGGTTATAGTACCAATCAAACGCTGGTAATTGCGCTGTTTGGAAAGGCTGAAGCCCGGTTTCAGGATCACGATGATGGTCAATAATACCCAATAACTATGACCGCCCAGGGCCAATAGTTTTGCCATAATAAAGCCTATCAAACAAACCAGGGCAACCCTGATGGCATGTTTAAAGGAACCTGACGAAAAGGAAAGGTTATCAAAAAATATCTGCGGGGCATAATCCTGGTGGGTTACAAACTTAGAATATTCCACCTTATTGGGGTTCTCGATGAGTGTTTTGGATGACCGCGAGTTGTAATAATTAAAGATATTCTGAATGTTTTTATTCAGGTCGCGCAGGTTGATCAGTATTTTTTTCAATACCAGGTTGCTGGCGCCGGTTTCATTTAACGCGATCTCGTCTATTTTTCTTTTCAGGTGCTCCAGTTCAGCATTAAAATCATGAGAATGATTGTATCGCCTGTTTGAAAGCACGGCATACCCGATGTTTTCCAGCTCGTGCGCCATTTGATGCAATACGCGGGATATTTCATTCAATACCCCTGTTTTTTCGAACCGCGCCCTTACTTCCTTGTAATCATAGTGCGTGGCGAGTATTTGTTCATACAAATCAACCAGATCAATAAAAGTGAGTACCAAAACCCGGCTCGCATTGGTTGATTCCTTTACCATTACCCGGCTTTTGAAAAGCAGCTCCCGCACGGCATCCTGGTGCTGGCTTACCTGTATCTGCTGTGATACGAGTTTGAGATAATTGCCGTCTATATCTGTTTCGGTGCGGTAGAAATCGGCCTTTATTTCCAGGAACTTTACCACATCCAGTATGCTTTCGCCAAGCGCCTGCTGGGCCGCACGATAGGGCCTGACGGTGAAAAAAGCGATGCTGAACAGCATATACCATATCCCGCCGGCTGTGGCTGTCATGCTGTAAAAGATCACATCGCCGGGTTTCAGGGCCTTCTCGATCATGAATATCATCATCAATAAAGCCGCAGTGCCTACGGATGTCGCCCGGTTGCCATAAACTGTGAACATGGAGAAAATAAAGGAAAGGAGAGTGATCTCAATGCCTAAAGTGATTACGTGTAAACGGGCAAACCCGGTGATGATGGCCACGATAAATATACACAAATTGCACACGGCCATCGCATTGCGTTTATGTGTAACCGGGCCGGGGATATCCACAACCGAAACACAAAGCGCGCCCAGCGACAGGGTTAGGCCAAGCTCGAAAAGGTGGAACTGTGTAAATATCAGCGCAGGCAGCAATATGCCCAGGCTAATACGCAAACCATCAGAAAAATACTGGCTGTAGAAAAAGCTTTTTATTTCCCGTGATTGGATATTCATAGCGTGTTGCCCGGAGCAGAATTTGAATTAGCAAATTTACAAAAATTTAATCTTTGAGGGGACTTTTAATGACATTTGCATTAATAATGATGTAATTTTATTAAATATTCAGTTTTTGGAGAAATTTAGACCAGAGATGATTAAATTCACACCGATAATTTAAAACCGCCAATTATTTACTTATAATATTATGTCTTCAACGTTGAAACTCAGCCAGAGAGAAACAACCTTTAACCAGGAAGTTGTAACCCGTTTTGAGTTGTATAACAGTTTATTTCAGACGCTGCCTTTTTACCAGGTAAAGGATACCGGTATTTTGCTGCCATTTTTCAGTTCGCATTGCGAGAGGGGAACAGTAGCGCAATTATCACCTACAGAGATCATTGAATCCTTTTTTGAAAAATATGTACCGGGTATTGATCACCAGGAGCAGATCAACCGGATGTTCCGCTTTATCCAGTATATTGAAAGGCAGGTGGTATTGTTTGACGCTATAGAGGACTCGTCATTTAACAAAATAGGCCGTACCGATGACAGCGGGTCGTTACAAAGCCTGTTGCAGCAAGCTTCGCAAAGCGATAGGGTACGGGATGATATCAGTGAAAAACTAAAGCAATTTTCGCTGCGCCTGGTGCTTACCGCTCATCCTACCCAATTTTATCCCGGCACAGTGCTGGGTATCATGACCGACCTGATCGAGGCATTGAAAACCAATGACCTGAGTAATATTGATGTATTGCTGCAGCAATTGGGCAAAACACCATTCTTTAACAAAACATCCCCGACCCCGGTTGACGAGGCGGCGAGCCTGGTATGGTTCCTGGAAAATACTTTTTATCACGCGGTGTCAGCTATACAGGCTAAACTGGAAGATGAATTTGATATCGATCATACCAATGATCACCAGATATTGGAACTTGGCTTTTGGCCGGGCGGCGACAGGGACGGCAATCCCAATGTAACTACCGAAACTACAGCTTCTGTTGCAAGCTTTTTAAGGCAGATCATCTTCAGGTGTTACTATCGTGATTTCAGGATATTGAAACGACGTATTACATTCAGGGGTATAGAGAAAACGATTTCGAGGCTTGAAAAACTATTATATCAAAATGCCTTTAATAACCAGGCCAATCCAAAGGACCTGCAAAGCGAATTGTTATCGCTGCTTAATTCGGTTAAGCAAACGCTGATAACGGATCACGGCAGCTTATTTGTGAATATAGTAGAGGGATTGATACAGAAAGTGCGTTTATTCGGCTGCTATTTCGCTACGCTTGATATCAGGCAGGACAGCAGGATATTGCGCAGTGTTTTTAAATATTGTACGCAACAGGGGCAGATAAAATCAGGCCTGAAAGGCTATGAAGCGCTAAGTGAGGAGGATAAGCTGAAAGCAATTCCATTTAACGAAGCTGATTTCCACTGTCCGGATGATGAGGACGATATGACCAAGGATACGTTGAATACCATCAGGCTGATGAAGCAGATACAGCATTCGAACGGCGAAAAGGCTTGTCAGCGTTTTATCATCAGCAATTGCCAGCAATCATCGGATATATTGCAGCTCATCAACCTGTTCCTGTGGAGCGGTTGGCACAAGGATGATCTAAGTGTTGATTTTATGCCTTTGTTTGAAACGGTGAATGACTTGTCGCAGGCTGCACAGGTTATGGAAAATTTGTATACCAATCCGTTTTATAAAGAACATTTGAAAAGACGCGGAAACAAGCAGGCTATTATGCTTGGTTTTTCTGACAGCACCAAAGATGGCGGTTATTTAATGGCCAATTGGTCTATCTACAAAGCCAAGGTGGAACTGACGGCAATGGCAAGAAAATACGGCATCGACCTGGCCTTTTTTGATGGTCGTGGTGGCCCGCCGGCACGCGGGGGTGGTAAAACACACCGTTTTTATGCCTCGATGGGTAACGAAATCGCGAATGAGCATATCCAACTGACGATACAGGGACAAACCGTAAGTTCGCAATATGGTTCGGTGGAAACAGCGCGTTTCAATATCGAGCAGTTGATCAGCGCCGGCATCACTTCTTCCTTAAATCCCAACGAAAACGACCTTTTGAATAAAAAGAGCAAAGCCCTGATAGCTGATATGGCCGAAGAAAGCTATCAATTATTTATGGCTTTACGGCAGCATGAATTGTTTGTAGAATACCTGGAAAAATTCAGTCCGCTTAAATTATTATCCAAAATTAATATCAGCAGCAGGCCAACCAAACGTAATGCGGATGCACAAATGAAGTTGGAAGATCTGCGCGCTATCAGTTTTGTAACCTCGTGGAGCCAGTTAAAACAAAATATTCCCGGCTTTTACGGAGTGGGAACGGCCCTCAAAAAGATGAAAGATGAAGGCAAATGGGATGAGGTAAAACAACTTTATTGTGCATCTGGCTTTTTCAAGACCATGCTGGATAATTGCAGCATGTCCATGTCGAAATCTGATTTCAGGGTAACTGCTTATTTGGAAGAGGATAAAAAGTTCGCTGCTTTCTGGAAGCAACTTAAGGACGAATTTGAATTGACCAAAGCCATGTTGCTTGAGTTGACAGGGAGCCAGGTGCTGATGCAGGAATATCCTGTTGAAAGACGTTCAATTGCTATTCGCGAGCGTATCGTATTGCCTTTGGTGATCGTCCAACACTATGCCCTGCAATGCCTGAATAAAAACGAGCATCCCGAATTAAATGATGTTTATAATAAGCTGGTAATCCGCACAGTATATGGCATTGTGAACGCAGGGCGCAATTTGGCGTAATATTTATCAAAATCCGGCGTATTTATCATTGTAATTATTTTGTGACGATTCTTTAAATCGGCCTATAAGTCGTTATTTTAACCTGTATACCTATTTACCACAATGAAAACAAATATCTGCCCGGCGATTATCGCCGTAATATTTTTACTATTCGCTCAATCGTGTACCAATAATAGCAATGCATCTATTGACAGCTCGGGTGCCAGTTTTATAAACATGGTTCTGGGCGGCGGTAATGCAGGTATTAAGGCCTCAGAACTGGCACGGTCACATTCGCAAAATCCACGGGTGAAAAATCTTGCCACGATGATGATTGCCGATCAATCTAAAATAAATTCCCGATTGGATTCCATTATAAAGAACAACGGGGCTTTGAAGGTAGATAGTACCATTAGCGCACCAAACCACCAGTTGCTAAACGACCTGACCAAAAAAACTGGTACGGATTTCGATAAATCATATGTACAGATGACTGTAAAGCAACAGGAGAAAAACCTGATGCTGTTTATTAATGCAACTCAGGATAAAAACAGCGACCTGCAAAACCTGGCAAGGCAGAGCTTGAAAATCATTCATTTGCAGCTTGACTCGGCAAGGGCTATTGAGCTATCTCTTAAATAAATTATAAGTAAAACAAAAATCCTGTACATTTATTAAATCAGCAATGTTGATATAAATAAATGGCAACCGTAGCACTCAAAAGCGCCGAGGGAAAATGGATCATGGTTTCGGCCATCCTGGCTTCCGCTATGGCATTTATTGATGGCACTGCCTTAAATGTAGTTTTACCGTCTCTTCAAAAAAGCCTGAATGCTACTGGCGCCGATCTTTTCTGGTTATTGAATGCATACCTGCTTATCCTGGCGGCACTTATACTTATTGGGGGCTCATTGGGTGATAAGCTTGGCCGTAAGAAAATATTCATGTACGGTATTTTCATATTTATTACCGGCTCTGCAGCTTGCGGGTTTGCACCCAGTGTTACTATATTAATCGTTTCAAGAATTATCCAGGGCGTGGGTGGCGCCTTGATGATACCCGGAAGCTTATCACTGATCTCATCATCTATCAACGAAAAAGAAAGAGGCAAAGCTATCGGCACCTGGTCGGCAATTACTACGGTGGTTACCATGGGCGGGCCGGTATTGGGTGGCGCTTTGGCTGATGCCGGTTTGTGGCGCTATATCTTTTTCATCAACGTGCCTATAGGTGTGGTAGCCCTGATCATTTTATGGCTGAAGGTAAAAGAAAGCAGGGACACAGGGAGTGATCAAGCTATTGATTTTGCCGGCGCTATTGCTATCGCGCTGGGATTGGCTTTGCTTACTTTTGGTTTTCTGCGGATACCGGCTGTTGGGTTGAGTAACTGGCAGGTCTACTTATCATTAACAGCCGGCGTGTTACTGCTTATCGCTTTCTTGTTTATCGAGGCCAAAAGCAAACATCCGATGATGCCTTTGTCTTTATTTGCTAACGCGACATTTAGCGGGGTAAACTTGCTTACGTTTTTTCTGTACGCCGGGCTTGGCTCGGGCATGTTGTTTTTGGGGTTGAACCTGGTGCAGGCGCAGGGGTATAGCCAGTTGCAATCCGGGCTTACCTTTTTACCATTTACGGTTTTGATGATCACCATAGCACGGTATGCAGGCGGGATTGCTGATAAACATGGTCCCAGGCTATTGCTCATTGTAGGCCCGGCAACGGCAGGAGCAGGCTTGCTGATCCTGTCTTTTGTGAAACAAACCAACGGCCCCTCAGATTACTGGACTACCTTTTTTCCCGGCATCCTGGTGTTTGGTTTAGGTATGTCATTCACCGTGGCCCCGCTCACTGCTGCGGTGATGGGTTCAGTAAGCGACCATTTTTCGGGAACGGCATCAGGGATTAACAATGCACTCACACGTATAGCCAATGTATTTGCTAACGCGATCTTCGGCGCTTTGGCGGTTTTGTTTTTTGCGGGAGCTTTACAGGGGGAGATCAAAAACACCACCCTTGACCCAAAGGAGAAACAGGAAGTAGCTGCCCAGGCGGCTAATTTGGGTAATGCCAAAGTTCCGGTCAATATCGATTCAAAGAACAAAAAGGAAATTGAAAAAGCCTACCATACCAGCTTTATACACGCTTACGCCAATATCATGCGTATATCAGCAGGACTTGGTTTTTTAGGTGCGCTGATGTCTGTTGCTTTTGTGAGGAACAGCGCGGTAAAAAAATCCTAAAATTTAATTATACAAATGAAAAAATACCTTCTTGCAGTTTCCATTTTGATCAATCTTGTTTTCTTAGTTCTAACGACAAGACATTTTCTGATCTTGCCCAAGATAGTTCCGATAGATCAAACCATCGGCTGGCAGCACCGTAAAGGGATTTTAGATAAAATGCCAATTGATAGCAATTTGGTTGTTTTTGCGGGCGATAGTCATATCCAGCAATTTGAATTGGCGGAACTTTTTCACTCATTAAAAGTAAAAAACAGGGGTATTAATTCCGATAATTCCTATAGCCTGCTAAAAAGGGTTGATCAGCTTACAAAAGGTAGTCCCTCCAAAATATTTATTGAAATAGGAACCAATGATCTTAGCCTGAAAGTTCCTGCGGATAGTACAATATATCATATTGGCTTGATATTAAAGACAATAAAGACCCAAAGCCCCCGCACCATCGTTTACCTGCAGAGTGTTATTCCTAATAAATTTGGCGGGCAGCAGGCGGCTGAACTCAACAAAAAAATCAAAGTCCTCACGGCAGCAAATCATCTAACTTTTATCGACTTAGACCCTTATTTTTTGGATAATGGACTAAAAAAGGAATATGATGGCGGTGACGGGATACATTTAAGCGGAGCCGGTTTTTTAAAATGGCGCGACGTTTTGCTGCCTTATGTTAACGAATAAAGCATTAGCTGTTTATTTAACCAGTTCACCCTGTAGTCCGATCTTTTTTCCACCGTAGTTATAACTGTACTCCACTTCGGCGGTTAGTTTATCCCCGTTGAAATGGCAAGTGATGATCTCCGCATGCGGGCTTTCGATATATCTTACCTTTAGCAGCAGTGTATTTGCATCTAACCACTCGTAACTGCCTTCAGTTTTGTAGGGTGATAGCAACGAAAAATCTTCACGGGCTATCGCGGTAATGGCAGGTCCTTGTAGTTCGGTTTTTCCAGGCAGCCATTTCCCGGTTGCAAAATCTATTGAGTAATTTGCAGAGTCTTTTTTGATGGATAGGTGGCAGATATTATCTGTGATGTTTAATGATATCGATTTGATATTCAATGAATTTTGGCTTACAGTAAAAGTTTTACTTAAACTCCCGGGACCGGTTACCGTGCTACTGAGTGGCGGCAATGCCAAAGCTGCAAGGTGTGTTTTCAAGCGGGCTTCAGCTGGTTTATTTGCGGGTAAGGTTTGCGGCTGTATTGCAGGCAGCAAGTATTTCCATACCAGGTTGATCTCGTCCTGCATGTTACCCACTTCGGCAGTAACGGCGATCACGGCATCCTGGTCGGGCATAACGATCATGTACTGGCCAAAGGCGCCATCGCCGCGGTAGGCATTATTGCGGCAGCGCCAGAATTGATAACAATAGCCCTGCATCCAGTCGCTCGAGTCTTTTTTGCTTTGCGCGGCATTGGGAGCCTGGTCTATCTTGAATGTGGTGGCTTCTTCTACCCATGCCTTCGGCAGCACTTGTTTGCCATTCCACATACCTTTTTGCAGGTATAACTGCCCCATTTTGGCAATGTCCTCCGTTTTTAACCGCAATCCCCAGCCACCGGTATTGATGCCCTGTTTATTGATCTCCCAATCTATCCCGGTTATGCCTAAAGGGTCGAAAAGACGCGGCTTAAGGTAATCAACTACTTTTTGACCGGTTACTTTTTGCACTATGGAGGACAACATAAAGGTAGCCATACTATTGTATAAAAACTGGCTGCCGGGTTTGTGCGCAATAGGCAATGCCAGGAAAGCTTTGATCCAGTCATCCTTTGCAGGAATTATTTTCGATGTGGGGTCTGGTTCCTGGCCCACGCTCATGGTGAGCAGGTCTTTCACTGTAAGGTTTGCAAGGTAAGGCTTAATGGTATCGGGCAGACTGCCGGGGAAAAATGAAACCACTTTGTCATTTACGGTCAATAACTTTTCTGTCACCGCAAAACCCACTGCAGTGGAGGTAAAGCTTTTGCTCAGGCTGTATAAGCTGTGTTTTAGTGTTGGGCCATAAGGGTTCCACCAACCCTGGGCTACTACCTTGCCGTGCCGCAGGAACATAAAACTATGAAACTCGTGATGGCTGCGCCCAACAGCATTCAGAAAGGTATCGATGCCGGCGGATGAAACGCCCTGTGCTTCGGGTGAACTTGCAGGCAAAGCAGATTTTTGGGCATACAGCGTGTTCGCTGCAAACAGCAGGCAAATCGCAGCGGCAAGCAGTTGCTTTTTAAAAGGCGTCAACCATGGCTTTACAGGCAATTGCTTAGGCAGTGCGTAAGTATCGGGCATTTCAATAAGTTTATTGGTTTATAATTAGGGTGAATTTATGATTTTTTTGGAAGTTTTTGAATAATGCTATCCGAAGTAGCTAAATCCGAACAGCATATTTATAGTTATTCTATGACGTGAGCGTGGACGCTCACAACTTTATTTGTTCAAGTGTAGACACTTGAACAGGCGGGGTTACTTTAAAAGGGGCTTAACAAGTTGAATAATTGTATGGGCGTTTCCCTGCGGGCCGGGCTTTACGCTTATACTACACAAGGCCTTAATCACAAGGCCGGTATCCGCTTCAATCCCTAACGCTTTGTCTGAACCGCTGATTAGTGTGATTAATGGATTGCGCTGATTAAAACATGAAAATTTTAAGTAATTCAGCCCCTACGCCCGTTCAAGTGTCCACACTTGAACGCGAACAAATTTGAGCGTCCACGCTCAACAATAAAATCATTATATAATCGCCTGGTAAAAACATCTATCCAGTCTGTTCCGGTTAAAGTGACAAAATATAGTTCATCGGTTGAGGCATTACGTGACATGAACTAAATATGAGAAATTTATTTGTAAACTTTTCTTTAACGAGAGCGTGGACGCTCACAACTGTATGTGTTCAAGTGTGGACACTTGAACAGGCGGGGTTTAACGCTGTCCGAAGTCGGAGACTTCGGACAGCGTTATGCAGAGGGTATAAAATGTATGTTGGTTTGATTATTCCAGGAAATCCATGTCCTCCTGCGAAAGTGATGTTTCGGCAGCTTTCATGTTTTCTTCCAGGTGGGCCACGGAAGTGGTACCGGGAATAGGCAGCATCCATTCAGATTTGTGCAGCAGCCAGGTGATGTTCATTTGCGCCGGACTGAGACCATATTTTTTGGCCATTTGCTCAATTTTATCCTGGTCTTTGTTCAATGAGGAATGCAATGAGAAATAAGGTATCAGCGGGATATGATTGGCTTCGAGCAGATCAAGGATCTCTTCGCCGCCCTGGCCGCCCATGTGGCCTGCCAGCGTGGTGCGCTGATTATAACCATATAGGTTTTGAACGGTAGCAATGCTACCCATTTTCATGCCGGTTTCTAATTGCGCTCTTGATACATTGCTTAAGCCGACATGCAATATCAATCCTTCTTTTTGCATCTCGAACATCGCACCCAAGGAATCCTCAAAACTTGTTTCGCCGTTAGGCATTACACGGAAATGCACGAGTGAAATCTGTTCCAGCTTTAATTCCTTTAGATTGTTTTCGATGCTTTTGCGCAGTTGTTCGGGTGTGTTATAAATATTCCAGCTTTTATCCTCTTTGCGTATGGCGCCTACTTTAGTGCCAATGATCAGGTCGGCAGGGTAGGGATAAAGGGCTTCGGCAATCAACCTGTTGGTTACGCCTTGTCCGTAATAATCGGCGGTATCGATATAGTTAACACCCAGTTCCACAGCACGTTTAAGCACCCTCAATGCTTCCGGGCGGTTAGCCGGTTCGCCATAAAATCCCTCGCCGGTAAGGCGCATGGTGCCATAGCCTGGACGATGAGCGGTTAACGGGTTGGCGGAATTTTCGCCAATAGTGAGCGTTGATGAAATAGTTGTATCCATAAGTTGGTTTTCTTAATAAAGGATAAAGGGGGTAAAAGTTTTAGAGTTGGATAATTTTTGTTCCTACCACAATTTCAACTGCATCTCCATCTGCCGCTATTCCATTGATTATTAACAAATGAAACAAATAAACATGGTGCAGGTTCTATCATCATGAGAAGCATAATTTACATAATTGTAGTCATCCTGGTAATCAGCTGGCTGCTTGGGGGCTTTGCCTTCCACATTGGGGGCGACGCAATACACATCATCGTTGTGATTGCTGTCATCCTGTTATTATTAAACCTGTTTAACGGCGGTTCGCGGATGGACAGGGGGCGCTGGTATTAAATCTCACCCTAAATCACCGCCCATTCAAGTGTCCACACTTGAATGAAATCAATTTGAGCGTTCCACGCTCACGTTAATAAATCGCTCGTTCGAACTCACAGAAATCAGACTGCGGGGTATGCACAACAACAATGTTTTTTTACGTGAGCGTGGACGCTCACAACATTATGTGTTCAAGTGTGGACACTTTTGAACAGGCGTTTTATTGTTTATCTACCACAATTTCAACTGCATTTCCACCGGCGGTTTTGCTTTGCCCATCACCGTTCGCCCGCCGTACTTCCACGAATCTCTTCTTTCCTCCTCGATCACTTTGTCAAAATTAGCATTGGGGATAAAATCTTTTTCGGCGTTTTCGGCGATTTGGTGGAGGCGTTTGATGGCTTCGTTTTTTTCATTATTGCCCAGTTTGGCTTTATGGATGGCCGTTTGCAGCACACCCAAAGTTTCATCGTACACTTTGGTGGGGACAGGGAAGGGGTGACCATCCTTGCCGCCATGCGCGAAGGAAAAACGGGCAGGGTCTTTAAACCGGGAGGGCGTGCCGTGGATCACTTCGCTTACCAAAGCCAGCGATTGCAAAGTGCGCGGACCCAAACCTTCCAGCAACAATAATTCCTCAAAATCCGATGGGCGTTTTTCGTGCGCCAGCCAGAGCACCGCACCTAGGCGTTTCAGGTCGACATCCTTAGCCTGCACATCATGATGCGAAGGCATGGTGAGTTTGCCAATCTCGCTGATCATTGCCTGTGGGTTTTCAGCCGCGATTTGCATCACGCCGTTGCGCGACGGAGCGGCGGTTTTGTCAGCCATATTCAAAATATAGCCCGTGTTTTTGCCGTAGATGGAGGTGTGCGGATCGTCGACAAATGAGGTTACCGTTTCCGAATGCCAGTGGTAACGCCGGGCGGTTTTGCTTTGCGGGCTCATGCCCTGTTGCACTACTGCCCATTTGCCTTCGTTGCTTACAATAAAGTTGTGGGTGTACAATTGAAAACCATCTTGTATAGCGGTGTTATCCACCTTGGCGCTCAGTTTACTGCACCGTACCAGTTCGATGCCGTTAAGCCCGGTGGTTTCGCTTAATTTTAATAACTCATTCGGTGTGTTGCGCGAATGGTTGCCCTTGCCGCCGCAGATATAAATGCCCAGTTCTTTACTATGCGGGTTAACCGATCGTTTCAGCGCGCCCATTACCGAAGTGGTGATGCCGGAGGAGTGCCAGTCCATCCCCATCACCGCCCCCAAACTTTGGAACCAGAATGGATCGCTGATGCGGCGCAGCACCTCGTCCCTGCCATAATCCATCACGATGGTCTCCATCACGGCCAATCCAAGCTTGGCCATACGCTCCGCCAGCCAGCGCGGCACATAACCATAATGCAAAGGCAGATCAGCACTTCCAGAACGCTTCATGCTAACAAATTTAGCAAAAATTGATGAGATTTGCAAGGAGTATTTTGTGTTCTTTTTTGTCTGAACTAAGATTTATAGGATTAAAAGATTCTCATGATTATACAACTGCTTGTCATTCTGAGCGTAGTGAAGAATCTTCTCCACGCGACAGATGCTTCGCTATGCTCAGCATGACAATTTGGTTATTTGTTTGGCGTTCCCTGCGGGCCAGGCTATCCGCTCCTTCGCTAACGCATTTGTTTGAACCGGAATTAAACGAATTAAAGAATTACCTGAATTCTGAAATTCCTGAATTCGTTTAATTCGAGTTCAGATAATTATTTTAGTAAATCAAAAGCATATTTCGCATCGTTCCAAAACCCATCCAGGGCGATGATCCGCGGCTTGAAAAAGGAGATGAGTGCGGGCCAGTCGTTTTTGTTGTAGATACTTACGCCGTTGATCTGCCGGAATATGCGGGTGATGGCTTTGCCGTTGTCATCTGTGGTGTGCAATTGCCAATCCCAGTCTTCGCCAAGTTGGGAATGAAGCATTGTTTTTAGCTCTTTAAATTGTTCAAAGAATAATTCCTGTATGCCGGCATCCGGATGGGTAATCTCAATAGCGATGGACGCCGATCTTTTCCCGGCTTCCATTTTGAAATTGAGGTGCTTGATGCCGCTCTTGTAATTCACCCAATTGATCTTCAGGCCCTCAGCGGATAATTGCGGGGCGATGTATTGCCCGAATGTTGTCCAGAAGGCTTGTTTGAGTTGGGAGACTTCGTCTTTGGAATACAAATTATTTTTAACTATGGGGTTATATTTTTAACTATTGTGGTGTAGCGATTCGGTGTAGCGGGGTGTAGCACCTGTTGCGCAACGCTACACCCTGAAAAGCAGACACTATTTGTTAACCGCGAAATCAAATTTCAGTTTTTCATCCTGTGAATTACTGCCTAATACCAACTTGTAATTGCCGGGGTAGACTTTCCAATCGTGTGTTTTCATATCCCATTTTTGGAGTTCCTTAATAGGGATACTTAGGGTTATTGATTGTTCATTTCCCTTAGTTATGCTGACTCTTTTAAAGCTCTTTAATTCCTTAACAGGCATCCTGTCAATTTGCGGATATTGTAGGTAGGCTTGCACTACTTCATCACCATCCATTTTGCCGGTATTTTTAACCTTTAGGGTGATGGATATGGTATCCTTGCTGCCATATTTCTTCGCAGGGGCAATTTGGGGCTGATACTCAAAGGAGGTATAGCTCAATCCAAAACCAAAAGGGTATTGCACCGCGCCGTTATAGTAGCGATAGGTACGGCCCTTCATGGAATAGTCTTTATAATCAGGCACATCATTAATTGATCTGTAAAAAGTAACCGGCAAATGCCCGGATGGGGATACTTTGCCAAACAACAAGTCGGCAAATGCATTGCCGCCCTGCTCGCCGGGGTACCAGGCCATTACAATGGCGTCGGCATAGGGCTCAATAGCCGAAATGTCCACATCGCTGCCGGCAGTTACTACGGCTATGATGGGCTTCTTGACAGATTTGCGTAAGGCTTTCATAAAGGCGATCTCGCTGGCGGGCAGGCTCAAATCCTTTTTATCACCACCTGATTTGGAGAGGAATGCATCGCCGGCTTCGCCTTCCAGAACAGGAGAGAGGCCGATCACCGCGATGGTAACCGATGAATTGCCGGCTGCCCATATCCCGCCAAAATGAGTTGTATCTGCATAATCACAACCCAGATCATATTCTATCCGGGTTGATGGATCGACCGCACCGGTTATGCCTTCCACAAAATTGACCACCTTATCACTTACGCCATGGTAATTACCGATCATGGCGTCCAGTGACGCGGCATTTGGTCCCAATACCATCAGGCTGGGGTAATCAGCTTTATTAAGCGGCAAAATATTGTGGTCATTCTTAAGCAGCACCATGCTTTGTTGGGCGACCTTTCGGGCTAAAGCAATATGTGGGGCATTGTGAACGCTGTCGGCACCATAAGCGTGATATGGTATCTTTTGTTGATCATCATAAAAACCGAGTTTAAATTCAGTGCGTAGTAACTCAAATAACCGCTGGTCAACTTCCTTCTCGGTTAGCAACTTTTGGTTGACAGCTTTGATCACATCGTTCTGCAAAATGCTTGAACAATCCAGGTTGATACCGGCCTTTATCGCCGCAGCCGCAACTTCCACCGGGCCGGGCAGAGTTTTATGCGTTTGATAAACATCGTCCAGAGCGCCGCAATCAGTTACTACATGACCTTTGAAACCCCATTCTTTCCTTAAGATATCGGTCAGCAGGTTTTTATTGATGGAATTCGGCACCCCATTTACCCTGTTGTAGGCGCTCATCACCGACTCAACACCCGAATTAACCAAAGCATGAAAAGCATATAAGTAAGTTTCCCGGAAATCTTTCTCATCCACTATAGCATCAAACCGGTCGCGATCGGCTTCGGGACCGCTATGCACGGCAAAATGCTTGGCGGTGGCTGATGCTTTTAAATAATGCGGGTCATCGCCCTGCAAACCTTTTACAAATGCTGAACCCATGGTGCCGGTCAAATAAGGATCTTCGCCATAAGTTTCCTGTCCACGGCCCCAACGAGGATCTCGGAAGATATTGATATTTGGGGTCCAGAAGGTGAGCCCCATATACTGCAAATGCCTGTCCTTTTGTATGGCGAGGTTATATTTTGCCCTGGCTTCGGTGGAAATAACCGTTGAGACTTGTTTGATCAGGTCATCATTAAATGTGGCCGACATGCCTATAGCCTGTGGAAAAATGGTGGCCTCACCTGCGCGTGCTACACCATGTAAGCCTTCGTTCCACCAGTTGTAAGCGGGTATACCTAAGCGCGGGATGGCTTTGCTGTTATACCCCAATAAGGAAACTTTTTCTTCTAAGGTTAATTTGGATACCAGGTCTTTTACCCGGGCATCAAGGGGCTGACTCATATCCTTATAAACAGGTTTTTTCTGCGCGCTGAGTAATTGGAAGCAAAAACAAGAAGTTATTAATAACAAGAATTTGAGCCGATTTTTCATAACAGGAGAACTTAAGCGGAAAATTATGTAATTTATCTTATACGTTATTCATAGTTTTAAAAAAGCCATTACATTCGTAAAATAGATTTAAGAGCAATTAAACAAATCCTGTGAAAAAACTTTTAATAACTTTCCTTACTTGTTTCAGCTTAATAACCGCCTTTGGTCAACAAGCCCCAAAACCTTACGGCCCGCTGCCAACAAAAGGGCAATTAAACTGGCAAAAAACGGAAATGTACTGCATTATCCATTTCGGGCCGGATACTTATACTGACAAAGAGTGGGGCTATGGGGATGAAGACCCGATGATCGTCAACCCAAAGCAGTTTAGCGCTATGCAAATTGTGGGTGCGGCAAAGGCAGGCGGGTTTAAAGGAGTGGTCATAGTAGCCAAGCATCATGACGGCTTTTGCATGTGGCCCACCAAAACCACGGAACATAATATTTCCCAAAGTCCTTATAAAAATGGAAAAGGGGATATCGTAAGGGAATACCGCGATGCCTGTAATCAACTGGGTATGCAAATGGGAGTATATTGCTCGCCGTGGGACAGGAACAGCCCGTTTTACGGAAAGCCCGAATATGTAACCGATGTTTATCGCAAACAATTAATCGAATTATACAGTAATTATGGACCATTATTTATTGTTTGGCACGATGGCGCCAATGGCGGCGATGGTTATTATGGCGGTGCCAAGGAAGAACGAAAAATAGACCGTTCCACCTATTATGGCTGGGATA
This sequence comes from Mucilaginibacter sp., assembly GCA_035489035.1. Taxonomy (GTDB): domain Bacteria; phylum Bacteroidota; class Bacteroidia; order Sphingobacteriales; family Sphingobacteriaceae; genus Mucilaginibacter. Next base: position 119,348 of record DATHKT010000040.1, read on the forward strand.
AAACCTGGGGTATTGCCCGTAAGTTGCAACCCAATGCCGTTATATTTGGCGATGTGGGGCCCGATGTGCGTTGGGTGGGTAATGAGAAGGGTCACGCCGGCGAAACCAGTTGGGCGACCTATACGCCTCATGCTCCCGATGCCGGAAAAGTGCCGGGCAATGGCTATGTGAAAGATTATGAGGGAACAGAAGGTCATCGCGGCGGAAAATTCTGGATGCCGGCCGAGTGTGACGTATCCTTGCGTCCGGGATGGTTTTATCATAAAGAGCAGGATGAAAAAGTGAAATCACCTGATACTTTGCTTAGCCTGTATTACAAAAGTGTTGGCAGAGGGGCTTGTCTTGATCTTGGATTATCGCCCGACAGGAGGGGTTTGCTGAATGATAATGATGTAAAATCGCTAAAGAAATTCGGTGATATACTGAAAGCGACATTTGCTGTTAACCTGGCAAAGGGAGCTACCTTAAAAGCCAGCAATGTTAGAGCAGGAAGCCAGTTGAAATTTGGCCCGGCGCGATTACTGGATAATGACCGCTATAGTTATTGGGCCACAGATGATAAAGTAAAAACACCCGAACTGGTGCTTGATTTGCATCAAAATAAAACCTTCAATGTAATCCGCCTGCGCGAAAACATTAAATTGGGACAACGGATAGAGGAAGTTGCAGTTGATGCCTTGCAGGATGGAAAATGGCAACAAATAGCCACCGCCACAAGTATCGGTGGTAACCGGCTGATCCGTTTGCCGCAAGATATCACTACAAATAAAGTAAGATTAAGAATTACCAAATCGCCGGTTTGTATCGCGCTTAGCGATTTTGGATTGTATAAAGAACCAAGTCATAATTAATGTATATGAGAGCCAATAAAATATTCTTCATTCCACTCCTTGCGTGTGCAGGATTGGTGTCATTCAAAAGTAGTTCTTCATTAACAGTAAAGGCGCAAAAAGTAGCTGACACTGTGCAAACAGGCGGTTTATTTGATGCCAGTGAAAAGCCTAAACTGATTTCCAAACAATTCAGCTTTACTGAAGGGGCCTCTGTAGACAAAAAAGGGAATGTGTTTTTTACCGATCAGCCTAATAATAAGATTTGGGAATACAGCACCAGCGGTCAATTGACTCTATTCCTGGATAGCGCCGGGCGTTCCAACGGTACCTACTTCGACAAAAAAGGAAACCTGGTAACCTGTGCCGATGAGCATAACCAACTATGGTCTATCAGCCCTAAAAAGAAAATAACCGTATTGCTACATGATCTGAATGGTCACCTGATGAACGGCCCTAATGACATTTGGATAGATGCCAATGGTGGAATTTATATGACCGACCCGTACTATCAGCGCGACTGGTGGGAGCGAAAAAAATCAGAGCTTGACGGGCAAAGGGTTTACTACATGTCTAAAGGTAGCAATACCCCGGTACCCGTAGCATCTGACTTACAGCAACCTAATGGCATAGTAGGTACACCTGATGGGAAATATTTATATGTGGCTGATATACGGGCCAATAAGACCTATAAATATACTATTGCTTCAGATGGTAGCCTGGCTGATAAACAATTGTTTACTGAACAAGGTTCTGATGGGATGACGCTTGATATTAAGGGAAATGTATACCTGACCGGAAAGGGTGTTACCATCTATAACCCCGCTGGGGTGAAAATAGCGCATATAGACATCAACGAACCCTGGACAGCTAACCTCTGTTTCGGTGGAAAAAATAAGGATGAACTTTTTATCACGGCATCTAAAGCGGTCTACACATTTAAAATGAAGATAAGGGGAGTAGAGTAGCCAGCTGAATATGATATTTCTATTATTGACTAATCAGGTAGAATTTATCACCTTTGTGAGATGGAAAATGATTTGCAGTGCCCGGTAGACTTTGTGCTGATCAATGAAAATAAAGCACGCATAACCGCATTCTTTGTTTTGATATTAGCCATAGTTTTCTTAACAACCGGGTTATGGCTCATTATGGCTTTCTTAGCGATAGATTTCTTTTTTAGGGTAAATAATTGGGGTAAATACAGTTTACTTGCCATTTTGAGCGATGTGATTATCAAGCAATTTAAAATAAAGAATAAGCCAACAGACCGCGCCCCCAAACGATTTGCGGCAGGAGTGGGGCTGTTGTTTACACTAGGGATACTGATTTTAACGCTTCTGCATTTATCAACCTTAGCTATTATCGTATCGGGAGTACTTGTTTTATTTGCTTTTCTCGAATCATTCATGGGCTTTTGCGCTGGATGCTATGTATACAGTATGCTAAAAAACACGTCTAACTTTCTAAAAAACAAGTAGTTAAAAAAAAATATTTTTTTATAAATATATTCTACTAAATAGATAGATTTTATATACATTTGTCCTGTTCAATTTATTTATAAGAAAGACAGACACATGTTAGCGGCACTAAACATAAGCAAATACCCTTATTTTGATAGGTCAGAGATCATTCCAGAGCCGGATTTTCTATTTAAACCCTATCAGCCTGTGAAGCCCATCAAAGCAGGGGATGTCCTGCCTGATTTTACCTTGCAAAAAGAGAATACAAAATGGCAGCAATTTTTTAGCGGGGCCGAAATACATGGCCCTGCCTTACTACGGCAATTGTTGAACAAGCCTTTGGTGCTGGGTTTTTACTCGCATCACTGGCAGGTACACGGGTTGGAACTTTTAACTCAGCTAAATGCCATACAGCAGGAGATCAGGGCGCAAGACGGAAATCTATTGATCATCAGCGCTGAAAAGGGGCAGGAAATTGAAGATATAGTATGGGAACATAGCTTATCCCTGAACTTTTATTTCGACAGTGACAAAGAGATAGCCGAAAAATTCAGGATATATTCAGAACACGACCCGATCTGGAACCGGTTCTCAGGTATAGACACCAATGTGCCGGTGCTGGCTACTTATGTGATTTCACCCGGCGGGCAGGTAGTCTACGATCATATCGACCTGGATTTTGCGGAACCCTTTCCTGCAAAAGATATTATTTCTGCAGTTGCGCGTGCGGGATCATTAGATAATAAAGTAAGAATTATCAGGCATTATTAATAATGCGCATTACGAGACTATTTAACATAGTGATTTATAGTTTTTTTGGTTTGATTAACGGGTTGCTGAAAAGCTCCCGTTAATTTCTTTTCAATTTTATAGTCGGGTGACCGAGTGGATAGGTGATGGTCTGCAAAACCTTTTACGGCAGTTCGAATCTGCCCCCGACATCAAATAAGGCCAGGTATTTTAATTAAAGTACCTGGCTTTTTAATTTTCTTTTAAATCTTATCCATCTTAGTATAAAACATACTGCTTATTTAACATGAAATTTATATATTATTATATATATTTCGCTGTAATTCTTGCTACAAAACTGAATTTGATTAATATTGCAAAATCTACCTGGCTTTAAAGCCCGATAGCGTAATTCGTTACTTAAAAAATTACTTTAATTAGATAAAAAACAAACACTACCCATACATAGTTAAGCTAATGTTGTCTTAATTTTGTTCGATCGTTTATTACTACCCGGTCTTAAAAAAACAGCCAATAATTCATAAAAAACCATCAGCCGTTTCATGAAAAAAACCAAAAGTGCCTCACCCAGATTTCTTTCCATTGATATTGGAGGTTCGCATATTAAAGCAACCATTCTGAACGATAAAGGCACCCTGCAAATGGAATATGAAAAGGTAGTGACACCGACACCGGCTAACCCTGAAAATGTGGTGAACGCAGTAAAGAAATTGGTGAAATCATTTGCTGAATATGATATGATTTCGGTAGGGTTTCCTGGCTATGTGAAACACGGGGTAGTAAAAACGGCGCCTAACCTGGGCAGTGATTTTTGGAAAGATTTTGATTTGAGCAAAAAGCTAACAGAGGTGCTTGGTAAGCCAGCCAAAGTAGTTAATGATGCCGATATGCAGGGTTTAGGTGTGGTAAGCGGAAACGGATTAGAGATGGTGATCACTTTAGGTACCGGCTTTGGTACGGCCTTGTTGGTAGATGGGCAGCTAATGCCGCATTTGGAGTTGGCACACCATCCTTTTGCAAAGGGAAAAACCTATGATGATTATGTAGGCGAAAGGGCACTTGAAAAAGAAGGCTTGCAAAAGTGGAACAAGCGCATGCAAAAAGTTTTAAAAGTTTTGAAAACAGTTATTAATTATGACACTTTATATATTGGTGGCGGTAATTCGGATAAGCTGAATTTTAAACTGGATAAAAATATGAAGATCGTTTCAAACCAGGATGGTATAAAGGGCGGATCACGATTGTGGCTTAAAGATGCAAGGCATGACCTGATCACTTCGGTACCACCAATCTTAGCGTAATTACTTTACTATAATTAAAAATATGGATTCAACTACAAAAAGCATTGAACAGTTAGGTATAGATACTGTAAGAATACTTTCGGCTGACGCTGTGCAAAAAGCAAATTCAGGTCACCCCGGTACCGCCATGGCACTTGCCCCTATGGGCCATGTATTATGGACGCAATTCTTAAACTATAATCCAAAGAACCCGCACTGGGCAAATCGCGACAGGTTCATTTTATCGTGCGGGCATGCCTGTATATTGCAGTACAGTTTTTTATACCTTACAGGTTACGACCTTAGTTTGGATGATATAAAGGATTTCCGCCAGTTGAACAGTAAAACTGCCGGTCACCCGGAATATGGCTTATGCCCCGGTGTTGATGTAACCACCGGCCCGCTTGGGCAAGGCTTTGCCAATGGTGTGGGTTTTGCCATAGCTCAAAAACATTTAGCCGCACGTTATAACAAACCGGGTTTTGATATTTTTAATTATCATGTTTATGCTATTTGCAGCGACGGTGATATGATGGAAGGTGTATCTTCAGAAGCAGCATCACTTGCAGGCCACCTGGAGCTGGGCAATATCATTTATTTGTATGATGATAACCATATCTCTATTGAAGGCGCAACCGATATTACCTTTAACGAGGATGTGAGCGAACGTTTCAGGGCTTATGGTTGGCATGTGCAGGAAGTTGCAGATGTTAATGATGTGCGTGCTTTGCAATTGGCGATAACAAATGCTAAAGGCGAAGCACAAAAGCCGTCATTGATCCGCGTGCGCTCGCTGATTGCTTATGGTAGCCCTAATAAATCGGGCACTGCCGGTTCGCATGGCTCGCCGCTGGGTGCTGACGAAGTAAAACTGGTAAAACAATTTTTTGGTTTTGATCCTGATAAATCATTCAACGTACCTAAAGAGGTATTGGAATATTACCACAAAGCAGGCGAAAAAGGCGGTAACACAGAAGAAAAATGGAATAAACTATTTAGCGATTACAAAGAAAAATTCCCTGAACTGGCAGCCGAATACGAAACTGCCAGCAAAGGTGAGCTTCCTAAAGGATGGGCCGATGATCTGCCGGTTTTTAAAGCATCAGACCCTAAAATGGCAACACGCGTTGCCTCTGGCAAGGCACTAAACGCTTTAGCAGCTAAAATCCCTTACCTGATAGGTGGTGCCGCCGATTTGGCGCCATCAACTGAAACTAATTTAAAAGCATTTGATTCATTTACATCTGAAAACAGGGCTGGCCGTAATTTCCATTTTGGTATACGCGAGCATGCCATGGGTTCGGCTATGAATGGTATGGCCTTAACACCGGGTGTTATTCCCTTTGGAGCAACATTCCTGATGTTCTCTGAATATATGCGCCCGCCCATACGCCTGGCATCCATTATGCAGATCGCGCCTATATTTGTTTATACTCATGATAGTATAGGTTTAGGCGAAGATGGTACAACCCACCAGCCAGTTGAACAATTGGCATCGCTGCGTTCGATACCGAGGATCACGGTGATACGCCCGGCTGATGCCAATGAAACGGCACAGTCATGGAAAGTGGCTTTGGAGCATAAGGGAGGACCTGTGGTGTTGGTATTTACCCGCCAGGGATTACCCATTCTCGACCAGGACAAATATGGTAAAGCTACCGAGCTGGCAAAAGGCGCCTATATATTATCGGAAGCCAGCAAAAATCCTGACCTGATCCTAATGGCAACAGGTTCGGAAGTTGCTTTAATTATGGAAGCCCAGGCTAAGCTGGAAGCTGACGGGATATCAACCCGTGTGGTAAGCATGCCATCATGGGAATTGTTTGAAAAACAAAGCGATGCCTATAAAGAAAAGGTATTTCCAAAAGCATACCGCAAACGTTTGGCAGTTGAAATGGCATCACCAATGGGATGGCATAAATATACAACCGACGAAGGTGATATGCTGGGGATGACCACTTTTGGCGAATCAGCTCCTGCAGAGGATCTGTATAAGCACTTTGGGTTTACAGTAGATAATGTAGTTGCGAAAGCAAAAGCGTTGATAAAATAATTCGACTTGAACACTAAACAAAAATATTTTTCAATCCTGAGCATGGTCATATTAACTATGATCATGTTTTCGAATGTAAATGCACAATCTTCTGCGGACAACAGAGAGAGTGCCCGTGTTTTTGTTCAAAAGTTTTATGATTGGTATACTGTTTTGTATTCTAATCAACTCGGGAAAAAAGATTCCCTTCCTACCAATGTAGTCGCTATAAATCAAAGGCAGGAGTATTTTGATATCCCTCTTCGTAAGGCGCTTATTAATGACTATCGTGCACAATCAAAAATTACCGAAGGTATTGTAGGCTTAAATTGGGACCCATTTTTGACGGGCCAGGAAATTAGGATTGGGTACCAAACTGGAAATGTTAAACAGGTAGGGAATAAGTTTTTAGTCGATATACACGATATTGAAAAAGGGAAGTTAGAAAGTGCAATCTTAGATGCAGAGCTATTGCTAGTTGCAGAAGTAGTAAAAGTGAATGGACATTGGGTGTTCATGAATTTTATATATCCTAAACGGCACGACAATCTTTTAATGGTATTAAGAAGTCTGCGTAAGGACCGCGATGAAACAACTAAGTAAATATTAAGTTTAATTTTTAGCACAAATAATTCAACTAAAAAAATTCCCCCTTTAGGGGGATGGGGGGCATATGAAAATAGGAATAGCAGCCGATCATGGTGGATATGATTTAAAAAAAATACTTCACTCTTTTTTGGTGGCCTCGGGTTATGAAGTAGTAGATTTTGGGGCCTATGAGTTGAACCTGCAGGACGATTATCCTGATTTTGTAGTGCCGCTTGCCCGGGCGATCGCTGATAAGGAAGTTGACCGGGGCATTGCTGTATGTGGCAGCGGCGTAGGTGCATCTGTTGTAGCCAACAAGATTTCAGGCGTGCGAGCAGCATTGATAAATGATCATTTTTCAGCCCATCAGGGTGTAGAAGATGATAACCTGAACTTACTGTGCCTGGGTGGCCGTATTACCGGCTTTATGGCTGCGGAAGAATATGTTCAGGCTTTTTTGAATGCAAGATTTACCGGACTGGAAAGGCATATGCGCAGGCTACAAAAAGTTCATTTACTTGAAAAATAATATTAAAATTAATAATCATGGCAACTAATAAAGTAAAACAAATACACAGTTTTGGTCAGAGCATCTGGCTGGATTTTATAGATCGTGATATCATCAAATCGGGCAAATTAAAAAACCTGATCGATGAAGATGGAGTAAGAGGGGTGACCTCAAACCCGGCTATTTTTGAAAAAGCCATTACCAGTAGTTCTGATTATGATGACCAGATCCGCACATTGGCGGAAGATGGTAAAAGCAATGAAGAGCTATTCTTTGGATTGGCTGTAACCGATATTCAAAATGCCACAGCATTATTCAAAGGTGTGTATGATGAATCAAAAGGTGAAGATGGCTATGTGAGTTTAGAAGTATCTCCATTTTTGGCATTGAAAACCAAGGAAACCGCGGATCAGGCCGAAAAGCTTTGGAAACAGGTTGATCGTAAAAACGTTATGATCAAAATCCCGGGTACACAACCGGGATTAGCAGCCATTCGTCAATCCATTGCAAAAGGCATCAATATCAACGTTACCCTGCTATTTGGACTGCCGCGCTACGAAGAAGTAACCGAAGCTTACATATCCGGTTTGGAAGATCATTTGGCAGCAGGTCACAAAATAGGGCACATTGCTTCAGTGGCTAGTTTCTTCTTAAGCCGTATCGATGTTTTGGTTGACCCAATGCTGGATGAAAAAGGTTTGGGTGATCTGAAAGGTGAAGTAGCTATCGCGTCAGCAAAAAAAGCTTACGAAATTTATAAAAGAGTATTCAGTGGGCCTCGTTGGGAAAAGTTAGCAGCCCTGGGTGCAAAACCACAGCGTTTGCTATGGGCCAGCACAAGTAGCAAAAACCCTGCATTTAAAGACACTAAATATGTTGAGGCATTGATTGGTGCCGATACTGTGGATACCGTACCATTGGAAACTATTGAGGCATTCCGCGATCATGGTATTGCAGAAAATACATTAGAACAGGGTTTGGATAAAGCGACTGAAATATTGGATAAATTAAAAACTGCAGGTATTGACATCGATAAGATCACCCAGCAGTTGGAAGATGAAGGTATCGAAAAGTTCAATAAACCTTTTGAAAAACTATTACAGGCAATAGAAGATCAGAAAACCAAAGTTTAAGAAATTGGAAACGCTGTCTGTTAAAGTCCTTTTTTTCGACATTGGGGGCATTTTGCTTACCAATGGATGGGGGCATCAATCCCGCGAGGAGGCGGCCAAAAAATTCGGATTGGACTATGCCGAAGTTAAAGAGCTTCACACCTTCATTTTTAATGTATATGAGGCTCATGGCGTTGACCTTGATGAATATATCGACACCGTGGTTTTTAACCATCCCCGTGATTTTACCCGCGAGGATTTTAAAAACTTCATGTTCGAACAATCGGAGGAATTGCCGGATACGCTGGCATGGTTAAAGGAATGGAAGAAAACTTGTGGTTTCAGGGTCATCGCTATCAATAATGAGGGCAAGGAACTGAATGATTACCGCGTGAAGAAATTTAAACTACACGAATTGTTCGATGCATTTGTATCATCTTGTGAGGTAGGCATTCGTAAACCTGACCCGGCGATATTCAAACTGGCTATGGGTATAGCTATGGCACAACCGCAGGAGTGCGTTTATTTCGATGATCGTAAAATGTTTGCGCTTGCCGCGGGCAAATTAGGGATGCGCGCTTACCAGCACACCAGCTTCGAAACCACTAAGAAAATATTAGAAGATCTTAAAAAAGAAAACTCAAAGATAAAATGAGCACAACCTCAAATAAATATGCCTTTGGCATGATAGGCCTGGGCACTATGGGCCGCAGTTTATTGCTAAATATGGCCGATCATGGTTTTGCAGTAGCGGGTCATGATAAAGATGCGGCAAAAGTGGCATCGCTTAACGAAGAAGGAAAAGAGAAGGATGTAAAAGGTTTTGGTGATGTAAAAGAGTTTATACAAAGCCTGACAACACCCCGCGCTATTATGATGCTGGTGCCGGCGGGTAAAATTGTGGATAGTGTGATTGAAGAACTAACTCCTTTATTGGACAAAGGCGATATCCTGATAGATGGTGGCAATTCGCATTTTACTGATACCAACCGCCGTGTGGAAGAGTTGGAAGCCCAGGGCCTGCACTTTTTTGGCATGGGCGTATCGGGTGGTGAAGAAGGCGCGCGTCGCGGGCCAAGTATGATGCCGGGCGGCGATAAAGATGCCTACAATGTAATGAAGCCTATTTTTGAGGCCATTGCTGCCAAGGTTGATGGCGTTCCGTGTGTTACTTACATAGGACCGGGTGCTTCGGGACATTTTGTTAAAATGGTTCACAACGGTATCGAATATGGTTTAATGCAATTAATTGCTGAAACCTACGAGATACTTAAAAAAGGCTTAAAGCTGGATAATGAAGCTATCCGTAAGATATTCACCAAATGGAACGAGGGCCGTTTGCAATCGTTTTTGATGGATATTACGAAAGATATTTTCGCCTTCAAAGCTCCCGGAACAGACTATTTGCTGATCGATGATATTAAAGATGAAGCCAAAGCCAAAGGTACCGGTAAATGGACATCGCAGGTGGCCATGGATCTGCAGGCACCGATCCCTACTATCGATTCGTCTGTTTCTATGCGCGATCTGTCTAAATACAAACAGTTAAGAGAGCAGGCATCAGCCTTATACAGTAAGGATGAGCCTCAATTAAGTGTAAATACTGATGAGTTTATAGCTGCTTTAGAACAAGCGTTTTATTTCAGCATGATCGTTACGTATGCCCAGGGTATGCACCTGCTATCAAGGGCATCTGAAGAATACAATTATGATTTGAAACTGGGTGAGATTGCTAAGATATGGCGTGGCGGGTGTATCATCAGGTCATTGTTTTTGAATGATATTTTCAAGGCTTATCAAAAGGATGCCAAACTACCCCATTTATTACTGGATGATAACGTACATAACTTAGTTTCAGATTCGGTACAAGGCGCGAGAACGGTATTATCGGCTACTATAGCTGCCGGTATTGCAGCTCCGTGTTATGCAGCCTCGTTAAGTTATTTTGATAATTTCCGTAATAAAAGAATGCCATCAAACCTTACCCAGGCACAGCGTGATTATTTTGGCGCTCATACCTATGAACTGATAGGTAAGGAAGGCGTTTTCCATACACAATGGACCGCTAAAGCCCAGGATTAATGTATTAATATTATAATTAGTTCGCTTAAAAATTAAAAAATGAGCTCAAATACCAAATCATATCCTACCGTATTCGTCATATTCGGCGGTACCGGCGATTTAAATTCCCGGAAAATAGCGCCTGCCCTCTATAATCTTTTTTTAGATGGCTGGATGCCAACTCAATTTTCAATTATTGGTACCGGGCGAACCAAACTCACTGATGAGCGGTTCAGGGATAACCTGCATAGCGATATCGACCAGTTTTCGCGCAGCGGCAAAACTGACGACAAGAAATGGGCTGAGTTTTCAAAAAATATCTATTACCAGGTATCAGACATCAATGATTTTGAGACCTATAAAGAATTTGGAAAGCGTATTGATAAACACAATACGGAATGGAAAACTAAAGCCAACGTGCTTTTTTACCTGGCTGTGTCACCAAATTTCTTCCCAATCATCGCCTCTAACATATCCAAAGCTAAGCTGGCCGAGGATAAAAAACGTGTGCGCATCATCATTGAGAAACCTTTTGGTCATGACCTGGAAACTGCAAAAGAGCTGAATCAATTGCTTTCGGACATTTTTGATGAATGCCAGATCTACCGTATAGATCATTACCTGGGTAAAGAAACAGTTCAGAATATCATGGCTTTCCGCTTTGCTAACAGCATTATGGAGCCACTGTGGAACCGTAACTATATTGAGCATGTACAAATATCGGTTACCGAGCAACTGGGAGTTGAAGAGCGTGGCGACTATTACGATAGTTCGGGTGCCATGCGCGATATGATCCAGAATCACCTGCTGCAGTTGCTTTGCCACGTGGCTATGGAACCCCCTGTTAGCTTTAATGCTGATGAAGTGCGCGACCGTAAGGTGGATGTGTTAAAGGCGATGCGTCGTTTCGGTCCGGAAGATGTACGTAATTCAGCTGTGCGCGGCCAATACGGAAGCGGGTGGATGAAAGGGAAAGAAGTACCGGCATATCGTGATGAACCAAAAGTTGACCCTGATTCAAATACCGAAACCTTTGCCGCGATCAAATTTTTTGTAGATAACTGGCGCTGGCAGGGTGTGCCATTTTATTTGCGCACCGGTAAAAGAATGCACCAGTCTTCATCGGTTATCACCATACAATTCAAGGATGTTCCGCATTTGATCTTCCCGACTGAGGCGGCCGAAAGCTGGCAGCAAAACAGGCTGATCATCAGCATACAACCCGAAATGAGTATCCGTTTGCAGGTACAGGCCAAACGCCCGGGTATTGATATGGTTTTGAATGCTGTTGATATGGTTTTTGATTATAAAGGCACTTATACTAACCAGGCTCCGGAGGCGTATGAAACACTGATATTAGATACGATGCTGGGCGACCAGACGCTATTTATGCGCGGCGACCAGGTGGAAGCTGCCTGGGAATTGGTAATGCCAATATTAAGCACCTGGCAAAATAAAAAGAGCTTGAATTTTCCTAATTATTCAGCTGATTCATGGGGGCCTGAAGCGGCCGAAGCATTGATAGCCCGCGATGGTTTTACTTGGTTCACACTCCCCGTTAATGGGAAAAAATAGCAGGATGAAGATAAATGTATTTGATACCGAGGATGAAGTGCTGAATGGCTTAGCGAACTATTTCGTTAAAATAGCTGCGTCATCAATTACCGGTCATGGCCAGTTTTCTGTAGCACTTTCAGGTGGCAATTCACCCAAAAAGTTGTATGAATTATTAGCCTCGCCATTATTTAAAGATAAGGTAGAGTGGAGCAAAGTTCATTTTTTCTTTGGTGATGAACGCTATGTCCCGCATGATGATCCGCAAAGTAACTATCTGATGGCCAAAAAGGCACTGCTTGAACCTCTCGACCTAAGTTATAAACAAATATTCCCAGTCGACACGTCCTTGAGTCCCGAAGAAGCTGCCAAAAAATATACTACCGATATCAACTATTATTTTGCCGGAGTTGATGTTCGTTTCGACCTGGTATTATTGGGTCTTGGTGATAATTCTCATACGGCATCGCTATTTCCACACACTCCGGTTTTACACGATAAAACTGCATCTGTAAAAGAAGTATTTTTAGAAGATCAGCAGGTGTTCCGCATTACCATGACAGCGCCATTGATCAACCAGGCACATCATATAGCCTACCTGGTTTACGGCGAGGGTAAAGCCATTGCTGTGCATCATGTAATTGAAGACAAAAAGGATATCGAAAATTACCCCGCTCAATTAATTGATCCGAAACATGGAGAGATGCAATGGTTTTTAGATCATCCGGCAGCCTCATTACTCAAAAATAAATGATGTAAGATTGCCATTTTTGATACCCGGTCATTCGCAAATGATATAAGCGCTTTAAATTTTAAGGCGCTTTTTTATTTAAGTGCTTTATTATTATTTTTATTCAACCGCAAAGCAGCTAATGCCGTATAAAACATCCTTGCGGATTGTTAAAAAATTGTAAGCTCTGTTTTATAATTAATTTGTAACTATACATTATAATTAATTTCAAGAAATGCCGGATCTGGTTTTGTCGGGTGACAAAGTAGTTGATGTTGAAGTAGCTTACTGGAAGGAAAAGCTGAAGGACGTTGTACCATTAAAACTTACTGCTGATCTTCCAAGGCCGGCGATGGGGAACATGGGCAGGGCAGTTATAGACTTTTTTATCAATAAAGAGCTGTGCGAGCAGTTGGCTCTGTTTAGTACTGAACAGGATGTTACTTTGTTAATTACCCTTCTTTCGGCATTTTATGTGTTATTAAACAGGTACACGAATCAGGCAGATATTTGCATAGGAAATGTAGTGTCAGAGCCCGGTAGGGATAAAACAACAGGTAAATTTAATACATTAGCTTTACGTAGTGACATTAAGGGGAATGATATGTTTCCTGATTTGCTAAAACAGGTAAATGGTATTGTAAAAGAGGCTTACAGTTATCAAAAGATACCTTTCACTAAAATAATTAATAACCTGTCAAAGGAAACGGGTAAAGATAAAAATCAATTTTTTGGGGTGATATTTGCCTTGGTTGATGGAGGTTATGCTAACAAAGGCCAATTGGACACTGCGCAGTACGATTTATCATTAATCTTAGAAGAGAGTGAATCGGGCATCAAGGGCAAGCTGGAATATGCATCAGGCTTGTACCATGCCGAAACGATCAGCCGCATGGCAGGACATTACCAGACTTTGCTGAGCTCGATCGTCAAACAA
>DATHKT010000041.1:0-45873 GCA_035489035.1 Mucilaginibacter sp.
CGCCACCGGGACCCCATTTTTTAATCAACAGTAATTATGCTACTCCACCGATATAAAATATTTGTAATTGTATTTGCCTTAGCGTCTTCAGCCTTAGTAATGGGCTGCCATCATGTCGAAAACACAGATGAACAAAAGGAAGAAAAATTCCAGGTGACGGACAGTTTACTGAACAGTTTACTGATTGATACCGTGAAAGAAGCCAGCGCCCTATCCGAGATCAACCTAACCGGGACCATAGCACCAGATGAAAATAAAATGGTAAAAATATTCCCGATGGTGAGCGGCGTGGCGCAGGATGTGCATATCCAGTTGGGCGACGTAGTGAGCAAGGGACAAACTTTAGCGATCATGAAAAGCGCCGAGATGGCCGGTTTTAACAAGGATTACATTTCATCAGAAGCTGATTTGCGCAGCGCCAAACGTGCTATGGAATCAGCACAGGACCTTTACAAAAGCGGGCTGGCCTCGCAAAAGGATTTTGAGCAGGCACAGGCTGATTATCAGAAAGCACTTGCCGAAAGTAAGCGTGCCGGCGCGGTGATCGATATTAACCACAGTAACGCGCAGGGCTATGTGATCAAATCGCCCATATCGGGTTTTGTGATCGAAAAAAATCTGACCGATAACACCCAGGTACGGGCCGATAACAGCCAAAACCTGTTTACTATTGCCGACCTGTCGGATGTGTATGTGTTGATCAATATTTACGAATCTGATATTGCCAGCGTGCAAACCGGCGACCCTGTAAAGATTACAACGCTCTCATACCCCGATAAGGTTTTTGAAGGTAAAATTGACAAGGTTTATGATGTGCTCGACCCGGATAATAAGGTGGTAAAGGCACGGGTAAAAATAGCCAACCCAGGTAATAAGCTGAAGCCGCAGATGTTTGCCAATGTGATTATCAAAGCCAAATCCGGCGAGGACCTGCCGGTGATCAATACCCGCGGACTGATTTTCGACAATGATAAAAACTATGTGATCGTAATGGATGGCAAGGCGCATGCCCGCATCCAGCAGGTAGATCTGGCCAAACGGGTAGAAGACAGGGCCTATATCCGTTCCGGCCTGAAACCGGGCGACAGAATTGTAGCATCAAGACAAGTATACCTTTTTGAATCATTAAAAGACTAAAGCCCCACCCAAACCCTCCCCGCTGGTTAGCGGGAGGGCTTTAAAAAGTCTCCCCTACAGGGGGAGATTTAGAGGGGGCTTAATCAAAATATAACTATGAATCGTTTCATCAAATCAGTACTGTCTTTAGCGCTTAAAAACAAGTTTTTTATATTCTTCCTTACTGCGCTGCTGGCTGTGGGCGGGTATATCAGCTTTAAAAATATCAGCATCGATGCCTTCCCGGATGTGACCAATACTTCGGTAACCATCATCACCCAATGGCCGGGCCGCAGCGCGGAGGAGGTTGAAAAATTTGTAACCCGTCCGCTGGAAATTGCCATGAACCCGGCGGAGAAAAAGACCAGCATCCGGTCGTCATCCCTGTTCGGATTATCTGTAGTCAAAGTAACTTTTGATGATGATGTAGATTACGCCTTCGCGCGTTTGCAGATCAATAACCACATCGGCGATGCCAACCTGCCGGATGGGGTAAACCCCTCCATCGAGCCGCCTTATGGCCCGACCGGGGAAGTTTACCGCTTTACACTGACGAGCAACCGCCGTTCGGTGCGCGAATTAAAAACACTGGAAGATTGGGTGGTCGACCGTGAAATAAAAGCCGTACCCGGTATAGCCGATGTAAACAGTTTTGGCGGGGAGGTAAAAACCTACCAGATCACTGTCGACCCGGAAAAAGCATTGCAATATGGTGTATCAGCATTAGAACTTTACGAAGCGGTATCCAAAAGCAACGTGAATGTGGGCGGTGATGTGATCGAACAAAGTGGGCAGGCCTACGTGGTGCGGGGTATCGGCTTATTGAATAATATTGACGAGATAAAAAATGTGGTGGTCAATAATGTTAAAGGCACCCCTATTTATGTAAAAACTATAGGCGAAGTTACCGAATCGGCCTTACCAAGATTAGGCCAGGTAGGCCGCGACCGCGACCCTGACGTGGTAGAGGGTATTGTAGTGATGCGCAAAGGCGAAAACCCAAGCGTAGTGATCGCCGCCCTGAAAGGTAAAATACACGACCTGAATACCAATATCCTGCCATCAGATGTAAAGATCAGGCCGTTTTATGACAGGGAAACGCTGGTGGATTTCGCTACGCATACCGTACTGCACAATATGTTCGAGGGGATCATTTTTGTGACGGTGATCGTGTTCCTGTTTATGGCCGACTGGCGTACCACACTGATCGTATCGCTGATTATCCCGCTGGCATTGTTATTCGCTTTCATCTGCCTGAAATTAAAAGGCATGTCGGCCAATTTGCTGTCTATGGGCGCTATCGACTTCGGTATCATTATCGATGGCGCGGTGGTGATGGTGGAGGGCATTTTTGTGGTACTGGATCATAAGGCCAAAGAGGTGGGTATGGATAAATATAACCGCCTGAGTAAGCTGGGTTTGATCAAACAAGCTTGTTTGGTAAACGGCAAGGGTATATTTTTCGCGAAGCTGATCATCATAACCGGGCTGCTGCCAATCTTCAGTTTTCAGAAGGTGGAAGGTAAAATGTTCTCGCCGCTGGCCTGGACATTGGGCTTTGCCCTACTTGGTGCTTTGCTGCTCACTTTCACTTTTGTACCGGCACTGGCCAGCATCCTGCTTAAAAAGGATGTGCGCGAAAAGCATAATGTTTTCGTAGAGTTTATTAGTAAGAGTGTATTAAGAATTTATTCGCTGTGCTTCAAGTTTCGGAAAATAGTGTTTTCTGTGGCCATCATTTTCCTAATCATCAGCCTTTTTTGCTTTAAGTTTTTAGGGTCCGAATTTTTACCTGAGCTGAACGAGGGCTCCATCTATGTAAGAGCTACCGGGCCGCTGAGCACTTCACTGGGTGAATCAGTAAAGCTGGCAAACGAGATGCGCAAGATATTTTTAAGTTTCGACGAGGTAAAGCAAGTGCTGTCGCAAACCGGCAGACCGAATGACGGTACAGACGCGACGGGTTTTTATAACATTGAATTCCACGTAGATATATATCCCGAAGATCAATGGAAGCGCAAGGAAACGAAAGAGGAACTGATCCGCAGGATGAATGAGAAACTGAAATTTTATCCCGGTATTGACCTCAACTTTTCGCAGCCGATATCTGATAACGTGGAAGAAGCGGTATCCGGGGTGAAAGGCTCTATCGTGGTGAAAATGTTTGGGGATGACTATAAATTTATCGAGAGCCGCGAGGACAGCATTTTCAATATCCTGAAAGGCGTAAAAGGTATCGAAGATTTGGGCGTGCTGCGCAATATGGGTCAGCCGGAACTGCAGATCAACCTGAACCAAAGCAAAATGGGGCAATACGGTGTGACCGCTGTAGATGCCAACGCGGTGATTGAAACTGCCATTGGTGGTAAAGCTGCCACACAGATATACGAAGGTGAGCGGAAGTTTGAATTGCGTATTCGTTACCCGGAAGATTTCCGTAACAATATCGCCGCCATTGGTGACTTGCGCGTGCCATCCATCAGTGGCAATAAAGTTCCGCTGCGCGAGATAGCCGATATGACCCGCACCACAGGAATCAGCATGATCTATCGTGACAAGCACGAGCGTTACGGAGCCATAAAGTTCTCCATCCGCGGTCGTGATATGGGCAGTGTTATAAAAGAGGCCCAGGACAAGGTAGACGCGAAGATTAAGCTGCCCAAGGGTTATACTTTAGAGTGGGCGGGTGATTTTGAGAACCAGCAGAGGGCTTCGGCAAGACTGGCACAGGTGGTGCCTATTAGTTTGTTGATCATTTTCTTTATCCTGTTCATCCTGTTCGGCAACTTTACCGATTCGTTGTTGGTACTCAACAACGTGCCTTTTGCCATAGCGGGTGGGATATTGGCGCTGTTAATTACCGGGGTGAATTTCAATATTTCGGCTGGTATTGGATTTATCGCCTTGTTTGGTATCTGCGTGCAGAACGGTGTGATCCTGATCACCAAGTTCAAAACCAATATCCGCGACCTGAAGCACCACACCACCTGGAACCATTTTACCGATGCGCTGAAGGATGGCGTGGCCGACCGTATGCGCCCCGTGATCATGACAGCAATGATGGCTGCCATTGGCCTGTTGCCTGCCGCATTATCGCATGGCATCGGCTCCGAAGCCTCCAGGCCACTGGCCATTGTGGTTATCGGCGGCTTGATCACCAATACCATTTTTAACCTGTTTGTTTTCCCGATTGTATTCTACTGGTCGTACCGCAAACGTGTGGAGCGCGGCGAAGTGAGGGTATAATTTCAAAATACTAATACCCCTAAGTATGTAGTTTGTTGACGGCGGTGCAGCGAAAAGCTGCATCAGCCGGAGACAAGACCGCTGATTTGGAGTGATTTTTATGATTGCGCTGATTATTATAGCGATGGGTTTGAAACCCATCGCTATTGGAAATATTTAACTTGCGCTGATTTGCAATCAGTGCTTAATATGGATTTGCGATTGTATCGCTTCAACACGCATCGCAGATGCTAAACAGAGTTAAGCACTCGTCACAGACGAGCGCAAGAAATAAGTTTTATTCCGCTCTCAAACTATCCACCGGGTTAGCGTTTGCTGCCCGTATGGTTTTAAATGCGATAGTACAAAACGCGATAATAACTCCAGCCGAAAGCGATACAGCGAATATCCACCAGCTAATGCCTACCCGGTATGGGAAATCGCGAAGCCAGGTGTTCATGAAATACCAACCCAAAGGTAACGCGATGATATTAGCGATAAGCACCAGTTTAAAATACTGCTTGTAAAACAGCATGACAATATTGGCTACGCTGGCGCCGATCACTTTACGGATGCCAATTTCGCGGGCTTTTTGAGTTACGGTGTAGGTGATCAGCCCTAACAATCCCAGGCAGGATATGAAGATAGCCAGCGAGGTAAAAATACCGATCATTTGCTGCGCCCGTTGATCCTGAATATAATCACCCTGGAAAAGTTCATTCAGAAAGGCGTAGGAGAATGGGGTATCGGGATTCAGTTTCTTCCATTGGTCTGAAGCAAAACTGATGGCCGCGGTGGCATTTTTACCGTCAATTTTAGCTACAATGGTTGTACATCTCAAAGGGTTGATGGCCATAATGGCACACGGGCCAATGGTGGCGTGTAAGGAGAAATAATGGTAGTTTTTAATTACGCCCACTACCTGGTATTTATAAACGATACCATTATGCAGGTGCGATACATATTTGCCGGGCGCGGTATTCGGATCGAGCCCTAAAAGTTTGGCGGCTTCTTCATTTAGAAGTACCTGCTCGCCAAAATCGTGCAGCTCTGAATCCTCCTGCATATTGGTATTGGTAAAAACCTCCGGCTTAAAATTAGTGCCCGAAACCAGTTGCAAGCCGAGTGTTTTGACGTAATTCTCATCGGCAAAATCAAAGAAAACGATCTGTTTATCATTGATGGACTTATCAGCCGGATACAAATTCATATCGCCCGAAACAAGCGGCGCCGTGGCGTTGGTGACTGACTTAAACAGGGTATTATTAGCCAACCGGCTTGCCAGCAAAGCGCTGTTCTTTTGGGCTTGTTCGCCAGGGAGGTTGAGCACCAGTTGCTGTTCCTGGTCGAACCCGGTTTTGGCATTCAGCATAAAATGCAGCTGGTTCCAGATCACGATAGTGGCAAATATCAGGCAGGTGGAAATCACAAATTGTGATACGATCAATACTTTGCGTATGCTGAACATGCCGGACGAATCACTCACTTTTCCCTTCAATACCTTAACAGGGTTGAATGCCGACAGGTAAAAGGCAGGGTACAAGCCAGCTGCCAGCCCGGTGAGCAAAGCGATCAGTACCAGCCATAAGATCAGGCTGCTGTTCTCTTTGGCAATGAAGGACAAGGCCTGCCCGGTAAAATTGTTGAACACCGGCAAGAACAACATCGCTAATCCAACGGAAATAACCAGCGCGCAAAGACTGATCATGATAGTCTCGATCAAAAACTGGTACCGGATAGCGCCCTTGCCCGCCCCCATTACCCGGCGTACGCCTACTTCGCGAGCGCGGCTGATGGCCTGGGCGGTGGTCAGGTTCATGTAGTTGATACAGGCGAGCAGCAGGATCACCAGCGCAATGGACGATAACAGGTACAGGTATTTTATATTGCCCTGTTTGTAAGCCAGGTAATCCTGGAACTCGGCTGAGTTAAGGTGGATATCCTTTAATGCCTGCAGCGAGTTGGTGATATGATCGCCATGGGCTTTGAGTTCAGGGCCGGCATGGCGCTGCATGTAGGCGTTCAGTTCAGCAATTACATGTTGTACATTGCTGCCGTGTTTCAGTTTAACATAGGTGTAAAAGTTATCGTTCACCACCCAGCTGTTATTGTTAGCCATTAGATCGCGGATACGGTCGCTGTTGTTGGAAGCGAAAAAATCGGCCTGGATATGGTTCAAAAAATCCTCCTTAAATACGCCGCTGATGGTATAGATAGTGCCGCCGGCCTTTACAGTTTTGCCGACAGGATACACATCCTTAAAAAGCTTTTGGGCCAGTGTTTGCGAAAGCACTATGGTATTGGGCGAGGCGAAGGCGGTTTTGCGGTCGCCATGCAAAAAATGAAAGGAGAGCACATTAAAAAATTCCGGGTCGACCCAGTAACCTGAATCTTCGGTGTAAGGCGTTTGAGGGCCTATGCCCTGCGCCTGTACAATGGTGGTGCCATTGGTGGGGTCCATGCGCGTTACCTGCTCAATTTCGGGGATCTCGCTTTTCAAGAATTTGGCATAAGGCAGGCCAACCGTGGGTGCTTTGCTGCCACCCCCAAAATCTGAAGTTACCCGGTAAATATCATCGCCATTATTAAAATCCTTATCAAAGCTTAGCTCATGCTGAAAAAAAAGGAATACCAACGTGCAACAGGCCAGGCCCACAGCCAGACCGAAAACATTGATAGCGGTAGTAGTTTTGCGCTTCCACAGGTTACGAAAAGCCAGCTTGAGGTAAGTTTTGAACATAGCGACGGGTTATATTCAAAAATAGATGGTTTGGGATTAAGTTGTATTGGTGAGGTGGTTATTTAACAAAGTTTAACGTGATGGATACGCTTCATTAAATAACCTGAACTAAGGAAGAATATAATTGAAACTTGACATCAGTTGTAATTATCGTAAACTTCTCTTGCTTAGCAATCGCGGTTAAAAAGCGGTCGAAAGGATCTTTGTGTTCTTGAAATAAAGGTAAATCCTGGTATGCAAATATGTGCTCATCAGTTAATTTCAGCAATTCAAATCTATTGTTCAATAGTTGATCTGCCACTGTCCTGATGTCAGGTATAAAGTCTGGTAATTTGTTAATGTTCTTTTTTATTGCAAGCTCCATAAGGCTGATTTGGCTCACAAAAATTTTATTCGAAGAATCTTCGAGCAATTCTCTATGCTGATTGGAAAGTGGCGAATGAATATCAAATGACCAAACAAGAATTTGGGTATCTACCAGGATATTCATTTTTACATATAATCCTTTAAATCATCTAAAGGCTCATTAAAATCGTCCGGTAGGGTTACTTTGCCTTCCAGGCCGCCAAGTTTCCTATTAGGTTGATTCTTAAGCGTAGTTTCTTCTGTAAGAAATGTTACCATAACCTCCGTTTTGGATTCAACAGGAGGGGTTTCCTGCAGAATGATCTGCCCATGATCGTAATATCCTTTTATTGTGGTAAGCATAATTTTGTCTTATATAATGTAAATATAAGTAAATTTCTACTTTTTAAAATATCGCCGGCATGGCTTTTAACTTTTATGATACCGTCAACTCACCCCGCAGATCCGTCTCCAGCATTTCCTTAATAATAAGCGGCTCTTCGTACTGCCCCAGCAGGTACATCATTTTGGTAATGGCAGCTTCGTAGGTCATATCATAGCCGTTGGCTACACCCATATCCTTCAATTCCTTGCTGGTTTCGTAGCGGCCAAGTTCAACCGTGCCCACTTTACATTGGGAGATATCCAGTATCACTTTGCCGCTGTTAATAGCATGTTTCAGCATATCGGTAAACCATTTATCGGTGGTGGTATTGCCCGCGCCAAAGGTTTCCATTACAATTCCGCGTACATCGGCGCCCAATACGGCCTCCACTACTTTAGGGCTGATGCCGGGGTATAGTTTCAATACGGCAACATCGCTTACCAGCTCTTTGTGAACGATAAGCGGCCCTTCAACAGGCTGGCGGATATCATTAATGCTGAACTTTAAATGCACACCTGACTCAGCCAGTATAGGGTAATTAGGCGAACGAAACGCTTCGAATTTGGACGAATTATATTTAAACGCCCGGTTACCCCGGAACAGCTTGTAATCAAAATAGATACATACCTCCGGTACCCGTGAGCGCTCATGCTTTTTGGCTTTAGCGATCTCGATGGCGGTCATCAGGTTTTCCTTAGCGTCTGTACGGATAGCGCTGATAGGTAATTGCGAGCCGGTAAAGATGATCGGCTTGGATAGGTTCTCCAGCATAAAACTTAAGGCTGAAGCGGTAAAAGCCATCGTGTCCGAACCATGCAATATCACAAAACCGTCCACACTGTCGTAATTATCCTTGATCAAACCCGCCAGCTGGCTCCATATCTTCGGGTTCATGTTGGATGAATCGATGATCTCCTCGAAGGAATGAACTTTAAGCTTGCAGTTGAGCCGATCCAATTCGGGCACATTATCCATGATCTGCTCAAAATTGATCGGCCTGAGCACCTTAGTTTTGGGGTCGCTCATCATACCTATTGTCCCACCGGTATAGATGATCAAGATCTGGTTCATGAATCAGGGTTAATGCTTAATAATTGCAAAGATAAAAATGCTTCACACACCGAATACAACTTTCGAATTTTCTGTAGTGATAGCTGCTACATTTTCAACGCTTGTTTGATGCAGATCGGCCACTTTTTGAGCCACATAGATCAAATAAGAGCTTTCGTTTGGTTTGCCCCGGTGCGGAACGGGTGTAAGATAAGGAGAATCTGTTTCTAAAACGATATGCTTCAGGTCAATTTGCTCAACCACTTTATCCAAACCGGAGTTTTTATAAGTGACTACACCACCAATACCCAGGTAAAAACCCAGGTCGATAACTTTCTGCGCCTGTTCCAATGTCCCGGTAAAGCAATGGAGTATGCCGCGCAGGTTCTCATCCTGTTCCTCCAGTAATACCTCATACACTTCGTCGAACGAGTTGCGGCAATGGATCACTATCGGCAGCTTTAGCTCTTTCGCCCAGCCGATCTGTATTTTAAATGCTTCTACCTGCTCGTTCAAAGTAGTTTTGTCCCAATACAGGTCTATACCGATCTCGCCTACGGCGTATATTTTATGTTGAGGAATAGCTGCTTTGATGGTGTTGAGTTCATCCCCCCAATTGGCTTTTACATCGCAGGGATGCAGGCCCAGCATGGCAAAACAATATTCAGGAAATGCCGCTACCTGGCTCATCACCTTTTCGATGGAAGAGGAATCCACATTGGGCAAAAACAGGCGCCCGATACCGTTATCCAAACAGCGCTGCATCAGCTCCTGCCTTTTTACCGGGTTGGTTTCGTAATATTGGTGGGTATGGGTATCGGTTAACAACATCCTGCAAAATTAAAAAGCCCCCGGTATATCGGGGGCTTTTATTTAGCTTTTCTTTTTAGTGACAACATGTTTCTTCGTTGTCGCCTTTTTCGCCGCGGGTTTGGCGGCAGGTTTAACCGCCGCGTGTTTCGCCGGCTTTATCTTTACCAGTTCCAGGTCAAAACCAAGTGTGCTGTAGGGCGGGATATCACCGTAACCTTCGGCACCGTAACCTAAGCTTGACGGAACGATGATTTTCATCTTTGAACCTTCATTCATTAATGATAAAGCTTCTGTCCAGCCCTGGACAACGCCAGTGCCTAATGTCACTGGGTAAGGCTCGTAATGGCGGCCCGGTTGCTGCAAGCCTGCTTTTTCTGCTTCGGCCTGTATGCTCGTGTCAAAAACTTTCCCGTCAAGGAAATATCCTTTATAGTTTACCAGTACTGTATCACCTAACTGTGCCTTAGGTTTGGTTGACGGTTGAGTAACAACATATTTTAATCCTGAAGCCGTTGTGGTAACTTTCAGCTTGTTATCAGCAATATATTTTTCGGCACCGGTAATTTCCGCAGTACGCATAGTTTCCAGCACTTCATTTAAGGATTCGATCTTTTCGACCTTGATCACAAATATTAGGTTACTTCCCTTTGGCAAAAATGGAGGGCGCTGCTCATCATGCCCTTTAAAAACCGAGTCGCTTGGGATCTTCACATAAGCGCTGTCCTTAACTGCCAGCAATGGCAATACATCCATCAGGTCGCCCACATTTTGCGAGGGCTGCACTGGTATCTTTATCGCGTGGCCCAAAGTATAGGAACTAAACAGAACCGAATCTTTTTCTGTTTTTTGTACCACTTCCATTGTTACCACATCATTCAGCTTTATCTTATCGCCGGTATTGCCTGTAAATATCTTTACAATAGCCCCTTTGGGTGTATGTATAGTATTATCCTGGGCGTTCACCTGCATGGCAACAGCCAGTGTCAATAAAATTATGAAAGCAAATCTCTTCATCATCTAATCTAAAAGAAAAAAGGCCCTCCATTTTACCGGAGGGCCATGTAAAAATTGTTATTTCTTAACCTGTGGCTGTAATGCTACAGGCGGTGCAGGTTTTGGTGCATTTGGATCAGGGTGAATAACGCTAACCATTTCCACATCAAACACAAGCGGGGTAAATGGCTGTATTTGTTGGTAGCCCTGCTCGCCATAAGCAAGCTTTGAAGGGATAACAAATGTCGCCTTAGCGCCTTTATTTAAAAGCAACAAGCCTTCATCCCAGCCAGCCATCACCTTTCCTACCCCAACAGGAACACGGATCGGCTTATATTGCTGCATCGGGTTAAAAGTTTTATTTTTCTGAGCTACCTCTTTAACATTACTTTCAAAAACTTTACCTGAAAGAGTTTTAGCGGTATAGAATACTTCTGCAGTATCGCCAACAACAGGTTTTTCACCGCTTCCGGGTTTCGTAATGGTATAAAACAAGCCTGATGGAGTGGTTGTTCCGGTCAGTTTACTATCATCAATATATTTTTTGATCTTAATAGGCTCCGCTTTTTTCATCATTTCGGTCTGGCCCTTCATATAGTTAGTTATGCGGCCATTGTAAACTGTATCGCTCAGGTTACCTTTAGAGATCAGTTTTTCAACCTTAATCTCATAAACCACATATTTGCCTTTGAAAGGTGGCCTTGGTTGTCCTTTTTTAAACATCGAATCCACGTTAGTTTTGATAGTAGCGCTATCGCCTTCGGTTAGTAATCTCATCCCGGCGTATATATCACCTTTGGATTGTGATTTTTGTAAAAGCGTTACAATAGGGTGCCCGGCTTCATAGGTGCTGAACAATACGGAATCTCCATCCGTTTTTGCCACCAGGTTAAAGCTTACAAAGTCGCCTTCCTTTATCCTTGGACCATCTTTATCCACATGGATCTCATATAACATCCCGCCATCGCCTTTTTTAAATCCGCCATTACAGCTTGCTAATCCAAGCGCCGCAAAAGCTAAAAACATCAAATTTTTCTTCATCATTTACTGTATTAATAGTTTTTTATATTCGGGTAAAATTAATTTGAATTGTTGGATAACCTCTTCCAGGCTATCAGTTGACGTACCTCCCGCAGCATTCCTGTGCCCGCCTCCGTTAAAATATTTCTTACAAATATCATTCGCCGGGAAATCTCCCCTTGATCTTAACGAAAGTTTTACCTTATCAGTACGTTCCACTATAAAAGCAGCCAAACGGATACCGGTAATTGACAAAGCATAATTTACCACGCCTTCGGTATCACCCGTAACTACATCATATTTCTCCAACTCTTCTTTAGTCACACTAATAAGTGCAGTATTATAGTCATAAAGCACTTCCAGCTTTTCGCTCAGGCAATAACCCAGGAAACGCAGGCGACTTTCGGACGAGTTACTGTAAACCAACTCATGTATGCGCCAGTTTACCGCGCCTGCATCAATCAGGTCGGCAGCTATGCGGTGTACATCAGATGTGGTGTTAGGCAAACGGAACGAAGCTGAGTCCGTCATAATACCGGTATATAGGCAGCTTGCCACATCCTTATTGATCAGGGCTTTATTGTGCAGTACGTTGGCAATAAAGTCATACACCAATTGGGCGCTTGCACAGGCATTGATATCCCAGTGGCGGTAATTATCAAAATCCTCTGGATCGAGATGATGGTCTATCATAATTTTAACCGCGCTGCTTGCCCTCACCAACTCACCAAGTTCATTGATACGGCTCAATGTATTAAAATCCAGGCAAAATATCAGTTCGGCCTCTGCTATCAAAGCGGCAGATTGTTCGATAGTTTCGGTATAGATAATTACATTTTCATTCCCGGGCATCCAGGCCAAAAAATCGGGATAATCTGTAGGGGTAATAACCTGCACATGGTGACCCAGCTGTATCAAATAATTATACAAACCCAAAGAGGAGCCCATAGCATCGCCATCAGGTTTATGATGGGTGGTGATCACTATTTTACGGGGCTGCGCTAAAAGTTGGGTAAGCGAGGCTAATTCTAACATGCAGTTTTAAAAATAGCTGCAAAGCTAAATAAATAAATTAAATACAAACCATCTAATTATAACGCAAAAAGCCTTATTTAATAAAATTTAAAACGCTACTTTTGCGGCAATTTAAATAAGCATGGAAACTAATAAAACATTCACGATGATCAAACCTGATGCTGTTGCCAATGGCCACATCGGTGCAATTATAGATCATGTTATAAAAGGCGGCTTTAAAATAACCGCGATGAAATATACATGGCTAACTGCCGAAAAAGCCGGCGAGTTTTACGCGGTGCACAAGACTCGTCCTTTTTACGGCGACCTGGTAGCCTTTATGTCATCAGGCCCTATAGTAGCTGCCATTTTGGAAAAAGATAACGCAGTTGAAGATTTCCGTAAGCTGATCGGCGCTACCGATCCTTCAAAGGCTGAAGCCGGTACTATCCGTAACCTGTTTGCCAAATCAATTGATGCAAATGCGGTACACGGTTCCGACTCTGACGAGAACGCCGCTATTGAAGGCAGCTTCTATTTCTCAGCTTTCGAGAAATTTTAAGCCTTTTATTTCCGGGTATGAGTATAAAAATGTTCATATCCGGGAATTATTTCCCCTGTTATTTGTTTTTTTAAACTTTAGGTCGTAGCTTTAGTCTATTGTTAGTGATGTAGTTATGCCAGTGCTTTCACATGGCATGATTATTGGACTGACACTTATACTTAAACATACAACTATGAAACTGTTGGTAAAATGCTTAGTTTATTCATTAATTATTGTAGCAATAATTGTTGTTAACTCGCTTTTCTTCCTGCACCATCCACCCGAAGTACAGTTAGTATTCATTACTCCTGGTATGATCATATTGGGCTATTCTATCATCAGCGATGATTTCAGGAAAAAAGCCCTGGCAAGATCACGCTGGTCTAGAGGAAGATAATCTCTTCAACCAATATTCCTTTAGCTTCATTATTGATCTTTTCGATTATTTGCGTGCGCATCATCACCAGTTCGTTTTTTATTACGGATGATTCGATACGTAAAAACAGTTTTTTATCGCGAATAAAGATTTCCTTAGTGCGATTGGCTACTGACTTGCCCACCAGTTGCGGCCAGGAGGTGATAATGCCGGTTTCGTCAAAGCGCTTTTTGATCTTATAAACCTGCAGCATCTGCTCTATGGCCTCTTTCAGCGTTTTATCGTTTGTCCTACCCATTAATTTCTCCTCCTGTTACCTTAAATAGTTTCAGCTCAACATCAATATCCCTGAATATATTTTCAACCTTGCCTGCATTGGTATCGGTAATAAATACCTGGCCGAAATCATTGTTGGATACCATCTGCATCAGCTTGGTTACCCGGTTATCATCCAGTTTATCAAAAATATCATCCAGCAGCAATAGTGGTTTAAATCCTTTTTGCTGATAAAGAAAACTATACTGCGCCAGCTTCAGCGCAATCAGGAATGATTTCTGCTGCCCCTGCGAGCCAAATTTCTTCATTGGCATGCCATGTATGGCAAACTGCAATTCGTCCTTATGTATACCGGCGGTGGTGCGCTCTAATATCCTGTCCTTTTCAGTGCTCTTTTTTAGCAAAGCAGCAAAATTATCTTGAAGCAATTGCGATTCATAAACCAAATCAACCTGCTCGGCATTGTCACTCAAAAATTGATAATGCTTATTAAATATCACCGTAAAGCTTTCCATAAAAGCCTTACGCTTTTCAAATATCAGGTTGCCAGATGTAATCAGTTGTTCATCAAATACGGCCAATAGTTCCGGGTCGTAGCTGCCGGTATCGGCTATACGTTTTAGTAAGGCATTGCGGTTGATCAATACCTTATTATAGGTGATCAACTCATCCAGGTAATGGTTATCGGTTTGCGATATCACATTATCAATAAACTTGCGGCGTTCCTCGCTTCCCTCAATAATAATACTGATATCATACGGCGAAACCATCACCAGGGGGAAGAGGCCGATATGATCAGCCAGTCGTTGGTAGTCCTTTTTATTGCGCTTGAATTGTTTTTTCTGGTTGCGCTTTACACCGCAGGCTATGGCTTCCTTGCTGTCGTTCTTATTAAAAGTGCCATTGATGATAAAGAAATCGGTTCCCTGTTTTATCTGCTGACTATCAATAGGATTAAAATAGCTTTTGCATAGCGAAAGGTAATGGATGGCATCCAGCAAATTGGTTTTGCCCGCGCCATTATTGCCGGTAAATGCATTGACCCCCTCGCTGAAAATCAGTTCGGCTTCGGTATAGTTTTTAAAATTGATGACGGATAATTGCTGCAAATACATATGGGTTGCCAAAGGTAGTGATTAGTTGATTAGGTTGGATTGGGTTGACTAAGTTGAAGTAGCATATCATCATTATTGTTAAATTAATTGATTTAAAAATCAATGATTTAACCCAATCAACCACTTAACTTAGTCAACCCAATCAACTACCCGCTAATTATTTACCTCCAGCTATTGCTAACAAATTTGAAAACCGTATTTTTGCAAACTTAATTTTACAATAGAAATGTCAAAAACCCAGGTGAGTACCAAGGTCACAGTTAAAGAGAAGAACTTTGGACGGACAAGCAATTTTGTGCAAGAGAACCAAAAGAGTTTAATATTTATAGCCGGCGCCATAGTTGCAATGGTGATCATTTACTATGCTTACCAAAAAATGTACCTGGCCCCACTCGAGGTAAAAGCTGCTAACCAGATGTATGTGGCGCAGGATTTTTGGGCCAAAAAAGATTGGGACAAAGCCATAAAAGGCGATGCCAGTTATCCTGGGTTTGAGAAGATCATTACCGATTACAGCAATACCAAGGCTGCTAACCTGGCCTACTATTATTTAGGAACTGCCTATTTAAACAAAGGCGAATACCGCAAAGCCATTGATAACCTGACCAACTACCGCGGTGGCGACATTATGATAGCCGCTGAAGCATTGGGTGGCACAGGTGATGCTTATGTAGAATTAAAGGATTACGACAAAGCTTCAACCTACTTTAAAAAGGCAGCTGATAAGGCTGGCAATAAGTTTTTAACCCCCTTTTACCTTAAAAAGCTCGGTTTGGTTTATGAGGCGCAAAATGATAATAAATCTGCGGCTGATACCTACAAAAAAATAAAAAGCGATTTCCCTGAAAGCAGCGAAGCACGGAGCATTGATGCTTACATCGCGCGTTCAGAAGCTAAATTATAAGGATCCCGAAATTCGGATTTACAAATTGGGATATATTACCCACTTGTAAATCCGAAATCGTACATCGTAAATCCGAAATCAAATGGCTACCCAGCTTAAAAACCTTTCAGATTTTTCAAATACCGAGATACCTTCGGCGATCAACTACCGTTTCGGTATCGTAGTTGCCGAATGGAATGCCGAAATAACTAATGCCTTGTATCAAGGCGCTTACCAAAGCCTTGTTAATCATGGCGCACTAACAGATAATATTTTTACTTACGCCGTACCGGGTAGTTTCGAATTGACATCCGGTGCCGATCTGCTGTTAAAAAATCTTAAATTAGATGCTGTTATTTGCCTGGGATGCGTAATACAGGGCGAAACCCGTCACTTTGATTTTATTTGTAACGCGGTAGCCAACGGCATAAGCAATGTTGCAATAAAATACTCCAAACCTGTTATTTTCGGCGTGCTGACAACTGATAACCAGCAGCAGGCTTTGGATCGCGCTGGCGGAAAACACGGAAATAAAGGTGATGAGGCTGCCATTACTGCCATAAAAATGGCTAACTTGGCTGAAACATTGAATGATTGATTTACGTTTAACAGGAAGATACTGAACGATGAAAAAATTAATTTACATAGCTCTTATAGCTTTTCTGGCAGGCAGCATTGCTTCATGCTCCAACAAATTGTGCCCGGCTTATGGTTCATATCCAAAGAAAAGCCGATAACAGCGAAAAGTCATTTTTTACTTCTGTTTGAAACTAATCGGGGTCCGTGCCGTATTTTTGTAGATTAGTTTAGCATTATTTTTTATGAATTGGATATTGTTGGAGTCAGCAGAACAGTTGAACGGGATCAAACAGCAACAGGGTTACAGCCTTATTTTTAAACACAGCACACGCTGTTCCATCAGCCTGATGGCGAAACGAAGGTTTGAGATGGATAAGGACCATTTGCCGGATAACGTTCCGCTTTACTTTTTAGACCTCATCAAATACCGCGATATATCCAATCAAATAGTAGAAGATTTCCAGGTACACCACCAATCGCCACAGTTATTGCTGATCAAAGACGGCGAGTGCATTCTCGATCAGTCGCATGGTGGCATATCAATAGAAGAGGCATTGTCGGAGCTGAAATAGTTACGGCTTTCCAGACTAAAAGAATCAATCCACTGTAATATTCCGTTAAACACTTTTCCTCTTTAGGGGTTTAAGGGCTTTTTACTTACTTTTGTTTCATGATCGAATTACCGGTAATACCTGTAAGCCAAACCACACGCAAACCCGACTGGCTGAGAGTTAAGCTCCCTGTTGGTAAAGAGTATGCCCATGTGCGTGGTTTGGTGGATACACACAAGCTGCACACCATCTGCGAAAGTGGCAATTGCCCTAATATGGGTGAATGCTGGGGGGCAGGCACGGCTACCTTTATGATACTGGGTAATATCTGTACACGTTCCTGCTCATTTTGTGCTGTAGCAACTGGCAGGCCATTGGCTGTCGATCTGGATGAGCCAAACCGTGTGGCCAGTTCTGTTAAACTGATGCAGGTAAAGCATTGTGTGATCACTTCCGTTGACCGGGATGACCTGAAAGATGGCGGCTCTATCATCTGGGCGGAAACGATAAATGCCATACGCCGCGAAAGCCCCGAAACTACGCTGGAAACATTAATACCTGATTTCAGGGGCGTATGGGAAAACCTGGAAAGAGTATTGGCAGTTCGCCCTGAAGTGGTTTCACATAACCTGGAAACTGTAAGGCGCTTAACCCGCGAAGTGCGGATTCAAGCTAAATACGATCGCAGCCTGGAGTGTTTAAAGCGTATTTCGCAGTCAGGGTTGCGTACTAAATCCGGCATTATGCTCGGATTGGGAGAGACCGAAGAAGACGTATTGGAAGCCATGCACGATTTGTTGGCCGTTGGCGTACAAATCCTGACCCTGGGTCAATATTTACAGCCAACACGCAGCCACCACCCGGTTATCGACTGGATTCACCCCGATCAATTTGCCCGCTACAAACAATTAGGTTTAGATATGGGTTTTAGATATGTGGAAAGCGGACCATTGGTACGTTCATCCTATCATGCAGAAAAACACCTGTTTGAAATCTGATTAATCATTTATATCTTCACACACAGTGAGCAAGCAGCGGAAAATATCATTATCTGAAGAAGAGTTGGTGCTTGCCTTACGGCAACGTGAAAAAATTGCCGTAGAAGCCCTTTATGATATGTATTCTTCTTCGCTCTTCGGTGTGATCTCCCGGATCATTAATGACACCGCCACCTCTGAAGACGTTTTACAGGACACCTTTGTAAAGATCTGGAACTCATTTTCCAGTTATAGTACCGAAAAAGGGCGCTTATTTACCTGGATGGTGAATATTGCACGTAACCTTGCTATCGATAAGATCCGCTCAAAGGATTTCAAGAACCAGAATAAAAACCAGGAGCTCGAAAATAACGTAACTTTTATCGACGAGCAGAGGAACACGGTTTACAAGCCCGAACTTCTTGGTATTAAGGAGCTGGTAGAAACGCTCAAACCCGAGCAAAAGTCGATTCTCGACCTTGTGTATTTTAAAGGCTATACCCATGTGGAAGCCGCTGACGAACTTGGCGTGCCTTTGGGTACCATAAAGACCCGGTTGAGGATGGCAATAATGCAGTTGAGAAAATATTTTAATTAATAGTGGAAGAGGTAGAAACATATATTGAGTCAGGTATACTGGAACTTTATGTTTTAGGTGATGTGACGCCCCAAGAGCGGGCGCAGGTAGAAGTTATGGCTTCAAAACACCCTGTTGTAAAGGCTGAATTGGATGAGATCGAAAGATCTTTAGAGGCATATGCAGAGGTAAATGCAGTTGAGCCTGCAGAGAATCAACGCAACAAAATATTGAATAGCTTGCTGACCAACCTTGGCGATGACCGGATTTTCCAATCACCCAAAGCTAAGGTTAAAGACAATATTATTCCTTTTGAAAGAGCCAAACCGGCTAATTTTTATAAGTATGCCTTTGCAGCCTGCCTGGCATTATTGATCGTAAGTATAGCGGCCCTGTTCAGCGTATATAACCGCCTGCAGCGGTCAAATACCTTATTGGCGTCATTACAATCCGATAATCAACGTTTTAGTAACCGGGTAAACCTGATGGATCACGAATTAAGCGTTTTCCGCGATCCTTCTTTTAAAATGATGAAATTACAGGGATCGTCAAAATCCCCTGCATCGGCTTTAACAGTTGCCTGGAGCGCTGCCAAAAAGAAAGTAATGATCGATATGGCTGATGCTAAAATGCCCGTCAATGATCAGGCTCATCAATACCAGCTATGGGCCCTTGTTGCAGGCAAACCAGTTGACCTTGGTGTTTTCGATGCTGATACCACATCAAAGGACATGAAGGAAATGAAATCCATAGCCCTGGCTGATAACTTTGCTGTAACACTTGAGCCCCGTGGCGGCAGCCCCACCCCTCATTTGGAGAACCTGGTGGTCATCGGTAAATTCTAAAACCAGTCCCACTCTTATTCCCATGCATTTGTAAGCGTAATGCAACAGAAATGTTAATTTATGTTAAAAAACAAAATTAGAGGTGCCTTGTTGTAACAAAATACGTGTTAAGAGCGTCTTTTAGACATATAACAAGAGTATTTCGTTCTTTATAAGATCAGTTAATATATTAATTAAGAAACGGCTGGGTAATACGACAGCCGTTTTTTTATGACATCATTTTTGCCATAGTAACCGGCAATTGCGTGATAAGCCGGCTTGGCAATACCACATGCATACGGTTTGGCAGAGCCAGTTCATCGCCTGCTTTGCCATGTATGTAGTTTCCAATAATACAGGCATCCTCCGAAGAATATTTTTGAGCAAGTAAAGCCGCCAATACACCAGTCAACACATCGCCCATGCCTCCGCTTGCCATTGCAGCATTACTGGTGGAGTTGAAGAACAGCTTTTCATCCGGTGTAATGGTTATGGTATAATCATTTTTCAGTACGATATAAATCTGATGTTCTTTTGCCTTTTGCCGGGCTGTATGCAGGCGCAGCCACCAGTTTCCATGCTCTCCGAACAAGCGGTCGAACTCCTTCACATGTGGGGTTAAAATACTATTTTCAGGTACACGCTTCCACAGTTCCGGGTGTGCAGCTAATAAATTCAAGGCATCAGCATCGATCACTATGGGCTTATCATAATTCTTCAGCAGGTCGGTAAACAACGCTAAAGCACTCTCATCCTTACCCAATCCCGGACCAACTGCTACTGTGCTGAACTTTGTCCATTCTATTTCGGGCTGTTCATCTTCCCTGCGTACTATAGCCATAATTTCAGGCTGATAACTATTTAATGCGGTAAGCCCACTTTGCGGCACACAGGCAGTGGTTAATCCTGCGCCACTATGCGCACAGGCAGATGAGCATAATAACGCGGCTCCCATCGTTTCTGCCTGCCCGGCTATGATCAGGGCATGCCCGTAGGTTCCTTTATTGCTGAATTTATGGCGTGGTTTAAGCCTTTTCCTGATATCTTTTTCTTCCACCAATTG
Source organism: Mucilaginibacter sp. (assembly GCA_035489035.1). Taxonomy (GTDB): domain Bacteria; phylum Bacteroidota; class Bacteroidia; order Sphingobacteriales; family Sphingobacteriaceae; genus Mucilaginibacter. The sequence continues at coordinate 20,467 of DATHKT010000041.1, forward strand.
ATAAGGGGAATTTAACGAACGTATAAAGCCCTCGCTGATGCCAATATTAACGGCCTCCCAGCAATGGATATAAGGTGCAGATTCGGGCAGCAGGAAGTTGATCTTTGGCTGCTGAAAGGTGATCACCAGGCTTGCCTTTAAAACGGGAGTGTTGGCATCAGTTTCTCCTTCAGAAAAAAACCCTGTAGGCACATCAACCGCTACAACCGTTTTTTGTAAGCCATTGAGATAGTTGACCAATTTTTCATAATCGCCGTAAAGGGGCTTATTTAAACCGGTACCCAGTAAAGCATCGATAATTATGCTGCTATTTTCTTCTGGTAATTTCTCCCCGATTTTAATTTCCTTGATCGGAATACCCGCAGGGATCAACCGATGGAGGTTGGTTGTGAAATCATCGGATGATTTAGACGAAAACAAGGCTATTTTTACATCAATGTTTTGATATTGATGGTCTTTTAGCATCCGGGCAATGGCCAACCCATCCCCGCCATTGTTGCCGGTGCCGCAATAAACAGCTATGGCTTGCTTCTTATCCGGGAAATGATTGATAAACCAGCCTACAAAAGCTTTGGCCGCACGCTCCATCAGGTCGATAGAAGTAATGGGCTCGTGCGCTATGGTATAAGCATCGGCATCGCGGATCTGGGAGGAAATGAGCAGTGGGAGCATAATATATAAATAGCCAGATAGTAGTTTTGTTTCAGGCTAATTTACAATTAAGATACCTATTATTTTATTCCCATCTCCTTCTTCAAAAACAACCCGGTAAAGCTATCCTTCACCTTGCACAAGGCTTCCGGTGTACCGCTGAACAGTATTTTGCCGCCACCAGAGCCGCCTTCCGGGCCAAGATCGATCACGTGATCAACCACCTTGATCACGTCCAGGTTATGCTCAATTACCAGAACGGTATTGCCTTTGTCAACCAGTTGCTGCAATACGCCCAATAGCACGTTAATATCTTCAAAATGCAGGCCGGTCGTTGGTTCATCCAGGATATAAAAAGTATTACCGGTATCTTTTTTGGATAGCTCGGTAGCCAGCTTTACACGCTGCGCTTCACCGCCGGATAGGGTGGTGGATGCCTGTCCCAGCCTGATATAACCCAGGCCCACATCAAACAAGGTTTTTATTTTACGGTAGATGGAAGGGATATGCTCAAAATATTCGCAGGCAGTTTCAATACTCATGTCCAGCACATCACTGATGGATTTGCCACGATAACGAACCTCTAAGGTTTCGCGGTTATAACGCCTGCCGCCACATTCTTCGCAGGGAACCTGCACATCCGGCAAAAAGTTCATTTCAATCACCTTCATGCCCGCGCCCTGGCAGGTTTCGCAACGACCGCCTTTTACGTTGAATGAGAAACGCCCCGGTTTATAACCCCGTATCCGTGATTCAGGCAATTGCACATACAGGTTGCGGATATCCGAGAATACGCCGGTATAGGTAGCCGGGTTCGAGCGAGGTGTACGACCAATCGGCGTCTGGTCTATCTCAATTACCTTATCAATATTCTCTAGGCCCTCAATTTTCTCATAGGGAAGCGGGTGCTTTTTTGCCCTGAAAAAATGATGATTTAAAATAGGATATAAGGTCTCGGTGATCAGGCTTGATTTACCGCTGCCCGATACCCCGGTAATACCGATCAGTTTACCCAACGGGAAATCAACGGACACCTTCTTTAAATTATGTCCGGTAGCTTTTTTTAGGCTTAATACTTTGCCATTCCCTTCCCGCCTTTTCGCAGGGATGGCGATGCTGCGCTCTCCATTCAAATAAGAAGTAGTAAGCGTATGGGCAGCCATCAATTCCTGGGGTGTTCCCTGTGCTACAATTTCACCGCCATGTACACCGGCAGCCGGCCCCATATCAATTACATGGTCGGCTTCCAGTATCATTTCCTTATCATGCTCTACCACCAATACGGTGTTACCCAGGTCGCGCAGGTTTTTAAGTGCCAGTATCAGGCGCTCGTTATCCCGCTGATGCAGCCCGATACTCGGTTCATCCAAAATGTACATCACATTCATCAGTTGCGAACCGATCTGAGTGGCCAGCCTGATGCGTTGTGCCTCGCCACCTGATAACGTTCTTGTGGTACGATCGAGCGTTAAGTAGCTCAATCCCACATCCAGCAAAAACACAATACGGGCGCGTATTTCTTTTAATATCTCGCGGGCTATGGTATTCTGGCGTTCGCTCAGCCTTTCCTCCAACCCCATGAACCATTGCTGCAGGTTAGTGATATCCATGCAGGCCAGCTCGAAAATATTTTTTTGGTCTATCTTAAAATTAAGCGATTCCTTTTTTAAGCGGGCGCCTTCGCATACAGGGCAGGTTTTCAGCACACGGTAATTTTCCATGTCATCCATGCTCTCTTCAGTACGGCGCTCCTGTTGCTCCTCCAGCATCCTGATGATGCCATCAAAGCTGATCTGGTAGCTCTGCACGTTCCACTTGTTATATTCCACCGCTACGGTGATCATCTCGTGCGAACCATTCAGGATAATATCCAGTGTTTCCTTCGACAGTTTCTCAATTGGTGTTGATAAAGCAAACTCGTATTTCTTTGCCAATGCTTTCAATACCTGGAATATCCAGGTCTCCCGGTATTCACCCAAAGGAGCAAGGCCGCCATTCAGAATACTCAGTTTTGGATTCGGGATAACTGACGACTCATCCACCTCAAAAATATAGCCCAGGCCATCGCATTTTTTACAAGCGCCATAAGGCGAGTTGAAGGAGAATGTGTTTGGCTGCGGCTCGTCATAGGATATACCCGAAACCGGGTCCATTAGGTATTTGCTGTAATAAAACACATTATTGTCCTTATCAGCTATCCTGATAATGCCTTTGGCTATTTTTAGTGCAGCTTGTATCGACGTATATAAACGCTTGCTGTCCTTATCACTTACAACCAGCCTGTCAACAATAATATCTATATCGTGTATCTTATAACGGTCCACCTGCATTTTTGGCTCCACATCGGCAATGGTGCCATCGATCCAAACTTTCAGGTATCCTTGCTTGCGTATCTGCTCAAACAGTTCTCGGTAATGACCCTTGCGCGCTTTTACTACCGGGGCCAATATATTTACCGGCTGCCCGTCGAATTTTTCAAAAATGGTTTTCAGTATCTGGTCTTCAGACATGCGCTCCATCCGCTCGCCGGTTACGTAGGAATAAGCATCCCCGGCACGGGCAAAAAGCAAACGCATAAAATCATAGATCTCTGTGATGGTACCCACAGTTGAGCGTGGATTTTTGCTGGTGGTTTTCTGCTCGATAGCGATCACCGGGCTAAGGCCCGAAACCTTATCCACATCCGGGCGTTCCATACCACCCATAAATTGGCGCGAATAGGCCGAAAAAGTTTCCATATACCGGCGCTGCCCCTCGGCATAAATGGTATCAAACGCCAGGGATGATTTGCCGCTGCCGCTTAAACCGGTAATAACTACCAGTTTATTACGCGGAAAAGAAACATCAATATTTTTTAAATTATGTACCCTGGCTCCGTATACTTCAACTTCACTTTGCTCGCCCAGGTCAACAGGTTTTGTAATCATAAATAAATTCAAATAGCCGAATTAGTGATCTGCAATTATGCCGTGCTAAATTAGTTAGTATTTATTAAACTAAATGTCAATTTTTTAATAACCGGGAATAATTATTAAAAGTTTCTGACACAGGCAAATCACCCCTACTAAGCATCACTTTTTCCAATTTGCAAAGATACAAAAAAAAGGCCGCCCTGCCATTGGCAGAGCAGCCTTCAAGTGCTCCGTAAGTTTTAATCGCTTTTAATTAAAGGCGATCAAATCTGCAGGCTGCAGATTATAACTATAATAATTTTTGTAACCGTAATCTTGTGGTTTCTCTATGATCTGTTTCATAGCGATCAGCTTGTAGATATAGGTACCCGTTTCATGGTTAAAATGCATACGGTAGTAATTATCCTGGCTTTGCTTATTGATGGCCCTGGCCATCTTTATCTCGCCGATATTATAAGCGGCCGCGGCCAGGGTCCAACTGTTAAACTGTCCATATAATTCTTTGATGTATTTACAGGCAGCTATGGTTGATTTGCGAACATTCATTCGCTCATCCTTTCCATGACCAACTTTAAGCCCATAGGTACGTGCTGTACCCGGCATAAATTGCCATAGGCCGCCCGCACCGCGTTTGGATATGCCGGGATCTAAACCCGACTCAACCAGGGGCACATATTTAAAATCTTCAGGAATACCATAGAATTTTAAAATCGGCTCAATAATGGGGAATAATTTAACAGCTTTTTCCTGTAAAATATTAGATTGTACGTGCCTGTAACTACTCTTTACTAATGAATGGCGTATCTTTTTATTGATTCCGGCATCATTAACAGGTATAGCTTCGTCTGCGAAGCTAAAGTCATTTGAAACTTCATTTTTAGCATAAATAAACTTATATCCGGCAGTGCTTTTAGCAACCGTTTTCGTATCGGTTTTGCTGCAGATAAAAAGGCTGGAAATGACAACCAGCACCAACATTACGGAGCACGTAAGTAAGCGTTTTTTAATCATTTCTTTTGTTTGTTAATAAATTAAAGATCGGTAAATGTGATGCAAATGTAGGTTATATAAATCAGATTATCAAACACTTATCATTTCTAAGTTTTCCACACCCCTCCAAAATTGGCAAAAAACAGGGCTTTAAAGTACCCTAAACAAGGTTTTTGAACCGGATTAAAAATTTGTATTTTTCGTTAAAAAAGGGTAACTTTGACCCTCACGCTGCGAAAGCGCAAATCAAAAAATATGGTATTTAAAAGACCACGGAACAGTCGGGATGACAAGTCCACCAGATCACCAAAAAGCAAACCTAATGGTGATAGCAGGCCTAAAAAAACAGGCGCAAAACCTACCTCAACCAGCAAGCTAAAAAGGAACCACTATAGCGGCGATGCCGGTAGCGAACAAAAGAGCGGACCTGCCGTAAGAAAGCGAACATCTTATGCTGCAAGGCCGGATTCGGATGAAAGACCGAAAAGACATACTTCATCAGACAACACTTCTTCTTTTCGTGGTAATTCCAGTTCGGATGAAAGACCGAAGAGAAGCTATGGTGGTGAATCATCTGGCGAAAAGAAAAGTTTCTCGGGCAGGAAGGCGCCATATTCAGGTCGCCCAACTTCGGATGACCGGCCCAAAAGAAGCTATGGCGGTGAATCATCCGGCGAAAAGAAAAGTTTTACACCAAGGAACGCCCCCTATTCTGGCAGACCAACTTCATCTGACGATAGGCCCAAAAGAAGTTTCGGCGGTGAGTCATCAGGCGAAAAGAAAAGTTTTACACCAAGGAGCGCCCCTTATTCAGGCAGGCCAACCTCGGCTGACGATCGCCCCAAAAGAAGTTTTGGCGGTGAATCATCAGGCGAAAAGAAATATACCGCTAAACCCGGCTCAAGAGGCGGAGATAGTTCAGAAAAGAAATTTACGCCGCGTTCAGGCGATAGCAGGGGGCCCGGCAGACCAAGATCAGGCGATAGCACTGATAAACCGTTCCGTAAATCAGAAAATTCATCTTATAACAAACCTGCCGCTTTCCGTAAGGAGCGCGGAGCTGAAGATAAACCTTTAAGAGACCGTAAAAAAACAGCACAGGAAGATAAGGGGCTGATCAGGCTTAACCGTTATATATCCAACGCAGGCATTTGTTCTCGCCGCAAGGCTGACGAACTGATCAGCGCGGGTGTGGTATCCGTAAATGGCGAAGTAATATCCGAATTGGGTCATAAGGTTGATCCTACCAAGGATGTGGTGCGCTACAATGGCGAAACCCTGAAAAGGGAGAAAATGGTTTATGTACTGTTAAATAAGCCGAAGGACTACATCACTACTACTGATGATCCGCAGGAACGCCGCACGGTAATGGCACTGGTGGAGAAGGCCAGCAAAGAGCGTATTTATCCTATCGGCAGGCTTGACCGCAACACTACAGGATTGCTTTTGATGACCAATGATGGCGACCTTGCTGATAAGTTATCGCACCCTAAAAACAATATTACCAAGCTTTACCACGTGGAGCTAAGTAAAAGCCTGAGCCAGGGCGATATGAACAAAATAGGTTTCGGCCTGGAGCTGGAAGACGGTTTGATCAAACCGGATACCGTTTCATACGTTGCCGGAGCCAGTAAAAAAGAAGTAGGGATACAGATACATAGTGGCAAAAACCGCATTGTACGCCGCATATTTGAGCATTTGGGCTATGAGATCGTAAAGCTCGACCGTGTTGTTTATGCCGGCCTGACCAAAAAAGATCTGCCCCGCGGGCGCTGGCGCTATTTGGACGAAAGCGAAGTGATACAGCTAAAGCACTTGATATAAATAAAAACGCCCCGTAACAGGGGCTTTTTTTTTGATTTTATTATCTTGCGCTTATAAACCAATCCCTAAAGATGAAAAAGCTCCTGCTCATGCTTGCACTATTATCCCCCGTGCTTACATACGCACAAAAAAATAAACTGGTTCCGTCAACTTATGATCTTGTGATCGGCACTTATACCAAGGGCCAGAGTAAAGGCATTTATGTTTATCGTTTTTATACTGAAACCGGCAAACTGGCTTACCTGACCCAGATCGAAAACGTAAGCAACCCGTCTTACCTATGCGTGTCCAACGACAATAAATTTATTTATGCGGTAAATGAAGACGGAAAAGACGGCGGGGTAAGTGCATTTTCTTTTGAACCCTATGAGGGGAAAATAAAATTCCTCAACAGGCAAACATCAGCCGGTGCTGATCCCTGCTATATTTCAGTGGATGAGGACCGTAAAAATGTTTTCGTTGCCAATTATTCAAGCGGTAGTTTGGCTGTATTACCTATCAACAAGGATGGCTCATTGAAACCACCGTCACAAATAATACAGGATGAAGGCAAAGGCCCTGATGCCAGCCGCCAGGAAAAGCCGCATGTGCACACCGCCTTCCTGTCGCCCAATGAAAAATACTTATTATACACCGACCTGGGTACTGATAAACTAACGCTGATGCGTTATCGTCCATCGGCTGCCGAGCCTTTAAGCCAGCCCGTTTCAGTAAGCGTAAAACCTGGCAATGGCCCACGTCACGTTACTTTTTCGCCAAACGGTAAGTTCCTGTACCTATTGCAGGAAATGGGCAGTGCAATAAACGTTTATAATTACAATGGCGGGAAGCCCAAGGAAATACAATCCGTAAAAATGCTGCGTGAGGGCTTTAAGGGCACTAATGGTGCTGCTGCTGTAAAAATATCGCCTGATGGCCTGTTTTTATATGCTACCGACCGCCTGGATGCCAGCGAACTGGTGATCTATTCCATCAACCAGGAAACAGGCGAGCTGACCTTTGTCGACCGCCAATCAACCTTTGGCAAAAATCCGCGTGATTTCGCGATAGATCCTACCGGTAACTTCCTGGTAGTAGCCAACCAGGACAGCGACAGTATTTTTATGTTCAGAAGAAACAAAGCAACCGGAAAACTGACTATGGTAGGTACCCGTCTTGAAATAGGCAACCCGGTGTGTTTAAAGTTTGTACCAGCGGAATAAGGGGAAGACGAAAGACAGAAAGATTAAAGACAAAAAGGACGTAAAAAGAAAGAAAAAGGAGAAAAGACGTGTCTTTTCTCCTTTTTCTTTTGTCCATTATCATTCCTCCCTAAGGGTTTTTAGTAAACGAATAAATAATATAGGCAGTTTTACTGCCCAAAGTTATGGGTGATTTCACGATCATGGCCTTGCCGTCCTGGCTGTCGACGATTAATTGATAACCTTCCTGCACTTTCCGGGCTTTATCGCCCTCATATAGCTTTTTGAACTGGAATATCTGTCCTTTATTAACGCCATTGTTATTAACCGACCAAAATATGGTTTGCGAGGTGCCGTTGGTTAAAGTATAGATACCGTTGCCGCTATTGGTCAGTTTCCACGTACTGCCAATAAAATCATTTGGCGGGGCCTGGTCAAAAACATTCTGAACGGAGCCTGTCACCAAGCCATCATAATCAATTTTGTTTAATGTCCATGTGCCCACAAACCTGGCCCTTGAAGCGCCGGTGGCTGCTGCGGGTAGATTTTTAACGGTGGAACAGGCTGAGAAAATCAGTGTAAAGGCTATCACTGCGATAGCCGTCTGGAATATATTCTTCATGGGATATTGTTACTTTAAACAAACAATAACATAAACCCTGCCAAAGGAGAAGTTGTTTTTACGGTTGATAAGTTTTGCTTCTTTCTATCACCTCGGTATAATAGCTTTCATACATCGGCAATATGATAGACAAATCAAACTCTTTAGCGCGGGCCAGGGCATTTTCTTTAAAGGTTTTCAGCCTCGTTTCGTCTTCTAAAATATAAATAGCTTTCTCGGCCATTCCATCTACATCGCCAACATCTCTTAAAAAGCCGGTTACGCCTTCTATATTTAATTCGGGCAGGCCGCCGGCATTGGAGGTAACTACAGCCACCTTACAGGCCATAGCCTCAAGCGCTGCCAAACCGAAGCTTTCTGATTGAGATGGCATCAAAAACAGGTCGGATACGGAAAGTATCTCTTCAATAGCATCCTGCTTTCCCAAAAAGCGCACATTATCGTTTACACCCAGGTCACGGCATAATTGTTCACATTCGGCGCGTTCCTCACCATCGCCCACCATTAACAGTTTTGATGGGATCTTTTGGATCACTTTAGCAAATATCCTGATCACATCCTGTGTTCGCTTTACCTTGCGGAAATTGGAGGTATGGATCAGTATTTTTTCTCCTGATGGGGCAATGGCCTTCTTAAAGTGATCCTTTGCCTTCAGGCTGAAGCGGGTAAGGTCGATAAAATTGGGGATTACCCTAATCTCATTTTCTATATCAAAAAACTCAAAAGTTTCCTTTCTCAAATTTTCCGATACGGCCGTTACCCCATCTGATTTATTGATGGAAAACGTAACTACCGGCTTATAGGTCCTGTCCTTGCCTACCAGTGTAATATCTGTACCATGCAGTGTGGTAACCACCGGGATATAAATACCAAAGGTTTGCAATATCTGCTTGGCCATAAAGGCAGCCGAGGCATGTGGGATGGCATAATGCACATGCAGCACATCCAGCTTTTCAAAACGCACCACATCCACTAAGCGGCTGGCCAGTGCCAGCTCATAAGGCGGATAATCAAATAGCGGATATTTTGATACGGATACCTCATGATAAAAAAGATTCTCCGAAAAAAAGTCGAGGCGGGCAGGCTGATTGTAAGTTACAAAATGCACCTGGTGGCCATTGTCGGCAAGGGCTTTTCCCAACTCTGTTGCTACAACCCCGCTACCGCCAAAGGTAGGGTAACATACTATTCCGATCTTCATTGATGTGGTTTCTGTTGCTTATGGTAATGAAACTACCGCGTGCTGTCGATACCGATCATAAGCAGATATGCACGCGATAGTTTCACTGTTGCAAGTTTAATAGCAATTTATGGCAATTGTGTTAAGGCTGTGTAATTTCTTATTTCGGATTTCGGATGTAGTATTTCGGATTTAAGCATTTATTTTCATAAGCGTATCGAGATGCGGGTCAATCAATCGCCGGTATAAGATTTCTCGCTTCGCATCGAAATGACATAAAAAAATCCGAAATCGAAATTCCGAAATCCGACATCAAACTCCCGTTATCCACCATGTATTGCCAAAAGGATCTCTTACTCCTGCGCTGCGGCCATAGCTTTGATCTGCGGGCTCCATTACATTTACTGCGCCATTATCCAATGCTTTTTGGTAGATACTGTCGCAATCTTCCATATAAATAAATAAGCCTGTAGTTTGCTCTTTAAATTGATCGGTAGCATCCGCAAACATGATGCAGCTTCCTCCTATACTTATTTCGGCATGCATGATCAGCTTTTCATCGCGCATGGTTATATGCTTTTCTTCGGCATCAAAAACATTTTTTGTGAATTGAATAAAAGCAGGGGCATTTTTGACAATGAGGTAAGGCATAACACGCTGGTAGCCTTCGGGAATGTTTAATGTTTTCATGATTATTTTTTTTATCAAAATTAAGGCAGCGCGATCAGCCATAATTGTAAAAACAAGACATCTTTATACATTCCTGTATTCTGTCCCCTCGGCCTTGCCCGAAAAATAATGGCCCGGATGATACCCGGTAAAGGCCTTTACATCATGTATAAAATGCGATTGATCGTAATACCCGCACTCATAAGCGATCTGCGTTAATGATTTATCGCAGCCGTATTGTTTTAAAGCCTTTTGCAGGCGGGTAAGCCTGAGATACGTTTTAGGGCCAAAACCCGAATAAATTTTAAACTTACGATCGAACTGGCGGGTTGAAAGTGAAAATTTGGATGCAAGATCGCTGACATTACCGCAGTTACCATCGTAGATAACATGCCTTACAGCAATCATCATGCTTTTCTCGATCAAACGGTTTTTTGGGAGTTGCTTCTCTAAAAAAGCAGTCAAAATATCTACTCTCTGTGCATTATCATTTGCCAGCATGATCCGTTCTTCAAGAAATTTCCCTTCTTCCCCTAATAAGAGTTGAAGGTCGATCTGCGTGTTGGTCGTTTCATCAGCCGGAAGACCAAACAACCGTGGAATAGCATAAGGATACAGGTACGCCCCGAAAATGCCGAAATTTTCTTTAGTAATAAATCGCGAATACTGGCTTGTTTGTGAATGTAGGCCTGAACGGTAATCTGCTGTATTACCATTGTTATTTTCTGAAATATCCTCAAAAACTCCTTTGTAATGAAACACTATTTCGGCGCAGCCATCAGCAACGGACCGATAAATATAGTCCTGCTCGCCTTCTCCCAGGTCATGCTCAAGCACCCAAAAGCACCTTACATAGGGCTTTAGTTGTTCTGGGGGTTGAATGGTGTAATAATGCATTTCTTTATTTCGGAGTTGGTATTTCGAATTTAAGAATTTCCATTTGATATCTCAATCAATCCTATCTGGTAGCGGATTAGAATTGTATAAGATTTCTCGCTATCGCATCGAAATGACAAGAAAAATAAATCCGAAATCGAACATCCGAAATCCGAAATCAACCTACATTCCCTTCCCAATCGCCTCGTACACGGCATCCATTATCCTCGGCCGGATATTCAGGTTGGATAGTTTATCGCTCACCTTTGGGTTTACCCGGTTGGATAAAAAGATATACACCAGGTTGTATTTCGGATCAACCCAAACCCCTATGCCGGTATAACCTGTATGCCCGTAGGTTTGCGGCGAAGCCAGTTTGGACGGGTAATGCCTTTCGACAATTGGGTCCCAGCCGTCAAAGCCTAATCCCCGGCGACTTACTGTTGATTGTTTAGAAGTAAACTGGTCAACTGTTTGTGGCTTAAAATATTCATCGCCTCCATAAGTCCCCTTATTCAGTATCATCTGGTATAAAATAGCAAGATCGTTTGCTGTTGAAAATAAGCCGGCATTGCCCGATACGTTGCCTAATAAAGCCGCGGTTGGGTCGTGCACATAACCATCAAGCAAACTATGCCTGAAAATCTCATCATTCTCGGTTGGTACGATCTTGTCTTTCGGGAAACGTTTATAAGGCAAAAAGCCAGCGGTTTGCATACCCAGCGGGTTATAAAAATTACCCTGCACATATTCATTAAGGGGGGTGGCAGTAATGCTTTCCATTATCTCTTTCATAAAGCACATACTCAAATCGCTATAAACATATTGTCCACGTGTTTTCAGGGGAGAGTTAAGCATATCCGTCAGCATTACCTCCCTGAAATAGTTTTTACGCAAATAAAAATGCTCGGATACTTTAACAGAATAAACCGCTGATGAATCAGTGCTGATGTCAGTTGGCTTTAGCTTTTCGTAAGTCTGTATATCGGGTATCAGCCCGGCCTGGTGCAGCATTAGTTCGCTGATACGGATATCCTTTTTATTGGTATTGCGCGCTATCGGCATATAGGTGCCAATTGTCGAATCCATATTTAGCCTGCCTTCTTCCGTCAGTCGCATGGCTTCCATGGTAGTGGCTGATATTTTAGTTACCGATGCCAGGTCAAAAATATCAGTGATCCTATCCGGGATAGTTTTATCATAAGTATGGTATCCGTAGGCCTTGTTAAATATCACCTTTCCATCTTTGGCGATCAGCACCACGCAGCCCGGCGTGGCCTGGGCGCGAACAGCCTCATTGGCGATGTTATCAATGGCAGAAAGGTTATCTGTTTTAATGCCTGCATCTTCGGGCACGGTATATTGCAAACGTGTTTTAGCCGTAATAAACCCTGTATTTGCGCGATATTTTGGAGATAAGGTGCGGCCCAAGTTCTGGGTGATAGCCAAACCGCCAAATATGGCCTGCGCACTGTAATACGCCGAAACTGGCGAAGACCGGTCGGAAAAAATAATAGGCGAGGTTACATTATCCAGCTTTCCGATCAGGTCGCCCTTTCCAAAAAACGCGATAACCATATTTTTAGACCGGTAATTATCATTAACGTAGCTAACGATCTGTGGGTTGGCCAGGTCGGCATCGGTTAGCTGTACAATAAGGGTATTATATAATTTGGTATCGAAATCAAGTACGCCCGGCCCCCTTATACCCACATACTCCATTCCATTAAAGGATTCTATTTTGCTGTATTTGTTCAGCAGGCTATCAAAACCCGCGGCATAGGGATACGAAAAATGAATACTGGCAATATTTAACTGGCTCAATGCTTTCAGGGGAATAAGCTGCTGCCCATTATTAAGTAATACAGTTGCTTTTTCAACAGCTTTTTCCTCGTTAACATAGTTTTTACCGGTAAGTGGCGGGTTTTGCGCGCAGGCTGAATGAACTAAAACAAACCCTGATAACAGGATAAAACAAAATCGCCAGTTACTTTTTCTCATATACTTTCTCTCCGTTAACATAGGTTTTTAATACTTTCACTCCCGGCAGGTCCGATCCGTCTACTTTCATAATATCCTTATCCAGTATCACAAAGTCGGCATATTTACCAACTTCGATACTGCCCTTCTCCTTTTCTTCAAAGTTCGCTTTGGCGGCCCATATCGTCATGCCTTTTAATGCCTCGTCCCGGCTCAGCGCATTTTCGGGCTGAAATCCGTCTTCGGGATAGCCTTTCAGATCCTTGCGCTCAACAGCCGCGTAAAAGGTATATATCGGGCTGATGTTTTCCACCGGGAAATCAGTACCCAAAGGCAGCCATCCATTCTGATCCAGCAGTTCCTTATAAGCATAAGCCGTTTTTAGCCGTTTGCTGCCCAACCGTGTTCCCGCCCAGCGCATATCCGACGTAGCATGCGTGGGCTGTACCGATGGAATGATATTGTTATCACCAAAATAGCGCATATCCTCCGGGGCTATCACCTGCGCATGCTCAATGCGCCAGCGGCGGTCGTTCTTCCCTTTCAAAACTCCGGCATAAATTTTCAGGATCAGCCGATTCGCTGAATCGCCAATGGCGTGCGTACACATCTGGAAGCCCTTCTCCGAGATCTTCTTTGCCATCTCCTCAAAATGCTGCGGACTGCTCAGTAAGAATCCTTTCCAATCTTTCTGCTCCTTTTTATTATCACTATAGGGCTGCAATAAACAAGCGCCTTTTGAGCCCAGGGCGCCATCCGCATAAACTTTAAATGCGCGAACATCTAAACCTGGGGTTTTAAATATCCCCCGCTTAAACAGGTATTCGTAATTTTCGGGTCTGTCAGATAGCATTACATACATGCGCATTTTAAGCGCTCCCTTATGTTGCAACTGTGCGATGGTGTTGATCATAGTATATGGCAGGCCGCAATCCGAAACGGTGGTTAAGCCATCGGCAAAACAATTTTTTTGCGCATCCAGGAAAGCCGCCTGTGTAATTTGATCAGATGGTTCGGGTATTTTCCGGGTCACAATGCCCACAGCATTGTCAACCAGCATGCCCGTTAGTTTTCCGTTAACGGTCTCGATCTGTCCGCCCGAAACAGTTTGCCCCGGTTTAACCCCTGCAATATTCAAGGCAGCCTGATTGGCAATGGCGGCATGGCCATCAATACGCTGCAATATTACCGGACGCACCGGAAACAATTTATCCAGTTTGGCTTTGTCCGGGAATTGCTTGATCTTCCAGTCATTCTGATCCCAGCCGCGCCCTATGATCCAACCTTCTTCATTACGTCGTGCATAAACACTTACCGAATCGACTATCTCATCCCAGCCTCTGGTGCCTTCCAGGTTGATCTCCTGCAGGCCCAGTCCATATTCATAAAAATGGGAGTGCGCGTCAATAAAGCCCGGATAAACAGCCTTGCCTCCGGCATCGACCACTTCGCGGGCTCTATAGATATTTTCCAGCGAATCAGCTTTGCCCACAGCAATTATCTTACCTCCGTTCACCACAAAGGCTTCGGCTGTAGAAAAATTGTTATCGACTGTATAAACTATTGCATTTTTAACCAGGAGGTCAGCATTAAAATCCTGTTGCTTACAGGCTGCCGCCAGTAGAAGCAGCAGTGGCAAAAATTTTCTCATAGGGAACAGATAGTTAAGCAATATACAAGTATCTAAATATTTAGTTGGTAAATCAAGTCTTTAGCATTAAGTCTACGGTCGACAGACCATGGTCCATGGTTTTATTTAGCTCCATACTACTATGGGCTATCGACCATGGTCTATGGACCCTCTTAAAACTCTGTCACACATTTATAAAAATGAACGACTTATGATCAACATTATACATATACAAAATCAAAAGGATAAAGTTATGCCGTCAAATATTTAATTTAGCATCGAAAAAGATCTGCCGGTTTTGGCAGAGAAGGGAAATTTTTTAAATGCCAGATATAATCCAGCTTTTACCTGATTCTGTTGCTAACCAGATTGCCGCGGGAGAAGTAGTGCAGCGACCTGCATCGGCCGTTAAGGAACTGGTTGAAAATGCTATTGATGCCGGGGCCGATAAAATACAGCTGATACTGAAAGATGCCGGTAAATCACTGATACAGGTAATAGATAATGGCTGCGGCATGAGCCTGACGGACGCCCGTATGTGCTTTGAGCGCCATGCCACCTCCAAAATACGCAAGGCTGAAGACCTGTTCGCTATCCGCACCATGGGTTTCAGAGGCGAGGCTATGGCTTCCATTGCCGCGATCTCACAGGTGGAACTAAAAACCCGTCGCCATGAGGATGAACTGGGCACCTGCATCACGATTGAGGGCTCCGAAGTTTTAAAACAGGAGGCTTGCTCTGCCAATACGGGCACATCCATATCAGTCAAAAACCTATTCTATAATACCCCCGCCCGCCGTAATTTTTTAAAAAGCAACCCGGTGGAAATGCGGCATATTGTGGATGAGTTTCAGCGTATCGCCTTAGCTAACCCGACTGTATTTTTTACCCTGCATCACGATGGGCAGGAAGTTTATCATTTGCCTGGATCGGGGCTTAAGCAGCGCATTGTTCACCTGTTTGGAAATAATTATAACCAACGGCTGGTACCGGTTGAAGAGGATACCTCTATCATCAAACTGCGCGGTCATGTAGGCAAGCCGGAGTTTGCCCGTAAAACCCGTGGCGAACAGTTCTTTTTTGTAAACAACCGTTTTATCCGCGATAATTATCTGAACCATGCGGTGCTGACGGCTTTCGAGGAACTACTACCGGATGAAAGCTACCCGTTGTATGTGCTTTTTATTGATATCGACCCATCAAAGATCGATATCAACGTACATCCGACTAAAACCGAAATAAAATACCAGGACGAGCGGTCGATCTACGCCATTATCCGCTCGGCGGTGAAGCGTTCATTGGGACGGTATAATATCACCCCAAGTTTAGATTTCGACCAGGAAAACAGCATTGAGCATTTGGTTACTTTAAAGCCGCTTGAGCAAATTGTGCAGCCTACCATTTCTTTCAACCCGGATTTTAACCCATTTGCGACTGAAGTTAAAAAGGCTGACCGGGAGATACCGTTCCTGCGCAGTGCCGGCGACCAGCATCGTACATCTATCCCCCAAAATTGGGATACTTTATACGAGATCAGCAAACGGGAGGCATTTACCCAGCAGGAAATGCATGCCGAAAAAATGATTGCCGTGGAGGAACAGGAAGTTAGTAAATCAAGCGAGCGGCAGTTGTTCCAGATCCAGAACCGCTATATCCTGTCGCAGATCAAGTCGGGGTTTATGCTGATCAGTCAGCAGGCAGCGCATGAGCGTATTTTATATGAGCGCTTTCTGCAACAGCTGGAAAATCATTCGGGTGTGAGCCAGCAGAGCCTGTTCCCGCAATCGGTAACTTTGCAGGGCAGCGATTTCGAGCTGTTGAAAGAACTATTGCCCGATATCCGGGCGCTGGGTTTTGATATACGTGAGTTCGGCAAAAATACGGTAGTAGTTGAAGGTATCCCTGCTGATCTGAGCAATGTATCTGAGGATGCCCTGTTGGAACATTTACTGGAGGGCTTCAAAAATAACCAGGCCATTTTGAAGTTAGATAAGCGTGATAATTTGGCCCGGTCGCTGGCACGTAACGGAGCCCTAAAAGCAGGCACAAGGTTGTCATTAGAGGAAATGAACTTACTTATCGATCAGCTTTTTGCCTGCCAGATGCCTAACCTCGCACTGAACGGAAAACCGGTAATTACTACCTTTACCTTAAATGAATTAGCCGAGCGATTTGAAAAATAAATTATTAGTATTACACTAAATCTATGAGCGCATACAGGCCATCACCATTCGCCAATTTAACACCGGTTGTAAAAAACCTGCTGATCATAAATATTATCTTCTTTGTCGCCACGTTTGTGTTGCGCCATACCTTCGATATGGAAAAATGGCTGGCGGTATATTATTTTAATTCGCCGCAGTTCCGGTTATGGCAGATCATTAGCTATATGTTTATGCATGGGAGCATTGGACATATATTTTTTAACATGCTCGCCCTGTATATGTTCGGTCCGATATTGGAGTATAGTGTTGGCCCCAAGAAATTTTTAAACCTTTATTTTATTTGTGGTATCGGTGCAATCATCATTCAAATGTTGGTACAGGCAATCCAGGTGTACGGCCTCACCGGAGGTATTGTAATACAGCACCCTGAATTAGAATCTTCGTATTATGCCTTTGGCGCAAATGCACAAAAATTAGCCGAAATATATTTTACACCTGTAGTTGGTGCGTCTGGTGCTATTTTTGGGGTGCTGGTGGCTTTCGCGATGCTTTATCCAAATATGGAAATGATGATCTTATTTATCCCTGTTCCGGTTAAAGCAAAATACATTATCCCGGTTTACATTGTAATTGAGTTATGGCTTGGTATTGGTAGATATGGTGGAGATAATGTAGCTCATTTCGCCCATCTCGGTGGAGCGCTGTTTGGTTTTATTATGGTAAAATTTTGGCGTTTGCGATGATCTGGCAACTATTTTTAATTATCCGGCGTTATCTTTATATAATTAAATTATGAGTGCCCTCTGGCAAAACATACAGCAAAAAATGCTTAGATCAGGCAGCAGGATAAGCCTGCTGATCGGGATCAATGTGCTCGTTTTTTTAATCGTGTACGTACCGGCTACATTAGAGAAATATATTTTCAAGCACTCAATTTTGGAAGCTTATGCGGATGATTACCTGCGGATGCCATCCTATCTGCCTCAGCTCCTTACCCGTTTCTGGACACCCATTACCTACATGTTTATGCATGCCGGTATTTTTCATATCCTTTTTAACATGCTATGGTTATATTGGCTGGGGCAGATATTTGAAGAGTACCTGGGCAAGAAACGCATCGTGGGCGTATATCTTTTAGGAGGATTGACGGGTGCGTTATTTTTTGTGTTAGCCTATAATACACTCCCTTTATTCACAGATGTTGTTAACGGAAGCACTGTTGTTGGCGCATCGGCCAGTGTGATGGCCATCGTTATCGCAACTGCGACCTTACTTCCTGATTATAGCATCAGCTTAATGTTTATTGGCCCGGTAAAACTAAAATGGATAGCCATTTTCTACCTTATTATTGATTTTTTAGGCACCGCTGGCCCAAATGCCGGCGGCGAATTTGCCCACCTTGGCGGCGCTCTTTTTGGCTTCATTTATATTAAACAATTACAGCGGGGCCACGACTGGGTTGGCGGGATTGCAAAAATTTTCAGGTCACGCTCCAAACTCAAGGTAGTTTCCACAAATGCCAATAAAAATCCAGATGCACAGCCGCGACAAGAAGAAATAGACCGTATCTTAGATAAAATTTCCAAATCAGGATATGAAAGCCTGAATAAGCAGGAAAAAGAGATACTATTTCGCGCCAGCAAGGATAATGAAGGCTAAAAAGCAGCTCAATTTTATCGACAGAGTATTATTATGGATCAATTTTCTCCTGTGTGCTGCCCTGCTTATAAGTTACCTCGCTCCCATAACCAATCCTACTACCTTCTGGATGATCGCCTTTTTCGGCCTGGCCTACCCCATGCTATTGCTGGGCAATGTCATTCTCATTATTTACTGGCTGCTCCGTAAAAACCGCTGGGTATGGCTATCAGTTTTATGTATCGCCGTTGGTTGGAATGTATTGAATAAAAATATAGGTCTGCGTTTTTCCTCAAACCCCACCTTTGGCCCCGGTCAGAATGTAGTGCGCGTAATGACCTACAACGTGCATAACTTTAAACGATATGGGGCTAAAAACGATATCTCTACCAAACACGAAATATTAGAGATCATAGCGCATGAGAAGCCTGATATTATTGGTTTCCAGGAGTTTTATACCCGCAGGCGCGGGCAGTACGATATGCTCGATTCTGTTCAGCGCCTGCTGCAATGCAACAGTTATTATTTTGAAGCGATCCGCTCCAACCAGCAGGAAGAAATCGGTATGGCTATATTTTCAAAGTATCCTATCGTAGCGCATGGAATGATCCAGTTGGCCGACAGGTCGAGCGAAAACCAGTGCCTTTATATTGATGTAAAAAAGGGTGATAAAACGTTCCGCGTTTATAGTGTGCACCTGCAATCTATCCGTTTTGATCCTGACGATTACAGGTATCTCAACAGCATATCGAAAGACGGCAAACCTGACGTAAGCTCAACCAAAAGACTGGGCAGCAAGCTAAAAACAGCTTTCCTGAAGCGCAGCGAACAAGTATTTAAGGTGAAGAACCATGCGGATTCATGCAAATACCCTTATATCATTTCGGGCGATTTTAATGACACGCCTACCTCATTTGCCGTAAACCAGATGTGCAAAGGTTTAAAAAATGCCTTTCGCGAAAAGGGCTCCGGCCTGGGTCGTACCTACAATGGCAATTTCCCCAATTACCAGATCGATTATATTATGGCCAGCCCGGCTTTTGATGTGGCCAGTTATAATATCACTGAAAAGAAACTATCGGATCATTACCCGGTGAGGAGTGATCTGGTGTTGAAGTGATTCGAAATTTTTCAAAAGGATGACAAAAAAAACTTCTTCTAACTTATAGGGATTTATAGCTGGCTCTAAAAAAATCGTAAGTTTGCCGCTATGGAACAAAATTTATTTGTTTACAACACTTTAACAAGGAAAAAAGAAAAATTTGTTGCCATACATCCGCCTCATGTCGGCATGTATGTTTGCGGGCCTACGGTTTACAGTGATGTACATTTGGGCAACTGCCGTACCTACATTTCATTCGATCTGATCTTCAGATATCTTACTCACCTGGGTTATAAAGTACGCTATGTACGCAACATAACTGATGCCGGGCACCTGGAAGGTGAGGCAGGTGATGAGGGTGAGGATAAGATCTCCAAAAAAGCAAAGCTGGCACAGCTGGAGCCTATGGAAATTGTCCAAAAATACACCATTGGGTTTCATGATGTGATGCAGATATTCAATATACTGCCTCCCAGCATCGAGCCCACGGCCACCGGTCATATTATTGAGCAGATAGAACTTGTAAAACTGATACTCGAAAGAGGATATGCTTACGAGGTAGATGGTTCTGTTTATTTCGATGTAGAAAAATACAACCAGACCCAGGATTATGGCATTTTGAACCGCCGTAACCTGGAAGACCTGATCAACAATACCCGTGATTTGGGTGGACAGGATGAAAAACGCGGCAAGCTTGATTTCGCTTTATGGATAAAAGCCAAACCCGAACACCTGATGAAATGGCCATCACCCTGGGGTACTGGCTTCCCGGCCTGGCATTTGGAGTGCTCGGCTATGAGCAATAAATATTTAGGACACCAATTTGATATCCATGGCGGCGGTATCGACCTGATGCCAACCCACCATACCAATGAGATAGCGCAAAACGTGGCGGCCTGCAATAAAAATCCGGCAAACTATTGGATACATACCAATATGCTGACGGTTAACGGCCAGAAAATGTCGAAATCATTAGGCAATAGCTTTTTGCCGCACGAACTGTTTACCGGTGATCACTCCATTTTGAATAAGGGCTATAGCCCCATGACGGTTCGGTTCTTCATCCTGCAGGCGCATTACCGCAGCACGCTGGATTTTGGCAACGAGGCAATGGAGGCATCAGAAAAAGGTTTTAAACGCCTGATGAATTCTTTTACCTTGCTGAATGGCCTTACAGCATCGGCTACTACGGAAGTTGAAATTGAGCCCCTGTTGCAGCGTTGCTATGACGCAATGAACGATGACTTTAACAGCCCTGTATTAATAGCTGAGTTGTTTGAAGCATCGCGCATAATCAACTCGGTAAATAATGGTAAGCTGAAGATAAATCAAAAGAATCTGGAGCTATTAAAGCAGCTGATGAATGATTTCATCCTGGATATATTAGGATTAAAGAATGAGCAGGCAGCGGGCGATGACCTGCCTAAAGTAATTGACATGATCGTTGATCTGCGTAATGAAGCGAAGGTGAACCAGGATTATGCCACATCAGACAAAATAAGGAACGGCCTGCAAAAGATTGGTTTCCAGCTAAAAGACAGCAAAGAAGGCACTACCTGGAATAAGATTTAAAACTGGTTTTAAAACATAAAGATTTGATTTTTGTACTTTAAGTGCCGTAAATCCGTTAATTACTCCGGTAAGAATACTTTTTAACGTGGCTATATGATCAGGGATCAGTCACGCCATACGGTTAAATTTTTATTATTAAATTGCCAAAAAACCTGTTATAAGAATGAAACGATCAATTATAGCTGCTGTCCTATTAATTAGCTGCCAGGGAATAGCTTTTGCACAAAAGCAAACAGTGGAGGTAAATACTGTAGTAGCTGCCGAACAGAGTTTTGACAAATTAGTTGAACGCAAAGGCATAAAGGACGCTTTTTTAGCAGTTGCACACCCGGATGGTATCGTATTTAAGCCCGAAGTGGTTAAAATAACAGATTTTTATAGTTCTATAGATAAGCAACCAGGCTCTTTGAAATGGGAGCCCAAATTTGCACGCATTTCGGCCAATGGCGATCTTGCCTTCAGCGCCGGGCCCTATGTTTATCAAAATGGAAAAACTGATGATGATAAGGTATTTGGCCACTATGTTTCTGTATGGAAGGCCGATGCAGACAATAAATTAAAACTACTGATCGACCTTGGCATACAGCATCCCGAACCTGAAGCAGAGGAAACAACCGATTTTAAAGACCCGGATCCCAAAAAACAGGTGACGCCAAGTAAGGACCCATTTAGCGGCAAGAGCATTATTATGGGTACCGATAAGATATTCAATCATGAGCTATCCAGTTCGGCGATGGCTACCTATAAGGAGTTTCTGAGCCCCGAAGGACGTTATTACTTCCCCGGTTTTGAACCAATGATCGGGGCCGATAAGATCATGAAGTTTATTGATAATGAAGCCATCAGCATAACGGCCGAAACCATTAATGTGGGTAGGGCAACAAGCGGCGACCTGGCGTACAGTTATGGGCGCGCCCGTATAAAAAAAGGAAGTATTGTAAGCAACTACAACTATGTCCGCATTTGGGAAGTTGACCAAGCCCATAAATGGAACGTATTGCTGGAAGTATTTTCGGCAGTGGAGCAGTAGGTTTTTAGTCCGAAAGTCGGGAAGTCCGAAAAGACCGAAAGACTTTGTTGTGTTACTTCCGGACTTTCCGACTTGCGGACTTCCGGACTAACTACAAAAGTTTCTGAATAATATCATCAGCGGACAACCCTTCCGCTTCAGCATGGTAACTGCGAATGATACGGTGCCTTAATACCGGTTTGGCAATGGCCTGCACATCCTCGATATCCGGAGAGTATTTACCACTGATAACTGCATGGCATTTGGCCCCTAATATCAGGAATTGCGATGCGCGCGGGCCTGCTCCCCAGTTTAGCAAACGCTTAACTTCGGCAGATGCCAGTTCGCTGTTCGGGCGTGTTTTTGATACCAGTTTAACCGCATATTCCAGCACATTATCGGTAACGGGTATATTCCTCACCAACTGCTGAAAGTAAATGATCTGTTCAGCGTTCAGCACTTTTTTAACCTCGGGCTTGGCGGTGCTTGTGGTATTTCTAACGATCAGCAATTCCTCCTGCAGTGTGGGGTAATCCAGCGATACATTGAACATAAAGCGATCCAACTGAGCTTCAGGTAAAGGATAGGTTCCCTCCTGCTCTATCGGGTTTTGCGTAGCCAAAACAAAAAATGGCTGTGCCAGTTTATGGGTAGCCCCCGCAACAGTAACCGCTTTTTCCTGCATGGCTTCCAACAAGGCAGCCTGGGTTTTGGGCGGTGTGCGGTTTATCTCATCAGCCAAAATAATATTCGAAAATACAGGGCCGTGTATGAATTTAAAATTCCTGTCCTCGCCCAAAATTTCAGAGCCAATGATGTCCGATGGCATCAGATCTGGCGTGAATTGTATACGGCTAAAATCCAGGTCCAGCACCTGTGCAACAGTTTGTACTAATAAAGTTTTTGCAAGGCCCGGTACACCAACCAGTAAGCAATGTCCATTGCTGAAAATAGATACCAGCACCGATTTAACCACCTCGTCCTGGCCTACGATCACTTTATGTATTTCAGCAAGAATCTGCTTGTAGGCCTCCCTCAAAGCATCAGCAGCTTCCACATCTGTGCGGTGTTGCATATTGTTTTTAAGGTTTAGTTTGTGCTGACAGCGGGGTATTGCTCCATCCTTTAAGTTGCGGGCACGACTGATATTCAGGATCGATCTTTATAAACGTTTCCTTCCTTCTCTTTTCAAACCACTGACTTATCGTCCTGTTGATCTTATCTGTTAAAGCAACCTCTTTTATCTTCGGAAAATCCTGTTTCAGGTTTGCCTTATGCGCATCCGTTGTCGATTTCAGATAGAGTATTTTATAGGTTTTCTTGCCGTCCTGCCCGGTAAATAATTGTGGTTTTGATATACCGCCAACCTTCATGGTGTCTACAGTTAGGGCAATTTGTGGATCAAGTTTGTCAGTAGGGATATAGGTGGTTCGGGTTTCCACATTGTCGGCATTCAGCATCATACCACCGTTATATTTGGTATCCTTATCATCAGAGTAAAAAGAAGCGGCTGTTGAAAAATCCACAACCTTGCTCTTTTTCATTAAGGTATAAATGCTATCTGCAGTGGCTTTAGCCCTGTCAAGGCTGGCCTGCGTTACAACCGGCATGATCAATATATGGCGCACATGCACCTGCTCGCCTCGGCGTTCAATAACCTGCAAAAAATGGAAACCAAAATCGGTTTCAAAAACCGGTGAAATCTCGCCCGCCTTCAGCTTAAATGCCCAGGCAGAGAATTCCTTTACATAACTGGTACGGTCGGCAAATCCCAGGTCGCCGCCCTCTGGTGCAGAGCCTGTATCCTGCGAATAAAGGCGTGCAAGCGTACCAAAATCCTCTCCTTTTTTTACCCGCTCCCACAACTCCTGCGCTTTTTGCCGGTATACCTCTTTTTCCTCCTTGCTCAGTTTGGGTGCAAATGCTATATCCCCTACTTCAACCTCCTTATTGTAGGTCGGCAGGCTATCCACAGGTATCGATTTGAAGTATTTTTCAACATCAAGCGGAGTAACACTTATTTTTTCGGTGATATGGCCTCGCATACGATTGGCTATCATACTTTCTTTAATATCAGGGCGCAACTCATCTTTATATTGTATGGTCGAGCGTCCTAAAAACTGCTCCAGTTTTTCCTGTCCGCCGGCCCTTTGGATCATCCCGCGCATTCTGCGGTCAACCTCGTTATCAACCTCATCGTCTTTTACACTTACGCTATCAATAACCGCCTGCTGGGCAAGTAACTTTTGTGTCAGTTGGTTTTGTAATATTGAGCATTTAAAGCTTGCATCCGGGTGATATCCCGATACCAGGTAATTGGCGTATTGTAGCTCAATATCTGATTGTAAAATGATACCGCTGCCTACCACGGCGGCAATTTTATCCAGTGTTTTGGTTTGCCCGTGGGCAATTGATATGGTTAAAAGCAGACTAAAAATGGCTATCCCGATCTTTCTCATGTATCTTGTGTATGATGCAAAATATGCAAATGTGCGAATTTATCAGCACAAACTATATTAATATATTTTGTGCGAATATGCTGATAAAGGCTCAAACAATTAGCTATTTTTGGTTAAAAATTGTTAAATTGAAAGTAGAAGACCCTATTGCGCTGCGTTTTATATTCCAGGACGAACTTTACCTGCTGAATGAGGATAAGAATTTTTACAATTCCCCTCCCGAAAGTGATCAGGATGAGGCCCCTGAACCTCAACGTGAAGTAAAAACGCCGCAGGTTAATTTTAATTATCTGGGCGCAAATAAAAAAAACCTGCTCCTGCTGGTAAACTATGCCGGGTACGAGTTTATGCAGGATACACACCTTACCGCTCTCGAAAATGTGCTTACCCGTATGGGCTATACCAGGGATGATGTGGCTATCCTGAACATGGCTAAATTTACTGGTACCTTATATGAACAAATCACAGCCTATTTTGAACCGCAGAAACTGATCCTATTGGGCGCAGCTTCCCTTCCTTCCGGACTGGATAAACCTGCATTTAACCTTCCTGAAAAACGTGAAAATTTAACCATCCTTTATACTTTCAGCTTTGATGAAATGATGACCAATAACGATCATAAAAAGGCGTTTTGGGAACAAATGAAGACGTTATAATTATGCCCATACAATTAGTTTTTGCCACCAATAACCGCCACAAACTGGAAGAAGTGGCCGCCAAAATCAACGGCGAAATTCAGCTTCTGACACTGGAAGATATTGGCTGCCACGAGGATATTGCGGAAACCGGCACTACTTTCATAGCAAATGCAAGCATCAAAAGCCGCTATGTATATGATAATTTTAAGCTGAATTGTTTTGGTGATGATAGCGGCCTGGAAGTAACAACCTTAAATGGCGAGCCGGGTGTTTACTCCGCCCGTTATGCCGGCGAGCATGGTAACCATG
>DATHKT010000042.1:0-123465 GCA_035489035.1 Mucilaginibacter sp.
CTATCTACTCAGCTTAAAATTGGTGGCCGGTTATATCGGTATTTTCCTGCTGACCGGTTTGTTAGCCGGTTTCTATCCGGCATTGGTGCTGTCGGGCTTTAACCCGGTGCAAACATTATATAACCGCACACAATATGCCGGCAAAAACTATTTATCAAAAGGCCTCGTCGTCCTGCAGTTCACCCTGGCTACATTCCTGATCATATCCACCATTACCATTTATTCTCAGTTCAACTACCTGATGAATTTCGACCTGGGCTATAATGATAAAAATGTGGTATCCATATCCGCTTTTAATATAGACAAGGCCAAATTCTCCCTGTTCAAAAACGAATTATCAAAAGATCCGAATATCCTCAGTATAACTGCCGACCAGGGCGGCGGCCCATGGGGAACTTCGGCACTTATCAATGGCTTCCGGGAATTCGGGTTTAATCTGCAACATATCGACGAAGATTACCTGCCTTTGTTCCAGGTGCCCATCGTAACAGGCCGCAATTTTTCAAAAGAAATGGCTGCTGACAGCGCTGTTTCGGTGCTGGTGAGCGAAGAATTTGTGAAACAGGCAGGCTGGAGGAACCCGATAGGGGAGACGGTTGATTTCGTTAATGATAAAAGGAAATACAATGTGGTTGGCGTGGTGAAAGATTATCATTTCCAGTCACTCACTGAAAAAATGTCACCGGTTTTGTACAGCATGAAGCCGGATTATCCATGGGGGGATATCTTTGTCCGGATCAATGATGAAAATAAATCGGAGGCGTTAAACCTTATTCAACAAGAATTCAAAGCGGAGTTCCCGTTCCTGCCTTATCAATATAAATTCAAAGAGGATGAGGTTGCCGAACAATATGATAAAGAGGCAAAATGGAAGCAGATCGTAAGCTTTGGCGCCGTGCTCACCATATTCATTTCGTGTATAGGCCTCTTCGGCCTGGCCACATTGTCTGCAGAACGACGCAAAAAAGAGATCGGCATCCGCAAGGTATTTGGCGCCAGTGTCGAAGGCATAGTCAGAAAGCTTTCTACCGATTTTGCCGTTTTGATTTTGATCTCCACTGTGATATCAGCTCCTGCAGCGTGGTGGGCCATGCAGAGGTGGCTGGAAAATTATCCATATCGGATTACAATGAATGCCTGGGTGTTCCTGTTGGCGGCAGTATTCGTACTGCTTATAGCACTGGTAACTGTAAGTTTCCAAACTATCAAAGCGGCAGTAGAAAACCCGGTAAATAGCTTACGAAGTGATTAGCCCTTTTTTGGTATTAATGTTTTATGTTTTATTTTTGAATAATGAAGATCATTCAATTAATATTAATATAGGGTATGAACACCACCGACATACACAATGAGCGTATTGCAAAAATGACCTTTGCCTCGGTCTATCCCTTGTATCTCGCAAAAGTGGAGAAGAAAGGTAGAACAAAAGAAGAGTTGGACCAGGTGATATCGTGGCTAACTGGCTTCAATAATGAGCAACTAAAAGACCTCATTGAAAAAAAAGCAACTTTTGAAACATTCCTTGGGCGGGCTTCGCTAAATCCCAATGCATACCTCATCACCGGGGTAATCTGTGGGTATCGTGTAGAGGAAATCGAGCATCCTTTGACGCAGCAGGTTCGGTATTTGGATAAGTTGGTGGATGAACTGGCGAAGGGAAGGAAGATGGAGAAGATATTACGAGGCTTGTAAGGTGTCAGTACGCTTCTATCAACGAAGTGACCAGTACCCGATCCTTAATCATTGCGATAAGCATTGACAGCCCGGCAAGTTTGGTTCTCCAGGGTTCAGGGCTTCTTTTTCGTTTCAATTGCCACGATAGCCTGTCCCTGTGCGCCAAGGTAATCGCTTACCAGGTCAGGAAAAAGCTGCCTTCCGTTGTCTGAATTGGTAAAGATCACCAGCGCTCTTTTTGATTTAGGGAGAATAATAACTATGGTATGCACACCCGCGTCGTGGCCGCTGTGAGATATGGCATATTCACCGTTGCCAACCGGGTCATAAACGGCCCAGCCCAGGCCCATGTGGGCATCCGCTTTAGTTTCAACCTGGTGGCTGCTCATTTCCCTGAATAAGCTTTTTTTCAGCCCTCCGCCATTCAGCATCCAGTGGATGAATTTACAGTAATCAGGTATCGTGGTTTTTAACAGATCGGCCGCATTGCGCATCGTATTTTTAGTGATCTCCAGCAGCTTCTCATCGGCATCATAAGGGTAGGCGAAACGCCGGTCATCGGCAGCGTTCCAGGTAAAGCGCGTGTCGGCCATCCCCAGGGGCTTAAAGATGATGGAATCAGCCAGTTGGTCCAGGCCGCGGTGGAACTTATTTTCCAATGCCTGTCGCAAATATTCAAACCCTTCGCCTGAGTATTGGTATTTCGTTCCGGGATCGAACTGGAAAGCCAGCTTCCCACCGGGTAATTGGCTGCGCCAGTTGGGAAATCCGGTCCGGTGCGTCAGGATATCCCGTGTGGTAAGCCGCTGGCTCCTGGGGTCGTCCTTAATATCTGGATCGGTCCAATAATGTGCGACCGGCTCATCCAGTTGCCATTTCCCGGAACTGACCAGATTAAGCGTCACCATTGTGGTGATCGTTTTGGTGATGGAAGCCACATTAAATACCGCGTTCACCTGTGCCGGAACACCGGGTTGCAGTTCGCCAAACACCTTGATCGTCTCTGCCCTCCCGCTTTGAATATAACCTATGGCCAGGGCAGGGACATGCTTTTCTTTCAGCCAGCGGATTACCGCAAGCGAGTCGTTCCTATCCGGCGCCTGTGCGTTGACCAGGGAAACAGTTAAACAAAATAACAGGCTCAGATATTTCATAGGACAGAGTTTATAACAAGACCCGGAAACCGCGGAAAAGTTTTACAGTCAACCACCTTCATTGGTTTTGTAATTCGATATAACAGCCTGCTACCAATGAACTTATGACCAATGACTAATAAACCAATTACTCCTTCACCGCCGTCACCCTCGATCCCTCTTCTCCGCTGGTTTCAAACTTCAGATCTTTGTCGGTCAGGGTGATAATATGGAACACAAAATCCCGCGTTTTACTGTCGGCTAATAACTCTTTTACCCGGATATTATCGCCCTCAATTTTAAAAGTGCCGTGCGATAGCAAACCACCGCCCCACCAGATCTGCATGCTGTCATTTTTCGCAAATATGATATGGGGTTTTTGTATTTGCAGTTCCCTTGAGGACACACTGTCAACCGGGTGGCTGTTGGGATTCTCTACTTTAATGTATTTCCATTTGCCGTAAATAGCTTCGGGCTTAATAGGCTTTTTGCACGATGAAGAAAGCAGCAACGCTGCAGCTGCCACCAATAGAATTGTTTTGAGTTTAACCATGACGGCTTAAAACTAAATATTATTTGCCGATGTTTTTTCGCATATTCTGCTCTGCTCTTTTAACCTCGTCTTTTTCACTTAATGGTGGATCGGTCTTTAACTCTTCACTTTTATGCTGCAATCGTTTTGCAGGTTTTTTGACAGCAGATTTGGAACCACCTTTTTCTTCAACAGTTTTCATGATTTCAGGAGTTTATAAATAGACGAACTAATGAATATCTGGTAGTTTAACTATTCAGAAATGAATATGTTTCTGATAAATTAATATCTCTACATAAGTAAATCAATCACGCACAATTATGTTCCTTTTGCTTCTCCGGCACCGCGATCGCCGGCTTCTCCACTTCCACCAATTCTTCCTCATGCACTGCTGCTTCGGTTGCTATAGCTGTAGCATAATTCAGTTTCCTGAACCGCCAGATAGCAAATGCAGGTTCCTGCATGCGGTTGATCAACTTAAAAAATTTTGGAAAATTGTGTATCTCGTCCAGCAGAATGCCGGGTACGATGCCATTATTATCTAATATCTCGCGTATGGTATATTCCTTGTCTTTGGTAACCCAAATCTCAAAATCCCGCCTTATCTCCTCCGATTTTTCCGGCTCGATACTGGCATCAATGCATATCACTTTGTCCCCGGGTTTCATGTTTTTTATTTTGTTTGAAAGTTGAAATGTTATCACATTTTCAACTAATCTCTGATCAACTAATCACCAGTCACTATTTCCCAATCTTCTTCAAACTATCAGCCTTTGCCTTTTTCGCTTTGTCCTTAAAAAATCCTTTCAGGAAAAAGTTATGTTGTGCTGCTTCCAGATCGTCATTTAGCTTCACTGAACTTTGTTGCAGGTTATTAAGCGAAGTTCGCACCTGCTCCGCGCCTTTAGGATCATTGAGCAATACACCGATTGCGTTATCAGTAGTGGTCAGTTTTTTACTTGCCTGGTTTAAATTTTCTGTAAGCGTATTGGCGCTGCTTACAGTTTTTTGCAGTTCGGTAACAGATGCTCTTATCCTGTTAAACGTAACTGTATCAGTCAACAGATTATCAGCAAAACCGCCCTTGGTATTTATCTTATTGCTGAATTTATCCAGTTGGGCCGCCATCATAGCGGCACTTTGAGTAGTAGCCTGTAAATTGCGCATGGTATTACGCAATTGTACGCCCATAGTGCTATCGGCCAGTAATGCGCCTACGGTACCCTTTCCCTGTAATATTTTATGACTCAGTTCTTTAAAATCTTTGGTTATCGAAAGCAGGTTGACATTGTTTTGCTGCAGCGTTTTTAATATATCATCGGTAGTAGGCAGCTTCACCACCTGCAGTTCATTGCCGTCCTCGATAACCGGAGCTTTTGGGCTGCCACCGTCTATCACAATGATCTTATTACCAATAAGCCCGTCAGAGCCGATATGCACACCCGCATCGCTGTGTATATATTGCTGCGAGGTTTCATCGATGCTCATTTTTACATCCACCTGTGATGGTCCGGCAAAGTGGATATCGCTGATAGTACCCACCTTTACGCCCGAGAACCAAACATTGTTGCCTTTTTTTAACCCTTCAACATCGTTGAACCGGGCTTTGATATGTATACTTTTTGAGAATGTTTTTTGCGCGCCGCCCAATGTAAGTACACCAACTACAAACACAACAAGGCCAAGTGCTAAAAAAATCCCTACTATAATTGCTTTTCGGTTTTCTGATTGATCCATATGATATGGGGTATTATCTATTGTATAAAATTATATTCAAACTATTGTATAAAGTTATATTCAAAAAATGGTTTTACACGTCCGTCATTTGTATTAAATACTTCATCAAACGAGCCAACCCGCTGAAACTGCCCATCCAGCAGCATAGCTATGCGGTCGCCGGTGCTTTTGGCGCAGGTAAGATCGTGCGTAATAATGATCGATGAGGTATGATATCGTTGCTGCACCTCGTTGATCAGGTCATTGATCTCGATACAGGTTATCGGGTCAAGCCCCGCTGTAGGCTCATCATACAGCATAATTTCTGGATTTAGTATCAATGTGCGGGCTATGCCTATACGTTTACGCTGACCTCCTGATAGCTCTGCCGGCATTTGGTTAATCGCATGTGAAAGCCCTACGGCATCTAATACGCTCTCCACAGATTTGTTGATCTCCTTGCGGGTAATACCCTTTTTATTACGTACCAGCGGGAACTCCAGGTTTTTCCGCACGGTCATACTATCATATAAGGCGCTATTTTGAAATGAGAACCCCATTCTTACTCTTAATTCCTGCAGCTTTCTGTCTGTTATCGAATTTACCTCGCAGCCTAAAACTTTTACTTCACCTTTGTCGGGTTTCAACAGGCCGGATATGATCTTGATCAGCACAGACTTCCCGGTACCCGACCGGCCCAGCACCACCAGGTTTTCTCCCTGGTAAAGGTCAAGGTCGATACCGCGCAATACTTCAAAATCATCAAATGATTTTTCAAGCCCCCTGATGGTGATCACCGTATTTTTATAGTCTATATCTGCTTTCGGTTTTTCCATATCCTTAATTTAGCGGAACCAGCCCGCTATCTGCACGATCAGTATTTCTTCAACAAATATCATAAACATAGCGGTTACAACCGCACCATTTGCTGCTTTACCCACGCCCTCGGTACCTTTTGTTGAAAAATAGCCCTGGTAACAGCCAACAATGCCTATAGTAAAACCAAAAACAATGGCTTTAGAAAGGGAAGCAACGAAATCAACAAATGTTAAAGGCTCAAAAACCTGCTCCCAATAAGTGGTCCAACTGGTGCCCTCATTTACCGCTACGTTGATATAACCACCTACTAAAGCGATAAAACCAGTATAGGTTGCCAGGATAGGGACGGTAATGGTGGTGGCTATTACACGGGTACACACCAGGAATTTGAATGGCTTGGTACCCGATACCTCCATTGCGTCTATCTGTTCGGTAACCCGCATCGAACCTATTTCGGCACCGATGCTTGATCCTACTTTCCCGGCGGCTATCAGCGCGGTTACCAAAGGGGCCAGGGCACGCATAATAGCGATGGATACCAGCGAAGGCAGCCATGACTGAGCCCCAAAATTGGCCAGCGAGGGCCTCGATTGCTTGGTGAAGATCAAACCGGTAACAAAACCCGTAAATGATATGAGGGTGAATGAGCGCACACCCGTTTCGTAGCATTGGCGCATGATCTCCTTAAATTCATAAGGGGGCAAAAACGCTTCCTT
Source organism: Mucilaginibacter sp. (assembly GCA_035489035.1). Taxonomy (GTDB): domain Bacteria; phylum Bacteroidota; class Bacteroidia; order Sphingobacteriales; family Sphingobacteriaceae; genus Mucilaginibacter. The sequence continues at coordinate 6,591 of DATHKT010000042.1, forward strand.
AAAAAATCGGAAAATAAACTTGTTAATATTATATAAGGTAACAAAAGAGTTAACCAGGCGCCTGAAAAGCGAAGGGTCTTTTTTAGCAGCTGGTGCCGGTGAGCTGTTTTCAGTATCCATTAATGGCGATAAAGGTATTACTTATGAAGATATGAATGATGCTATCTCTGCAAAAACTTACGTATGTTGCTTAAAAATGATTTTCTACAAACAAAAGAAATAACCCGCAATTAACCGGAAACTTTTTAAATATATTTATCAAGTCGGTTTTAATTTGCCAAAAATGAAATAATAGTATTAAGTAACATTTTGAATACTTTGCCCCTCACGAAGCTATTAAAAGATATTCTTATCGTAAATTGGTTGTTTTAAATTAAGAAACGCCAAAAAAGTATTATACATTACTTATTAATGCAAGTACATTTGGTATGTACCAATTATAACCAATTTGCCGGTAATGCCTTCAATGAAGTGTAAAGCTTTAATATTGCTGTTTTGTATGCTTTTGATAACCGGTTTATTAAAGGCACAAAATGATCAGTTCCAATTCTCGCGGCTGGATCTCAATAATGGCTTATCGCATAACCAGGTAAACTGTATTTTTAAGGACAGCAAGGGCTTTATATGGTTCGGTACACTATCCGGACTGAATAAATATGACGGATATAAGTTTAAGGTGTTCAAGCACTCCGGCAGCGACACTTCTTCTCTAAATGATGATTTTATAGTTAGCATTAACGAAGGGCCGGGCCACAAGCTTTGGGTTGAAACCCGCAACGGATTTAATATTTATGACCCCGCAACGGAGAAATTTAGCCATGATATCAGCGGTTACTTGCGGTCAATTGCCATACCCGATGCGCACATTACCGCTATAAAGAAGGACCGCCGGGGCAATTACTGGTTCCTGCATGCCACCATGGGTATTTTTAAATATGATCCCCTATCCCGAAAGGTTACCTCTTTGGTTCACCGGGCGACTGACACTACCTCAATTTATGCAAATACAGTATCTGATCTCTCCCAGGACTCCAAAGGTAATATCTGGCTCAGTTATTACAGCGGCGTACTTGAAAGGCTCAACCCCCAAACCCTAAAGATCAATTATCGCTCGTATGCCATCAATAAATTGCCACCGGGGCTAAACACATCCTACAAAATATATATCGATAACCAGAACGATATATGGGCTTACGCCCCCTCATATTCATCGGGCGTATATTATTTAAACAGTAAGGGAACCATTTTAAAACACATTGTAAAAGGCGCCGGGCCAACGCATTTGAATACCGATGTGATATCCAACGTGATACAGGATGATAAGAACCGGGTATGGATAGCCACCGATCATGGTGGTATTAATTTAATGAACAAGCAGGATTTTAAATTCAGGTACCTGCTTAACCGCGAGGACGATAACAAAACCATTGGACAAAACAGTATCGTATTTATCTATAAGGATGATACCGGCATTATATGGATAGGCACCTATAAACGTGGCGTAACCTATTACCACGAAAGCATTATCAAGTTTGCACATTACACGCACCATTTATCAGATCCTAACAGCCTGCCCTTTAGCGACATTAACAACTTTGCCGAGGACAAAGCCGGCAATATCTACATAGCCACCAATGGTGGGGGATTGGTTTACTTTAACCGGAAAAACGGGACTTTTAAACAATATCTGCATGATTCCAACGACCCGAATAGCCTTACCAATAACGTGATCGTCTGCATGTATATCGATCGTGCGCAAAATCTTTGGCTGGGTACCTATTTTGGCGGATTGGATTGCTTTGATGGTAACACATTTAAGCACTACAAACATAATGATGCTATACCAACAAGTATTTCGGAGGACAGGATATGCTCCATCAGGGAGGACTCGGAAAACCATTTATTGGTGGGCACACTGGCAGGCGGCGTAAATGTGTTCGACAGCAAAACACAGACCTTTGCGCATTACAAATATGAAAATATTGATAATGCCATACATTCCAATTATATAAGCGCCATTTTAGAGGATAAGCGCAAGAACCTTTGGATAGTAACCTCCTACGGTGTGGATGTACTAATGAAAAAAACGCATCAGTTTATACACTATATCCATGATGACAAGGACCTTAACAGTATTGTAAGTAATAACACGAACAATATTATAGAAGATAGCAGGGGCTTGATATGGATAAGCACCCGCGAGGGGATCAGCATTTTCAATCCCGAAACAGGCAAGTTCACCAATATTGTAAAACAGGATGGTTTACCTGATAATACAGTGATCGACTTGCAGGAAGACAATAGCCACAATATATGGGCGAGTACACCAAATGGGTTAAGCAACATTCTCGTTTCCCAAACTGCATCAGGTTTGAAATTTCGTTTTATAAACTATAACGAGAACGACGGACTGCAGGGCCGCGAGTTTACGGAGAATTCATCCTTTAAAACCCGCGATGGCGAGTTGCTGTTTGGCGGCGGCAATGGCTTTAATATATTTAAACCATCCGATATTCATTTCAATAAAAGCATACCCAACCTGGTATTTACTGATTTTGAAATATTTAACCAAAGCCTCAGTGCAGGCGAAAAAACCAATGGCCACATCATCCTTCCTCAATCCATCACAGAGACCCGTTCGTTGAACCTGAAGTATAATGAGAACTCATTTTCATTTGATTTTGCAGCTTTAAACTACTTTAACCCGGATAAGGTAAGGTACCAGTACAAAATGGAAGGTTTTGATCCCAACTGGATAACCGCCGATAACAAAATACGGAAAGCTACCTACACCAACCTCGATCATGGCGACTATGTGTTCCGGGTGCGCAACTCTAATAATAACGGCTGGAACAGCCAGCAACTGGTGCTGCATGTAAGCATCACGCCACCTTTTTGGAAAACCATCTGGGCCTACTTGCTTTATGCAGTTTTGATAACAGCGGCCTTATTTTATTTGCGCCGCGAAGGTATCCGGAAGTTAAGGATGCAATTTGAACTGGAAAAGGAGCGCGGAGAGGCCCAGCGCATGCACGAGCTCGACCTGATGAAAATACGCTTTTTCACCAACGTGAGCCACGAGTTCCGCACGCCTTTATCGCTGATCATGGCGCCGGTTGATAAAATACTGAAACAAATTTCCGACTCCGATATCCAGCGCCAGCTGCAATTGGTTAACCGTAATGCCCGGCGATTACTCAACCTCGTAAACCAGTTGCTTGATTTCAGGCGGATGGAATACCAGGAACTGAAGCTGCATGAAAAATCAGGTGATATTATCAAATTTATTAAGGAACTGTCCTATTCATTTGGTGATATAGGCGAGCAAAAGCATATCACCTTTATGTTCGACTCGGAGGTGGATGAGTTTTATACCAGTTTCGATCACGACAAGATGGAGCGCATCATTTTTAACCTCTTATCCAATGCCTACAAATTTACCCCGCAGGGCGGCCAGGTAAGTGTGCTGCTAAATGTATTGACGCCTGATGATAAAGCAGGCCGGCTACTGGAGATAAAAATAATGGATACCGGTATAGGTATCCCTGATGATAAAAGAGAGAAAATTTTTGAGCCGTTTTTTCAGAATGATATCCCCGGCTCTATGCTCAACCTGGGCAGCGGTATAGGTTTGTCTATCACCAAAGAATTTGTCAAGCTGCACAAGGGCCGCATATTTGTGGAAAGCGAATCTAACCAGGGCAGTTGCTTTACCATCCTGTTACCCGTTCAGCAAGTGGACAAGTCTTTGTTTACAGATACCTCATTGGTTTTGGAGCACGACATGGATTACGCGCCGAATATTGGATCGCACAAGGATGGAACAAATGGCAATGTTGTAAACAGGGATGCAAAAAAAGCCACGGTGTTGCTGGTGGAAGATAATGATGATTTCCGTTTTTATATCAAGGATAACTTAAAGGATTCTTTTAATATCATCGAGGCTGATAATGGCAAAAAAGGCTGGCAAAAAGCTTTGGCGCAGCACCCAAACCTGGTGGTAAGCGATATCAGCATGCCCGAAATGAACGGTATTGACCTGTGCATGAAATTGAAGAACGACAGTCGCACTTCGCATATCCCAGTGATATTGCTAACCGCCCTGATAGGCGAGGAGCAGCAGCTGAAAGGTTTGGAAACAGGCGCTACGGATTACATGACCAAGCCGTTCAACTTCGAGATATTACTTTCCAAGATCAAAAATATACTAAGTCAGCAGGAATACATGCGCAAAACCTACCAGAAACAGGTAGAGGCCAGCCCGACTGAAATGCATGTGGACTCGCCTGATGAATTGTTTATTAAAAAGGTGCTGCTGCTGATCGATAACAATATCTCTAACCCCAATTTCTCTGTCGAAGAATTAAGCGATGATATGTTTGTGAGCCGCTACACGCTATACAAAAAGATACTGATGATGACCGGCAAAACGCCGAACGAGTTGGTGCGGCAGATGCGCCTGAAACGGGCCGCTCAATTGCTGGAAACCGGGCACCTCACCATATCCCAGATCGGCCACAAAGTTGGTTTCAAAAGCCAGAAGTATTTTGTAAAAGCCTTTAAAGCCGAATTCGATACCATACCATCCCGGTATGCGGAGAAAATGCAAGAGCAGTAACGTAACAACTTGCGCTCGTCTATGACGAGTGTTTAACGTTCCAACTTGCGCTCGTTTGCAACGAGTGCTTAAAATGTTATCGCGATTGCATCGCCCGTTAACCCGCATAGCAGATGCTGAACCACATTAAGCACTCGTTGCAAACGAGCGCAAGTAGAATCAAATCTTAGTTCAGACAATCAATACATTTTTGACCACTATTATTAACGCCATTCCCTTCCTTTAAAAAGTATAAATGAATCCGGTATGGGGCTCATTTGTCTATTTTTTATCCTGAAATGCTATAATTAGTAGTTTAATTATCTGATTATCAATAACATAATAGGGGTTGACATTTGTGCCCCTATTTATCCACAACGGGTCTTTAAATAGCATATAGATTTACCCTTGTTATAATGAAATTTTAACAGCGCCACTAACCAGGGCTGTTAATACTATAAACTTAATAAGCCATTTACTGATTTTTTTTGAGTGATAAGCTACCTCAGGGTTCTGATTTCAGAATTCAAATGGAGCAGACAACGGAACTTTCAGGTGGTGAAAAACACAATTATAAATAAGCCAACAATCTAAATACAAATCAATATAAACCAAACTTCATTATGCGAAAATTTCTACGAATGGCATTGCTGTTTGCTTCCATCTTTATCTGCACATCGGTGATGGCGCAGGGGACCGGAACAGTGATCAAGGGAACGGTTACTGACGATAAGGGGATCACGCTCCCCGGCGTTACAGTTACTGTAAAAGATAGTAAGGTAAGTACTATCACCAATATCGATGGATTATATACGATCACCGTACCCGCAGGGGGCCGGTCACTTGTATTCAGCTTCGTCGGCATGGAAAAGCAGGAAGCGCTGATCGGCAATAAAACTACGATCAATGTTACTATGAAATCAACGGCCACGGCTTTAAATGATGTGGTGGTTATCGGTTACGGAACTCAAAAACGGGGAGACGTGAACGGTGCCATATCTTCTATTACTGCTGCACAGATAGCTGATGTGCCACAGGTGAGTGTTGACCAGTTATTACAGGGTAAGGCCAGTGGTATCACGGTTACTCAAAACTCTGGTCAGCCTGGTGCCAATGTATCGGTACATATCAGGGGTATTACCGGTTTTGGATCAAGCGAACCGTTATATGTAATTGATGGGGTTGCGGTTCAGGGTGGTGCGCCCAGTGTACAACTCACCCGCACAGGCGGTGGCCAGGAAGAAACAGGCGTGAGCCCGCTTTCGCAGATCAATCCAAATGATATCGAATCAGTAGATGTGTTAAAAGATGCATCTGCCTCCGCTATCTATGGTAACCGGGCTGCCAATGGAGTAATCATCATTACCACCAAACGCGGTAAAAACGGCTCTGCAAAGATCAGCTACGATGGTTTTTATGGTACGCAGCAACAGGGAAAGTTTTTGGACATGATGAACCTTCCGCAGTATGCTGCATTGCAAAATACATTGGCTGACGTATTTAACGTAGGCAGAAGAGTTGAGTTTGCTAATCCGTCTTTATTGGGGCCGGGTACCGACTGGCAAAAAGCAATATTCCAGAATGCCACTGAACAAAGCCATGCCCTATCTATTTCGGGAGGAAAAGACGGTACTGACTATTATGTATCCGGTGGATATTTGAAGCAGGATGGTACTATCCTGGGATATAACTTTCAGCGTTATAATTTCCGTACCAATGTGAATGCACAGGTAAAGGATTGGTTTAAATTAGGCGGAACGATCTCTGGCAGTCAAACTACAGAAAATATTGGTTTGGGCAGCAATACGGGTATTATTTACAATGCCTTGTTAAGCTCGCCTGATAGCCCGGTATATAATGCCGATGGTTCCTTTGCAGGCCCTGCGGTTACGCCGGGCGGTTTGATCCTGGGTGGGCCAAACCCTGTTCAGCAGGCATTAAGTTTGACTAATTATTTATTGAGAAGTAACGTACAGGGAAACTTTTATGGCGACATCAAATTTTTCAAAGATCTTACTTTGCATTCAGAAATAGGCGGAAATTTTGACTGGAGCCAGGCAAAGACATTTCAACCTACGTATGCTTACGGGGCTACAGGCTTGCCGCCAGCATTTTCAAACGCGACAGCCAGGCTAAACGAGTCTAATCAGTTCGACAATTATTGGAGCTGGATAGAGCATTTGAACTATACCCACACATTTGCCCAAAAGCATAATGTTACCGTTTTGGCTGGGCACGAAGTATGGGAATCAACCTATGGTGGTATCCAGGCAGGCAACTCAGGTTTTACCGCGGGTAATACCATACAGACACTTGGGTTAGGTACACAAACTTCCGACCTGGTAGGAGAGCCTAAGGGTAGCCAGGTGATGGAATCATGGATAGGACGTGTGATCTATACGTTTGATAATAAATACAGCATCACTGCATCCGGCCGTAGTGACCGTTCTTCAAACTTTGACTTTGGTCACCAGAGAGGGTTTTTCCCCGGGGTAGCCGTTTCATGGAGATTATCTGAAGAGTCTTTTATGGCAGGTATAAAAAGCGTAGCTGATAATATAAAGGTAAGGTTAGGATATGGTACTGTCGGAAATTCAAACATTCCGGGATATACCTATGGCTCGGCCATCAGCCCGGTAAGCACCGGTTTTGGAACAGGCTTTATTTTTTATAACTATAATAACCCTAATGTTACCTGGGAAACAGCCATCCAAAAAAATGCCGGTATCGACTTCAGCCTCTTTAATGGCCGCATCGATGCTACTTTTGATGTGTACGATAAAACATCGAAGAACTTCCTGTTCCAACGTCCTCTACCTGCTTTCCTTGCAGGCGGAACGGCTGAATACTCTAATGCTGCTATTGTTCAGCCGGCTTATCAAAATGCAGGCGAAATCCAGAACAAGGGATTTGAGTTTAGCATCAACAGCCATAATATCAACAACAAAGATTTTAAATGGAGCACGCTGGTAGTGTTTTCAAAATACACTAATAAGGTAATATCATTAAATGGATATCCTTCACTTATCGGTAGTGTAAACAGCAGCTTTATCAACCTGCCGGTTACCAATACCGCGGTTGGCGGGCCAATAGGCGAGTTTTATGGTTATAAGGTTCAGGGCATTATCAAAACTGCCGACCAGTTAGCCTATATAGCTACGCATCCGCAAAGCGTAACAGGTGTGCCATCTGTGGTAAGCAGCGACAGAAGCCTGGCCAATGGTGTTTATTTAGGCGACTTACAATACCAGGATGTTAATCACGATGGTGTGGTAGATACTAAAGACCAGGGGCCTTTGGGTAATCCTAACCCTGACTTTACATATAGCATTACCAACAACTTTTCTTATAAGGATTTTGAGTTATCAATATTCCTGAACGGATCATATGGTGGTAAAATATTAAACGCGTTAAATTTTGAAACCGCGGGTTTATCGGGTCTTTACCAAAATCAGTTGGCATCTTCTGCCAATTTTTGGACTACGGCCAATCCAAATTCAAATATCCCTTCGCCAAGAGGTGGTTTAGCCAACAACAACCTGGTGATGTCTGACCGCTTTTTGGAAAGCGCTTCTTTCCTGAGGATTCAGAATGTAAGGGTGGGCTACAATTTGCCTACACGCTGGGCCAGGTATGTAAAGCTTAATCGCTTAAAAGTGTATGTAAGCGGGCAAAACCTGTATGTAATTACTAAATACACAGGCCTCGACCCCGAAGTTGGTTCATTTAACCAAAATCCTACATTAATGAATGTGGACAATGGCAGATACCCGGCTCCACGCACTATTGTATTTGGAATTAACGCGGAGTTTTAACTTTTAAATGATATTGAAATGAAAAGATATATAACATATATGATAAGTGCGGCGGCGTTAGCAAGTATAGTTGCTACCGGATGTAAAAAGGACTTTTTTAACCGCCCACCCGAAGATCGAAGCACTGTAGGTACCTATTACCAAACAGTGGCCCAGGTACAGGCAAGTACCAATGCGCTATATGCGGCCCCCTGGTTTGGCTACAATACCAAAGTAAGCTGGTCCATAAGCGAATTAATGAGTGGTAATGGCCGTTCCGGGTCATCTGACGTGGTTAACTTTGGCAACTTTTCGGTGGCCAACGGAAACTTTGAGTTGAGTGCCGCCTGGAATTCATTATTTACAGTTGTGGCACAAAGCAATGCGTTGCTTAATAATTTACCGAAAGCTGCTCCGGCTGCAGTTCCGGCCGCTGTGGTAAACAATGCTTTGGGAGAAGCACGTGTGATGAGGGCTGCAGCTTATTTTTACCTGGTGCGCCTTTTTGGCAATGTTCCGCTGATTGAAAACCCGACTGAGCTGGCGAATAGTTTTCAAACCGTTCCGACCAACCCGGTAACTGATGTGTACAAGTTTATCATCCGAGATCTGCAATTTGCTGAAGCTAATTGCAATAAAAATGTGGCTGCTACCGGTCACGTATCCAGTGGATCGGCATCAGCCTTGCTTGCAAAAGTTTATCTTTATATGCAGGATTATGCCAATGCAAAATTAGAAGCCGAAAAAGTGATTAACAGCGGCGAATTCGGGTTGCTTGGTGTGGATGTAGCAGGCTTGAGCTATGAAGATTTGTTTAAGATCGCCAATAATAACAATAGAGAGTCGATCATCGCGATGCAATGGCTGGCAAATGCCGGTTATGGCTTTGGTAACGGTATGCAGGCGTCATTAGCTTATAGCAGCACCATCACACAAACAGGCGATGGCTATGGCGTATTAGCTCCAACCTTTGATTTGCAGGACGCTTATAAAGCTGTTGGCGATACTATCCGCAGGCATGCAACTATTATGCTTCCGGGCGAATATTATCCCGAATTGAACCAGGCTGGCGGTGGTTTTATGCTGCCTTACAACGCCAGCTCACAAGGTACACACGCGCAGATCAAAAAATATGTAACAGGTTCACCTGCTGACAACAATGGCAAAAGCGCGTTCCAGGCAACAGGCATGAATACTTATATTATGCGTTATGCTGATGTTTACTTAATAGAAGCCGAAGCAATTTTAGGCGCAAGCGCAAACCCGGGTGTAGGCCATGGGCTTGATACCAATGCAACCACAACCGATGCTAATGCTTTAAAATATTTCAACCTGGTTAGGCAACGTGCAGGCTTACCTGCTAAAACCTCCATCACCTTCCGTGATATCATCAAAGAAAGGCGTTTGGAGTTTGCAGTTGAGGGCGACTACTGGTACGATCTGTGCCGCCTGGATGGCTTTAATTCGGCAACTCACCCGGTAGCTATTGCTATCATCAGCAAGCAAAACAGGGGTGATTCAAGCGCAGGCACAGCTCCATTTTATAAAGATTATACCCGCTACAACGAGGCATTTGTACCGCCTACAGACGCACAGTTCCTGTTCCCCGTTCCGGCAACAGAGGTTGCAGCCGACCCTAACCTGATAAAAGATCCGGTTCCTTATAAATTTTAATAAATCATAAAAAATATATGAAACAAGTAATTTTTAAATCAAAAAAACTGGCCTTTATACTATCGGCGTTGATAGTATTCGGCTTAGCTTCCTGTAAAAAGGATCACGCTAACCTGGTTGGGGGCACTGGTACGCCAACCATCACATCGGTGAGCACATTAAGTAAAACACTTACTGTACCCGATACTACCATTGTAACAACTTACGACAACGCGGGGAACATTACCACAACAAAAAATGCGGGCCCGATTCCTGTTGTTGCATTTGACTCAACTACCGTTACAGGTAACAAGGGTAACTACTATGTTGTCCATGGTTCAAACCTGGGAAGCGTTACTAGTGTAATGTTTAATGGAGTTTCGGCTTACTTCAATTCGGCTTTGGTGTCTGATAACGCCATTTTTGTTAGTATCCCGGCGGAGATTCCAACTGTTGACCAGGTGAACAAGCTTACTGTAGTTACTTTACATGGCAAAGTCGACTTTAATTTTACGGTATTAACGCCGCCACCAACCATTTCAGCAATTTCTGATTATAATTTCACGGCCGGCTCACAAATTACGTTAACAGGCGTAAGCTTTGCTTCGGTAACCTCGGTAGGTTTAGTGGGCAGTACTGCTACAGCGACTATCATGCCCGGGCAGACTGATTCGCAGATAGTACTTCAGATGCCTGCGGCTGATGTTAACAGGACCCAATTGATTTTCACTTACGCGTCCGGTACAGTGACTGCGCCGATAGAATTTGTCGACCTGGATAATGCTTACCAGATATTCGTTAAAAACGATTTCAAAAACTCATGGGTTGATGCTTCATGGTCGGGCCCGTCAGGTGTATCAACTGGTGCATCACATTCGGGCACCTCATCATTGGTAGCAACTTACCCTGCCGGTGGCTGGAAAATTGAGGGCTGGGCCGCATGGAACAACCCTGTCAGTTTCCCTTACGATGCCAGCTATAAGTATTTAACCTTCTGGGTTAAAGGCGGTACGGTTGATCACACGCTTGTTTTGGTGGGTGATAAGATGAATGGAGGCTATGGGCAAAATACTTCAGGTGCGGCTATCCAGCAGATCAAAGTTCCTGCTAAAGTTTGGACTTACTATAAGATCCCGCTGGGTGCACCATCTTCTTCTGATCCGAAACTACTTAATTTCTGGGCTACCGGTTCACCTTCGCAACAGTTAGGATTCTTCTTGCAGGGGCAAAATGGTGACGTGGATGAGACCATGTACTTTGATGAAGTGGCTTTTGTGAAATAATGCATAATTCAGACTTATGAAGTCTCAAAGGCTTCGTAAGTCTATTTGTAATATAAGAATTGAGATTAGTTGATTAGTTTTTTCAGATGCCACCATCAGGAAGCTCCGGCCAATTTTGGTGGCATTTTTTAAATGGTAATGTAACATTCAAAAGTATGAAGGTATTTAGTGTGATCATTGGTTTTTTAGTGTTCTTCGCAATTGAAAAGGTGCAGGCACAGAAAAACCTGGTTACTAACGGCGGGTTTGAGGATGACCTTTACGGCTGGAATAACAACGGTGCAAAAAATACACCCTGGGACCTGAAAAGCGGGAAAAGCAGTTGTGCCATCATAGCCGCCAATGCCAATAACTGGATAGGGATAGATCAAACTATAAGCATACCCAAAAAAGCGCAAAACCTGGAATGCAGCGCCTGGATAAAGGCCATGAATGTTGCGAAAGGCAAAGATGAATGGAGCGGCGCCATATTTACCATTGAGTTTTTAGACGGGCATGATAAAAAAATTGGCGATGGTGTAAATATTGCCCGGATAACAGGCGACCAGGAATGGGCGCTTGCAAAGCAGGCAATGGAGATACCTCCGAGAGCGGCCAGTTTCCGGGTATTGCTGGCTATGGGAAATGCTTCAGGGACCATGCTGATTGATGATGTTATAGTGAAGGTGAATAATGTTAATTAGGGGATCGATATTGATACGTTCATTGATGTTTTGTAATAATTTACTTATGTTTAGGTTAAATTTGTATTACATCAGAATTGATCAGTTTATCCAATTTATTTTTTAAGATATGACAAGTAATGTGATGCGGGAAATAACCCCCTTGACCCCGAGTGATTGTTTTACCATTTTTTCGAGAGTTAAGCAAAAATTTGATTTTCCACTGCATTACCACGAAGAATATGAGCTTAACCTAATACTGAACGCGAAGGGTGCTAAAAGGGTAGTGGGTGGTCATATTGAGATGATAGATGACCTGGAGTTGGCGTTGGTTGGGCCAAATCTTTACCATGCCTGGTTTACACATCAGTGCCAGAGCGAAGAAATAACCGAGATAACTATCCAGTTTCACAAGGATCTTTTTGATGAGAAATTCTTGAAACGCAACCAGTTAAGTTTTGTGAAAAGCATGCTTGAGCGCTCACAAAGAGGGATTTTATTTTCTGCTGATACTGTGCAAGCGCTTAAAGGGAGACTGTTATCGCTGGATAAAAAGACCGGTTTCGATTCGGTGTTAGAGCTGCTCTCCATCCTGCATGATCTGTCCATATCCCGCAATATGCGCACCCTGTCAGATCCCAGCTTTACCAACGAAAAATTCTATTACAACAGCAGGCGTATCGAAAAGGTATTCGAATTCATGAATACCAATTATAATAAGCAGGTATCCCTTGCTGAAGTATCGAGAATTGCCAATATGCCGGAAGCTTCATTTAGCCGGTTTATCAAAAAACGTACAGGTAAAACCTTCATTGACAGCCTGAACGAGATACGGCTTGGCCATGCCTCCAGGATGCTGATCGATACGACAAATACGGTAGCCGAGATAGCCTATAAATGCGGTTTCAATAATATTTCCAACTTTAACAGGATATTCAAACGCAAGAAGTTTTGTATCCCTAAGGAGTTCAGGGAAACCTATACCGGTAACCGCGTTTTTATATAAAGATAATAAAAGGTTAAAATAGTATTAGAGCAATGTCGAGAATCGCTCTATTTTAGATAATGCCAATTATACCCTGTTTTGCTGATTTTCCTGATACGAAAAAGATGGAGAATTCTACAAATTCTTAAATTCTATAAATTCCGGTTCAGACACAATGAGATTATCCATCATAGACATAGCTATCATCCTGCTTTATTTGTTAAGCACCATTTTTATCGGGCTATGGTATCGGAAAAAGGCGCGTGAAAACAAGGATAGCTATATGCTTGGTGGCCGTTCATTGCCGTGGTACAAACTGGGTTTAAGCGACGCCTCGGATATGTTTGATATTAGCGGCACCATGTGGATGGTGAGCCTCTGTTTTGTTTACGGGATGAAAAGCATTTGGATACCCTGGCTGTGGCCGGTATTTAACCAGGTGTTTTTGATGATGTACCTCTCGCGCTGGCTGCGCCGTTCCAATGCCTCAACTGGTGCTGAATGGCTGGCAACCCGGTTCGGGAAAACAGGCCCCGGTGTAAATGGTTCACAGGTAGTGGTTATCGCCTTTGCTTTGCTCAGCTGCCTGGCGTTTATGGCCTATGGTTTTATCGGCCTCGGCAAGTTTATCGAAATATTTGTGCCCTGGGATATGATCAAAGCCTATATCCCTTTTAATGTGTCGCCTCAATATGTGCCGCATGTGTACGGCATCATTTTTACGCTTTTCGCAATGTTCTACTCCATCCTGGGCGGTATGCACAGCATCGTGGTAGGTGATATGGTCAAGTACGGCATTATGACGGTGGCCTGTATCTGGATAGGTTTTATTGCCGCAGGGCAATTAAGCAGTCACCACCTCAACGTGCCGGGCGGCTGGTACAGCCCCTTTTTTGGCAAACATCTCGGGCTGGATTGGTCGCATATCATCTCCGAAGTAAATACAAAGATAAAAAGCGATGGCTACTCGCTGTTCGGCCTGTTTTTTATGATGATGACCTTCAAAGGTTTTTTTGCAGCCCTTGCCGGTCCCGCACCGAACTACGATATGCAAAAGATACTTTCCACCCGCTCACCCGAAGAAGCCAGTAAAATGAGCGGTTTTGTGAGCATTATTTTATTACCCATCCGTTATACCCTCATTATCAGTTTAACAGCCTTAGGGCTGATCTACTACCACCAAATGAACCTGAAGGATGGCACCGGCGCTATCGACTTTGAACGCATTTTACCGGCCGTTATCAATAATTTTTTACCTGTCGGATTAGTGGGTTTGTTACTCGCGGGTTTATTAGGCGCTTTCATGAGCACTTTCAGCGGTACAATGAACGCGGCGCAGGCTTACATCGTGAATGATATTTATGTAAAATACGTTAACCCAAAAGCACCTACCAAAAAGATCATCAGGATGAATTACCTGGTGGGTATTATTGTGGTAGCGACAGGGGTTTTCTTTGGATTTTTCATAAAAGATGTGAATACAATTCTTCAAATTATTGTATCTGCGCTGTATGGCGGATATATCGCCTCAAACGTGTTGAAATGGCACTGGTGGCGATTCAATGCAACCGGATTCTTTTGGGGCATGCTCTCAGGAATTCTCGTTGCACTGTTGTTCTGGGCCCTTACAAAGTTTAATGTTATACCTGATGGCGAATTGTTATACTGGTTCCCTGTGCTTTTCGCTGTATCGCTGGCCGGGTCTATTTTCGGCTCTTATGCCTCCCCACCAACAGAAGAAGCTGTACTCAAATCCTTTTACAAAAACGTGCGACCCTGGGGCTTTTGGGGACCTGTAAAACAGTTAGTAATGAAAGATGATCCATCATTTCAGTCCAATAAAAACTTTAAGCTGAATATGTTCAACGTGGTTGTAGGCACCATCGCCCAATGCTGCCTTACCATATTACCGATGTACCTGGTATTGCAACAAAAAATGCCGTTGCTGGTAACAGTGGCTATACTGGCTGTTGTTATCATCATACTAAAGAAAACCTGGTGGAATAAACTGAAGGATTATTGATGGCCCATGCACAGGGTTCCCCTCTTGAGAGGGGCAGGGGTGTGTTAACAAAGAGAAAAATAAAATAAACAACCCTCTTTGCCGCTTGCGGGAGAGAGGGTGGTCAAGCGAAGCAACGACCGGGTGAGTCGATATGCGGGCGATATTAACGCTAATGCATTGCGACGAGTCAACTCACCCCGACTACGCTGCGCTTGTCGACTCTCTGCTACGCAAAGAGGGCAAGAAAAAAGAATAAAAGATAGAAAAATACAATTCCGTATATGACTGAATTTGAAAAACGTTTAACCCAATTGCAAACCAACTATAAGCAACTGGTAACCAAACCCAATAAAAAGCAAGATATAGGCAATGGTATTTTCGACCGTTACCAAAACCCGGTAGTGACCGCGGCTCATGCCCCGCTTACCTGGCGGTACGACCTGAACCCGCAAAGCAACCCCTACCTGATGGAACGCTTTGGTATCAACGCGGCTTTTAATGCGGGTGCCATTAAGTGGAATGACAAATATCTGTTGGTGGTAAGGGTAGAGGGGCTTGACCGTAAATCTTTTTTCGCGGTAGCCGAAAGTCCTAATGGCGTAGATAATTTCACTTTTTGGGATTATCCTATTGACCTGCCTCAAACTGAAGAACCGGACACCAATGTATATGATATGCGCCTCACGCTACACCAGGATGGCTGGATCTATGGACTGTTCTGCACCGAGCGCCGTGACCCTGAAGCTCCTGCCCACGACCAGTCGATGGCAGTAGCGGCCTGCGGTATCGCCCGCACCAAAGACATGGTGAATTGGGAGCGCCTGCCGGACCTGGTTACCAAATCGCCACAACAACGTAATGTGGTTTTACACCCGGAATTTGTGGGTGGTAAATATGCTATGTACACCCGTCCGCAGGATGGTTTTATCAGCGCCGGTACCGGCGGCGGGATAGGTTTTGGTTTGGCGGATTCGGTGGAAAGTGCCGTGATAGACCATGAGACCATCATCGACAATAAAAATTACCATACAGTTTACGAAGCCAAAAATGGCCAGGGCCCTGCGCCGATAAAAACTGAAAAAGGCTGGCTGCATTTAGCTCACGGCGTGCGCAATACAGCCGCGGGGCTAAGATATGTGCTGTATATGTTCATGACCGATCTGCACGATCTCACCAAAGTATTATATAAACCGGCCGGCTATTTTTTAGCGCCGGAAGGGGAGGAGAGAATTGGTGATGTATCCAACGTTGTATTCAGCAATGGCTGGATAAAGGATGATGACGGTACCGTTTACATTTATTATGCATCATCAGATACCCGCATGCACGTGGCCACAAGTACAGTTGATAAACTGCTGGATTATGTGATGAACACACCTGAGGATGGCCTGCGTTCGGCATTATCAGTAAATACTTTAAACAGGATAATAGATAACAACAAGAATTTTTTACACGCCGGGCAGGATGCAGTGATCCAGGCGAGCTAAAGGTTAATGACTAAAGAGGGAACAGTGAGCGAACAACTGGATATTTATAAAAACGAGCTTAATACCGAATTGGGCAACATCCTTAAGTATTGGATCGATAATACACAGGATGATGTTCACGGTGGGTTTTACGGCAAGATCGATAATGATAACCGTGTGATACGTGACGCACCTAAAGGATCGGTGTTAAACGCGCGTATCCTGTGGAGCTTTTCGGCGGCATATAATCTGACCAAAAATGCGGAATACCTTGCCATGGCTGACAGTGCTTACCGTTACCTTACTGAGTACATTATTGACAAACAATACGGCGGAGTTTACTGGATGGTGGATTATGACGGCCAGAAACTGGACACCAAAAAACAAGTTTACGCCAGCGCTTTCGCTATTTATGGCTTAAGCGAATATTACCGGGCGACCGGCTCAAAAGAGGCCTTAAATGAAGCTATTGATCTATATAAGCTTTTAGTTGAAAAGAGTTTCGACAAACACCAAACAGGATATTTAGAGGCTTTTACAGAAGATTGGAAACCCATCAAGGACCTGCGCTTAAGCGCGAAGGATGCCAACGAGAAGAAGACCATGAACACGCACCTGCATGTGCTGGAGGCTTATACCAATCTCTACAGTATTTGGCCGGATAAGTCGCTCAGGACGCAAATCGTATTGCTGCTGAATAACTTCCTGTATTACTTTATCGATGCCGAAACGGGTCACCTCAATTTATTTTTTGATGAGAACTGGAATAAGCGCTCGACCCTTGTTTCCTATGGGCACGATATTGAAGCCGCCTGGCTTTTACTGGAATCGGCAGAAGTAATTAATGATGCTGAACTGATCGTGAAATTTAAGGAATTAGCGGTCAAAATCAGCGAATCAACTTTAGACGGTTTGGATAAAGATGGCGGCCTGTGGTACGAATATGAGCCTGCGGACGATCAGCTGATCAAAGAAAAACATTGGTGGGTGCAAGCCGAAGCAATGGTAGGATTTTTTAATGTCTGGCAAATTACCGGGGAAGAAAAATATCTCCGCCTGTCGCTCAAAAACTGGCGTTTTGTAAAAGCCAAAATACTCGACCAAAAAAATGGCGAATGGTTTTGGGGAATCAATGAATATGGGCACGTAATGCGCACCGAAGATAAGGCAGGTTTATGGAAATGCCCTTATCATAACAGCCGTGCCTGCATCGAAATTATCAAAAGAATAACGACATCAACTACCAAATGAAATCTATAAAAAGAACGAGCACTATCCTTTTGATAGCGATAATGACGATTTACTCCTGTAAAAAAGATCCTGTGGCAAACCAGCAGGGGGGCGATACCGATAATACGGATATACCAACCTCAACCGGCAATACGCCCGGCACTATCGTAAAGGGTAGCGATCCGGTCAACGCAGTTACACAGGGTTTTTTCCTGGATAATTCCTGGCAGCCTAAAACTTTTACGGTACCTGCTACAACCCAGAGTGTAGCCAAACCAGCAGGAAAAAGCATCTTTGTGAGCGTTGACCTGAGTAAGATCATCACCAAAACATCGCCGTATTTATTCGGTAATAATACCAACCCATTTATGGGCCAGTTTGTGACTGAACCCGTTTTGATGAGCAATATCAGCACTTTATCGCCCAATATTTTACGGTTCCCAGGCGGCAGCCTTTCGGATATTTATTTCTGGAACGGCAATGGTACACAGCCCTTGGCGCCTGCTGACGCCCCGGCTCAATTGTTAGATCTTAATGGCACCGCCTCTGCAGCCGGTTATTGGTATGGTAATAACCCCGCCAACTGGACAGTAACCCTGGATAATTACTATAAAGTTTTACAGCAAACCAACAGCACCGGCTTGATAACGGTAAACTATGGCTATGCCCGTTACGGCACCAGCGCGCACCCCGACCAGGCCGCGGCTCATTTGGCCGCCCAATGGGTAAGGTATGATAAAGGCCGTACCAAATACTGGGAGATCGGCAACGAGAACTATGGCAACTGGGAGGCGGGTTTCCGCATCAATACCGCTACTAACCAGGACGGCCAACCTGCTGTGCTTACACCCACTTTATACGGAACCCATTTCAAAGTATTTGCCGATTCGATGCGTGCTGCCGCCGCGGAAACCGGGGCCACTATTCAGATCGGTATCGTACTGACAGAAGCCCCTGATAATGCAACCGGCGTACCCAGTTGGAATAACGGGGTATTAAAGGCCGCAGGCAACTCACCGGATTATTTCGTAGTGCATAATTATTATACACCTTATCAGCAAAACTCAAACCCCAATGTGATTTTAGGCACACCCGTGCCGGTTACCAAATCGACCATGGATTGGGTGAAAACCAGCGCGCAAAATGCCGGTGTAATGCAAAAGCCCGTGGCATTGGATGAGTGGAATATTTTCTCCACCGGCTCCAACCAGATGGTATCGCATATCGCCGGGGTACACGGTGTAATGGTTTTGGGCGAACTTTTGAAGAACCAGTTCAGCCTGGCTGCCCGCTGGGACCTGGCCAATGCCTGGGATAGTGGGAACGATATGGGTATGTTCAACAATTCCGCCAACTTAAGTAACAACGAACCCGGCGGAAGTGCCTGGAATGCCCGACCGGCTTTTTACTATATATATTATTTCCAGAAATATTTTGGCGACAGGATGGTGGCCTCCACCGTAACGGGCAGTAGCGATATTTTGAGCTATGCTTCATCCTTTACCTCTGGACAGGCAGGTGATATTTTGGTGAACAAAAGTGCGACCGATCATACGGTGACTATCCTGATCAGTAATTTCCTGTTGGGGGATAAATATTATTTTTATGTGCTAAAAGGTGGTCCGGATGCAACGTTTTCGCGTAAGGTGGTTATCAATGGCAATGTTACTTCGGCAGCCTCCGGCGGGCCGCCTGATTTTACAAGTATCAAGGCTAATTCTGCCAGTATATCGGGCGGCATAACCGTTACGGTTCCTGCCTATGGAGTAGTATATTTGGTAGCAGATAAAACCAATTAACCAACTGACCTTAAAATGAACACTATGAAAAAATTGTTCCTGTGCGCTTTGCTCCTTATCGCGGCAAGCGTCCAATCATTCGCTCAAAAAACCCCAGACCTGGCCCTTACACCACCTATGGGTTGGAATACCTGGAATACTTTCCAAACCAAAATTGACGAACCACTGCTAAAGGGCATGGTTGATTCTTACGTTTCGTCGGGTATGAGGGATGCCGGCTACACCTATTTTGTATTGGATGATGGCTGGATGGCGATGGAACGCGATGCTAACGGTAACCTGGTAGCTGATCCGCAGAAATTCCCCAACGGGATGAAAGCCTTTGCCGATTATGTGCATTCGAAAGGAATGAAATTCGGCATTTATAATTGCGCCGGAACGAAGACCTGCGCGGGATATCCAGGAACTCGTGGCTATGAATACCAGGACGCGCGACTGTATGCCTCATGGGGTGTGGATTATCTGAAATTTGACTGGTGCAATGCCGAAGGCATTAATGCTAAAGAAGCCTATGCAACCATGAGCAAAGCCCTGAAAGCGACAGGCAGGCCGATCGTTTTTAGCTTGTGCGAATGGGGCTCCAACCGTCCCTGGTTGTGGGCAAAAGATGATGGGCAATTATGGCGCTCGACAGGTGATATCGGGCCCTATTTTGATAAGAGCCTGACCAAAAACGGCTGGACACCTTTAAGCGTTTTGAATATTCTGGATAGGCAGGATAGTATCCGCCAATATGCGGGCCCCGGCCATTGGAACGACCCGGATATGCTGGAAGTGGGTAATGGAATGAGCTATGCCGAAGACAAAGCTCACTTTACTTTGTGGTGCATGTTGGCAGCCCCATTGATGGGTGGTAACGACCTTCGCAAAATGTCGGATCAAACCAAAGATATCCTGACCAATAAGGAAGCTATTGCCATTGACCAGGATGCTTTAGGCATCGAATGTTTCCGGTACTATTCGTTTGATGGGATTGAGGTATTTGTAAGGCCTTTGGTTAATGGTGATCTCGCGGTTTGCTTTTTGAACCGGTCGGGGAGGTCTCAAACTGTGAGTTACGATTGGGCTGCACATTTGATACAGGATAAGACGTCTAACACCAATGTTGATTTCAGTCAAAGCACCTTTAAGCTGCGCGACCTTTGGGCTAAAAAAGATATTGGCACAACACAAAAACCATTTAAGCAAACCATTGCATCGCATGATGTGGTAATGCTTAAATTGACTAAACAATAGCCTTTTTATGTCATTTTGAACAATAGGATAAAGAGGGTGTCATGCCGAGCCCCGTCGAAGCATGTGGGTATGGCCTCTGCACCCGATCCTTCGACAGGCTCAGGATGACAGCCCGCTTGATAACCCGGAATGACAAGACTTTTTTAATTATGATGAAACACGCTTTTAAATATATTTTACTCATTACCCTGCTATCAGGCAATCTAATTGCCAATGCACAAACTTATGCCCCCTGCGATAACCAGGCCACCAAAGAAACCCGCTGGCTATTCAGCAGTATGCAGCGTTTGATCGGCGCGGGGGTGATGTTTGGGCACCATGATGACTCAGCCTATGGCGTGGGATGGAAATTTGACGCCAACCGCTCGGATGTAAAAAGCGTGACCGGCGCTTATCCTTCGGTGTATGGCTGGGACCTGGCTAAACTTGAGCATGACAGCACGAATGATATTAACGGCATCCCTTTCAAACTGCAAAAGAAACTGGTGGAGCAGGTTTACGCGCGCGGCGGAATCAATACCTATTGCTGGCATATGGATAACCCGGCCAACGGCAAATCAGCTTGGGATACCACACAGCAAACTGTAAAGGAGTTGATCCCCGGCGGGGCTTATCATAAAACTTATATTGAATATCTTGATAAAGCAGCAAAGTATTTAGCAAACTTAAAGGGTTCTGACGGCGAAGCCATACCTATTCTATTCCGCCCTTTTCATGAACTGACGGGCAATTGGTTCTGGTGGTGCAAAAACACCAGCTCGCCCGAAGATTTTAAAACCTTGTGGCGCTTTACTATCGATTATATGCGCAACACCAAAAAGCTGCATAATTTGCTGATCGTTTTTTCAGTGGCCGATTTTGATTCTGAAGCTGATTTTATGGAGCGTTATCCGGGTGATAAATATGTGGATTTCATAGGCTTTGATAATTACTGTACCCAGGGCATCCCCAAATTTGTAACTAATCTTGATAAAAGGCTGGCCCTGCTGGATGTGATCGCTGCCAAGCACCATAAAGTATCCTGCCTGGCCGAAACCGGTTTTGAAGGTATCCCAAGTAATGATTGGTGGACCAAAGTTCTGTTGCCGGTCCTGTCAAAATACAAAACCTCTTACGTGTTGATGTGGCGAAATGCCAATACACATCATTTTTACGCACCCTATCCGGGCCAGCAAAGCGAGGCTGATTTTAAACAGTTTTTCAACAGCAACCAAACCCTGTTTCAAAACCGGTTGACGCCGTTGTCAGTTTATGGAAAATATATGAATGGTAACTAATGCTTCGGGTCGCATTGTTTAAATATCACAATGCATATATCACCTGGTATTCTTGTTTTCTTTCCAGGTTGAATAGACGGTGTTGTCCTGATTTCTTCGATGGGATTTATTGCCGGCAAGGTTGGCTCTGTAGTGCTTTTTTTTACTGCAAAAGTGATGCCCTGCCCCATATTAGACGATTGGCTATAACTGCACAGAAATAGCAACGAAAGAACAGAGACGATCAGGAGCTTTTTCATGCTTGAGGTTTCATTGCGATCAGTTTTTTAATGTTATGTACTGTTTATACCGGTAGATATAGGGTCTCTAACTTTTCCTCTTCTAAAAATAACTGTATGTAAGTGCCCTATTTTTAACATTATATAACCTGCATCAAATACTTGACGATCAGACTTAAATACTTGACATCAGGAAATTGCCACTTCGGATAATCCTTGTAAATTGCTTTAAAAAGATATTGCATGGCTTTTAAGTTACCGGGGTGGTTTAAGAAGTATAAGCTGACACATGTTTTCATGTGGCTTTTGGTGATGGCCTTCTCTTTTCTTACTTATTTTAACCCCGCCAGGAGTGTATGGTCAATGATCGCTAATGTGTTTGTTTCTACCGGATTACAAACTATACCTTTCTACCTGGCTGCTTATGTAATGGTGCCGCAGTTGGTTTATAAGAGAAGGTTTGTGGCCTTTGTAGTTTCTTTCCTGTTTTTGGTGGTATTTATGGGTTTGTTCAGCTTGTTTGTTACCAGGATAGTGGACCATTTGACTATGGGAGTTAAACCTATTATACCCGCATGGTCAACATTGGGTCCTTCTATCAACTTGTTTATCTGGAACAGCATACTGGCCGCCTTTGGCTCCAGCGGGTTGAAAATACTTTCAGACCGTTTCCGTATGGAGAAAAGGCTGGTTGAAGTGGAAAAGGAAAAGATCAATACGGAGCTATCCTTCCTTCGCTCGCAGATCAATCCTCATTTTCTTTTTAATGTGATGAACACCATCTATTTCCAGATCGAAAAGAGCAATACAGATGCCAGGTTATCAGTCGAAAAATTATCCGAAATGCTGCGCTACCAGCTTTACGAATGTACCAGCGATAAGATCCAGATACATAAGGAGCTGCTTTATATACAAAACTACGTGGCTATCCAAACCTTGCGCATGGAAAAAGAATCGGATATACGCCTGCTGATCGATACTGAAATGAAAAACTTCCTGATAGCGCCTTTATTGATATTGCCCATTGTTGAAAATGCCTTTAAGCATGTTTCCAATTTTAAAGAAGCGGGCAAAAACAAGATTCATTTGAGTGTGAAGAGCCCGGATAAAAATATTTTCCTGGTAGAGGCTGTAAATACTTATGATCAGTCGAATGGTCAAAAACACCTGTTGCAATCGGGCGGGTTAGGAATAACCAATTTACAAAGGAGATTAGAGTTACTATATCCCGGCAGGCACGAATTGAATATTAATAAAGAGGCCGATACTTTTCAAACGATACTTAAACTGCAATATGATGATTAACTGCCTGATCGTAGATGACGAGCCGATAGCCCGCAATGGCATGCTGGAATATATTGAGCAGGTTGAATTTTTGCATGCGGTTGCTGTATGTAAAAATGCAATAGAAGCAAGCTCCGCACTGCAGAATAACCATGTCGACCTGGTTTTTTTAGATATCCAGATGCCTAAAATAACAGGAATCGATTTTTTAAGAAATTTGCCAAATCCACCTCTGGTTATTTTTACAACAGCTTTCCCTGAGTATGCCATCGAAGGGTATGAATTAAATGTGTTGGATTATTTGTTGAAGCCGATCAGTTTCGAACGATTTTTTAAAGCGGTTATTAAGGCACAATCACAATTGCATCTCAGGTCGAAGCAGGAAGTTACCAGCACCGAATCCTACTTCTTCATCAAATCAAACCAAAAGATCGAGAAGGTATTTATAGGGGATATTTTATATATCGAGGCCTTATCCAACTACGTGATCTTACACACCAAAAATAAAAAGCATATCGTTTACATGAGCTTTAAAGGTATAGAAAGCCAGTTGCCCGCTCACCTTTTTCTTAAGATACATAAGTCATTCATCGTAGCTGTAAATGCAATCCAAACTATCGATAATAACGAAGTCATATTAGCCGATCATATACTGCCCATCAGTAAAAGTTATCGCTCGCTGGTTATGGACAGGGTAGAGAAAAACCTGTTTAAACGATCATAATTAAAGCTAAAAACGTATTTTAGGGGAAGTTCAACACTAACCCAAAATCATTGGCAACTTACCAGGTCATATCTATTATTGTATTGCTGGCAGCAGTGTTTGCGTATGTGAATGACCGCTGGATAAAATGGCCACCAACCATCGGGATCATGGTGCTTGCCCTTTTTTCATCCATCCTGATCGTTATTTTGGGTAATCTTATCCCGGCATTTTCTGCCAAAGCCTTAAGCGTGGTATCGAATATAGATTTTGGACAAGTGCTGATGAAGATCATGCTGAGTTTCCTGCTATTTGCCGGTGCCATACATATCGATGCGGATAAACTGAAAAAGGAATTTTGGCCGGTAATCACCTTAGCCACTGTGGGTATTTTTATTTCAACCTTCCTGGTTAGCCTGATGGCGTATTATCTTTTCCAGGCTTTTCAATTGCAGGTATCCTACATCCACTGCCTGCTTTTTGGCGCATTAATATCACCAACTGATCCTATTGCAGTGATGGCTATTTTAAAACAAGCGGGCATCCCTAAATCGCTCGAGCTTAAAATCATGGGCGAATCCCTATTTAATGATGGCGTGGCCGTGGTCGTTTTTTTGACGATACTGGAGGTAGCATCTAAAGGTACAGGTGATTTCTCCGCATCCGGTGCAGCTATCCTTTTCTTAAAAGAGGCAGGCGGTGGTTTGCTGTTTGGCGGATTGATGGGGTATATCGCCTATTTTCTGATCAGGTCGATAGATAATTACAGGGTGGAGGTTTTGATAACGCTGGCTGTGGTAATGTGTGGTTACACACTGGCTGACGATCTGCATGTTTCGGGTCCGCTGGCAATTATTGTTACCGGGATCATCGTGGGTACAAAAGGCCGGACCGTCGCCTTATCACCTACCTCGAGGGATTACCTGCTCAAATTTTGGGATTTGATAGATGAGATATTTAATGCCGTTCTGTTTTTGCTGATCGGCCTGCAGATGCTGGTAATCAGGCCACATTCCATCATTATGCTCATTGGCTGTATCATGATATTGGTAGTGCTTTTGGCGCGATGGATATCCGTCTTTCTCCCGGTTGCAGTATTGAGGTTGAAAATTAAGTTCGAGAAAAATGTGGTCGCTATACTCACCTGGGGCGGGTTGCGTGGTGGACTTTCTGTAGCGATGGCTTTGTCGTTACCCTCAAATATGCATCGGGACGAATTAGTGCTTATCACTTACATCATCGTTATCTTTTCCATTATCGCACAGGGACTTACCATTGGTAAAGTTGCTGCGAGATTAAATGCCAGTTAATAAAACTATTCTGCCAAAACTTTCTTTTAACAAATATAAATGGAAAGTTAATGAACGCATACCAGCAAAAATGGATACAGGTATTAAAAGCTGCCAGACTGCACGATTGGAAAATTGAAGCATTGGGAGATGATATTTCAATTGAAATGCCGCATGTGACCGATCTGAAATTGATCAGGGATAATCTTCCTGAAGTGATCGGTTTTCTTTCGCTCGATATTGATGTGCCAAAGGAACGGCTGCAATTTATCGTTAAAAACGGTTACGAAAACTTTGAATATCTTTTGAACCCTACAGAAGAAGATTTGAATAAGGCCTGATAGCTTATAATTTGGCTTTACTGGAAACCACGGCCACACTGAGCCCCATACAGGCAATGAGCAGAAATGAAGCCCTTAAAGTAGCTATCCCGGCTATAAAGCCGATAACCGGCGGTCCGATCAAAAAGCCTGAAAAGCCTATCGTAGATACCGCAGTTAATGCCACCCCGGCCGACATATTGGTGGTTTTGCCTGCCGAGCTATAGATCATAGGCACCACAGATGATACCCCTGCGCCAACCATCATAAAGCCCAATATTCCGGGTAACAGGTAGGGGAAGATCACCGAAACCAATAAACCCGAAGCCGTTAATAAGCCACTTATTTGTAAGGTGCGTTTCAGCCCGAATTTACCGGCAAACCAATCGGCAACAAACCGCCCCATGGCCATGGTACACATAAATGCAAAATATCCCGCGCCTATCCAACCGTTTTCAGCCTGTATCACTTTTTTAAAATAGACCCCGCTCCAGTCGAACATCGTCCCTTCGCATATCATCGAACAAAAAGCGATAACGCCCAGCTTAAGCAGCGGCACCATCAGCTTTAACCTGTCGCGGATTGAAAGAACGACAATCTCCCGTTCATCCGCTTTGCTGCTGTCATCTTTCAATTGCCGCGAGGTAACGATAACGCCGATAATGATCAATACCAGGATAACGATAAAATGCTCAAAAGGAATGATCTTTTTGCCGATCATAAATATGCCGATGCCGGCCCCGGTAAACCCCGCCACGCTCCATATGCCATGAAACGATGCCATGATAGGTTTTTCATACAATTTTTCAGTCGCTACAGCTTGCGTATTTACCGCGATATTGGCCGAATTGCCCGCGAATCCGAACACCCAGAGGCAACCTACCAATTGGAATATATTTTGCGCGGCACCAAGCCCCACTAACAGAAAAGCATATGATACAATCGAAATAATAAGCAGTTTTCGGCTCCCAATTTTAGTGATGATCCAACCGGTAAATGGTAATGAACACATCAACCCTGTAGGGATGGCCAGCAATACACCGCCCAAACCGGCATCAGATAAATGCAATGATTGTTGAATGGTTGGGATACGCGAGGCCCAACTGGCAAAGCATAATCCTGCCATAAAAAACATGGCGCCAACGGATATCCTGAGTGCTAAGCGGGATGTGGTAACAGGCTGCGCGGCAGTATCCATAGGGCTAAGAATTTCAATAAGTAAAGGTATTCATAATAGCGATGGGTTTCAACCCCATCGCTATTATGAGGAAATTACCCGCAATCACCATCCGGCGAACAGCTTTCGCCTTCAATTATTGTCAACTTAGGTTTGGCGTTTTCCTGCTGCCATTCAGCGAAGGATTTTTCCAGTGTTTCAGAAAATACCGGTACAGCCTGTGCACCAGATACCCCGTATTTGTCGTTCATTACAAAAAAGGGTATACCGCGGATACCTAACTGTTGCGCTTCGGCAATATCATGTTTCACGGCATCGGCGAAGGCATTGCTATCCAATGTTTCTTTTACCTCGTCAGCGTTTAAATCTATCGAAGTGCCCAATTCAATCAGTGTATCCTGGTCGTCAATATTCTTGCCATCAGTAAAGTAAGCTTTAAACAAAGCTTCTTCGGCAGCCTCGCCCACACCGTGCTTTTTAGCCAGGTGACTAAAACGGTGTGCATTAAAACTATTGGCCACTACGGCTTTATCAAAATCATAGGTTAACCCCATCTCCGCGGCCATTTCGGTTACATGATTATTCATTTGCTGGGCATAATCCAGGTTCCAGCCTTTTATATCGGCCAGGTATTGGTTGATATTCAGGCTGGGATCGGTTTGCATGTCCGGGTTTAGCTGGAAACTTTTCCACTCCACTTCCACCTCATCCTTATGCGCGAATTGTTGTAAAGCATCCTCAAACCTGCGCTTGCCGATATAGCAAAACGGGCACATCACATCAGACCATATTTCGATTTTCATAGGTGTCGTTTTTAGTAATCACAAAGCTACGCCTTTGAATAATCACCAAAGTAAAGCGAAAGTAAAATCACCCTCCGCTGTAAACGCCGATTATTATTAGGTTGAATTGGCTTTTTTTAATTAAATTAATATATTTAGCTTATTATAAACCGGGTTTAATTAAGGATTATCCTAATATAAACCGGCAACGCCAATCAAAACATGACGAAGAATACCAAGCCCCTAATTTTCTGGACAGGACTGTTCCTGCTCTTTTTCCCGGGATTATTGCACGCATACCTGCTCATGCCATTCCCGGGCAGCCAAGACCTGGAAGCCATAAAACTTTGTTATTACCTCGAAAAGATCATATTGCCTCTGCGTATCATTGGCGGGTTGATGATGCTTTGGTACTTGTTTAAATATTTCACTAAAAACTCGTTAACAGGAAAAATAGTGAAGGGTGCCTTGCTCGTGCTTTTACTGGGCAGTTTATATGTAACTGATATTGAGTACAAGGCCTCCGCCATGTTCGAGGAGCCTAAAGTGATAAAGTTTGCTAACGCGATAGAAAATAAGGTGCCCGAAAGCTATATCGTACTGGGTGTGGTTGATAACGGTGTGGCGAAGGCTTACCCGCTTATTTATTTGGGCTATCATCATAAAGTACAGGATAACGTGGGCAAGCTGCCTGTTTTGGTTACTTATTGCACCATGTGCCGCACAGGCAGGGTATTCAGTCCGGTAATTAATGGTGAAAGGCAAACTTTCAGATTAGTAGGCGCAAGGCATTATAATGCGATTATTGAAGACCAAAATACCGGCACCTGGTGGTACCAGGCTACGGGCGAGGCGGCAGTAGGCCCTATGCAGGGTTCGCAGCTTAAAGAGATCACTTATGAGCAATCAACGCTCGGCGCATGGCTGAATAAGCACCCGGGCTCGTTGATTTTACAGCCCGACAATAATTTTAAGACAGATTATGCCGACCTGAAAAATTATGACCGCGTACAATCAGTCGACCGCGATTCGACCTTAAAAAATAAAGATTCATTGGTGCGCAAAAGCTGGTTGGTTGGAGTGATAGTAAACAAGCAACCCAAAGCCTACAACTGGCGCAAACTGGAGAAATCACGGGTGGTAAATGACCAGCTTGGCAGTACACCACTGCTAATAGCATTGGAAAATGACAGCCTTACCTACCACGCCTGGAACAGGCAGGTTGACGGCAAAAATCTAAATTTCAAAATAGACGATAACGGCGAACTTACCGACCAGGAAACGGCATCAGTATGGGATTGGGATGGTTTATGCACCTCCGGCACACAAAAAGGCAAACGCTTAGCCAAACTGCAGGCTTACCAGGAATACAGGCATTCATGGAAGCATTTTCATCCAACAACATTATTTTGGCAGGAATAATAAAATTGTCATTTCGAACGAAGAGAGAAATCTTATACAACATGCATAGTTCGCCATGCAATTGTATAAGATTTCTCCTCGTACCTCGTTCGAAATGACAATTGCTTTCTAAAAGAAAACAGCTATCCTCAACTTCGCAAAAAACGGCGTGCCGGGCGTAAAGCTCATTTGGTCAACAGGTGCGGTTTCATTACGTAATTGCGTTTCTTCCTCAGCTTCAAACTCGTTCCATTTCGTGTTGAATAGGTTCTCAATAGATAAACCTATCTCATAACGCTTTTGGGTATAGTTGAGTTTAAGATCGGTTACATAATAACTATCGGCCACTAAAGTATAACTCTCATTACCCGGCCTTTTGTGCATATAGCGGTAGCTGATACCGCCGTTTATGCCATTGGCAAATTTAAAATCGAGCCCACCCGTGCTGGTAAAGGTAGGGGCAAGCGGCAGATAATTTTCTCCATTTGCAGCATCAACCAAACGAGGTTTGGCCAGGTTGACATTAAGATCTGCAAATAGCCATTTGGCCAATTGGTAACGTGCTGATAAATCGATACCTTCCCTGCGCGTTTTTCCTCCCGGTTCAATAGTTCCGTCATCGGTATAAACAAACTCCTGCTGCAGATAGAGGTACCATGCGGCAGCATTCAGGTACAAGCGCGGGAAAGGTTTCCAATTCAATCCCAGGTCGGCGCCATAAGCTGCAGGCAATATTTCCAATCCTTTATTGCCGATCACCGCGCGGGCATCGTTAGAGTGAAAGCCCTTGCCGGCCTTCAGATAAAATTGTATTTGTTCGTTGGCTGTATATTGGATATTGATCTTCGGACTGATAACTGCCTTGTTTTGTACACTATCATTAAAATTGAAATGCAGGTAATCCACCCTTGCACCGGCATTGAACAGCCATTTGCCTGTTTCTAAAGTTTCATCAATATAAGCGTTCAGGTTATTTTCGCGGATATTACCGCCGCCTATCGCTTCCAAAAACTCATCTTGTTTGGTAACCGCGTTGTATTGCGTGCCATATGTTCTGTCCATGCGGTCGCCAATACCTAAAGTTGAAGTAAGCGAGGCATTGCCCAGATAACTGCGCTTGCTCAGCTTGCCATTGTATCCAAACATATCCCTTGTTTCGTTCTGAAACCGTAGGTCGCCGTTCTCGTTATCCTCAGCAAAGAAGGTAGAATTTACATGAAGCTGGAAAGTATAATGGGTATAATACAACTGATTCTCCAGCGTCCAGTTATTTTTCAGATCAGAAGTAAGCTTTGCTATCGCGTTGGTGCGGGTGCTTTTGCCGTTCTGTGAACTGTCGATAGTGCCAAATCGGTTAATGGTTTGAGGCGCTGCGGGGATTTTTATCGCATTGCCATCCTCATCAATAGCGGTTGTTCCGGCGGCTACAACACGTTCAGGTATCTCGCCCGATGGTATCCAACTCGTGCTAAAGGTTGACACACTAACGGACAATTTGTTATTGTCGCCCAGTTGTTTGGTGTACTTGCCAAATACATTGAACCGCTTATAATGTTCCGCCAGTTCAAAGGGGCCATTGGTGTAATTATATTCCCCGGCTATGTAGGCGTTTTCCCCGTTTTGTTTTGCTTTGCTGCCCAGCAGGTCTATCATACCCATCGCCCTGAAAGTTTTGAAACGGCCCGCCTCCAGGCTGATCACGCTTCTGTCCAGTGCATCTTTGGTGGTGTAGTTGAGGTAGCCGGCAGTGGCAAAATCGCCCTTATCAGTATAATAAGGGCCTTTGCCAAAATCATAGGTCGATACCGTTTCGGGGATTAAAAAATGCAGATCGGCATAGCCCTGGCCGTGCACATGCGATACCATGTTTACCGGCAAGCCATCTACCGAAACATTAAGGTCGGTGCCATGATCAGCATCAAAACCACGTACAAATATTTGTTCAGCTTTGCCGCCGCCCATGTGCTGGGCAATAAACAGGCCGGGCACCAGCCGCATCAAATCCTGCGATGAATTTACCGGGCGCAGGTTAAGGTCGACGGCACTCAAGGTATGGAACGAGCCGCTGTTTAACGAGGGCGAGATCACCACTTCTTTAAGGTCGATCTGCCCACGGTCTAAGGCGATAATTATTCTTTGAGGCGAGCTTTTGGCTGATATAGATTTTTTTTGATAGCCGATATAAGATATGGTTAAAGTGGCCGTATCCGATTTTAGGGAGATCTGGAAATTTCCTTCCTGGTTTGTAGTAGCTGATTTTCCGTTTGCGTAAACGAAAGCATATTCGATAGGCTGGTGGTTGGTATTATCAATCACTTTGCCTTTGTAACTATGCTGTGCCTTTGCAAGGTGGGCGGTTATAGTAATGGCTATAATGAATGCCACTTTTTTAAAACTGTTCATTTTATAAAGTATTAGCAATCTGATATCCAATTAGATATAGATTTATGTGCAGATAAATAAATTGTTGTGGGACTCTTTAGGGTAAATAATCAAATACATACCCCAATTGTCATTTCGAACGAGGAACGAGGAGAAATCTTAAACGTGTGCATAGCCGACTATACATGGCGTATAAGATTCTTCACTACGTTCAGAATGACAAATGGGTGGTTCCAAAAAGAGTATTAGGAAAGGTATTAGCCTAATTGCGGAGGCTGGAAGATAGCATTGTGGCCTTGTGGCAGCTCAATGCGGTTATTGGGAATAGCGATTACCTGCAACAGCTGGGTGTAAAACTTTACTTCGGGGATAGCTTCGCAATAGGATTCCTGTACCAGGTTTTTTTGCGATTCCCGCTCGGCGTTGTTTTGTTTGTCCTCAGCCTGTTTGATCTTCTTCATCAGGTAACACTTGCCGTTACAGTGCATCCAGGGCCTGTTACGGTTCTCACAAAGTTTCGTGGCAATGTAGCTTTTATTCAGCTCGAAACCGGCAAAAATAAAAAACCGCGAGAAGCTACTGCTTACGATAACAATGATGAGCAATACGGCTGTGATTTTGTACTTCATGAGCGTTGGTGCAAAGGTAAGCGCAATTATTTATTCTGCAAGGGTTACGCTCATCAAATGCGAAGGGTTGCCCCGTGGACCTGTATCGTATTTATCTTCATAGGTTTATACATAATCCTTAGTACATTAGGCTTCTCAATTTATAACCCCGATCCTAACCAAATTATGATTAAGTATTTTTTTGCCCTTGCTTTTTTGTGCGTATTTACCGCTAATGCCCAAACTCATTCCGAAGCTGCATCCGGCATGTTTCAAATATCCGGAACACACGCCGCGGTGTATCCGCAAAATCATTATACCGGCTTAGGTGACATTAAATGGAAGTTTAAAACCATGGGTAAGGTGTTTTCTTCACCAGCCGTTCACAAAGGTATCGCCTATATCGGCAGCGGAGATCATAACCTGTATGCCCTTGATGCAAAAACAGGCAGGTCTCTTTGGAAATTTACCACCGGCGGAGCGGTACACTCATCGCCAACAGTTTATAAAAATGTAGTGTATTTTGGCAGTTATGATGGCTTCTACTATGCGCTGAACGCCACAACCGGTAAATCCATATGGAAGTTTAAAACCGGTGGCGAAAAGAAAGTAGGGACAAAGGGCCTGTGGACCATGTCTCCCCAGGATCAGTACATGGAAGACCAGTATGATTTTTTCCTTTCCTCACCCGTGCTTGACCTGAATGATAAAAACCTTACCCTTTACTTTGGCAGCAGCGATGGTAATTTGTATGCTTTAAATGCATCTACCGGTAAAAAGAAATGGGCATTTAAAACCAATGGCATTATCCGTACAAGCCCGGCCCTGTATAAGGGCAAGGTTTATATTGGCAGTTGGGATACCTTTTTGTATGCGTTGGATGCACATACAGGTAAACTCCAATGGAAGTTTGAGACCGGCAAGCAGCCTGTTTATCATGTACTGGAAGGCATCCAGTCATCTCCGGCTTGTGCCGATAGCATGCTTTATTTTGGCTCGCGCGATGGCTTCTTTTATGCGCTGAATGCCGGCACAGGCAAGCAAATCTGGAAATATGCTGCCGATAACTCCTGGGTGCTCACCACCCCAATTATTAAAGACGGTTTGGTTTATATTGGCACATCCGATACCTTCCTGCTGCTGGCTTTTGATGCCAAAACCGGAAAAGAGAAGCTGCGCTACAAAACCAATGGCTATATCTATTCATCACCGGCCATAGCAGGCAGCATGGCTTACTTTGGCGATTTTTCGGGCAGCTTATGCGCGGTTGATCTAAACTCAGGTAAGCTTGCAAATGCATTTACAACAGCCGGGCGTAACGAAAACGCTCCTAAAGTGCTTACACCAGAGGGCAATATCGATTTTGGTTACCTGGCCAAAGGCAAAGATCTTACACTGTATGCAACCAGTGTGGAAGTGATGGATAAGCTTTACACATTGGGCCCTATCGTATCCTCGCCCGCGGTAAATGGCGGCGTTGTATATTTTGGAAGTGCAGATGGGTATTTGTATGCGGTTAATTTGAAATAATGAAGCAAACAAGGCCCTGTTATATTATAGGGCCTTGTTTGGGCTTATTTATCCGCCCGCTTTAATGTGGAGTGAAATTTGGTATTTTCAATAGTAATATCCATACCAACCGAATCGGCATAATATTTACCAGCGTGGGCAATATCGTTTCCATGCACAGGTACGCTAAATGTAAAATCATTGCCGGTTATTTTTCCGCCTGTAATATCAACCACGCCGTCGGGTGTGTTAGCGGTGCCGGTCAGTTTATCCCCGTCAACTTTAAAAGTATAACTAAGCGGGAAATCATCATCTCCGGCCATTTTTAAAGTGCCTGTCCATTTTCCGGTAAGGTCGGCTATAGCTGCGGCAAGGCAAATAGCGATACAGCATACTAAAGCTGCTGTTGTAATTATTTTTCTTTTCATGATTAAAGGATTATAATGGTCTATTGGATCAATATCGATTATAAGACGCTGTACTTCAAGTCAATGTTACAGCAAAACCTTTAAACATTATTTATCAACACGCTTTAATGTAGCATGAAATTTGGCTCCCTGGAAATCTAAATTCATGCTAACCGAATCGCCATTGGCAAAATATTTGCCATGGTGCGGAATTAAGATGCCTTCTGTATTGGTAACGCTGAATTTAATATCCGTGCCGTTTACCTGGCCGCTGTCTATTTTAATTTCATGATCATTGGATTCGCCGGTGCCTGTTAATTTGTTGCCATCGACCTTAAAGTTATAAGTGAGTATCACCTCTTTTCCATCGGGTGTTACGACCGTACCTCTCCATTTGCCCGATAAGTCTGCTATTGCCGCAAGGCAAAACAGGAAACAAGATACCAATGCTGTGGTAATAAAAATTTTCCTTTTCATGGTGGTGTTTTTTATGTATGATGCTTTTTTTGAGGGGCACGTTACAGTAGATGCGATTTTTATAACAAAAAAACCCCGCCGGCTGGCAGGGTTCTATTTATATCATAAATTCAAGACCTACCTATTTAGACACATCGCGTTTAAGGGTCGAATGCATCAGCATGCCCTGGTAATCTATATTTAAACTAATCGAGTCACCCGCGCTGTAATATTTGCCCGAATTGATCACTTTAACACCGTTTACGTCGATAGCAAAAGAAAGACTGTCGCCTTTTACTTTACCCTCGGTTATATCAATTGAACCAGCCGGGGAAAGGCCCTTGCCTGTTAGTTTATCACCATCGGCTTTAAGCGTGTAATTTAAAGGGTATTCGTTGCCGTCAGGTGCAAGTATCACACCTTTCCAGGTGCCGTCTATCCCGGCAAAAAAAGCAAAGGCGCCTGCAAAGCAGCACACCAGCGCGGTAGTTATAAATATCTTTTTCATAGTTTAATGGTTTATTTATCAGCGCGTTTAAGTGTGGTATGCACTTTATTGCCGCCAAAATCAATATCCAAACCGCATGAATCAGCATACAGTTTACCAGAGTGCGGGTAATCATTACCATCAACAGTTACTTTAAATTTAAAAGTATCGCCTGTAACAGTGCCGTCATCCACAGTTATGGTACCGGCTGGCGACTCGGCAGTGCCGGTCAGTTTGGTGCCGTCAACTTTAAAATTATAGGTAACCTGCAGGTCATTGCCATCAGGTGTTTTTATTACGCCGGTCCACTTGCCATTCAGATCGGCTATTACAGCCATCACAACAAAAAAGCAGCATAGTAATACAATGGGGTTGAAGAATTTTCTTTTCATATTTAATGGTTTTTTTAAGCGTAATAAATGTAAGATATTTATTACAAAATGAAATAGACATTCAGTTAAATTTATCGCTTGCCGAAATAAGTCCACATTGCGCTCGTTTACAACGAGTGCTTACATAATTTTTGCATCTGCGATACAAAAGGCGATACAATCGCAACACCAGTATAAGCACTCGTTGTAAACGAGCGCAAGTATTGAAGCAATTAAGCAGTTTACCTTTTTAATCTCTCGATCTCTTTCAATGTTTTAGGTAGATATTTACCCAACAGCTGATGCCCGCTACCCGTTATCAAAAAGTTATCCTCGATGCGTATACCGCCGAAATCACGGTAGGTGTTCAGCACATCATAATTGATAAAATCGGCATATTTTTTTTCGGTCTGCCAGCGGTCAATCAGTTCGGGGATAATGTAGATGCCGGGCTCCACCGTAAGCACAAAGCCCGCTTCCAGTTCGCGGCCCAGGCGCAGCGACTTCAACCCGAATATCAATGTTTCCTTTTTCAGCGTATCCGTATAGCCCACATAAGGCTCACCCAGGTCTTCCATATCGTGGGTATCCATACCCAGCATATGCCCCAATCCGCATTGAAAAAACATGGTATGTGCACCGGCTGCCACAGCCTCGGCCGGGTCGCCCTTCATGATGCCGGCTTGCGTTAAGCCTTCAGCCAGCCTCTGACAGGCCGCCAGGTGAATATCCTTATACCGCACGCCCGGTTTCAGCATACTGATGGCATGATCCATCGATGCCAGTACCACCTCATACAATTCTTTTTGACGATTGGTGAAGCTTTTACCTACCGGGAAAGTGCGGGTAAGATCGCCGCCATAGTGCATGGCATTTTCGGCGCCGATATCGCTTAATACCATACGGCCCTCCTGCAACGTGTTGCCGTAGTAGTGCGTATGCAGCGTTTGCCCATGCGTGGTGATGATGGCAGGGTAACCCAGTCGCGCGTTATTAGCCGCAGCCACCTCATGCGCTTTGGCCACCAACTCGTATTCTTTTATCCCGGGGCGGGTATGCTGTATCACTGCCACCTGCATATCAATGCTGATGTTTACTGCCTTTTCCAGTTCGGCAACCTCTAAAGGTGTTTTGATCACGCGCTGACCGATAATTGTTTTTATCAGTTTTACCGATATGTATTCGGCCACATCGTCTAAACTGGTATTAAACCAGCCAGCCAGTTTAATTTTATTTTCGGGGCGATAAGGTGGCAGGATATGCACCTTACGGCCAGCTATCAATGCCTTGTGTATGTAGTGGATGATCTGGTCGTAAGGCCTGGTTTGGGTAACGTCAACCATCGCTGCCATTTCACTTACGGTAGGCAAAGTGCCTGTCCACACAATATCATCAATAGTCAACTCATTGCCGAAAACCACTTCTTCGCCGGTATCGGTATCTATCACAGCCGCCAGTCCTGCTACATCCAAACCAAAATAATAAAGAAAGCTGCTGTCCTGGCGAAAGAGGTAAGTGTTATCCTTATAGTTCATGCTGCTTTCCTCGTTACCCAAAAGTAGTATGAGGCCATCAGTAGCCATATTCTGTGTTAATATCTGTCTGCGGTTGATATAAACCTGCTGATCAAAAAGCTGGAGTTCCATGCTGCAAATATATTGTGTTTGGGTCGGATAGGCACGTTTTGAAAGCCGCAGTTGTATTCTTTTTACATTAAATTTATTCTGTTACTTTTGCCATGTGAAGTTTTTGTGTTTGATATTTTCGTTTTATGTACTGATACTTTCGGTAAAGCCATGCTGTGATGAGCAGGATTGCCAGGGCAGTACGGTAATTAAAAAAGAACAAGCCGGGAAAACTTCATCAGCCGAAAATGATTGCCAGGGATGCTGTACATTTTTTTCATGCAGCTCATGCGCGGGCTTTATAACAGCCGAACCGCTTAATCACTTTTCTTCGCTTGTCCCACAAATAAAGGCTAAATGCCATACGGCCTATTGCCAGCCTTTTATTAAAGAGATCACGCTTTCTATCTGGCAGCCGCCACAATTAAGTTAATATCACCCTTTACAGCCTTACTATGGCTGATTTTCTATTGTTAACTTAATCATAAAAACATCGTGAAAAAACTAACTGTGCTCGTCGCGGCACTTTTTTATACAAGTATTGCTTTTGCCCAAAATACATTTAAAGCCATCGTCAAAGACGCTAAAACTAACGAGGCCCTTATCGGCGCTACCGCCCAATTGCAGGGTACTACCAAAGGTTCAGTGTCAGATACCAGCGGTTTAATTACCATTTTCAATATCCCGGCAGGCAAACAAATTATCCAATTCAGTTATATCGGGTACGAAACCCGCAGGGATACTATAGACTTCCCCATTGAACAAACCCAACCAATTATTGTACTGTTGATTGCGGCAGGCAAAGGAGAGGGCGAGGGCCTGGAGGAGGTAGTTGTTTCATCAACCCGCAGCAGCCGTACCATTGCCAATATTCCAACGCGCGTAGAAGTGATCTCGGGTGAGGAAATGGACGAGAAATCCAATATGAAACCCGGTGATATCCGTATGATGCTGGCCGAAAGCACGGGCATCCAAACACAACAAACATCAGCCACCAGCGGTAATTCGAGCATCCGCATACAGGGGCTCGATGGCAAATACACCCAGATCATCCGGGATGGGTTTCCCTTATATTCCGGGTTTTCGGGGGGATTGGGCCTGTTGCAGATCGCCCCGCTCGACCTGAAACGGGTGGAGGTTATCAAAGGCTCCTCCTCAACCCTGTATGGTGGTGGGGCTATCGCCGGGCTGGTCAATTTGATATCAAAAACACCAACTAAGGAGCGGCAGCTTAGTTTTTTGCTGAACGGAACTTCGGCATTGGGATTGGATGCCAGTGGGTTTTACGCTCAAAAGTTCAACAAGGTAGGGGCAACTGTTTACGCAGCCTATAACCGTGGAACACCTTATGACCCTGCGGGGATAGGACTATCAGCCATCCCTAAATACGACCGGTTTACCCTTAATCCTAAGCTGTTTTTTTATCTCAACGACCGCACCACATTAAATGCAGGGATAAACGCCACAATAGAAAACCGAATAGGTGGTGATATGGAATTCTTAAAAGGTAAGGGTAGCCCGGAACATTCTTACTTCGAGAAAAATAAAACAGGCAGATACAGTACCCAGGCAGAGCTTATTCATAAATTCAATGACCAGGAAACCCTGGTAATCAAAAACAGTGTCAGCTATTACGACCGGAGTATCAGTATGCCGGGTTACTTATTTTCCGGCGCACAGGTATCCACCTATAGTGAAGCCAATTACTCGCATAACAGCGCACATTCGGATTGGGTAGCCGGGTTGAATTATTTAACGGATAATTTCAGGGAGGACAGGCTGAGTGATTTCCCGCTCCGGAGTTATAATTATAATACTATAGGCGCCTTTGTACAAAACACCTGGGATGTATCTGAGAAATTTACACTTGAGTCGGGTATCCGTGGTGACTATCATAACAAATACGGTTTTTTTGTGCTGCCGCGGATATCGGGTTTATTTAAGATCAACTCTCAATTCTCCGCACGTTTGGGCGGTGGTTTGGGCTATAAGGCCCCAAGTGTTTTCACCGAAGATGCGGAGCGCATACAATTCAGAAATGTACTGCCCATTGATGTGAATAATACAAGGGCGGAACGTTCTTACGGCACTAGTTTTGATATTAATTACCGTACCGGATTGTTTGACAATACGGTCAGCCTAAGCATCAACCAATTGTTTTTCTATACACGTGTTGAGCACCCCATCCTGCTTACTCAATTAACCAATGGCGATCTGCAATACGCACAACCACCGGGCGACCTGAATACCAAGGGAATAGAAACCAATATCAAGCTGACCTACAATCAATTTAAATTATTTGTAGGTTACACTTTTGCCGATGTTATGCAGCATACCAATGAAACCAGGGCGGCTTATCCGTTGGTATCCAGAAACCGACTGAATAATGTGCTGATGTACGAGATAGAAGACCAATGGAAAATAGGGGCCGAAGCTTATTATTTCAGCCCCCAAAAACTAAACGATGGAACAACCGGCAAAGGATACTGGACAACCGGGTTTATGGTGGAAAAGCTGTGGAAGAATTTTTCTCTTTTCATCAACTTTGAAAACTTAACAGATACCCGGCAAACCCGGTTTGATACCATTTATACCGGCAGTATTACCAATCCGGTGTTCCGTGATATTTATGCGCCGCTGGATGGATTTGTAGTGAATGGTGGCATCAAACTTAAGCTATGATCATTTGCTTTTAGGCCCATTTTTCAATACATAATCGGCCACCTGCCTGCCAAGTTTTTGGGCGGCATCATTTTCAAATGAATAATGTATGCCCCCATAAACGCGGCTCCAGCCGTTTTCCAGTTCGCCATCACTTAATGATTTGATGGTACGGGCGGGTTCGCCGGGTGTGGTGGTATGCAATTCAATGGTATTGTCATCGCCATAAAATTTCTTTAACACTTCGAAACCTGCTGTAACCGTACCGCAATGGCCGCAAGGATAGGAGGGGTGTGGTGGGGTTGATAACAAGGGTGTCCATTTAGCGTAATTGTTAGTTACTCCGCCATCCGCATCTGCATTAAGCGCGGTAACCGGTCGCCAAAGTAAATAGTTGTATTTAGCGTCCCATAAACCTATGCGTGCGTCTGCTTCGGCAATATCAGCTAAAACAAAGGCCAGGGCATTTACCTCGATCGGTGTTTTATGGGCGATGGCCAGTGCACGTGCGGCTTCATTTACTGTTAGCTCAGCGTCCTGCTTGTAAAATTGGGCAATATGGGTTTGGTCTTCGGTACGCTTTGTGCTTTTTGATGAGCCTAATTCGTCGACCAGGGCAAGCGCCTTTTTAAATTCATCGCTACCCAGGGGCGGTGGGGCAGCCGGACGGAATTGCGTATTCGACTTTAACAGGAATGGCTTTACGGTACCCCATTGTTGGTTAATACCGGGCACAAACCCTGCTGGGGTAGGGCGGTACTGGCCAACACCAGGTTTTGCCGGGCCGGGATAGCCAACGTTAGGATCAGAACCATCATTGGCACGCAAAGCAATGATATCCGCTGCTGATGCGGCGCCTATAGCCTGTCCTTTATCAGCAGGGCCATCATTCACCAAGCTTAAACTGCTGGTCAATGCCGAATCCAACGATGGTTTTTGTGCAGGGAAATAGTTGACCAACACATCATGCGCCGCCTGTGCCGCTGCTGCCTGTGCCGAGGTCGGGCCTGATGGCGGTGCGTAATAGTGGTAGGGTGTGCCAATTTTTTTGATAGAATTAACGGCGTCATAAACGGCGATGGCCTCAATAGCTTCTATACGGCTGCCGAGATTGCTGTTATACTTGGCTACTTTGGTCGCCTTTACAGTGATCAGGTTCCAGTCGGTGATCACATCTGCCGAAGCAGGTTTTGAAAAGGCAAATAATGCCAGCGCGATTGACACTGACAGAGCGGATTTGTAATTGTGATGCATATCTTTTTTTTTGTTTTCTGAAATGAGTAAGGTTATCAGTTACAAATCTATATAAATGTTTTTTAATATACAAAATCTATCTATTAAGTAGAGTATATTAAAATAACATTAATAATAGCCATCAAAACAGCAGGAAACAGGGGATCAGATTGAAGGCCGGTACCTGGAAAGTATACCGGCCTCAATCATCTTTATAGGAGAACTTTATGAAAGTCTAAAAATACCAGTATCAGCCCTCCAAATAAAAACATTAACATATTTTAACTTACCAGGTCCTTATTATAGCAGTTGTGAGCCATTAACACAATTTATTTGTTTTATATAAATCAAATAAAACACATTTTTGTATATCAATAAGCCGCGCCCCGGGATTAGTTAAATCACAAATCACATAAATACATGGTGAACGCCAGTAAAGAGATAAAAGACAGTGAAGCCAGGTTTCGTTTCCTGGCGGATGCTATATCTCATAAAATGTGGACCTCGGGACCCGATGGTAGGGCTACCTACTATAATAAGGGTTGGTATGATTATACAGGCGCAACAACTTTCGAAGGTTTAAGAGCCCGGATATGGGAAATCATTCACCCGGATGACCTGGAAAGAGCAGCGCGGGAATGGAAAAAGACGGTAGAAACCGGGGAAAACCTTGAAACTGAGCAGCGCCTTATGGATATTGACGGGAAATACCTATGGCATCTCACGCGCGTTAATGCACATAAGGACGAAGCTGGCAAGGTTATTTTGTGGGTAGGTACAAGTACCAATATACACGAACAAAAAATGGCTTTAGAAGCTTTAAAAGTAAGCGAAGAGCATTTTAAAGCATTGACCAATAATAATTCGCTGATCATTTGGCAGGTAAATGCCCAGGGGGTACTTGAGTATGTAAATGATACCTGGAAGAATTTTACCGGGCTGGATATGAATGAGCAGTTGATGGCCCTGGCCCTGGAGGCTATTCACCCAGATGACAGGCAAGGGGTTATTGAAAAGCTGGGGACTGATTTTATGGCTCAAAAGTCAATGCAGATAAAATTCAGGTTTCGTAATACGAGTGGACAATATCGCTGGATGCTTACATATGCCAACCCGATCTATAATCCGGATTTTGGCGGATATATTGGCAGCATGATCGATATTGATGAGCAGGAACGTGCGCAAAAAGCAACCCGGCTGTTGCTCAGGCGAAAGGATGAATTTTTAGGAATTGCCAGCCACGAATTAAAAACACCGATAACCAGTTTGAAAGCCTCTGTACAAATATTGGATAAGCTGTCTGAAAATGAATTTGATCCCTCAAAAATACGTCCATTCATCAGTATGGCTAATAAGCAGGTAAGGAAATTGATCGAGATAGTTGATGACCTGCTTGATGTAACCAAAATTCAGTCGGGTAAAATGCAGCTCAATCTTAGCCGCTATCTTTTCCAGGACTCGGTTCAGGATTGTATCAGTGAGATAACACAATACACCAAAAATCACCAGCTTATCATCGATAAAAATGAACCCGTAACCATTTTTGCCGACCGTACCAGGATAGAGCAGGTGATTGTGAATTTTTTATCGAATGCTATTAAATATTCGCCGGATAAGGACCGGATAATTGTCAATATCGAAAAGATTGGCAATGAGCTCAAATTTTCAGTCACCGATTTTGGAATAGGTATCCCGCATGATAAGCAAACCTATATTTTCGACCGCTTTTTCAGGGTACACGAGTCATCACAGAGTTTTTCGGGGCTGGGTTTGGGGTTATATATTTCAGCAGAGATCATCAATCGTCATAAAGGCAATGTGGGTATGGAAAGTGAAGAGGGGAAAGGCTCAACATTCTGGTTCACCTTGCCGGTTATTATTTGATGCCGTTTTCTTCTTCAAGGAATGTGCAAAAAAAATGCGTTCCGTATCTCACCCCGGAACGCACATCAACATCATCTTTAATGATATTGAATCAACTAAATCTCAGATAATATTTGAATATTGATCCAAGCTCTTATATGATCGTATTGATCGTTTTACTAAATAATACCCGCTCAAAATTTTCAGTTGAACAAGGGGCTTTATATATACTATTGTAAATCAATTAATTGATAAATTGTTTTACAAATATTGCATACATACAAGTAATATCAACAGAAGTTTGTTTTAAAAATTGCATGAAAACATTATCTTACCTGTTTATGACATTAATATGGATAACTGTTTAAAAGACAATTATACGTTATTTTTTGTTAAAGGCACATAATTAAGACGCATAGCATATGTTGCTTGTTACTGTAAAAATTTTGTTACAAATGAAGAGAATATTATTTTATGCACTTTTATTTTCCCCTGTTTTAGGTTTTGCTCAAAAATTTACAAAACAGGATATCCGGCGATGCCAGGCAGAAGCGAAAGCGGTAACCATTATCAGGGATCAATGGGGCGTGCCTCACATCTATGGTAAGACGGATGCTAACACTGTTTTTGGCCTGATGTATACCCAGTGCGAAGAGAATTTTAAAGGGATCGAACGCAATTACCTGTACCAGTTGGGCAGGCAGGCCGAAGTGGATGGCGACAAAAGCCTGTATGAGGATGTGCAACTTCAATTAATTGCTGATAGTGCCGGTGCAATAAAAGATTACAAGGCCAGCCCATTATGGTTCAAAAAACTGATGGATGCTTTTGCCGATGGCATCAATTATTACCTGTATAAACATCCCGAAGTAAAACCGCAGGTATTTCATCATTTCGAGCCCTGGTATGCTTTGATGTTTACCGATGGCAGCGTGGCAGCAACTGAGACGGGAGGAATCAGATTAGCTGAAACGGCTCATTTTTATGGCGGCATACCGGAGGCAAATGGCGCTGTCTATAAATCTCATACCACCGAAAATGTTATCACCGAAAGGGAAATAGGTTCCAATGGGTTTGCTTTTTCACCGTCACGAACTGCATCAAAGCATGCGCTGCTTTATATTAACCCGCATGTGCCATTTTATTTCAGGAGCGAGGTGCAGCTAATAAGCCAGGAGGGCCTCAATGTTTATGGAGCGGTTACCTGGGGCCAGTTTTTTGTTTACCAGGGATTTAATCCCCATTGCGGGTGGATGCATACTTCCAGTTATGCCGATGTAGCCGATCTGTATGCCGAAAAAATGACTCAAAAAGATGGCAAATGGTTTTATGAATACGATGGACAATTGAAACCGGTCACAGAGCGTCAATTGGTACTGAATATTAAAAAAGGCGATAAAATAGAACAAAAAACAATTACGGGTTACTACACCCATCATGGCCCGGTTTTAGGCAGTCGCGATGGCAAATGGCTGGCATTAAAAGCCAATAACCGATCCTATAAAGCCCTGCTGGAATCATGGCTGATCACCAAAGCCAATACCCTT
Organism: Mucilaginibacter sp.; assembly: GCA_035489035.1. GTDB lineage: Bacteria > Bacteroidota > Bacteroidia > Sphingobacteriales > Sphingobacteriaceae > Mucilaginibacter. The sequence goes on from DATHKT010000042.1 coordinate 50,901, forward strand.
GCGGAATATAAAAAGGCAATGGACCTGCTATCCAATGCATCCAACAATACAGTTTACGCGGATGACAAAGGCAATATCGTTTTCTGGTATGGCAACTTCATGCCCAAACGTGATCCAAAATTGAACTGGTCTTTGCCGGTGGATGGAAGCACTTCAGCAACCGAATGGCATGGCGTGCACCCACTGGACGAGATCGTGCACGTTTACAATCCTGCCACCGGGTGGATAGAAAATTGTAATTCAACCCCTTTTACTTCCTCGGGGACAAGCAGTCCGGATAAAAGCAAATACCCGGCCTATATGGCCCCAGATGGGCAAAATTACAGGGGTATAAACGCTATGAAACTATTCAGCAACGCCAAAAATATTACGCTGGACGGGATGATCAGCAAAGGATACGACCACTACCTCGCAGCTTTTGATGTGTTGCTTCCTTCATTGTTCAATGCTTATAGTACCGCAAATGACTCGCTCAAACGAGCGCTTGCCGAACCCATACAGGTATTGCAGCAATGGGACAAACGTTCGGCCATCCATTCGGTAGCCACCACATTGGCTGTTGAGTGGGGGACGCATATGCTCTCGGCTCTTCCCCGTGCTCAAACCGAGGAAGAATCTACCTATCAAACCGATCGTGTAGCCGTGATGCTGAAAACTATGTCCCCTCAAAAACAATTGGAGCTTTTAAATGAAGCTATAAAAAGCCTCCAAAAACGCTATGAAACGTGGAAAACAGAGTGGGGTGACATTAATCGTTATCAGCGTCCTGATGATGGCATCACATTTGACGATAAATTACTTAGCACCCCTGTGGGATTGGTTGGATCGCAGTTCGGGCAATTGCCATCGTTCCAGAGCCGGACTATGAAAACGGAAAAGCGTTATGGATACAGTGGCAACAGTTTTATAGCTGCTATTGAGTTTGGGCCGCGCATTAAAGCGAAAAGTATTATCACCGGTGGGCAGTCGTTTGATGCAAAGTCCAGGCATTTCACCGACCAAACTGACGGATACATCAACGGCAAATTTAAGGATGTGCTGTTTTACAAGGCGGATGTGCTTAAACACGCTGAAAAGACATATCACCCGGGAGAATAATATTCGACCGGAAATATTATATATTTGGGATAACCAATTAATTTGAATGAAAAGATACCTGCTTACCCCGCTCCTGGTTTTTGCCTGTTTGGTTAGCTGTGCCCAAAGTTTAACCTTCGAGGACCTGCTGAACCTGACCAACATGAGCGGTACCCAAGTGCATGATTTTTTAACAGTATCCAAAGGGTTTAAATCATCCGGTCCCCAGGTAGTGGGTGGTAAAAGCACGGAGTTGTATAAAAGCACCCGCACCACACAGGATAAAGCGGAATCAGTGCTGCTTGGTGGTTTGGCTAAAGGTGCGGGCGGCAATTTGTCGCGCCCGGTAACCTATTCCATTATGCAGGAAGCCGACATCAACAACCTGTTGACCCAGGCTAAAAAATCGAGTCTCACCCTTGTTTTCCAGGGTTCTGATCTTAATAAAAACATTTTCCGGTTTGATAATTCCCTTTTCCGGGCCAGTATCTCTATTAGTTTTGATAAAAAATCCGGAACTGTAGAGGTGCAGCAAAAGGATTGACCCGCTTATTTCCATCAAAACCCGTTTTCCAGGTATTAAATAACTTTTGGTTCGGGGCAAAACGCCCTTTGCCGGTAGTAAAAAATTGATGTTTCCGGGCAAAACGGCTGATGCCGGTAGTAAAAAATTGGCAATTCGGGTCAAAACAGCTTATGCCGGTAGTAAAAAATTGATGTTTCTGGGCAAAACGGTTTATGCCGATAGTAAAAAATTGAGGTTATTTATACTTAAGGCATTGTAAATTAGTGAATTGATCTAATTCAAAGAACTTCTGCGTTGATTTTTAAGAAAAAAGTGGTCTGATTAATTTTTATTTTGGAAAAAAAGGGGCGACCCCGCAGCTATCTTAAATATACGAAAATTTCCCCGTTTATACAAGGGGTTATCACCCGGCTACCACATTATTTGTCCAGTAACACCAGCCACTTTTTGATAATTACCTGCAACTCTTTCTTTTTGGCATTCACATCCTCCATATTGTAAAAATGGGCAAGCCGCCTACCATCAGCATAATCTCCTTCTAATAAATCTGAAGTGTCATTCGCCTTCGCCCCGCTGGGGAATACCAGCCGGATGCAATCCTGCTTCAACAGGTTGAACACGATCAAATGCCTTTTATATTCCTTTGGGTTAAACGGCTGCATCTCGCCCGAATAAAAAAATGCCGGCGCGTTCCATTTTACTTCTTCTCCTATTTCGGTATCGGTACTTAAAATGATTTGTCGCAATCCCTCCACCAGATCCGCAAGCGGATGCTTTAAGGTTTGCATGTAAGCATCTACCTTATCGGGTTCGGATGGTTTGGTGAGGTCGTTTTTTGGTGGTTTCATGGGTGTTGGTTAATATACAAAATCCTGTCGACTCACCCCGACATCGCTGCGCTTGTCACCCCTCTCTCCGCTAAAGCGGAAAGAAGGGAATAAAATAAATAAAAATAACCCTCTTTGCGGCTTGCCGGAGAGAGGGTGGTCGAGCGAAGCAAATACCGGGTGAGTCGAATAGCCGTCATGTTTTACACACCTAAAGATAATTATATTCACCATTTGTTCAAGCGTAAACGCTTGAGAATAAACGACAATATGAGTTAAGTTTATTTACTTATATTAGTACCTAAATCTATTCAACCTAAACAATTATCATATTCAATTATGGAAGAAGAGGAAGATAATTTTGTATTAAAAACGGTATTGCGATGTGGATTTCATTTCTTAACTATAGTTTTATTCTTCCTCGCATCGGAAAACTGGTATTTCGATTTTCAAAGTTTTCTCATAGCGAAGCTGTCAAAAATAAAATATGCTAATTCTATTGATGCAGGCACAACAGCATTCGAGGAACTTATTTTCTTTATAATATTCTGTTTTATAGTTGACTATCTTATTGCAAAAAGGATAAAACTAAAAGAATATTTCATTCCCTTTTTATTAATCTCGGACTTGATTTGCCTGTTTATAGTCAATTTAATAATGGTGTATTATAACAATATCTTTTTCGGGAAAACAGGCAGTGCAAATGTAGTATCATTAAATAATGTGGCGTTGGCGATTCTCCTAATAGGGCTTAAAAATTGGATTATAGGAGTTGTTTTTAAAAACCGTTCCATTCAAACACCAGTTCAAGCTTCTCACGCTTAAACGGGGCAAGGGACCCACGAGCGCGACGTGCGGCAGAGTGTGAGCATTAAAACCAGTTATAGTGCGATCCGGACAGAGGCCTTTTTTTATTTCGCCAATCTTCCCTAAGCTTGTCAATAGGCTTTTCTTTATTGAGAATCCACCAATTATTGTAAAGACGTTTGATTTCAATCATATCATTATATTCCAATGGTAGATAACCCGCATCTTTTACTATTATATCCCGATTGAAAAGCACGTATCTTGCTTTTGCATTAGCAGAATTACTCAAGATAAGTTCAACAACATATGCCGCGTGTACACCATCAAAGTTTGCTATTTGATATAGGTTGGAATTTAGAGGATTAAAGTTCCCACCGTATTCCTTTCTCTTATTGTCAACATTATCAATTAGGTAAGGGATAACATTTTTACCATAATTTAAAAATTGATGATACAACGCCGTGTCTTTATTTTCAAAGTGCTGTTCGTATAAAAGCTTTCTGACGGAGTTTTCCATTTGCTTATGATTATCACATCCTGAATAGACAACAAGAAAAAGGTACATCAGGCAAATTCTGATTATTTTCATGCTATTGTTTACTTTTTATTATTTTTTCTTGTGGCTAATCTACTACTGTGTCTTCGTCCATTCAAGCGTCCACGCTTGAATGCAAACAATGGCAAGCATCCACGCTTGCGACTCTATCAAACTTACTAACCCTATAATTCCCCCTTCAACACCTTCCAAACATTTCCCGCCACAATTTTAGCGCCTTCGGCAGTGGGGTGTATGCCATCGGCTTGGTTCAATTTTGGGTTGCCGCCCACGCCGTCCAGCAGGAAGGGTACCAAAGCCATTTTATTATCAGCAGCTACTTTAGGGAATACTGCCTTAAATCCATTCACATAGTCGCCGCCCATGCTTGGGGGCACCTGCATGCCCAGCAGTACTAATTTGGCATCCGGGTATTTGGCTTTTACTTTATCAACAATTGCCTGCAGGTTTTTGGCAGTTTCCTTAACCGGTATGCCGCGCAGGCCATCATTGGCGCCAAGTTCCAGTATAAAAACATCCACTTTTTGTTTTAATATCCAGTCGATGCGCCCCAGGCCACCGGCCGTGGTTTCGCCGCTTACGCCGGAGTTAACCACAGTATAAGGCAGCTTAGCCGAATCGATCTTGCGTTGTATCACGCCCGGAAAAGCATCCGCCGGGTCATCCAGTCCGTACCCCGCGGTAAGGCTATCGCCAAAAAACAGAATGGTTTTTTTATCTGCTGCTTGTGCTGTATCTGTTTTAGCTGCGGATTGCTCTGTAGCATTGGATGTGCTTTTGCTGTGGCAGGAGGTGAGGATAAGGATAAGGGAGATCGAAAAAAATGATTTTAAAAAATTGTCATTTCGAACGACAGAGAGAAATCTTGTACGACTTGCACAGTTTGCACTACACATCTTATAAGATTTCTCCTCGTTCCTCGTTCGAAATGACATGGTTTTTATTTTTTCTGATAGCATAAATTAAAGATAGTAAAAAAGTCTCTCCCCCAATTGGCGGAGGAGATTCAGAGAATCCCTCGCGGCTATGAGCGAACCTACACATCCCTCCTCAATATCTCCAGTGGCGGTTTATTCAATATCCCGCGGCTATTAAACAGGCCGATGATAATGGTCAATATCGCGATAGCTAAAAACAATAGGAAAGCCGGAAGCATATCCGCGTTAAATGGTATTTCGAAGCTGAATTTGGCTAACAGCCAACTGCCTGCCAATGCGATCAGGATACCGGTAGCCGCTGAAAGCGCGCCTAAAAAGAAATACTCGATGGCCGTAATGGCCAGTATCTGCTTGCGGCTGGCGCCCATAGTGCGCAACAGCACGCTTTCTTGTATGCGCTGGTACTTGCTGATACGCACTGAAGCGATGAGCACCACCACACCTGTAATAATACTGAACATCGCCATAAAACGGATGATGTCGCCCAACTTATCCAAAAGCTCATCCAGTATACTTAGCACCAGTCCCAGATCCACAATAGAAACATTGGGGAACTGTTGTACCACTTTTTGCTGAAACGAAGCCGATACCGCTTTTGACGGAACACGGGTAAGCAGCACATGGAATTGCGGTGCGTCATCCAATACCCCTTTCGGGAACACAAAGAGGAAGTTGGTTTGCATTTTGTTCCAGTTTACCACGCGGATGCTGGCGATTTTGGTGGATAAATGAGTACCCTGCACATTGAAAACCAGCTTGTCGCCCAATTTTAAGTGATTTCGTTTTACAAAGCGTTCCTCAACAGATATGGGTACATCTCCTGTTTTCGGGGCGCGACCCACCCAATCGCCATCGGTAACTTTCTCCGTCGCGGTCAGTGAATCCCGGTAGGTGATGCGGTACTCGTTGGCAAATACCCAGCGGGGTATTTTCAGGGAGGTGTCTTTTTTCAGGTCGGCCTCGTTTTTTCCGTTGATCTTTTCAATGCGGACGGAAATAATGGGCACCTGCTGCAAAATGGGTAAATGAGTCTTCTTTGCCAGCGTGGCTAAATTCTTTTCCTGGTTGCTTTGTATATCAAACAAAACCATATTAGCCAGGTTGCTGCTTGCCGATAGCGATACCTGTTTCACTAACAGGCTCTGGATAAAGAACAACGTACAAATAAATGCCGTGCTTAACCCGATGGATACCATTAAAATAATGGTTTGGTTATTTGGCCGGTACAAATTGGCAAAGCCCTGCCGCCATAGGTAACTCCATGAACTTTTGATGAACAGTTTGGTAACATACATCAGCAGCTTCGCGATGAGTGTAAGGATCAGGAACGCGATGAGAATACCAATGGTAAAGAAAATGCTACCTACCCAGTCGCCTATTTGGAAAAAGGTGAACGATACGATAAATAGCATGATCAGCGTATACACCAACCATCTTAAGGGGTCGCGCAGCAAATTCACCTGTTCATAAGATAGGCGCAGCGTGTTTAATGGTGATATGTTGCGGATAGCGATAAGTGGTAGCAAGGCAAACAAAATAGAGATGGTCACCCCTAAAATAATACCCTGCCCGATGGATAGCCATGATATATCCGTAGAAATGGAAAGCGGTAAAAAATCCTTAAACACCAGCGGCAAAATATGCTGAATGAAGGTACCCAATGCCGAGCCGATAATGGAGCCCAGAAGCCCAATACCGGCTATCTGTATCAGGTAGATCAGGAACGCCTCATAGGCTTTTACCCCCAGGCAACGCATAATGGCGATGGAAGCGATCTTCTCGCGCACATAAATATGGATGGCGCTGGCCACGCCTACGCAACCCAGCAACAGGGCGATAAAGCCTACCAGGGATAGAAAACGGGTAAGATCAGCAAAAGAACGGCCTGTATTTTCCTTTCGGGTGCCAATGGTGTCGTAGTACATCCCGGCTTTTTCCAGGCGGGCGTCCAGTTTCTTAGCGAGTTTATCTGCATCGACATTTTTATCAAACTTATAATAGAAGCTATAACCAATGCGGCTGCCTTTTTTCGATAGCCCGGTTTGCTCCAAATATTGCAACGGAATAAATACAACAGGCGCGATGCCCGATTGTATACCCGTTTGCCCCGGTGCCTTATTTAGTACGCCGGCTATCAGGAAAGTAAGATTACCTACTTTAATGGAGTCATTTACTTTAGCGTTAAACTGCAGCATCAGGGTTTGGTCAACCAAAGCATTTTTGCCGTTACGGAAATCTTTACCAGCCGCAACAGGTGTTGTTTCCAAACTCCCGTAATAAGGAAATTTCCCCTGTAGGGCACGTACCTGAACCAGTCGGGTGCCTTTGCTTTTCGGGAAATAGATCATGGAGGCAAAACTGCGCTCTTCAGATCTTTCCTTTCCTAAAGAGTCGATCAATGGCAGGATTGAAGCGTCAACAGCCTTATTGCTTGATAGAGTCAGGTCGGCGCCAATTAAGGTGGCAGCCTGGTTATCCACATCTTTTTTCAGGTTGAAGCCAAAGGAATAAATAGCCACCAAAGCCGCTATACCAAATACGATAGAAGAAACGAACAGAAACAGCCGCGACCTGTTCCGGCGGCTATCTCGCCATGCCATTTCAAAAAGCCAGGGTATATTAAGCTTCCGTTTATAATTGACAGGAGTATTATCCATGGGCTCAGTACGCATTTACATTGGTTTTGTCATCAGCCACCAGTTTACCGCCCTTAATACGGATAATGCGCTGTGTTTTGGCCGCCAGTTCCAAATCGTGGGTTACTAAAACAAGCGTTGTACCTGCTTCCCTGTTCAGGTCGAATATCAGGTTCACTACCTTTTCACTGGTTTCAAAATCGAGGTTACCGGTTGGTTCATCGGCAAATAGTATCTTAGGCTGATTGCTGAACGCCCTTGCCAGCGATACCCGCTGCTGCTCGCCGCCCGAAAGCTGTGCCGGATAATGATGCCCGCGGTCGGTCAACCCCACTTTATCTAAAAGCTCCATAGAACGGGCTTTGATATTTTTCTCGCCCCTGAGCTCTAAAGGAACCATCACATTTTCCAAAGCCGTAAGCGTAGGCAGCAATTGAAAATTCTGGAAGATAAAACCTACATACTGGTTGCGCACCTGCGCGCGTTTGTCTTCGTTCAGGTCGCCCAAATTAATACCGTTCAGTTCTACTATCCCGTTGGATGAACGATCCAGCCCGGCGCACAGCCCCAACAGGGTAGTTTTGCCACTGCCTGATGGCCCCACGATGGCATTGGTTGACCCTGCGTTTACTGAGAAGTTAATATTATCAAGCACGGTAAGAGTTTTGCCGGCGCTGTTATAGGTTTTACCCAGGTTGGTTATATTCAGAATGTTTTCCACTCGTTTTTCTTGTTTTTATTTGGATGAATAGCTTTGGTAAATGTTACTCGTAATGCCTGATAAATGATATTGAAATGATTAAGTTTCAATATAGGATTAAATTCTTTTCTGCTAACTTTATTGTATGAAGGCAGAATATTCAGCAACTATCTTTCATGTTGCCAATGTAGAAACATCGCTTAAATATTATACAGATATATTGGGTTTCACGCTTGATTTTCGCTACAACGACCTGGCAGGCGTGGTTTATGGTTCGGTACTGATCTATCTTTCAGGGCCGGGACAGGATAACAGGAGAGCAGTAGGCGAAGGCAGTATCTATATTTTTGGAGACGAGATAGACCAGTATTACCAGGACATCATCGCCAGGGGCGCGTTAATCACCGTCATTATCGATAATAGGCAATATGGCATGCGTGATTTCGGCATCCGCGATCCGGACGGCAATAACCTGGCGTTTGGGAGGGAGAGTGATAAGGAATAAATATAAATGTCACAACCCGTTGGCTGTGTCCTCACAGACAACCACCGGAAAGCCGTATGTGATAATACAACCAGCGGGTAAAAAAAGAAACCTGTCTGTGAGGACACAGACAGGGGGATAAATGACAAAAGGAGATAACTATATTCCCAATGCCCTCAAATTCTTATAGCTGGTAGTAATACTCGCAAACGCATCCTTCGGCATATCATGCTCTACGAAATAGTGTTTTACGCCGGCAATCTTCGCGTTGGCGAAAATGTTTTTAAAATCCACCACACCTTCACCCACAGGCTCAAGCGTTTTAAGATCCTTGTTGATATCCTTTACGTGCAACAGTGGGAAACGGCCGGGATGCTTTTTAAACAGGTCGACCGGGTTGATGCCGGCTTTGGTTGCCCAGGCCAGGTCAAGCTCCATTTTTACGGTGTCGGCCGATGTGCCTTCTAACAGCAGGTGATAAGGAATTTTACCTTCTATTTCTTTAAATTCCATATCGTGGTTATGGTAACAAAGCTGGATCTTCGCCTTTTTGCACAATTCGCCGGTTTTGTTGAGTATCTCTACCGAGCTTTTAATATCATCCAAAGTTTCGGTTGGGATATTGGCGCATACTAAATAGGGGATGCCGCCTTCGGCCGCTTCATCCACTATTTTTTGCATGTCATCTCTCAAATTGGCCATGTGTGTGGGTAGCGACATCGGCTTACCATCAGCCGCGGTGGGCATTTTCATGCCTTTAGGCATCTTAAATGGGGCGCCCAATACGTGGTGCGATTTCCACGATAAACCCAGTTCTGCGCATAAGGATGCAAATTCCTTAGGCTTCATACCGTAATATCCTTGTTGCTTACTAAAGGCCGATTCCACTTCTTTATAGCCAATATCAGCCACTTTTTTTAGGTTTCCCTTTACATCCGCATCAATTGAGTTAAATAATGTAAATAGCTGTAAACCAATAGGATGTTCACCAAATTCGGATAGAAAAGCAGCGGTACTCTTTTTTGGCAGCAGCAAGGCACCCAGTGCAACAGCGCCCGAGCCTGCAAGAAATTTTCTTCTGTTTAGCATGATAATTGATTTATGATTAGTCCTGAAAGATAATAAATCATTGCGTCTTTACAACACAATAGAATTTTATTTTTTGGAGAAACTAAACTTTATTAAAAAATTAACTAAAAGAACATGTTTTAACATTAAATTGCGGCCACATGATAAGCTGGCTATCCCCTATAGCTTAAAGAATAGAGATCAAGATCACTATCCGCCAAAGGCGCAAATTCATAAATACCTTATTCTTAATGAAACAATTGATTACCTTATTACTACTGTTTACCGCGGCCGGAGTTAATGCACAAAATTTTGGGCAACGTCATAAATCAAAGCCGCCCATCGTTTTAGAAAATCTTCGGAATGTTACCATAAGGGGTGATAGTATAAACGGCGATGAGGAACCCTGTATATCCATTATCAACTGCGATAATATCCGTATCACGCATTGTTATACGGGTAATTCAACCAAGGTAGGTATCTATATTTATAAAAGTTCCAACATTAAGGTAGACAGTTCTTATTTTACCAATGTATCCACAGGCGTTTATGCGGTGGATAGCTACGCCATCAGCGTAACGTATTGTGAAGGGAAAAACATGAAGGGCCCTTATCCGCGCGGTGCTTTTGTTCAGTTTAACAATGTAAACGGCCCCAGGTGCCGGGTAAATTACAATAAGTTCGAAAATATATTGGGCCAGTGCCATGCAGAGGACAATATCAACATGTATATCAGTGATGGTACTGCGAAAGATCCTATCCAGATCATCGGCAATCAAATAAGAGGCGGTGGACCAAGCAAAACCGGTGGAGGCATTATGCTGGGCGATAATGGCGGATCATACCAGGTAGCAAAAGATAATATTCTGGTTAATCCCGGCCAGTACGGAATGGCTATTTCCGGTGGGCACAATATTTCTATCATCAATAATAAGATCTATTCAAAGCCCCAGGTATTTACTAACGTTGGCCTGTATATCTGGGCGCAGGAAGATGCCGCATGTTCGTTGAATACCATCAGCGGCAACCAGGTTAACTGGATCAATAAAAACGGCGAAAGAAACGATATCTGGAACCAGGGAAACTGCGGAGATGTAACAGGATGGAAAACCAACCAAACAGAAGCTAAGATCGCCGAAGATATTTTACCTAAACAATTGCTTTCCCCATATAACAAATAATAATATCTAAGATTCTTTTAATTTAAACGGGCTCCCTTGCTTTGATTAGCAGGGGGGCTTTTTTGTTGACTCACCCCCCAGCTCCCTCTCTACTTGTAGAGAGGGGGGGTGAAAAAGGAGAAAGATCGAAAATAACCCTCTCTACAGAGTAGAGAGGGGATAAATAGAAAATAACCCTCTTTGCGGCTTGCCGGAGAGAGGGTGGTCGAACGGAGCGATGACCGGGTGAGTCACCGAAGCGATAAGCAAAACACTTCCAATTCCCCCATTATCGTGAATCCACGATTAAAAATTGCGTAAAAACACGTATGATATACCGTGTTAGCACTACCAGTATTTTTTTTAATAATGCTGATTTTTGATATCAGAAAGCAAATGATATGATAATAGTTACCGCGTTACTGATAAAGGGCACCCGATCGTTGATCTATCTCAACTATGCAGGTGCCGAATTTCTTTACCTGTTAACCGGGATGTAATATAAAATGAAGATCATGATCAGTAAGCGATTTAAAAATATGAAGAGATCAATACCCCTTAAGGATAAAGCAACAGGTTCAATAAGTTAGGGTCTGAAAGTGCCTGCTTGTTTGGTAGCGGCCGTTGCCCCTGGCAACGGCTTAGCTGCCAAAAAAATTAAAGAATGAAAAATTTAAATATTAACAACATGAAAAAATTAATCATCAGCCTGAGAAGGTGCCTTTTGAAGATGGCTTTGTGGATCAGAAGAGTAGTGCGGAGAAGCCCTCAAAAGCAGTTTTATACGGATGATGTACTTTTTGTTTAGCCTCATCATGTATCATTTCCTGCGCCTGCCCGGGCATACCTGTAAAGAGGTAATTCAGGAGTGATCCTTTAATAGTTAGTTTAGTTTAATTTAGTGGATTAAAAACAGCAGTTGCGCGAGGTAACTGCTGTTTTTTTATGGAATAAGTGTATATAAAGTCTTAAAAACAAAAAAGACCTATGAAGTTTTAAACCTCATAAGCCTTCTGCTCATTAAAAAAAACTATTTTATATATGTTGTCCCGGCCGCAGCATTGAAGCCGCAATAGAAGGAAAATTCAATTAGGCCGCTTTGCGGAATGTTTCAGGATATGTTTCAGTTGCGTAAGCTGTAGTATAGTCAGGTATTTTCTTACCGCATTTGCAGCATTTGAAAGAATTTTCTCCGTCTTCCCAATTGTGCTCACAATGGGTTACAGTATTTAACTTGTTGGTTATTAATGCTATAGCAACTACTACTAAGGTGAAAATGGCAAGGTAAATCATGGCAAACTTTTTTTTATTGTTTTATTGTTGATAGGATAAAGGCAAAATCCCTGCCATGTCACATTTAGCTTAGAACCAGTGTAATAATTAGAAAAATTTCCACAATCGGCTTAAAATCATTACCCATTTTGGGGATATGAGTACCACAGTTTTTTGGTATTGCCGCAATTTGAGGTGATAAACTTTAGCAGGTTAAAGGCTTAACCCAAAGCAAGTTCGATATCCTGCATTAAAAATTCAGTGTTCGATGTTTATATGGAAAAAGACTTACGAAGTTTTTAAACGGCGTAGCCCTCAACGAGGCCTTTAAAAACAAATGATATCGAGTTAAACTTCGTAAGTCTTTAGTGTGGAGATATTATTTAAAACTAAACACCTCCACATCAATAACCCCTCTGGGTCCCGGTGGGCCGTTACCCGGAGGAGGCCCTTGTGGCGCACCACCTGGTTGTTGATTTGGTGGAGGAGGCCCACCCGGACCACCGCCCGATCCGCCTGCGATATAGATTCGATGGTTCATCACTGTGCCGCCTACGCCGTTGCGTGCTTTATTCAGTTGTGCAGCCGTTACCCATGTTGCTGAAGGGTTGGCAACGTTTAAATAGTAAACATCCTTTTGAGGGCCGTTAGGACTAGTAGCTGTCGCTCTTTCACCGCCTATGTAAAATAGTTTGCCGTCTAAATTCACAGCCGTGCCACCACCTGTGCCTTTGGGTAATTTGACATCCAGGGTCGACCATTTGCCGGTTTTAAAATCGTAGCAATCTACCTCCAGAACTACCTTGTCAAAAAATGACATGAAATTATTGGGGTCATGCAGACTGGTGTTCCTGCCGCCAATGGCATACAGCTTATCACCGATCGCAACAGCCATACTATGATCACGGATGTGTGGTGCGTCAGGTAAAATGGTCCAGGTATTAGTTTTGGGATCATACTCATCAAACAGGCTATTGGTGCCGCTATTGTGACCATGTTTGATACCGCAAACGATATAAAGTTTACCATTATGCGTTGTTGCTCCGGCACCACCTCTCCGCCTGTCTTCGGGTAAGCCTGCCAACTGTTCCCATTTGTCGCTCTGCGTATCATAACTATAAGCATAGGGAACAGGAATCTGATTGGGATATTGGCCATTATCAAAAGCATCCAGCACATACACCTTTTTACCCAAACCAACAGCCTGGAAATGGTGCATGGTTACCGGTGCTACAGCACCTTTGCTCCAGGTTAAAATAGCCGGGTCAAATATCCCGACATTTTTAGCCGGCCCATCGCCACCAACCAGATACAGTTTACCATCCACCGCAGCAAAGCCGCACTCACTGCGGGCATCAGCGGTATTTGTTGTTTTGAGTAATTCCCAATGACCGGTGCTTTGGGCGTTTATTAATGTGCAGGTAGCTAAAAGAATACAGGTTGAGAGGAGGAGTTTTTTCATTGTCTGAATATTTGTCTGAACCTTGATTTACAGATTAAAGGATTAACCTGATTTAATTGTTTATGAAAAGGAACAATCCTAATCTCCAGCCTCTAATCTCTAACCTATATCCACTTCCCCAAAAACTGCCCAAAGGCTTCTTTATACTGATCGCCTACGGCTATGTTCATTTTGCCTATTTGCAACGAGTTTTTGGTCATGGATGCAATTTTATCAAGCGACACGATGAAGGAGCGATGCACCCGCATAAAACGTTTGGGTGGCAACTTCTCCTCAAGCGCTTTCAGGCTGGTGAGGGATAGCAGGGCTTTTTCAATCCCTTTCAGGTGAACTTTTACATAATCCTTCAATCCCTCAATATACATAATATCATCCAACGCGATACGAACCAGTTGATACTCTACTTTCAGGAACAGGTAATTATCATCAGCATGTTCCGATTCGACAGGGGCAGCAGCAGGCGCCGGTGCTTTGTTGATCAGTTCGGCATAGTTGAGCGCCTTTTGAGCGGCACGTAAAAACTCTTCATAGTTGAAAGGCTTCAGCAGGTAATCCAATGCATCAACCTTATAACCCTCCAGCGCGAACTGGTTATAGGCGGTGGTAAATATGATGCGTGGCTTCTCGGGTCCTTTATCGAGCACACGAGCCAGCTCAATGCCATTCAGATCAGGCATTTGGATATCCAGGAATATCAGGTCTATCTTTTGGGTATGTATCGCCTTTAAGGCATCCAGCGCACCGGCATAGCGGCCCACTAAATTCAAAAATGGTGTCTGCTCAATAAACTTACAAACCAGGCCCAAAGCTAATGGTTCATCGTCAACAGCGATACAATCTAAAGTCATGACAGATCAAGTGTTAGGTGAACGGTGTATTCGTTATTGGCATTCAATTCGGTAATGTCCAGCCGGTATTTGCCGGGGTAAAGCAGGTCGAGCCTGCGCCTTGTATTTACCAAACCGATGCCGCTATTGGTATCTAAGCTAACACTATTATCATTGATTATGGAATTTTTTACTGTCAAATTCAGCGTTTTACCTGTCTGTTCAATATTGATATCGATATTGCTTTGCAGGGTCGCGCTAACCCCATGCTTGAAAGCATTCTCCACAAAAGGCACAAATATCATAGGCGCTATAGGCAGGTCATTTAAATTGGCCGGCGAGTTGAAGGTCACTTTTACCACATCGGTCAACCGTAATTGCATCAGGCTGATATAATCCTTTACAAATGCGATCTCCTGGCTTAATAAAGTATGGCCCTGCTGGGTATCATAAAGCAGGTAGCGCATCATCCTTGACAGCTGGTGTATGGCTTTCCCGGCAATGTCAGCATCCACCTGGGTAAGGGCATAAATATTATTCAGGGTATTGAAAAAGAAATGCGGATTGATCTGCGCCTTCAGGAAGGAAAGTTCGGAAGTTACCTTATCCTGCTCCAGTTCCTGCCGCGCTTGCTGGTCCTTTTGCCATTTTTGGATGGCTGTGACGCTGGTGCTTACACCTAAAACCAATGCGATAATAGCCACCAAAGCCAGGTCCCAGCCATGGTCTCTGCCTCCACGATGTTTTTGTGGGCCGCTTTTATGAAACGCTGCCTCCATCAACTGGCGGATATTCAGCAACTGGTCGGCATAAATATTTATGAGTACAATAGCTGCAGCGATACCGATAACGATAATGAAATAAATACCTGTACTGTTTTTCAGCAAAAATTTGGGTACCAGTACAAACGAGTTTAAATAATAGGCACTTATCAGCAGGCTCAACATGATGCCTTGTTTTATCCATAGCTGGTAAGGCACCACGATATTATAAGATAAAGGCGGCAGAAAATAGATCATGCCGAATACGCCCCATATCAAAATATGGATCAATATGGTGATCAGCCTGCTCTTAGATTTCGGGACTATCATTATATCATTAATTTATAACCAGTTAATAAAAATACAATAAGTAACGGCAATATTACAACGCAATTAGTTAACAGCCAACGGAAACCGCCCGGCAGGCCAAATTTGCCGACCAACACCTCATTATCATCTTTAAAGCCAGTATAAGCCCTCCATCGGTTTTCAGCATACCCTTTATAGGTTAAAAAGTGGTACTTATCTATACATATCACGTTTCGGTCTATTCCATTTTTTACTGTTGGGGTAATATGCTTGCTTTGCCCCATACTTAATAATATATGAAGCTCAGATACTTTTTAGCAACAATTGCCTTTATACTGATCAATATACAGGTTTACGCGCAAACGGGCCGGCAGGTAAGCGGCGTGGTGAAAGATTCGACAGGGGTAACCCTTCCCGGATCAACCATCAAACTATTGACCGGTACCGACAGCCTCACCGCATCTACCGATGCCAACGGCAGGTTTACCTTCGCTGCAGTTAATGTGAACCAATTTAGTTTGGTGGTATTTTCTGTAGGCTATAAGCCGCTGAAGCGCCGCTTTGTATTACCTGCTGATAATAAACCGACTGAATTAACCCCTATTATATTAAAGAGCGAAACCATCAACCTTAAAGGTGTCACTATATCAGATGTGAACGCCATGAAACTGAAGGAAGATACCGTGGAGTACAACGCCGCTGCTTATAAGGTGCGCGAAAATGCCCCTGTAGAAGATGTACTAAAGAAACTGCCCGGTGTGGATGTGGATAAGGATGGTAACGTAACGGCCCAGGGCAAAAGCGTAACCAAAGTGCGCCTGAACGGTAAAGACTACATGGCCGGCGACGTAACCAGCCTTACCCGCAACCTACCTGCCGACCTGGTGCAGAGCATACAGGTAGTGGATGATTATGGCGACCAGGCCAACATCACCGGCATCAAAACCGGCGACCCTCAAAAAGTACTGAACATCAATATCAAACCAAATAAAAACTATGGCTACTTTGGCCAGGGAACAGTTGGTGGTGGCCACGATGCCATACCGGCAAAGGATGATATTAAAGGCGATAACCGCTATGTGGCCTCGGCCAACGTATTTACCTTTAGCGGCGACAGGCAAATATCCGTAATGGGTAATATCAACAATACCAACACCAACCTGTTCAACTTTGGCGGAGGCCCCGGTGGTGGCGGCGGCAGGGGCGGAGGCGGAGGCCCTCCGGGATTTAACGGCAACAATGCCAACGGTATCACTACCGCTCACTCTTTTGGTTTAAACTATCGCGATAGCTGGGGTAAAAAGATAACTGCTTATGGTAGCTACAGTTTTTCGGATAATACCATTAATACGCTGAGCAGCACCATACAAAACAACTTATCCATCGATCAGCCGAGTACTACCAGCAACAAAAGCAACCAGGAGGATAACCGGGTAAATCACCGCTTTAACTTCAATATAGAATATAAGCCCGATACCATTAACTATATCAAATTCACCCCTACATTTTTATACAGCGGCTTGCATACTACGCAAAATGCAACCTATTTGCTGACTGACCGAACCGGCACCGTAGCCAATTACGATCTCGCTTCACTGAGCCATTCATCAGCGCCAAACTTTGGTAGTAACTTATTGTTCAACCACCGCTTTAATAGCCACGGTCGCAATTTCAGTGTATTGCTATCCGCCGGTTCATCCAAAAGTGATCAATATCAGAACCCGATATACGACTACCTGCCGGGCAGCCAGCGTAATGCGCCTGCCAATCAGCAGATCAATACCAACAGTCGTACGGATAGCGTAGGTGCTACATTCTCCTACCTGGAGCCATTAAGCAAGCTGTCGTTTTTAGAATTCAACTATGGTTACCATACCTCTAAAACCCATGCCGATAAGCTGACAGATACGCTTACAGACCAGGGTGTAGTTAACCGCTACGACCTGCTGAGCAACGATTATAACTTTACCTTCACCACCAACCGTTTTGGTTTGAACTATCGCTTTATCGAAAAGAAATACAACTATACCTTAGGTGTAGCCGCGCAGCCATCCGTATTAGAGGGCAGCTCGCCGGTGAGCGGGTCTACACACGTAAGCACGTTTAACTTCTCGCCTGTTGCACGGTTTATTTATAACTTCTCGCGCAGCCAGTCGTTAAGTATCAATTATAGCGGTACCAGCAATACGCCGCAATACAGCCAGTTGCAGCCGGTTACCGATTTTTCAAACGCCACTTACCCGGTGCAGGGTAACCCCGATTTGAAACCTGAGTATAACAATACCCTGAACCTGCGTTACAACAAGTTTGATTTCGCTTCGGGCAACGTGTTTTTCTCCAACATCAACTTTACCCAAACGGATAACAAAGTAGTGGCCAACACTACCACCTATCCCCGTAATTATACTATCGACCCAAAACTGGCCGGTACCATACTTACCCGTTACCAGAATGCTTCGGGCTTTTATTCCGGTTCGGCGTTTTACCTGTATGCCAAGCCCTGGGAAAAACGTAAATACACCCTGCTGATCAACGGTAACATTACCTACAACAATAACATATCTTACATCACCAATGTAGATACCACAACCTTTGCCGAAAACACGCAGAAGAATATCTCTAAAAACCTGGTGCTTACGCAAGGACTGCGTTTCCGGGTGAACATTACTGATATCATTGACGCCGAAGTGAACAGCAGCTACAGCATCAACCACAGCAGCAACTCGCTGCCACAGGCTGATGTGAACAACAACTTCCGCACCATTGTACTGGGCGTGAACGGCAAAAACTATGTGTGGAAAGACTGGACCCTGAGCTACGATTATACCAAAACCATTTACAAAGGCTATACCGGCTCAACCAACCCCAATATCCTGACCACGTATGTAGAGCGCCGTTTCCTGAAAGGCAATGTAGGCACCCTGCGCCTGTCGGCAATAGATCTGTTTAATGAAAATACAGGTTTCACCTCAACCCAAAACGGCAGCTACGTAACCCAAACCAATGCCAACCGTTTAGGCAGATATTACTTATTAACCTTTACCCTGCGCTTACAGAAATTTGCAGGTAAAAGCCCGATGCAAGGGCCAGGCGGTCCCGGTGGTTTCAGGCCAGGCGGTGGTCCCGGTGGCCCTCCGGGAGGCGGCCCAGGCGGCCCTCCGGGTGGTGGGGGTGAATAAACCAACAGTCAGCCCCTCCCAAACCCTCCCCGGAAGGGAGGGCTTAAAAATCAAGAAGTCTCCCCTACCGGGGGAGATTATTCACAAGGTGTTTGTTCTCAGTGGTGTTCATGAGGGCTTCGCCGTTTAGAGGGGGCTGCTGGTTAAAGACCTTGCCATAGGTGAGATGATGGCAGGAAAAGATCAAAACATGAGATTGATCTTGATTTAGTTGAATCAGCGTTCCGGGATGAGATACGGAACGCTTTTTTTGTGGGTTTAAATTTCGGGAGCGGGTGGTTAAAGTACTGATAATTGCCGCCGTTGTAGAGACGCGATGCATCGCGTCTCTACGAATGAAAATCCTGGATTCCCAACAATCTGCAACCCGTGAAAATGTCCAATTTTTATTCCCCTTAACGGAATGAGATTTGGAATTGCCGCCGTTGTAGAGACGCGATGCATCGCGTCTCTACAAAAAATCATATATTTAGATCAATAGAAAACCTGCCTTTATCATTATTGAAATGCCGGAATTGTTTAAAAATAAATACAGGATTGCCTCCGCACGCTTGCAAACATGGGATTATGCCGAAAATGCGATGTATTTTATTACCATATGTACCGCAAACAGGGAATGCTACTTTGGTGAGATAGTAGAGACCACCCTCGCTGAGACACAATACGTAGTATCGCAAAATAGGATGCAATTAAATGATCTGGGACTAATCGCAGAAATGGAATGGCTTAACACCAGCGAATTGCGGCCCGATATGAATTTAGAATTAGCCGAATACGTCATTATGCCAAATCATTTTCATGGTATCATATTGATTGGTGAAAACACATATAATTCGGAACAGCGAGGTGATGATCAGACTGACCATAAGAAAAACGAATTTGGACCACAATCAAAAAATCTGGCATCAATTGTTCGCGGGTTCAAATCTGCTGTAACAACTTTCGCCAGGAAAAATAATATTCCATTCGACTGGCAAACCCGGTTTCACGATCACATCATCCGGGATCATGAGGAATATCTCCGGATTGCTGATTATATAATGAATAACCCGGATAAATGGCAGGAGGATGTATTCTACACGAATGCCCTGTAGAGACGCTATGCATGATTTAAGTCGCCTGCGGAAGACTTAAACCAGATTGGGGACGCTTGCGGGAGCGGAGGGCATAAACTTTGGACGGCAGGCGATTAGTAATCAATCAGATTCAACTACTTTTTTGATGATGTCTACGGCTTCGTTCGCCGCTGCTTCGTAATAATTGTATCGTTTTTTAAAAAAATAAAAAATAGCAATTCTGCACATCGGAAAACTTAAATAGATATATTCATTAGGTTGTGCGAAAAAATAGAAATGAGGTATACGAGGTTTAATAACAACAAGAGAGTTCATACTCCCAATTTTGGCTTTTACGGTGATTCTGCGTTGAGAATTACGAAGCCAAATATATGCTTTCCATGGACTCATTGATAAGAAATGTCGCATCATCGATACCGGAAACTTCCTCCAACTGGCGCGAGTATGCAGCGCAGGGTTAAACAGAGTGTACTCGTGCCTGCCTTGTCCGCCACATCCCCAACCACCCTTTACTAAAAACCGGACGGACAAAATAATTTTATTGTCATCTCGAACGACAGAGAGAGATCTTATACAAGTGCCAGGCGGACTATGCACGGTGTATAAGTTTTCTCCTCGCTACCCACTACTCATCCCCGCCACACTCGTTCGAAATGACAAGCGGGTTTTGCTGTATCACCCTGTTCAAATCAACCACTTAACCCAGTAAACCCAAAACATCACTTCACCTTCGTCCACTCATCCTTATTAAATGCTAACACGGCGGTAGCCAGGCCGTCGCTGCCTTTGGTGAATTTTAGTGGAAAAGTTTGCGCGTCGTTAAAGAAGTCCACCTCTGATACCGGCGAGAAACTGATCTCCTGTTGGTCCCAAAGCTGTTTGAGTATTAAATGATCATTGGTGGCGGTTATCTGCAAAAACTGGCCGCCATCGCCACCTTTTAGCTCAAATTTTCCTTCAAGGGCTTTAAGCTGGGCGGGGGTGAGCTTTATGATCTTTTGCAGTTCGGGCTGATAATTGTCGGGCACCCTGACCCAGGTATCGTGTTCAAATGCCAGCAGTTGTGTTACTTCGCCCGCATTGTTTTTGGTGAATTTAAGCGGGAACTGGTGTTCCTCATTATAAAAATCAAGCGGTGATGTTTGGTTGAAAGTTAACTCCTCGCCATCCCATGATTGCTTTAACACGATATGGCCATCTTTTATCGTGATCTGCAGGAAAAGCATTTTATTATCGCCACGGTATTTCCCGGCAAATGCGTTAAGCGATGCGGGCGCGGTCTGCTCCGTTTTATGAGTCGCGGCAGTTTGGGCATACAACTTAGTGATACCGGTGAACTGGAAAATAACCAGTAATAGTAATGCGGGGATAAGGAAATTTCTTTTCATAGCAGGTCAGGTTTAATTGTTTTTAATTAACGGAATCAGACGTTGTATAGTATAATAAAGGTAACTGATAATTAGCACATTAAGCCGTCGCCGGCGCAGGGGTGTAGGGTAATCATCCCCAAGCCTAAAACATATAAAGCTACCTGAATTAGGGTTTACACCCTGCAACCATTAAATGCCTAATAGTCAATTATTTAACCCGAAAAAACACTGAAATGTGTAAACCATGTAAACCTTGCAAAGGGGGGTATGGCCCGAAAATGCGTAAGGGATGGAAATGGATACCGGCCGTTACAGTTGGCAGTTATGAGTTGGCAGTTTGCATGATAGCAGGATTTATGTGAAACCCGAAAGTGGATAAGGCCTGCAGGCGTATGAATGTACAGCCCGGCCCGCTTCTATCAGCGGGAAACGCCCAAAATAGTCTGAACCTGAATTTATCGAATTATGGAATTGCCCGAATTCTGAAAATTCTTAAACGGTGAAGCCCTCTTGAACACCATTGAAAACAAACAATTGTGAAAAATTCTGAAAATTCTGATTCAGACAAGGAACCACCCACCACCGTCACCCCACAAATAATCCCACATTTCCTTATCTTTAACCCACCCATGAAACTGACCATCACTGACCACAAAACCGGCGGCGACCTGCTGCTGTTGAGCGGAGAGCCAAACTTCGACCGCCTTTTTTATTCGCGCGATAAGGATAAAAAGTATTTTACCATTGCCTGGAACCACGGCGAAAAGCAAACCATTACCATTGATGGCGCGGCGCATGATTTTATGCCGCATACCATTATCCCGCTGATGTTTAACCAGTCGTTTTGTTTTGAGCGTGCCGCGGATGTGGTGGCCTGGCAGTTTAACCGCGAGTTTTACTGCATTGTGGACCATGATGCCGAGGTGAGTTGCGTGGGTTTCCTGTTTGGCATGGGCGACCAACTGTTTATCAGCCTGGACGACCCGGCACAATATAAGCTGAAACTGCTGCTGGATGTTTTCGTCGAGGAGCTGAATACGCGGGATAACATCCAAAGTGATATGCTGATCATGCTGCTGAAGCGGCTCATCATCACCATTACCCGCCTGGCGAGGGCCAAATACATCCCTGATACCAAACTACAGGATCAGCGGCTGGATGTGTTCCGCAAGTTTAACCTATTTGTGGAGGGCAATTTCCGTACGGAGCATTCGGTAAATTACTATGCCCGCCTGCTTAATAAATCGCCCAAAACGCTGTCGAATATTTTCGCGCTGTATAATGATAAAACGCCCCAGCAACTGATACAGGAACGGATAATAATAGAGGCCAAGCGCTTGCTGTACTACACCGCTAAATCCGTCAAACAAATTACCTACGAACTTGGTTTTGAGGACCCGGCCTATTTTGGCAACTTCTTTAAAAGGCATACCGCATTATCCCCACTTGATTTTAGGAATAGTAAGGAAAATGCGGTGGCGGGTTAACTCACCTGCCTGCCGCAGGCGGTAAAGATGGTTTTTTTTATTCTTTTTAATCTCCTCTTTTCGAGACAGATAGGTTGGTTCAGGGTAAATTATCTATGCAATTTGCATAATTTATCCGCCTCGGGAAATAATTACTATTCTTCGGGAAATATACGCCTAATCAACCCTCCGTTTTCGCTGCACCTTTGTATTGTTGATTCGCAGATAAAAAACTTCAACACTCAAAAAAATGAAAACTTTAAATTTAAAAAACAGCATCAAAGGTGGTTTAGTAAGCGCAGCATTAGTATTAACCACAATCGTAGGCTCAGGCACCGAAGCCAAAGCACAGGCAGTTAAAAACATCGTATTGGTACATGGCGCTTTCGCCGATGGTTCGGGATGGAGAGCGCTTTATGACGTGCTTACCAAAAAGGGTTATCATGTAACCGTAGTTCAAAATCCATTGAGCTCGCTTGAGGATGATGTAGCCGCAACCAAAGTAATATTGGATAACCAGGACGGACCAACTATATTGGTAGGCCACTCATGGGGAGGCGCTGTGATTACCGAAGCCGGGAATCATCCAAAGGTTGTGGGCCTGGTTTATGTGGCAGCATTCCAGCCAGATAAAGGCGAATCGGCTCTGCAATGGTTACAAACTGCCCCTCCGGCTCCCGAAAATGGTGTATTGCCTCCAAACGACAAAGGGATAGTTTATTATGATAAAGCCAAATACCACGCTGGTTTTGCTGCCGATATCAGCAAGGAAGAAGCTGACTTTATGTATGCCTCACAAGGTGCATTTTATGCCAAAGGCTTTGTAACCCCTATCACCAAAGCAGCCTGGAGAGATAAACCAGCCTATGGTATTGTAGCAACCGAGGATAAAAGCATAGCCCCTGAAATTGAACGCGCCATGTACAAACGCTCGAACACCAAAGTTACCGAGATAAAAGGCAGCCACGTAGTGTTTATGTCGCAACCCGAAGCAGTAGCCAAAGTAGTTATCGAAGCTGCTGAAAATGCCTCAAAAAGCAAATAAGCGCTACTGATTTTCAGATAGGATATAATTAAAGATCCGTGTGCCGGTAACAGGCATGCGGATTTTTTGTGTTGATGCGTTTTAATACTGCGTAACAATCGCCAAATAAAACCGCAACCGGGTTTCAAATCCCAAAACTTATACTACCTTTACCCGGTAATTTTTGCAGTAGAAATTGATACGCAGCCCGTGTGTTTGCCCGGGTTACATAAAATCATAAAGCCCCTGTGCATTATGTACAGGGGCTTTTTCTTCGCTTAAATTGCCGTTGGGCCAATACTATATATTATGGAAGAGAGAAAATATCTGCAAACCTGGAAAAAATACATTCCGGTTATCCGTTTACATCTGAAGAAAAGCGTTACAGAAGAACAACAGTTCAGGCTGAACATTACCGACTTTGAATCAGCCGGCGACAGGGGCAAATCAGGCTATACTTTTAACCTGCAGTTGGAAAACGGCAAGGTGACCAACAACATCAGCGGCTCGGCCGTAGCCCGCGACCTGTACGAATCGCTAAAAACAGACGACCTGATAAAAGCCTTTATGCAGGAAAAAAGCATCAAAATAAGTGTAGGCAAATCCTTTATGCTGACCATCAAAACTTCACACATATCATCCTATAAAACCGTGGAAGCGGTGAGTGGGGAGTAAGTTTGGATTTGGGCGTTCCCCGATTTTATCGGGGCCAGGCTATCCATTTATACTGCACAGGCATTAGCCACAGGGCCGGTATTCATTTCTATCCTTAACGCGAATGTTCGGTTAAAAGAGACGCGGGTACTCAACCCGCATGATCTGCCGGGGATACTCGCGCCAGTTGGGTGAGTGGGGAGTAAAGTGGTGAATAAGTGAGTGGTGAATAGTGAGTTGCTACTATGGATTGCTCATCCATTCTTTCCTGCCAATAACTTATTTATGTGGTTTATGAGCGGCAGCGAATGTTACTTTTCTTTGGCCGTCAAAGAAAAGTAACCAAAAGAAACTCCCGGCTGCGCCTGACTCTGTGAAAGTTTCTGCTTTGGCTTCACCTGTGCCACCCGAGCCAGCCAATGCCGGATTTTAAGGTTATTTACAGTTTGTGGTGTAAGTCTTTCCTTCATAAGAATAACTTCAGCATTTTAGAATCAATAGGCATTAAATAGCCCCAAATCAAAAGCGGGCAAAGGCCTGACAAAAAAGCGGGCCGGGTGTATGGCGGGAATGCCGGTTTAGCTTTTGCTATGTGCGAAGCACTACAAAAGCGTAAGAACCGGCAGGGCGGGTTGAAGCTTTTTTTTGTCTTGATTTTTTGGTTACTTTTTTATCAAGAAAAAAGTAACAGCCTCCGCGGCAACTGAGCGGACGGATCATCTCACAAAATCACTACATATCTCAATCCAATTAGAACAAAAAAAGTGTGCAGTAAAAACCGCAACGCTTTTCAACATATAATTGAACAGGATTATTTGAATTTCATGGCCAGGGTTACAATATTGGATGTAAGCCCGGTTGAACGCATATAATGCCCCGCCCTCAATTCGAGCGTATTAAACTGCTGTATACCAAACACACCATTTGGCGGAGCAAGCCTCACATTTAACCCGACAAAGTTGCTGGTTAAAGTAGAAAGATCATAATCACTGGTATAATACTTTTCATTTACGCTATGCTGCCCATATGGAGCAAAATACCGTGTGCCCTGCTGGTTATTATACCGGTAATAGGGGCTAACCGAAACAAAGGAAGTGAACTTGATCGGCACTTCAATTTCGGCCGTATGCGCCCTGATACCCCAGCTATCAGTGTAATAGCGATAGAAAGTGCGGATTATAAAATGATCATCCAGAAAGTAATTAAACCGCACCGCGATTGGTAACTTATAGCGGCTGCCGGGCAGGCTTTCGATCCTTTCGTTAAAAATGTCGTTGTCGGGGCCCACGCCTGTGGAAAAGTTGCCGTTAAAATACACCCGCTGATATTCGGTTGCCAGCAAGCCATGCTGGTAGGACGGCTCAACGATCAGCATCGCCTGTAATCGTGTGCTAAGCACCTGCGATAACGAAAATGAGGCGCTAAAGGAGTTTCGGGGCTTATTATCAACCGGCCGGTTATCATCCTTGCCCGACCCCGAGCCGTAGCCCAATGGCCGCAGTTCTACAGGCAATATCACTTTCCAGGTATCCAAAAAGGCCTGCACTTTAAGGTCGAACTGCGTATTTTTATTGGCAGATATACGGGTAAGGTTAAGTCCGGCACCGACTGATTGATAATCAAACTCATGCGAATAGGAGGCTGTCAAACCAAAGGCGTTCCCGGTTTTTTCGTTAGAACGGGTCCAGTTGAGCGAAGGGTATATCCGGGTATCCTGCATCGAGGCGGAAGATATACTGTTTGGGTCGATCTTATCTGATGAAGCCGAGGTGTAATGATCGATCCCCAGTTCAAACTGGAAAGTATTTTTATAGCCGTTTTTGGTAAGTTTTGAAAGCTGTATATCCAGTGTGTTTGCAAAATCGGTGAGGGTTTCGTCACCCATCCCACCCGTAACTGCCGAGTGGTTCCCGGTTTGGTGGTAGTAGCCCGAAACAAAATTAACCTCATCGATTTTTAGTTGCCGCGATTGGTAATTACTGCTGTCTTTAACCGGCTGTGTGGTTTGCGCGTGTGAAGCCAGTATACTCATATACAGGGCAAGTACGCCTAAATAGATTTTTCTCATTTAGTTGGTCGATATTAATTACAGCCACAACCACCACCACTTTTACCGCCATTAGCACCCGAACCGCCCTCGCGGTAAAGCTGGAAACTTTGTTCAAACTTTTGAACCTTACGTGCCGAAAGCTCCATTTCGGAGTCATTTAAACGGTTCTTTTGATAGGCCTTAACAGAGCTGCAGGAGCAGGCAGTTACGGCGACTCCCAGGCAAAGCAGGGATAGCATAGAAACAGGGGTATTTCTTTTCATTTTATAGTTTTATATTAATGTTATTCGAGTGGTAAATCTGGTTGTTGTCATCTATCACGATGCAGGCAATATGTTTCAGCTGGTTAATGAGGTCTAATCCTACTTTGATACCCATTACCATTACCGGTGTAGCCATGGCGTCGGCCAGTTCGGCACTTGGGCTGATAATGCTCACACTTTTAATACCGCTTACCGGCAGGCCGGTTTTTGGGTCGATGGTATGCGAATATTTTTTACCGTTAATAATGGCATATTTCTCATAATTACCAGATGTAGCAATAGCCATATTGCTGATCTTTAAGGTAGAGAACGGGGTTATGGTATGATCCGGGTCGGCAATGGCTATGGTCCATGGTTCACCATTGGGTTGTGTGCCCCAGGTTATTAAGTCGCCCGCTGCATTTACAATACCGCTGCTTACCCCGTGTTGCTGTAAAATAAGGCGTGCCCTGTCGGCAGCATATCCCTTACCAATTCCCCCGAAACCAATGCGCATACCCTTTTCTTTCAAAAAAACAGTGGTATTTGCTTCATCCAGTATCACATTCTGATAATTGATAAGTTGTACCGATTTGCGCGCTGTTTCCAGGTCTGGCAACTGCTTCATGTTCACATCAAAGTTCCAGAGGCTCTTATCGATAGAACCATAGGTAATATCAAACGCGCCCTGGGTAAGGCCTGATATTTTTAACGACCTTTCTATCAGGTTAAATACTTCTTCATCAACCTTTACGGGCTGTAAACCTGCGTTGCGGTTGATCTCGTTGGTCTGGCTATCATCGCTAAAGGTGGTTAACAGTTTTTCTATCCTGCTTATTTCGCTTACCGCGCTGTCTATATGTTCTTTAGCCACATTTTCATCATCACCCACCACACTGATCTCGAAACGGTTGCCCATCAAACGCAAAATACGCTTGCGAACAGCTAATTGGTGATGTAGTGCATCAGTGGCTTGCATTAGCTATCGGGTTAATTTCAGCAACAAACTTTTCAGGTGTTTCGTTAGGGAAACCGTCCCATTCCTTCAGTACTTTCCCATGCTGATCTACCAGCAAAGTAAAAGGGAACTTGCCATCCGGGTTGTATTTATCGGCCAAAGCCTCATTACGTCTTACCTGAGCCGCATCCAATTGGTTTTTCTTTTGACGGGGAAAATCAGCCCGAACCAAAACCAGGTGGTCTTTGGCATAGTCTGTAAATGCTGATGATTCCAGTATTTCCTTTCTTAACCTGATGCAGGGCCCGCACCAGTCTGACCCTGAAAAATTGATCAGCACCAATTTATTTTCTTTGATCGCTTCGTTTTCAGCGGTATTAAAATCCCCAAGCCAGCTAACGGTTGATGAAAGAGATAAAAATAATATGATGGTTAATAGTTTCATGTACAAATAATTATGAAAAAACTTCTAACGAAGTTGGAGCAAGTGTAGTATGGTAAACTGTAGAATTTCTGTTTTTGAATAAATCCGGCTCAAATTTATTTTGACTATTAATGAACAAAAAAAGGCGTGCGGCAAAAACCACAGCGCCTTTCTGACATATATATTAAGGGGGCCTTTAAATCATCTTTATACGCCTAAGATATTCATTATTTATCAATATTGTATCATTTCTGTTACAATTGACTTTCGCTCTATCTTAATTCTCGCATTTTAACTCTTTTCAGTTAAAAATATTATACTAAATGATAATATTTGTGGATAAAAATTGCCATTGTGAGTAAATGAAGGTCCTGCAATTCACCATTCCCGTAGCTCACGATAAAACCGTAATAGCCCAGCAGGACGAGCTGCCGCATTTTTACCCCCATTTTCACCGGCATAAAGAGGCACAGGTAACCTGGATACAAGCAGGCGAGGGAACATTAATAGCGGGCAACAATATGCACGCCTTTAAATCCGGCGAAATTTACCTGCTTGGTGCCGATCAGCCTCATCTTTTTAAAAGCAGTCCCGAATATTTTCAACCGGACAATAAAAAGGTGATCAAAACCCTCACTATCTTCTTCGACCCCAACGGCAGTCTTGCGGCCATGCTTGATCTCCCTGAAATGAAGCCGTTTAAAGATTTTATCCAGCAGCATACCCAGGGTTTTAAGCTTCCTGATGACCAGGTAGGCAAAGTATCCCGCACCATGCTGGATATACAAAATGCAGCCGGTCCTGATCAATTGATCCATTTCCTTCACCTGCTCAGGCTATTGCAGGGTATCCCCGGCAAACCGGAACCCCTGTCGGCATTTGGCAAATCGCCGGGCATTACCGAAAGCGAGGGAATAAGGATCAGCAATATTTACAATTACATCTTACAGCACTACAGTGAAGCCGTTACCCTTGATGATGTAGCCCGCGAGGCCTGCATGACTCCACAAGCCTTTTGCCGTTACTTTAAAAAACACACTGGCCATACCTTTATATCGTTCCTCAACGAGATGCGCATCAACGAAGCCTGCAAAAAACTCACGGGCAATAAATACGAAAGTATATCCGTAGTGGCCTACAAATGCGGTTTCACCAGCATTACCAACTTCAACCGGGTTTTTAAAACTGTAATGGGTAATTCGCCAAGGGGGTATGTGGATAGTTATTTGAATAAAGTGGGGGTGAGTTGAAGGATTCTGAGGGATGTATTGGTAAATGAAATCATCGTTCAGCTCAGTTGCCGCTGAGGCTAGTTACTTTTGGCTTGATCCAAAAGTAACCAAAAGATCAAGACAAAAAAAAGCTTCAACCCGCCCTGCCGGTTCTTTACGCCTTTTTCGCGCTTCGCGCATTGCAAAGGCTAAACCGGCATTCCCGCCATACTCCCGGCTCGCTTTTTTGTCAGGCCTTTGCCCGCTTTTGATTACACGTTATTTACTGTATTTTCATAAAAGATATTTTTTTTCTTTTGTCAGCAGAGCAGCTTCGGCCGAAATCGGGCAAAACAATGGTGGCCTGTGCGTTGGAAGGGCATAGCAAATTTTGCCAAGCCCCGGCCTTGAGCGGCAAGAAAAGGGCAATAGTTTGCAGCCCAGGTTTTGACTGATTTGCAAGGCAAAGGCCTGTGCGGCAAAGAAGCATTTCTGCTGTCTTGATTTTTTGGTTCTTTTGTATCAAGAGGAGACTATATACGTGTTAGACCAAAGCGGCAAATTAAATGTTTTGTTTGAATTGATTAATTTGGTATAATTACAAAACCTAAAACCAAAGTAATTTGACAACATTTTTATCTAATGCCATTATTCAAGGAGTAATTTCCGGTGTTATAGCTTCTGCATTATTTCTATTTATATTATTCTCCCTAAAGCCATGGATTGTTATAAGCGATAAGATTGCTTCTCAATATATTGAAGTTAAGGGTAAGGATGTTCACGTATATGTATTTAAAATAGTAAATAAATCCTTGTTCTTTAGAATATATGACCTTAAGGTTAACGCTTATATTTGTGAAAGCGTTCCAAATATCAATGGTACAAACGTAAATTTTAAAGACATAGAACTAAAGGGGGCAGATCAATGGATATTACACAGGCTGAATTTTAAGCACATTTTTCAGAATTTTTTACGTGGGGATAAGACGTTGGATTCACGCTGTGATTATGCCTGCCAGTTCTTTTCTACAGAAAATGTTGCAACTTTATTAAATAATAATTCGTATATTAGTATACAAGTTTTAGCAAAGCATTCATTAACTGGCTTTTCTCGTGTTAAAATAATGAAATATAAACACCACGCTAAAATCGTCAAGGGCTGCTTTTTAAGCGGAAACTCTTGCAAAATAGTACCATCTACTGACAAAAATAAAACAATCACTACCTAACTTTGTTCCCTATTAAAACTATGAAAATGGACATTCTTGTAATAAAGATGTAAGTTGGTCAGGACGACTGACTTATTATGATACAAGTCGCTAAAGCAATTTAGCGACTTTTTTTTATGCTGTTATAAAAAATCTTTTACATCCATTTGCAAAACATCGGCTATACTCTTTAAACTAAGTACGTGACAGTTACGCATACCCCGTTCCAGGAACGATAGATTAGACATGTCGATCTTTGTTAATGTAGCCATCTTATCTATGGGAATTTTCTTTGCCTTTCGAGCAACTCTAATCTTTGTTCCCATTTCCAAAAGGAATTTATCTATTTCCATTATTTACCTGTTAATGTTTTCCATTTTAATGAACCCTCGCAATTAGCTAAAGCATCGGCAAATCTTTCGTCTTGTAATGCTTTGCGGTGATTGTAGCGAAATGCGCTTTCATCGCAATAGCGTTGCAGGTGCTTTGCACTTACAGAATGATGTATGCCATTGATCTGTTTCTTTAAGATGTTCCAAAAGCCCTCTATTGAGTTTGTGTGAACCTTAATATCTTCATAGCGTACATATTCCTTTTCCCGGTGGTTAACTCTTTTATGAGTGTAATCTAAATGCAGGGAGTTATATGCGTTATGCTCGTCTGTTACCATAATACTATCAGTAGCAACAAACTCTTTGATAGTTGGGATTATATTGTGTGCATCGGTTTTAGCGATAACCTTAGTCTTAACATTACCACCTCTTTGCACTGCACCTAATACCATAGCTTTGCCGCCTGCACCACCTCTTACAGTACGCCTGCTTGCGTGTTTATTGCTTTCAGAACCGCCCACGTATGATTCGTCAATTTCAACTATACCCTCTAATAATTCAGGTGCAGTAACAGTCAGCATTTCACGGATGCGGTGGTTTAAATGCCACGCTGTTTTTTGGGTAACGCCTAACCAACTGGCTAATTGCAAACTGCTGATACCCTTAGAGTGAACGGCTAAAATGTAGGTAGCTAAAAACCATTTTTGTAGAGGTATCTTTGTATTCTCGTATATAGTACCGACTGTAACTGAAAACTTTTTGTGACATTCTTTTTCACGACATTTGAATATTCTTTTGTTAGTAGCAAACCTGTGAACATTCGTAGAGCCACAGCAGGGACAAGCCGGGGTTTCGCCCCAACGTTGAGCCGCTAAATATTCCCTACACTTTTCCTCTGTATTAAAGTGTGCCTGAAAGTCGAATATGTTTTTGAATGTTTTCATCTCCTTGTTTTGCTTATTCAAAGATAAAATAATTTTGTTTCAAACCAAAATTTATTTTAAAATAATATTACAAATATTTGATAGTCAAATCATTATAAAATTGTATATTTATGTAAGAAATAATCGTTATAAGTATATATTTGTTAAGCCAATGGAAACCACAGATAACATAAAAGTCTTACCGAAATTGGGAGAAGGAATTTTTTTAACAAAAGATGTTGCTCAAATATTGGGATTGCCATATTCTAAAGTTAGAAGATGGATGAAAGAATATTGGCCAAATTATACTTTTGGTGAGACCGATAATCAAGCTGTAAATTTCAAAACATTAATAGAATTTTACACATTTTTCCATTTAAGAGATAAAGGGTTATCAGTAAAAATGATAGAAAAATACCATAGCATTATAGCAAATGAATTAAATACATCATACCCCTTCGCCAGGAACATAAGAACAGACGGGAAAAATGTTTGGTATGAGAGGCTTGGTAATTTAATTAAGGCAGATAAAAAACAGCAATTTGATATAAAACCGATTTTAGAACCATTTCTACATAAAATAGATTTTGGTAATAGCGAAGTAGCCCAAAGATTTTTCCCTTTAAAAAACACGAAAGCAATTGTCGTTGATCCTCAACGACAATTTGGTCAACCTGTTATTAATGGTACATCTATTAAAGCTGAAACATTATATAATTTGTATAAAGGAGGAGAAAGGGCTGGGGATATTGCGCAGATATACAACTTAAAGGTTTCACAGGTTAAGCACGCTATCGGTTATTTTCGACACGCAGCTTAATCGCCTATGAAATTTCTTTGTGATGAAAATTTCCCAGTTAATTTAGTTTCGGGACTAAGCATAATCGAAAAATCTAATCACAAAAGCCCGTATCAAGGCGAAATAATCCATACTCAAGATTTGAATATTAGTAACTATTCTGACGAGGAAATCATAGAAATAGCGGGCAAGCAGAATGCAATAATTATTACTCAAGATAAAGATTTTAAGCATTTTAAACATTATAAAGAACTATATAAACAACATAATGTTGGTGTTGTAGTATATAAAGCCTATGGCGGTAAAGATAGGTATTGGGATAAGGTTACAGCCTTTGTTAATCAATGGGAAAAAATCAAAAAGTTAGTTGCCGAATCGCCAAGGCCGTTTGTTATTCAATTCGATATAAGAGGGGCGGCACTCCTAAACATTTAATGAAATTAGTTTTTATATTTTAGCATTATGTCAGACGAAAAGAATCCGAAAGAAGCAAGCAACATCTT
The DNA here is from genome assembly GCA_035489035.1 of Mucilaginibacter sp. Classification (GTDB taxonomy): domain Bacteria; phylum Bacteroidota; class Bacteroidia; order Sphingobacteriales; family Sphingobacteriaceae; genus Mucilaginibacter. The sequence goes on from DATHKT010000042.1 coordinate 83,730, forward strand.
TCATTCGATAATAAAAGCCAGTGTTAGCAAACCTGCTACCGAAAAGAAAGAGAAGAAAGAGGTTAAACCGAAAGTAAAGAAATGAAACGGGATGACAAGTTTGCCATCGGCTTACTTTTGCTATGGTTATTTATTTTCACAGCGGCTTGCTCAAAGCCAAATATTAGAAAATATGTAGAGCGCATAAATTATAATGAAAACCCGCCTTATGAAATAGATAGCATGACGGCTTTTAACGATACTCAAGCCTATTCAATGGCAGTAAAGCATTGCTATGAAGAGATAGAAGCCAATAAAAACGATACAAACTTGAGGGTAACATCATTCTATATAAAAAACATGGCTGGCGTTAATTTAGAGCAAACGATACCCCCTAAAGTTAAAGACAGTATAAAAATGTATTGGAAAAAGCATTATTCCAATACATTACCCTAATCCCCCCGTGGTCTAACACGTATATAGTCTCCTATCAAGACAAAAGAACTAGGCCCTCCCGCGGCCATGAGCGGGAACGATGCTTTCATTTTCCAAAATCCCCCTTGGAAGCCTAAACATTTACCCCTAACTCCCTTTCTTCGCCAAAAACTGCTTCTGATACTGCAGCGGACTCTTCCCCGTCACCAGCTTAAAATATTTATGAAAACTGGCAAAATTCTGAAACCCGCTTTCAAAACATATCTGCTTCACACTTATTTTATCAGCTATCAGCAACTTACAGGCATGCCCCACTTTGATCTCGTTGATGAACTGCGAATAGGTCTTCCGCGTTCGTGATTTAAAATAGCGGCAAAAAGAGTGCGGACTGATATTAGCCACCGCAGCTATTTCCACAGTGGTTATTGGTCGCTTAAAATTGGCTAATGTAAATTCATAGATATCGTTGATCCGGTCACTTTCCGACTCTTTGAAGGCATTGTTAAAACCTATGGAAGCTAACGGGGTAAAAGAACTTTCTGCAATAGATGTCAAAGCTTCCATCAACAGCATAATTTTACGCGGACCATCGGTTGTAAGCATCTTTTCTAACAGGTCAGCAATGTTCGATCTGGCTTCACCCTGGATGCACAGCCCTCTTTTAGCCTTCTCAAGCATAGACCTGATGCCGTTATTTTCAGGCAGGTTGATGAAATGCGCTCCCCAAAAATCTTCGCAAAAATGTGCCACCCTGATGTCTGTTTCGGCACTGTTTTTAAAGTAGAGATCATCAAAACGCCAGTAATGCGGCAGGTTCGAACCAACCAGCACCACGTCACCATCCTTAAAGTGCTGAATATGGTCGCCGATAAATTGCGTGCCGTTGCCCTGCTTAAAATGGATCAGTTCGGCTTCGATATGATAGTGCCATTTATTATTGACATGAGGCACCTTATCCTGCCTTACATTAAAAGAGCTTAATGGTTTTTGGGGCACTTTCAGCAACTGTGGTTTCATGGCAGTTTTATTGATAATTATTGATGAAATACACTAAAAGGATACTATAGACTTTAATTATGCCAAAATAGCTTAATATTTTGGTAATAAAAGAAAAGTTTAAATCCGGTATATTTATTTCTTTGTAATAACCAATTATCAACTATTGTAAACACGCTGTATCAGTTAAAACGACTTGATTAACTGAACCTTTATTAAACCTGCTTATGTCAAAAAAAACTGGTGTTTATGCCGTGGTATTGATCACGTCATTATTCTTTTTATGGGGATTTGCGCTTAACCTCAACTCAACCATTTTAGTACCCCACCTTAAAAAAGCCTGCCAGTTATCTTTCAGGGAATCAGGATTGGTCGATTCGGCATTTTATATCGCCTATTTTGTTTTTGCTGTACCCGCAGGGTTGTTTATGCATAAATATGGATACAAAAGCGGGATCATATTCGGCTTATTGCTATTTGCCTTGGGGGCTTTCCTTTTTTATCCTGCTGCAACAACACGTGTGTATCCGTTCTTTCTGATGGCTTTATTTATAATAGCCAGTGGTTGTGCTTTTTTAGAAACGGCAGCCAACCCATATATTAATAACCTTGGAGATCCGGCTGGGGCAACAAGACGTATTAATTTTGCACAGTCCTTCAATGGGCTGGCTGCAACGATGGCGCCATATCTTGGTGGAATATTTATTCTATCAGGTAAAGAATTTACAGATAAGCAGAGTTTAGCTATGTCCTCGCAACAGTTAAACGCTTATTTGCAAAGCGAATCCGATTCTGTCAAAATACCCTATATCATTATGGGAGTAGTAGTGCTTACCGTTGCCATATTGATTTGGAGAACTTCATTACCAGATATTAAAGAACATAGCACAGAAGATGATACCAAAATGGGTAGCCGTTCAATTTTCAGGGAGAAAAACCTGATGCTCGGCGTGTTGGGTATATTTTTTTATGTTGGTGCCCAGGCAGGCATACAAAGCTATTTCATCACTTATTCAAAATTTATTGGGGGTATTGGCGAAAAACATGCATCGGTGTTAGTTTCCATAGCATTCGCTGGTTTTATGGTTGGTCGTTTCCTGGGTAGCGCTTTAATGAAATATATTGCGCCGGTCAAAATATTGCTTACTTACTGCATTATTAATTGTGCATTATTGATTTTTGCGTTCACCTTAAAAGGCAGCATTTCGGTGTATGCACTTATGTGTGTTCCCTTTTTCATGTCGATCATGTTCCCAACCATATTTTCCTTAAGTATCCGGGGCCTGGGCGAAAACACGAAGAAAGGTTCATCTCTGCTAATCATGGGGATAGTAGGTGGTGCCGTGATACCACCACTTTTAGGTTTAGTTACCGATCTCGTAAATATTCGTGTAGCTTATTTGATACCAGTGATCAGCTTCGCTTATATCCTCTATTTCGCGCTTACCAATATCCGGGTTAAAAATGTTCAGCAAGTAATCGGCCACTAAAAATAAAGATCATGTCTAAAAAAATAGTATTCATCCTATTATTGATATCAGCTACAACCTTATCCGTTAGTGCTCAAAAACGCCTGGGCAACGAAACCGCTGCCCAAAAGCAACAGCGCCTGAAATGGTGGACCGATGCCCGTTTCGGCATGTTCATCCACTGGGGTTTGTACTCAGGTGCTGCACGGCACGAGTGGGTGAAGCATAATGAGCACATGACGAACCAGGAATACCAGAAATATTTCGACGAGTTCAACCCCGATCATTTCGACCCCAAAAAATGGGCCCGGGAGGCTAAAGCAGCCGGGATGAAATATGCCGTGCTCACCTCCAAGCACCACGAAGGTTTTTGTTTGTTCGATTCAAAGTATACCGATTACAAAGCCACCAACACCCAGGCCAAACGCGACCTCGTGAAAGAATTTGTCGAGGCCTTCAGGGCGCAGGGGATCAAAGTGGGATTTTATTATTCGTTGCTCGACTGGCACCACCCGGATTATACCATGGACGATGTGCATCCGTTAACCCAGGTAGACACCACCCAGGCCAATTATGACAGGTTGAATAAAGGCCGCGACATGGCCAAATATCGCCAGTATATGCGCAACCAGGTGACCGAGTTGCTGACTAAGTACGGCAAAATTGATATTCTTTGGCTCGATTGGTCGTGGGATAAGAGTTCAAAACGCGGCAAACGCGGCTCTGATTGGGGCGCGGCAGAATTGCTGACCATGGTACGGAAACTACAGCCGGGCATCATTGTTAATAACCGCCTGGGGCTGGATGAATACAGCGACGGCGCCGACTTTGTAACACCCGAGCAGGTAAGCAGCAAGGAACTGGAAAAATTTAAAGGCAAGACCTGGGAAACCTGCCAAACCTTTTCCGGCTCATGGGGATATTACCGCGATGAGAACAGCTGGAAAACACACCGCCAATTGCTTGATCTGCTGATCACCTCGGTAGGCAATGGCGGCAACCTGATCCTCAACGTGGGCCCAACCGCCCGTGGCGAGTTTGATTACCGGGCTACGAATGCATTGGACAGTATGTCGTATTGGATGCATGCCAACAGCAAGGCCATTTACAATTGCACGTATGCGCCGACCGGCTATCAAACCCCCGAAGGCACCAAGCTGACTTACAATCCGCAAACCAAAAAGGTGTATGTACATATTTACAATTACCCGGCAGATGGCAAATTGATATTGCCCGGCTATAAGGGTAAGATCAAATACGCCCAGTTTGTAAATGATTATTCAGAACTAAAATATGCGCAGGCTTCCAACGGCAGCGACCTCGAATTGACATTGCCTAAAAATAAGCCTCCTTACGAAATACCGGTGGTTGAGTTGATCCCACAATAATGAAAATGTATAGAGCAGTATATTGATATCATGACATCAGCTAATGCAAATAAAATAGTTATAGTTTTTTTCCTTTTATCTTGTTTGTCATGCAAGGTATTTCAAAAAACCACCGCAGATATAAATAAAACAAAATGGATCAGCGGGGCCGCTAATTGCAATGAAAATACCGATCCGCCGATACAGGTTGTTCAGTATAATTATAACACCTGGATATTACGGGAGAATAAGTGTACCAATTACGAAGCGCCTTTTATGTTTTTATTTTTAGGGCATAAAAAAGCTTTGTTAATGGATGCAGGTGCTACATTCAGCGAAAGTAAGTTTCCCTTGCGTGCCACGGTTGACAGCCTGGTTAATAAATGGGAGAAAACTATTCATACGCAGGTAGAACTTGTGGTGGCTCATACCCATAGTCACGGAGATCATACAGCCGGGGATGGGCAATTTAAGAATAACCCTAATACAACAGTTGTGGGTTTAAAGGTGGAGGATGTACAGTCATTTTTTAAAATAGAAAACTGGCCTCAGCAAAGCGGTAAAATAGATTTGGGGGACAGAATAATGGAGATCATTCCAATACCGGGGCATCATAAAACTTCAATTGCGGTTTATGACAGGGAAACAAAAATATTATTATCAGGGGATAGCTTTTACCCCGGCAGATTGTATATCAATGACTGGCAGGCCTTTAAATTAAGTACGCAGCGGTTAGTTGATTTTACTTTGCAGCATAAAATATCTTATATCCTTGGCAATCATATAGAAATGACTAAAACAGCAGGTAAAGATTATCCTATAGGAACGACGTTTCAGCCTGATGAGCATGTTTTGCCTTTAACGGTTAAAGACCTTTTATTACTTAATGAAGCATTAAAAAAATTGGGGGATAAGCCCGCCCGTGAGATACATGATGATTTTATCATTTATCCAAATTAGTTTAAATAATAGATATCCATAACATGAAACGATATTGCTTAACAGTCGACCTGAAAGATGATCCCGGACTCATCGCGGAGTATGAGGAATACCACCGCAATATCTGGCCGGAGATCAAAGAAAGCATCATCAGTTCGGGTATTATCAACATGGAAATATACCGCTTTGATAACCGTTTAATGATGATCATGGAAACAACCGATACCTTTAAATTTGAGCAAAAAGCAGCGATGGATGCCATCAACAAAAAGGTGCAGGAATGGGAAACCCTGATGTGGAAATTCCAGCAACCAATGAAGAATGCCAAAGCCGGCGAAAAATGGGTATTAATGAATAAGATATTTGAGTTGTAAGATAGTCCGGAAGTCGGGAAGACCGAAAGTCCGGAAGATGATTTAGTTAAAAGTTATAAGCAGGAATAAAGGAATCATTCAGGAAATTCAGATTCAGACAATAGGTAATCAGTGAAATCCAAAAATCAGTTTAATCAGTGATTCAGACAAATAATGACACAAGAACATAGTTTCCTCCGCATACATCCCCACGATAACGTCCTCGTTGCCCTGCGCGACCTGGAACAGGGGACGCCTATAGAATTTGAGGGACAAACTTTTACCCTTACCGCCCGCGTGGCGGCCAAACATAAATTTGCCATCAACGCCTTTTGTCCCGATGATCAGATATTTATGTACGGCGTACTGGTAGGCGCAGCCACACAGGATATCCCGCAGGGAGGTTTAATTTCGACAGAAAACATACACCACGCTTCCAGCGGATTCCACATGGGCAAACGCAAACTGGACTGGCATCAACCCGATACTTCAAAGTTCGAGGGTAGAACTTTTAATGGTTATCACCGTGCCGATGGTTCGGTTGGCACCGCTAATTACTGGATCGTGATCCCGCTGGTGTTTTGCGAAAACCGCAATATCCAGGTGATGAAGGAAGCTTTGGTGGATAAGCTGGGCTACAAAAAAGCCAAAAGCTATGAAAGCGAAGTGGAGCAATTGATGAGTTTGTATCAAGCTGGCCGATCAACCCAGGAAATCCTGAATGCCGATATGCTGGCCGGTGCCGAAAAAGCAGGCAATAAACGGATATTCAAAAATATCGATGGTATCAAATTCCTTACCCACGAGCTCGGTTGTGGCGGTACCCAGCAGGATTCGCGGGCTTTATGCGGATTATTGGCCGGTTATATTACCCACCCCAACGTAGCAGGGGCAACCGTGCTAAGTTTAGGCTGTCAGCACGCACAGGGAAGTATTTTGCAGGAAGAGATTGCTAAGCGCGATCCATCATTCAGCAAACCCATGGTGATACTGGAACAGCAAAAAATGGGCACCGAACGCAAGTTATTACAGGAAGCACTAAAGCAAACCTTCGCGGGTTTGATGGAAGCCAACCAGAACGAACGTAAATCCGCACCGATAACCAAGCTCTGCATTGGGCTTGAGTGTGGCGGCTCCGACGGTTTTTCTGGTATATCAGCTAATCCGGCTCTGGGCTATGTATCGGATATATTAGTTTCTTTAGGCGGATCGGTGATCCTATCCGAGTTCCCCGAATTGTGCGGGGTAGAGCAGGAGCTAAGCGACCGTTGTGTTGACGAAGATACCGCCAAACGTTTTATGGACCTGATGGTCACCTACAATGCCCGGGCTGAGCAAAATGGCTCCGGTTTTTATGCCAACCCATCTTTTGGAAATATCAAAGATGGCTTGATCACTGATGCCATTAAATCGGCCGGCGCGGCAAAGAAGGGCGGTACATCACCCGTTGCCGCGGTGCTGGATTATCCCGAAAAAGCAACTAAACCGGGCCTGAACTTATTATGCACTCCCGGCAGCGATGTGGAAAGCACTACTGCCGAAGTGGGCTCGGGTGCCAATATCGTGTTGTTCACCACCGGCCTCGGCACACCGACAGGTAACCCGGTAGCCCCGGTGATCAAATTATCTACCAATTCGGTTATTTATAATAAAATGCCCGATATTATCGACATCAATTGCGGTACCATCATAGAAGGCTCCGAAACTATCAAACAGGCCGGCGAGCGCATTTTAGAATATGTGATACAGGTAGCCAACGGCGAAATTCAGCCCAAGGCAGTGCAACTGGAGCAGGATGATTTTATACCGTGGAAAAGGGGAGTATCGTTGTAATTTGAATATCGAGCACGGAATATCGAATGAAGAATAACGCAACCAAATCCACGATATTGGATATTCAGCATTCGGTGTTCATTATTATAATTAAGTATTAAAATGTTTTCATTAAAAAATAAAACAGCAATCATCACCGGTGGCGGCAGCGGCATAGGCAAGGCCATATCCGTGTTATTTGCACAGCAGGGCGCCACGGTGCATATCATCGAGTTGGATACCGCTGCAGCTTCGGCAACAGTTTCTGAAATAATTACTGCCGGGGGTACAGCTTTCAGTCATACCTGCGATGTCAGTAAGCAAGAGGAAGTATCAGGCATTTTTAACGAAATAGGCAGCATCGATATTTTGGTAAATAACGCCGGCATTGCCCACATCGGCAGCGCCACAACTACAAGCGAAGCCGATTTCGACCGGGTGATGAACGTCAACGTAAAAGGAGCCTATAATTGCCTGTTTGCCGCGATACCCCTGATGAAGGCCAAGGGAGGTGGCGTGATCTTAAACACAGCTTCTATAGCTGCGAGTGTAGGTTTGGTGGATAGGTTTGCTTATTCCACAAGCAAGGGCGCTATTTTCGCCATGACCTTATCTGTAGCTCGCGATTACCTGCACGATAACATCCGCTGCAACAGCATTTCCCCGGCGCGTATCCATACACCTTTTGTGGATGGCTTCATCGCCAAAAACTACCCGGACAACCAGGCGGAAATATTTGATAAATTGTCCAAAAGCCAGCCAATTGGCCGCATGGGCAAACCCGAAGAGGTAGCCGCGCTGGCATTGTATTTATGTTCAGACGAGGCGGGGTTCATTACCGGGAGTGATTACCCTATTGATGGAGGTTTTACAACGATTAACACCTAATGCTTATGAAACGGAAACTGTTGCTCACTTGTTTGTGCTGTATGTCGCTGGGTTTAGCAAAGGCCCAAAACGACCAGTTAGGCCAACAAAAATCCTACACGCCAACTGCCGAAAACCTCGAATCCCGCAAGGAGTTCCAGGATATGAAATTCGGAATGTTTATCCACTGGGGTATTTATAGCGAGTTGGGAGCAGGTGAATGGGTGATGCACGAGCGCAAAATACCGTACGACAGCTACAAGCGATTGGCAGATTTTTTCCGTCCGGAAGATTTTAATGCCAAAGCCTGGGTGCAGCTGGCCAAAATCGCCGGGATGAAATATATCACCATCACTTCGCGCCACCATGATGGTTTCAGCATGTTCAAAACCAAGGCGAGCCCCTATAACATTGTCGATGCAACGCCCTACCATAAAGACCCCTTGATGGAACTGGCGCAGGAATGTAAAAAGGAAGGCATCGAGCTGCATTTTTATTATTCCCTGTTGGACTGGGGCCGCAAGGATTATGCCTTCGGTAACCCGATAGTGAACGGCGCACCCGAAAATGCCGACTGGAACAGCTATATCAATTTCATGAAAACGCAGCTGACCGAATTGATCACCAACTACCCCGGTGTAAAAGGGATCTGGTTCGATGGGCAATGGGAGAGGCGTAATGTTAACTGGCACTTTGATGAAATATACCCGTTGATCCATAAGCTCAATTCGTCCATACTGATCGGTAATAATCACCACTTAGCCCCCTTTGTTGGCGAAGACTTCCAGATGTTTGAAAAGGACCTGCCCGGCGGTAATACAACCGGTTTCAGCGGCGAATCAAAGATCGGCGCGCTGCCCCTTGAAACCTGTGAAACGATCAATAATAGCTGGGGTTTCAACATCACCGACCGGACCTTCAAATCAACCAAACAGATCATCGGCTACCTTGTAAACGCTGCGGGCCGCAATGCCAATTTCCTGTTGAATATCGGCCCTATGCCCAATGGAAAAATTCAACCGGAGTTTGTGGATACCCTCACCAAAGTTGGCAACTGGATGCAAAAGAATGGCGAAGCCATTTACGGTACCCGCGGCAATGTAACCGCGCCGCAGCAATGGGGTGTGTTAACCTCAAAAGGGAACACCTTGTATGCGCACATACTTTCAACCCCGGAGCAGGAATATATTTTTATTCCAACACTTAAACAAAAGATCGCCAAAGTTGCGTTGATGAATGGTGCATCACTTAAATTCAAACAGCAGCCCGAGGGCGTGTTTGTGTATGTTAAAGGCATTGAAAGCGACCCTTACGATACGATAATAAAATTGAGTACGAACTAATAGCGGCGACAGACTTACGAAGTCTTTAAGACTTCGTAAGTCTAAACCCAGCGACAAGACAATATTATATAACTACCACCCTATGAAACTCATCCGATTCGGCGAAGCCGGCAAAGAAAAAACAGGTTTGATCATCAATGATAAACGTTACGATACCTCCGCGTTTGGCGAAGATTATAATGAACATTTTTTTGAAAGCGATGGCCTCACCCGCCTGGCTGATTTTATCAAAAACAATGATCTTCCCGAAGTAAGTGATGCTACCCGTTTGGGAAGCCCCATTGCACGCCCGTCAAAAATTGTTTGCATCGGCCTCAACTATGTTGATCACGCCAGGGAAACCAATGCCACGCCACCACCGGAGCCTGTGATCTTCCTGAAATCGACAACTGCCCTTGTTGGGCCCAATGATGATATCATGATCCCGAAAAATTCAGTAAAAACCGATTGGGAAGTGGAGCTGGCCGTAGTGATCGGCAAAAAAGCAAGCTATGTAGACGAGGCCGATGCGATGAATTACGTGGCAGGTTATGTATTGCACAATGATGTATCCGAGCGTGAGTTCCAACTGGAACGCAGCGGTACATGGGATAAGGGAAAAGGCTGCGATACCTTCGCGCTTGTGGGTCCATTTTTGGCTACTGCCGATGAGATCAGTGATCCGCACAACCTGCGCCTTTGGCTCAAATTGAATGGCAAAACTATGCAGGATGGTACCACAGCTAACTTTATTTTTAATATTCCATTTGTTATAGCTTACACAAGCCGGTTCATGACATTGTTGCCGGGGGATATTATTTCAACCGGAACGCCTGCAGGAGTAGGGTTAGGTATGAAACCAAATTTGTATCTTAAGCCGGGCGATGTAATAGAGTTGGGTATTGACGGATTGGGCAGCGCTACTCAAAATGTAATAGCTTATGCTAAAAATTGATTCGCACCAGCATTTCTGGCAGTTCGACCCGGTAAGGGACAGTTGGATCGCGGAGGAAATGTCGCTTATCGCGCGCAATTTCGTTCCCGGTGATCTGTTGCCTATATTGAAACGCAATGATATTGTCGGTTCAGTGGTTGTGCAAACTTGTCAGACCGAAGAGGATAACCAATTTATGCTGAAACTGGCTGATGAAAACAGTTTCATAAAAGGCGTTGTCGGTTGGGTCGACCTCCGGGCGGAGGATATCGGCGAGCGCTTACAATATTATAAGGACGGATTTCCAAAAATGAAAGGTTTCCGCCATGTTTTGCAGGCTGAGCCTAATGATGAATTTATGCTGACCTCCAAGTTTAAAAGAGGCATCAGCTTTTTGGGCGATTACGGATTTACCTACGATATTCTCATCTATCCGCAGCATTTAAAACATGCAGCGACATTGGTGGCCGAGTTCCCCGATCAAAAATTTGTAGTCGATCACCTGGCCAAACCTCATATCAAAAATAAGGAAATTGAGGAATGGAAAAAGGATGTCGAAGCGCTATCAAAATACCAGAATGTATATTGCAAGGTATCCGGCATGCTGACTGAAGCCAATTGGTACAACTGGCGCACAGATGATTTTACGCCATATCTGGATGTGGTGTTTGATTCCTTCAGCGTCAACAAGTTAATGTATGGTTCGGATTGGCCTGTTTGTATGCTGGCAGGAGGGTATAACCGTGCTTTAGAAATATTGCAATTATATACCTCAAACTTATCACACCATGAGCAGGACTTGTTTTTTGGTGGAAATGCAATTGATTTTTATAATTTGGATGTGGAATAATAAGCCACAGTATTAATCCCCTCTTGCGAGGGGCAGGGGTGTGTCTCTAAACAAGATAGGAAACCTGGGATTAAAAAAATAACCCTTTTTGCGCGCAGCGTAGAGAGGGTGGTCGAGCGCAGCAAAGACCGGGTGAGTCGATATGCGGGCGGACTAAAAAATATTTATTAAAGTAAAACATGGATCTGCAACTCAAAGACAAAGTAATTATAGTAAGCGGCGGTGCTAAAGGCATAGGTGAAGGTATAGTAAAGGTGCTGGCTGCCGAAGGCGCTATCCCAGTAATTATAGGCAGGAGCGAAGAAGATAATTTAAAAGTGATCGCTGAGATCAACGTTGGTTCGCAGGTAGTAGCCGAACTGGCCAATCCTGCCGAATGCGAAAATGCCATAAAATCAGTGATAGAAAAATATGGTCGCATAGATGGCCTGGTAAACAACGCAGGTGTAAATGATGGGGTAGGATTGGAGAATGGCAATTACGAGCAGTTTATATCGTCGATCCATAAAAACCTGGTACATTATTACCTGCTGGCACATTTCGCCTTGCCCGAATTGAAGAAGAGCAAAGGCCCGATCGTCAATATCAGCTCAAAAACTGCCGAAACCGGGCAGGGAGGTACTTCAGCTTATGCAGCATCCAACGGTGGACGTAATGCGCTGACCCGCGAATGGGCGGTTGAATTACTTCCTTACGGGATAAGGGTAAACTCCATTATCGTAGCCGAATGCTGGACGCCCTTATATGAAAGCTGGATAAAAACCCAGCCCAACCCCGAGGAACAATTGAAATCCATTATCTCCAAAATACCACTGGGCCGCCGCATGACAACCACCGAAGAAATAGCCAACATGGTCGCGTTCCTGTTATCCGAACGCTCCAGCCATACCACCGGGCAGTTAATTCATGTGGATGGTGGATATACGCATTTGGATAGGGCGATAAGTTAAGATTGAAACAAAAGCAGTATTGTCATTTCGAGTGATAACGAGAAATCTTATACGACAGATAAGAGGCCGATATGCATGGTCACAAATCGCTTTTATAAGATTTCTCTCTTCGTTCGAAATGACAATGGTTTTTATAATAAAAGCAAGCTACATTCTTAACTTTACTTCACTATAAAAATAATCATGAGCAACAAAAAACTTCGCAGCAGTGAATGGTTTGGCAGAACAGGTAAGGATGGTTTTATCTACCGTTCGTGGATGAAGAACCAGGGCATCCCGGCGCATGAGTTTAAAGGGAAACCCGTTATCGGTATCTGCAATACCTGGTCGGAGCTGACACCCTGCAACGCACATTTTCGCGAGCTGGCCGAGTCGGTAAAACATGGTATTTATGAAGCCGGCGGATTTCCCGTGGAGTTCCCGGTGATGTCATTAGGTGAAACACTAATCAAACCTACCGCTATGCTATACCGCAATTTGGTAAGTATGGATGTAGAAGAATCCATTCGCGCCAATCCTCTAGATGGTGTAGTGCTGCTTTGTGGCTGCGATAAAACCACCCCGGCGCTCATCATGGGTGCTTGTAGCGTGGATATTCCAACCATCGTGGTTTCGGGCGGAGCCATGTTGACGGGCAAATACCAGGGACATGATATAGCCACATCAGATGTTTGGCGATTTTCGGAAGCCCAGCGCGCGGGCCGCATGTCCGAAGAAGAAATGAACGTTGCCGAAGCCTGCATGTCGCGCAGCAGGGGGCATTGCGCAGTTATGGGCACGGCCTCTACTATGGCCGTTATGGCTGAAGCTTTAGGATTGACTTTACCCGACAATGCCGCTATTCCTGCGGCTGATTCCCGCCGGAAGGTTCTGGCACATCTATCCGGAATGCGTATTGTAGATATGGTGAGGGAGGATCTGAAACTATCCGAGGTCCTCACCCGTGCGGCTTTCGATAATGCCATTATTACCAATGCGGCCATTGGCGGTTCTACCAACTTTATCATTCACCTGCTGGCCATTGCGGGCCGTATCGGCGTTGACCTCAACATTGATGATTTTAATACCAGCGAAAAAGGCATTCCCTTATTAGCTAATCTGCAGCCATCAGGCAAATATTTTATGGAAGACCTTTATTATGCCGGCGGTATCCCCGCTGTAATGAAGGAACTGGATAATGTTTTGCACCGGGATACTTTAACCGTAACAGGCAAACCCATTTCCGGGCATTACCAAAATAGTGCGTGCTATAACCGTGATGTGATCGCTGCCGTTGATACGCCATTTAATAAGTTGGCGGGTATCAGCGTGCTCAAAGGCAATTTATGTGAAGATGGCGCGGTGATGAAACCTTCAGCTGCAACCCCTGCATTAATGCAGCATACCGGTAAAGCCGTGGTGTTTGAAAATATCGATGATTATAAAGCGCGTGTGGATGATCCGAACCTGGATGTGGATGAGAACAGTGTAATGGTGCTTAAAAACGTAGGCCCCAAAGGCTACCCAGGTATGCCCGAGGTTGGCAATATGAATATCCCCAAAAAGCTGCTGGACAAAGGCATACATGATATGGTGCGCATTTCCGATGGCAGGATGAGTGGTACAGGTTTCGGAACAGTGGTATTGCATGTATCACCTGAAGCATCCATTGGCGGCACCATTGCCATTATTCAGGATGGGGATATCATCACGCTGGATGCAAAAAACGGCTCGCTGAATGTGGAGCTTTCAAATGAAGAGATCGCCGAAAGGAAAAAGCAATTGAAACTACCAACCGACTATGCCACCCGTGGTTACACCTGGCTATACCAACAGCACGTGGAGCAATCGCACTTAGGCGCCGATATGGATTTCCTTAGGGGCGGCAGCGGGAGCGAGATACATAAGGATTCGCATTAAAAATAAAATAAAAGGATGTCATGCTGAGGCTCTCGAAGCATGTGGGCAAAGGCCTCTACGCGCGTCCTTCGACAGGCTCAGGATGACACCGCACATAAGAATTATACTATGGAAGATCAAAAATTCACCAACCAGGTAGCCATCATCACCGGTGCGGGGCAGGGCATAGGCTTTGAAATAGCACGCCAACTGGCGCTGGCAGGTGCGGCAGTATTGTTAAATGATATTGATGAGCAACTGGCTAACCGTGCTGCTTCGGTCATCAATATGCTGGGCGGCAAGTGCCATCCTATGGCGGGTGATGCCGCTGATGTCAATTTCATCCAGCAAATGGTGGATACCGCCGTTAGCAAATTTGGATTTGTGACCATCGCGATAGCAAACGCCGGCATTACCTCCTATGGCGAGTTTTTAGATTACCAACCCGGAGACTTGCAAAGCGTTGTCAACCTCAACCTGTTCGGCAGTTTCTTTTTGGCGCAAAAGGCGGCTATCCAGATGAAAAAGCAGGGTCACGGCGGCGGTAGTATTTTGCTGATGTCATCGGTTACCGGCCACCAGGCGCACAAAAACCTGGCAGCCTACGGCATGACCAAAGCCGGCCTTGAAATGCTGGCCAAAAGTTTAGTATTAGAATTAGCGCCTTTAAATATAGCGGTCAATACCATCGCTCCCGGGGCCACTTTAACTGAGCGCACCCTGCAGGATGAGGGTTACGAACAAACCTGGTCGCGCATTACACCCATGGGGCGGCCCGCAACCGTAGAGGATATCGCCAACGCGGCGCTTTTTTTTGTGTCACCTTTTTCCCGCCATATCACCGGGCAAAGTTTGGTGGTTGATGGCGGTTGGACAGCCACAAGCCCTTCGCCATATTAGTTTACACAAGGCAACCATCAACCATTGTGATGCGTAGCTATAATTGAAATGTTTTTTGGTTTTGCGCGATGTTCGCCATTTCGTAAAATCCGCTGCTAAACTTATTTATACAATTACTGGCCGGTGCATTTTTTATCAGGTATTTTAACCATACTGGATCAAAAAGAGAGGGTACGCCTGTTCGTGCTTATTCTTTTGGATGTGCTTGTCAGCGCGCTGGATGTGGCTTTCCTGGCCTTTACAGTTATCGTCATCAACTTTTATGTTAAAAATGCGGGACTGCCTAATTTGTCATTTCTGCCCTCATCTCTTTCCGATCAAAATTCTATCCTGCTTATCAGTATATTTTTCATACTGTTCGGTATAAAAAATGCGTTTGCCTATAAAGTATCATCTTCGAAGTTCAATTTTATTTACCAGGTAGCATCACGGTTATCTGAACGCAACATCCGCCATTATTTAAAGGATGATTACTTGAAATTTGTCAGCATTGATTCCTCCATACACATCCGAAAGATATGTCACCAGCCTATTGAGTTTGGGCAGTACATCCTCACTAATTTTCAGCAGATCATTTCGCAAGGCGTGTTGATCTTTTTTACCATTGTAGCCATCTTGTTTTATCATGCCACGCTATTTTTGCTGTTATTCCTGTTGCTCACCCCCGCCGTGGTTTTGTTGGGTTCGCTGCTTAAAAGAAAACTCAAACTCGTTCGCAAGGATATAAAACGGACAAACGCGGAAACTTTACAGAATGTAAGAGAGGCATTGTTGGGCTATATCGAAAGTAACGTGTATGGTAAAGAGAACTTTTTTGCGGGCCGGTATGCTGACATGCAACGACAACTCAATCAAAATATCTGCACCCAGCAAAGTTTGCAGGCTTTGCCCTCACGGATGATCGAGCTTTTCGCCATCCTTGGTTTCTTTATTTTGATCGTGATCAACAAATGGTCGGCGCATACGCCAACGGTTGACCTGCTTACCATCGGCGTATTTATGGCTGCGGCTTATAAGATCATTCCCGGTTTGGTTACCTTGTTGAATAGCGCGGGGCAAATGAAAACCTATGAATTCACCCTGAATGACCTGCTGCCGGTTGATGATCAAAAAGAAGTACCTGTAATAGCTAAACCCGCTGATTCTATCCAATCTGTTGAATTCAAATCGGTCAGCTTTAAATATAACGACAGGCCGGTTTTAGACGATATTAGCTTTAGCATGTCTCCCGGTGATTTCGCCGGTGTGTCAGGGAATTCTGGTCGGGGAAAAACCACGCTGGTTAATTTGCTGCTCGGTTTTATTTATGCTGATCATGGTACTATCAGCGTAAATAATGTAGAAACATCGAGTGACGAAAGGCAGCATTACTGGAGCCGTATATCCTACATCAAGCAGCAGCCCTTCCTCATTCATGATTCGGTATTGAAAAATATTACCTTGTCTGACGGCGCCCATGATGCCAACAAGCTAAATGAGGTGATCACTTTCTGCGGCCTGGATACCCTGCTTGAGCAATACCCCGAAGGCGTAAACTGGATCGTCACCGAAAACGGCAAAAACCTGAGCGGCGGGCAGCGGCAAAGGATCATGCTGGCAAGGGCGCTGTATCATGGATTCGATTTGCTTATCCTGGATGAACCTTTCGGCGAGATGGACCAGGCATCCGAAGAAGCTATTTTGAGTCGGTTGCAATTGCTTACCCAACAGGGAAAAATGATCTTGTTTATCACCCATAATAAGTCCAGTTTAGCTTATTGCAATAAAATAATTTCACTGGATGAGTAAGGCAAAAGCATTGGTCATACTAAGTCCCGGCTTCCCTGCAAATGAAGCGGATAGTACCTGCCTGCCCCTGCAGCAAATATTGGTAAAGACGCTGAAGGAAATGAATCCCGGCCTCAACATTATTGTACTGGCTTTTCAATACCCTTTTAAATCCGCCCGCTATCAATTTCATGGGGTTGATGTGATCGCCTTCGGAGGTAAAAGTAGAGGAGGCATTTTCCGCGTGCTTAACTGGCTGCGTATTTGGCTCACTCTTCGCAAACTAAATAAACAATATCAACTTATTGGGCTATTAAGTTTTTGGCTGGGCGAATGTGCTTTCATAAGCAACAAGTTTGCAAAATGGAATCGCCTTAAACATTTCTGCTGGATACTGGGCCAGGATGCAAAACCGGGTAATAAATATATAAAATGGACAAAGCCCACAGCTAATTCATTAATTGCCTTGTCTGATTTTCTTGCAGCCGAATTTTCCAAGAACTATGATATCATGCCTCTGCATTTGATACCCCCAGGAATAGATACAACCTTATATAAATCATCGGTGGTAATAGAAAGAGATATTGATATTTTAGGTGCAGGTTCACTCATTCCCCTAAAGCAATACGACCTGTTTATTAATATCATCAACCTGCTCCGCAAATATTCCCCGGATATCAAAGCGGTTATATGCGGCCAGGGTCCGGAAGGGGAACGATTGAAAGCGATGATAAAAGTGCTTGACCTCGAAAAAAATATAGAATTAACAGGTGAGCTACCCCACTCATCGGTATTAGAATTAATGCAGCGGTCAAAAGTGTTTTTACATACTTCCGCCTACGAAGGCTTTGTGGTCGTATGCCTCGAGGCATTGTACGCCGGAGCGCAGGTAGTGAGTATGGTCAGGCCGATGAACGCACCTATCGAAAACTGGTATATCATCCAAAACCAGGTGGACATGGCGCATAAAATAAAGGAGTTATTGGACGATCCAGCTATTGATTATAAATCTGTATTGCCGTACGCGATACAGGATACGGCAAATGCGATGATGCAATTATTTGATCAAAGCGATTCCGCTATCGCCTGAATTTTCCCCGCAATAGCCTCAAAGGAAAGGGTCTCCCTGAAATATTGAAGCGATAATTCCTGCTTCTTCTTTAAATCTATTTCGCATGTTAGCTTTAGTGCCAGCAATAAAGAGGTTTCGTCCCCGGCTTCATATAATAATCCGCAACGTCCATTATCTGTTATCATTCGGAAAGATAAAATATCCGTCACCACCGGCATGCACCTGCATGACATGGCCTCGCAAACCGCCGTTCCGCTGCCTTCGTAATGCGATCCCGACAGGATAATATCCGAGCTATTATACCAATATTGTAATTCCTCGTGCGGCACTTTTCCTATCAATGTAATCGCATCCTTGTTTGCTGAATCATCCAAAATAGTCTGTATCTCTGCCAGCAATTCATCGGTATGATAGATCATGTATAACCGGGCAGATGGATTTTTTTGATTGAATTTCAAAAATGCCCTGACCACTGTCAACGGATCTTTGTTTGCATCAAGTCTCCCCACCCACAAAAAAATCAAATCCCCCGTAACTCCCGTTTTAGTTTTAGCCTCTGCTTTGTCCATCGGCGAAAATATGGACGATACCTCCATCACCTCATGCAGCTTATCAGCTGATGCCATATTGCCTTTTTCCACCCATTCCATCCCCATTTCCCGCGAGGCAAACAAATAAGCATCCACATACTTGTCGGCCAATTTTTGCAGGTATTTTTTTATGCCGATTGACGGCTTTTCAGCATGATGCTGGGCGATGATTCTGGTCTTTTTACCCAATTGAATACCCAGCTGGATCAATTGTAAGGGTGTATGCAACCCTTGTATAAATACGACATCAGGGTTGAGATTTTTGACAATGCGGTTGATGCGGCGCGGAAAATATTTTTCCTTCGGGTTGTATCTTACAAAGTGATAATTGACGCCTTTGTGCAGCCTGTCGCCCTCAAAATTGATTTGTTTGATATTGATAGCGGTATTGTTTTTAGCCAGGCTGAACAAAACGCCAGAATAACCCGCGGTTCGTTTATACCAGCTTTCGGGCGAATCAAAATCGAGCGAAGGATTATAACTGACAAAAACATATACCATAGTTCTGAATACTAAAATAACCCTTCGATGCTTTGATAATTACTCTTTTGAAACTCTAAAAAGCTGACATGGTAAAGAGAGGCGGAATCCGGCCTGATCACTTTAGTGTTCACCACCTTGCCAACCATCAGCATATGGTACCCCATTTTTTTATGCTGAATGATCTCTATTTCCTTATAAGATCCCACAAAATCAGGAACCGGGAAACCGAACAGTTCACTGTCTGTTGTGCCAAAAGGAAGCTCACTCATTGGGGTAGGCGAGGCGCTTGAATGTTTCCCCAGATCATACACCGTTTTGATATCCACACTGTCGGTATCGCAAACAACTACTTTCCCGGCCTCTAATATTTTATTTAGGGTGACATTGGTTGTCCGCAATCCCAATATATATAAGCCCTCTTCCCTGATATAAGCATGGATATCCATCGGGAAAATATTGTAATAATCAGCATCCTTGTAGGATACAATAATGATACTCCTCGGGTACGAATACAATGCGCTGATAACCTTCCTGTGATGATAAGTATTCTTTTTGGACCGGAGCAAATAACCAAAAAGCACCAGCCGGTGCAATGGGCTCAGCTGGTGGTTTTTCACCTTTTCAATTTTGTACAGTAGCAGCACACCATGCTCCGTCCCGATCTTTTCTATAAGCGATAGCCTGATGGACGCGTTAAGTTTGCTCCCCCTTGTGAACTGTATTTTAACAACCTGTGGATCAAGTAAATTTGCCTGTTCGGCAGGCAGCCACACCGCCATGCAAAACGGATCGAGGCAGATCATCCCATGGCTTTTGTTGATATCAATGCGATGTTTGTCTTTTTGTAAAAACACCTTTTCTTCGATTTGTTCCTCAGTCAGGCGTGTAATATGAAAGGTCCTTATTTTATCGTCCTTAAAAAAAAATCGTTTTATCGGCAAACTCATCTAAAATAGTATTGGTCGGTTTGTTACATCAAAAAGTGTCCACATCGGCAAAGGTGAATTTGATCTTATCCAGCGGTATATGGCCCCCCATTTCCTTAAACAGCACATGAAAAGATGGCACGGCATCGTACCTGGCCGCAAACAAGGCGGATAGTGTAGTTTGATGACTGGTATGAAATTGTATCTCTGTTAAGCCCAATTTTAAGGCGATCTTGTGCAGTTCGTGCATCATACCATCAAAATCTTCCTCCCGGCAGTTGATATCACCGATGATAAGGCCATGTTTGATCTTTATCCATAATAACGAATCGCCTATCCTGATCACAAAAGTATCATGGTAGGTTTTATAATTCAGGTAAAGGGCATTCCGGTTTACTCCTGCAAAACCATCTTTGAAAGCCGAGTTTTCGATCCCTTTTTGCGGCAGCAGATATTTTTTAAGTACCTGTTGCTGATACGCTTTATACATTTTGTCTAAAAAAGGCAGGTGATGTGCTATCCCCTCAGCCGGAATTGTACCAACTGGTATAATGTAACAATCCATGGTCTCCGTCATTTGCCATTTCAATTTGGACAGAAAGCCGTGCAGCGAGTTTTGATTTGGAAAACCGAAGATGATACTTACCCCTTCTTCCGTGCAAAGGTCGAAAGTGAGGTTGGCCAATTGTACAAACAAGCCCTTGAAACGGTATTTGGGGTGCGTCATCGTATCTGCCGACTGTGCCGCTAAATATAAACGGTCATTATCCCTGACAAAACAAGGGATCACACCATAATAAGCAATAGGTAGTTCCTTTTCATCATAAGCGATATAGCCGGTATACTCCACACCGGTGTAAGCTGTATCATATTTTTTGACAAAGTAATCAGCTTCGTGGGGCTTACCATACACCATATCATGGAGCATATTGAGGCTATGAATATTCTTCCTGCTTAACCGTTCGATATGATAGCCCTTTATCTCGATGTTATCGCTCATAACTCCCGGTTATTGTAGCATGCATTTGGTTGGCAGGCGATATGAACGGATTTACAGTGAATCTTTCTTTCATGGTTTTATCAGCATGGTCTTCATCAAAATGAAAATCCATAGCCAGCAACTGATCATAACCTGCATTTTTAGCTGCATGCACCACATCCCGGGTATAGGAACCATAAGGGAAAGCCAGGCTGTTTACAGGTTGATCAATTATATCTTCGAGATATTGCTTAGAGCGGGTTAGCTCGTCCATGGCATCATTAAGGGGGATTCGTGCCAGGTCGTTATGATAATAGCCATGTGAGCCAACAGTTACAAATGGTGAAGCGGATAATTCCCTGATCTGCTCCCTGGTCATTTGCAGCCAGTAATCTTCATCACCCGGATTGTTTTCCCTGTAGGGGGCCAGTGGATACAATAAATTTATCATTTCTGCTTTAACCTCAAAATCACCCTGGCGAAGCATTTCAACCAGGCTCAAACCGCTTTGCGCTGATATGTATTTATTATAATTGCCTTTATAAAACTGTTCGCTTTTATAAAGGATCTTTTCCGGGCCATATTTCTGGACGAGGCCTAAAAAATCATTCCATAAAATATCATAACCCGCGTTGCGTATAGCGGTAATAAAAAAAGCGGCGGGCGTTTGATATTTCTTTAATAAAGATAACACATACTTGTGGTTATTTGCATAGCCATCATCAAAGGTGATGCAGATGTTAAATTTGTCATTACTAAAGCGTTGCTGGTAAAAATCATCCAGCGATATTACGTTAAAGTACTTTTGGTAAAACTCCAAATGCCGCTCAAATGTTTTCAGTTTAAGGAAGATAGGATTGAAGCGGGTATGATCTGTTTGACAAATCCCGTGATAGATCAATATCCTGCTGCCTCTTGCATTCTTTAGGAATTTTTCATCAAACCCCAGCAAATGACCAATATCCCGGCCCAAATACCTGGATTCTCTTCTCAATTTCGATCCTATCTTTTGGGGTATATTCATAACTATTATAAAACAGGAAAATGAGCCTCCGGGTAAAACTGCCTTATTTTGTACATCAATCCGGGTAAATTACCCTGTACATATTTACAGGTGCCATCGATATAAGTCCGGCTGTAATCATCCAGGTCTATTCCTTTCAATTGCGTATACAATTCTTCATCAAACAGGCTGATCTTTCCCTGGTGTATTACCAGCATTATATCCTGCGGGTCGATCGAGAAAAATGACTCGGAAGGCGTATCATATTTCATTTTTGCCACCACCAGGTCAGCGTCTTTGCCCTCCGCAATGGTACCGCTATTAGTACCCCATGTAAATGCAGCGTTGCCTGTTAAGGTATCATACAGTTCCTCATCTGCCAAAAATTTGGTTTTCCTCGCCAGGCGGATATGCTCCCATATATTCCACCTGCCTGTCAGGGTCGAATCCGTTCCGAACAGGATAGTGGTGTGCTTCTTTAACCGGTTTACCGGCGCTGTTTTGTTGAGCAAAAAGTAATTGGATTCCGGGCACCAAATCAGGGCTTTAAACGCCTGCACTTGTGTTTCATTCATCGCAACCCCATGCACCCCGATCAATGGCCTTTTTAGCAGGTTCCAGTTGGTCAGCCGGTCAATTTCTTTGAATGACGACTCATCGATTCCTTCACCAACATGTACTACCACCGGCAGCCTTTTTTTGAAAGGATTATTTAATGACAACTTCCACTTTCTTTCAAACTGCACCGAATGGATGTTTTGGCACTCCTCATACACATTGATGGGCCAGCTTTGCTTCTTTATCTTTTTACCATGATTAACCACCGTGGTAACGCCGCAAAGCAGGTTTTTGTACACGCCCCATTGCTCACGCAACACCTCAGGGATCTTTAATATGCTATTGATACTTTCTTTGTAGGTTTTATGAATATGCCGGCCCCATTCGGTATAGTTGTTATAGGTTTGGTTGCCCAAAGCAGGGAACAGGTTAAAATCCAAATGGTCGTGCGAATTGATGAGCCCCGGAAAGATGATGGCCCTGTCAAATGTCAGCGTAAACTCTTCTTTTGTATCATGAATAGGGTGGGGTAAAACCTGTGTTATTTTACCATCTTTTATCCTGATATTGACAGTATGGCCTGCCAAAGCCATTTTAAGGTTATTCAGGATCATGGCCGCGTATTAAATGAACACCATAAATAACCGGGAAGCCCTTAAACCGCTCGTACACCGGTAAAGCATTTTGCTGGATGTAATAATGCTTCATAGTTTCATCAATACTGATCTCATGTTCGGCAACCACCCGGAAGCCGTTTTGCAGTAATATATCTTTTATCGTATCGGTTGAATGAACATAGTTCTTCACCGCTAATTGTTCGTTGTTGTGTTTGAAGGTCCTTTTCCCGCCTACAGCCAATAGCTTCGGGTGGAAATCGGTAATAATGATCTCACAGTCTGCTTTCAATATCCTGCACCATGCTTGCAGGGCCGTTTCAATATTTTCAATATGGGCGACAGTGAGTGTAGAGATGATGGTGTCAAACGATGCATTGGCTACTGTCGAAAATAGGTCATCCGTTATCCTATAAGTATTGGCACCGGGGAATTTCTCCTTCAGCTTATTCAGCATCCCCTCGGATACATCGAAGCCTGTCAGGCTTAAAGGTTGTTGTTGTAAAATTTTTGGCCAATGCCTGCCTGTTCCACAACCAATATCAGCCACAGCTTTGTTTTGTATCGAAGTTTGAGCAAGCAATTTTGGAAATAAGGTCTCATCCAGGTCCAGCATCAGATTGCCCGGCTGCATATCATAATTGGCCGACCAGATATCATAGGCTTCGGACGAATTTTTCTCCGTTACGGGCTTCGTGAAAAAGCGTTTTTTAAGATAATTTTTAACTGCTGGGATCAATAGTTTAAGGCTTTTTATACAAGTACGATCTGCCTTTAATAATGGTTGCCAATGCTAACTTTTATTTCGTTTGGCAGGCAACCCCCAACGGTAACAAAGCGTATTTGATTTAACTATTGTTGTGTGAAATAGTTGGTTGATAAATGAATGGTGGCTTTGAAATAGCGGTGGGGTTAAACTCATCGCTATTAAAGGCCAATGGACTCCCAAAACCAATAATATCCAATGAGTAAAGTGCTGTTATTCAATCCCAAAAGTGCTAATGCGAAATATCGCATCCCAAATTCTATACTAAATATCGCGGCTTCTGTCGATGGGAAATACGACTGGGCTATTGTTGATGGTAATTGCGAAGCTGATCCCATCAAAAAAATAGAATCTTACTTAAATACAGGCGAATATAAATACCTGGGCTTTACCGTGATGCCCGGCCCGCAGTTAAAGCAGGCTATTATTGCAGCAAAGGCGATCAGGCAAAAATTTCCGCACACAAAAATGATATGGGGTGGGTATTTTCCCTCCAATCATTCGGATTCAGTATTATATTCAGGATATGTTGACTTTATCATTAACGGGCCCGGCGATCATGCCTTTCCCCTGTTGATAGATGCACTAGAAAATGGCAAGCCATTTGAATTCATCAAAAATCTGATTTACAAGGCTCCTGACGGAAAAATATTCAAAACCGCCAAAGAGGACCTCATCGACCAGGATTCATTGCCGCCTTTGCCTTACGATAAGCTCAACGAATTTTACAACCTCACCAAGTTTTTAGGG
This sequence comes from Mucilaginibacter sp., assembly GCA_035489035.1. Lineage (GTDB taxonomy): Bacteria > Bacteroidota > Bacteroidia > Sphingobacteriales > Sphingobacteriaceae > Mucilaginibacter. Next base: position 108,289 of record DATHKT010000042.1, read on the forward strand.
AAGACTTACCTGGGTGAGAAGACCATGGCCTATCATTCCAGTATCGGCTGCCCGTTCACCTGCTCGTTTTGTGCGGTAGTGCCTATTTATGAGGCCAGATGGAAAGCCAAATCAGCACAAACCGTTTATAACGATGTAACGTATATCAAAAATAAATGGGGCGCGGATGCCATTGAGTTTCACGACAATAACTTTTTTGTCTCTGAAAAACGCTCGGTAGACTTTGCCAATTTGATCAAAAAAGAAAATATGACCTGGTGGGGAATGGCACGGATAGATACCATGAGCAAGTTTAAAGACTCCTCATTAGCTGCCATTCGCGAATCGGGCTGTAAGTGCATATTTTTCGGCGCTGAAAGCGGCAACAATGCCATCCTCGAACAGATGGATAAAGGCGGAACCCAAACCGGCGAGCAGATCATTGAGTTTGCCGAGCGATTAAAAAAATTCGATATCATTCCCGAATATTCATTTGTACTGGGTACTCCGGCCCCAACACCGCAACAGGTGCAGGCGCAAATTGATTTCGAGATAGATTTCATCAAAAAAATAAAGGCTGTAAACCCTAAAACGGAGATCGTTATTTACACCTACAGCCCCGTACCTACAGAGGGTTCCGAATTGTTTAAGCAGGTACTGGCAAGCGGCTTCAAATTTCCGCAAACGCTGGAAGACTGGATAAGCCCGGCCTGGGAAAATTTCGACCTGCGCAAGAACCCCCTTACACCATGGCTCACCCCGGAAATGATAGATAAGATAAGGAATTTTGAAACGGTATTAAATGGCGTGTACCCAACGGTTACCGATATCCGCATGAACTCCCTGAAACGCAGGGCGATCAAAATGGTAGCCGGGCTGCGCTATAAGATCAACTTATATAGCTATCCATACGAAATAAAATTATTACAAAGGGTTTGGAAATACCGCCAGCCCGAAATACAGGGATTTTAAAATCAAAAACATTTGAACCTGACTGTGAAAGATACTGCCAAAAGACACCATCAAAAGCCGCTGAAACCGGATTTTGAGGACCTGTATATTGTAGTAAGACAGCAGGAAAAGAGGGTTTATACCGATGAGCAATTGCAGAATTTGCCGGATATCGACTCATTGCATATTTATTGCAATGAGTGGAAGATACGAAAGCGATCCGGCGAAAGATTAATAGCCTACCTGCAACGAAAGCGCCGGCATTTAAGGATACTGGAAGTGGGTTGCGGCAATGGCTGGCTATCTGCAAGGCTTTCTGGTATAAATGATACCAAAGTGATTGGGCTGGATATTAACCAGGTGGAGATCAGCCAGGCATCACGGGTTTTTAAAAAGGATAATCTGGAATTTGTGTACGATACCTTTAACGATAACACTTTTGAAAATCAAACATTTGATGTCATTGTTTTTGCCGCATCGCTGCAGTATTTTCCATCTGTTATCAATGTGCTGAAACAGGCGCAGTCGCTTTTAAATCCACGGGGCGAGATACATATTATTGATACCCCGCTGTACGATCCTTTGGAAGCTTATGAAGCTGACCAGCGCAGCCGGAAATACTATGAAACACTCGGCTTCTCTGAAATGGCTGATTACTATTATCATCATTCCATCAGCGAATTTTGGGGTTTTAAATACCGGATCATGTTTAACCCCGGAAACATCATTAACCGATTATTTAAAAAAGATCCGTTTTACTGGATCTCTATCCGCAAATAACCATGCCGCTGCAATCGTTACGACATACTTATCAGCGGTACAAAACCCTGAAAACGCATCGCATTTCTGCCCTGCCGGTAGTGATCCTGATGCCGCACAGTGCCTGTAATTGCCGCTGTGTGATGTGCGATATCTGGAAGGACAATAAGAACCTGAAACAGCTGACCGAACAGGATATAACCGGCCTGCTCACCTCCTTAAAGCAATTTGGCACCAAACAGGTAGTGATGTCGGGAGGGGAGGCGCTGTTGAACCAGAATTTTTTTAAGTTGTGTGAAATTCTTAAAAAAGCCGGTATCAAGGTATCATTGTTGACAACCGGCCTATCTATTAAACAACACGCCGAACAATTATTAAAATGGGTGAACGATATCATCGTATCGATAGATGGAGATCAGCAATTGCACGATGCCATCCGTAACGTACCCGGCGCATTTCATAAATTAAAAGAGGGGGTGCAATATATCAAGTCGTTAAATCCAAATTATAGAATAACGGCCAGAACAGTGATACACCGCCTCAATTTCTGGAATTGGGCTTCCATCATCCACCAGGCAAAACTGATGGGAATTGATCAGGTCAGCTTTTTGCCGGCCGATGTCAGCAGTCATGCCTTTAACCGGCAGATGGCCTGGGAAGAGCCCCGGCAAAACGAGATATTATTATCCGAAAATGAATTGCCTGAATTGCAGGAGATCATCCGCCGGGTAATTACTACTTGCCGGGACGATTTCAACAACGGTTTTATCGCCGAATCGCCCGAAAAAATACAGCAGATATATGAATATTACGCCGCGTTTTATGGGTTGAACCCATTCCCTTTCAAAAAGTGCAATGCCCCCTGGGTATCCACTGTGATTGAAGCGGATGGCGCAGTACGCCCCTGTTTTTTTCACGAAGTGATCGGCAATATCAAAGATTCCTCATTAGCGGATATATTAAATAGCGATGAAGCCATCAACTGGCGCAAAACGCTGAACATGAGCGCCAATGATATCTGTATAAAATGCGTTTGCTCATTAAATTTATCACCCTTAGCCAAGCTCGCCTGAACTATGGATGCTCAAATAAAAAAATTAAAAAATCCTTCTTTACGGCTTGCCGTAGAGAGGGTGGTCGATCCGCTGGCTAGCGGAATAGACCGGGTGAGTTGTCTACATGGCTCATTAAGTAATATAATTGGGCGTTATTTTTTGTATAGATCATGAAAAACATCCTCTTCACCCATTCCTATTTCCTCCGCTTCGATCCCAAGCAATGGGCGCTGGGGCAACCTTATCCACCATTAGGCACACTATATGCGGCTTCCCTTATGCGCCAGCATGGTTATAAAGTATCTCTTTTTGATACTATGTTTTCTGTTGATCCGATAGAAGCCGAAGCTGCAATAAAAGAGTATAATCCCGATTTCTTCGTGATCTATGATGATGGCTTCAACTACCTCACCAAAATGTGCCTCACCAATATGCGGCAGGCTGCATTTGATATGTGCAAACTGGCTAAGTCAAAAGGCTGCAAGGTGATCGTCTGTAGTTCCGACTCCACCGACCGCTACGAGGAATACCTGCGCGAGGGCGCAGACTTTGTCATCATCGGTGAGGGCGAGCATACTTTGTTGGAGCTAACCGATTCGCTGAAAAATTATGCAACTGATCATTCTGCCATACGCGGGTTAGCTTATTTGGAGAACGACAAAGCAATAAAAACACCCAGTCGTCCTGTTTTAAAAGATCTCGATAGTTTACCTATGCCCGCCTGGGATCTGGTGAATATCCAACCTTACCGGCAAAGCTGGTTGAAGAATGCGGGTTATTTTTCGCTCAACATGAGCACGACCCGTGGCTGCCCATTCAAATGTAACTGGTGCGCGAAGCCTATTTATGGTAATCGCTATAACTCCCGCAGCCCACAAAATGTGGTTACTGAAATAAAGAAGCTTAAGGAATGGCTCAATATAGATCATCTGTGGTTTTGCGATGATATTTTTGGTTTGAAACCCGGCTGGATGGTAGAGTTTGCGGAGCTGATGCAAAAGGAGAAGCTGAATATCCGCTTCAAAATACAATCCCGTGCCGACCTGCTTATAGAAGATGAACTGGTAGCAGCCCTCGCCAAAGCCGGCTGCGAAAATGCCTGGATAGGCGCCGAAAGCGGTTCGCAAAAAATACTGGACGCGATGGACAAAGGCACCACTGTTGGGCAGATCCATCAGTCGACCTTATTGATGAAAAAACATGGCATTAAGCCATCCTTTTTTATCCAGTTTGGTTATCCCGGTGAGATGAAGGAGGATATCGAACTGACCATCAAAACCATCAATGAGTTGTTGCCCTTCGAAATCGGTATTTCAGTTTCTTATCCTTTGCCCGGCACCGTATTTTACGAAAGGGTAAAAGCCGATCTGAAGAAGAAAACCAACTGGACCGATTCGGATGAAATGGCCCTGATGTTCAGCAATACCTTTCCGCCATCTTACTATAAACAATTGCATCGCTACGTTCACAAAAACTATCACCAGCATCTTGCAAAAAACAGTTGGGACGAATTGATCAGACATCCATTCCATGCCAACCTGCGCAGTCTGAAAAAAGCTCTGTCTTTCTTCTATTATACCCCCGCCGCGATGCTTGAAAAGTTAAAATTAAAACGCCTGGAAAAGGCCATGTAATGGAAGCGATTGCAAAACATACCAACGAGCAAAAAGCCGCCGATGCCTTCACCGGTCAATCGGTGATATTTGATGAGTTGTATGGCACCGATACCATCATTCAATATAAACGCGACCGGGTGCGTGATCATATATTGCAGTATTTAAAACCCGGTAGTTCCATACTCGAACTGAACAGCGGCACCGGCGAAGATGCCACCTGGTTTGCGGGAAAAGGCTTTAAAGTACATGCCACCGATATATCTCCCGGTATGCAGGATCAACTTCAACAAAAAGTAAAAAAAAACCATTTGGAGAATCTGGTCAGCAATGAGCTATGTTCATATACCAATCTAAATCAGCTAAAAAACAAAGGCCCTTACGACCTCGTATTTTCCAACTTCGCGGGCCTAAATTGCACCAATGAATTGGATAAAGTTTTGTCATCCTTCCCGGCATTACTCAATCCCAACGGACTGATAACATTGGTCATCCTTCCCAAATTTTGTTTGTGGGAAACGTTGCTGATATTTAAAGGGAAATTCCGCACCGCCTTCAGGCGTTTTTTTAGTTCGAAAGGAAGAATAGCCCATGTGGAAGGTACCTACTTCAAATGCTGGTATTATAATCCATCCTACATCACCAAAAGATTAAAAGATTTTGATGTATTAAGCATCGAAGGCCTGTGCACCATCGTCCCGCCATCCTACATCGCCGGCTTTGCCGAAAAGCATCCCACAGCCTATGATTTTCTCAAAAAACAAGAAGCCCGTCTGAAAACAAAATGGCCCTGGAAATATATTGGTGATTACTATATTATTTCGTTGAGGAAGAAATAAACTCAATTTGTCATTTCGAACGAGGAACGAGGAGAAATCTTATAAAAGCGAACGGCAAACATGCACGGTGTATAAGGTTTCTCTCTGTCGTTCGAAATGACAAAATGTTAGAAGTAGTTAGCCCTTAATGTGCCAAACTATTCTCACTATGCTCTAAAAGCATAGTAACCTTAGTTGTATATTTCACGATCAATTTATTCTGGAAATTTTTAGGATCAGGCTTCGCATAGTGCTTATCCACATCCATCCCCAAAACAACACCATGGGTGTTGCGCTTTTTTTGCTGCTCTTTTTTCAACCACCTTTTGGCGGTGATCTTCATCAGCAGGTTATCGATCATATTGCCAATGCGATTATTAAAAATGAATTCAACAAATCTTTTTAAGAGCGAGTTCTTCACCCTTTTTGCAGTGGTCAAACGCATGCATTTATTGGGCAGGTAGTTCCGGGTCCATGCATTGGCATTATAAAAATGCTCAAAAACGTTATCGCCATGCAAAGGCATCAGCGTGGCTATTTCAATAGCAGTATAAATATTTTTTTCGTGTATCTGTAATTCCTGCTCATCAATATAATAGTTCATGCAAAAGTAATGTTGCTTATTCACCAGGAAGGTTAATTTCTTAAGGCAATGCATCAATGTACGCGCTATCCATAGCCTGTTTTTAGCTGTGATGACAAACAAGTCGATATCAGAATCCTCGTCAGCGAAATTTTTAGAAAGCGACCCTGATATGGCTATCCCTCTCACATACGGAAAGCGGATCAGCAGATCGCTCACCTTCTTTGCCGTCCCTATCAGGGCCGCAGCTTTGGTATTCCCCTCAACCCTGCGGTTGATCAGGAAATAATCATTTTTCAGTGTATAAAATTTGTCGAACTTATAGATCAGTCTGTCAATCACCAAACTTCGCAGGCCATAGTCAAATTCTTCCGCATCACACTTAGCAGGAAGGTATAAGTATACCTCATCTATGGTCAACGGATAGTTGAACAGGTCAAAATAAGCAAGCGCTGCTAAAATATTTTTTTTGATATCTGACAAGGCCGTATGGGTTAATGGAACAGATTTCATATATACTATAATGACGGAACAACCTCGTGTTTGGTTGCCACCTTTCTCAAATTTTTATGCCTTTGCATGGGGGTGATAAGCTTCTCCTTCTGATCGGACACAAAAACAAAAAACGGGAAGAAGAAGCTATAAAATATGACCCCTTTGTCTGCATCCAAAATATTTTCCGACAGCGAAATAATAGCCACCAGCATCATAAAACTGAAGAATACAATATCCTTTTTCCGTATCGCCTTCCTAAACCCATATACCAGTGTCGCCAAATAAACAGCTAATCCCCATACACCGGATTTTATGGTAAAACTCAAATACTCGTTATGCGAATTCAGGCGGTTGAGGTAGGAGCGGTAAAACTTTTTCATAAAATACCTTTGCTGCAAAAGCTGGATTTCTGAACCGGCCCCATACCCGATGATGGGCGAATTTTTGATAAGATTAACCGCAATTTCCCACCGCACTAAACGTGGCTCAGCACTTTCACCAACAGTTGCATGGGATAGGTCCTCTTTCAGTTCGGTTAAATAGCGTTCCCTGAAATTATGCGAATAGAAAACGACAGCAACGATTAGGGCTGATGCTGAAACAGAGATCATAATAAACCGCCTGCGTTGTGCCCCTGGCAGTAAAAAATAAGGGAATCCGATATTGATGATCAAAAACAAGGCGGCAAGTATGGATTTCGAACTAAGCTGAACGATCCCTGCAGCAAGAATAAGGCAGCAAATGCCGTATAGCATTTTGTTGGATGTCAAACGTTCTTTTATCAGTAGCGATAACAGGTAAACCAATGATATGGCTATTTGCAAGGAAAAAAACGTGGCATGGATATCTATAGGCTCCGTGAAATTTTGATTGGTAAACGAGTGCGAAAAAATGTTTTTTAATGGCAACTGGTAATGCCTGATGGTAAAAAAAGCATCAAGGTAGAGATAGAGAATAGTTAGGATACCACCCAATGCAAATGCCAGCAGTAATTGTGGCCGGTATTTCTTCAGGTCGAGCGCGTTAAAGCAGAACAGGAGCGGTATCAAAAAAATAGGTATATCCCGGCCCCATTCCCTGAAAGCCTCGGGTTGATTGATGGTATAAATAGTACTTAATACTGTAACAAAAAATACAGATTGCAAAGCCAGCGTACGCAAAGTAAATACCGGCTTTACCGCGCCCTTATCAAATTGAATAATGGTATGCAGCGTAAAGCTGATCAGGATCAAATGACTGAAAAAACGATCAAATGGCAGGCTTACCAAAAACAGCATTAAATGATAATAGCTGATCTTGTTGGCTACAGTATCCTTAATAAGAAATAATTCCTTCATGCTTTATTTTCCCGTAACAATCCAAAATGAGCGATTCGTATTGATCAATTATCGTTTCCCAGTTAAACTGGAAGGCAATTTTATGCAGGTTGTTTTTTACCATGTTCTTTTCAATTTCCTTCCGCTGCACGGTTTCCACAATTTGCTGCACCTCGTTAGCGTCTGAAAAATAAAAGGCGTCAGTATGTAATACCGATTTATTAAAAGGATTATTATGCGCGGCTATCAGCGCCTCGCTGGCCATCGCCTCCAGCAGCGAAGGATTGGTGCCGCCAACACTGTGCCCATGAAAATACAGGTAGGAGTTGTTTTGCAATGCCCGCACCTTTGCTGTATCAAATATCGACCCCTTGAACTGTATGCGCTCGTCATTTTTAAATTTATGGGTGATGAACTTACCAAACCGGTTGCTGGTATCCCCCAAAACCTTGAAATTTTTGGGGGAGTTGCTGTTGTTAAAACCTTCCAGTATCGTTTCTATATTGTTTTCAGGCTCCATCCTGGCCATCAGCAAAAAGTAATCTTCCTTTAGGGCATCGGCAGTGTCAAACTGTTCCCTTTCCTCATCGGTATACACTTCGGCGCCATAAGGAATGTAGTCGCTGGTGATGTGATATTTGCTTTCCAAATAATCCTTGATCACCCTCGAATCAGAGATATAATATTGACTATACTTGATAGCAAGCTTTTCGGCGTACTTTAAAAATTGCTGAACCGATTTGGAGTATTTTGATCTTTTCCATTCCAGCCCGTCCATATTGCTGATGATAATACTATCCTTTGGATAAAGCCTGCCCCATATTGAGCTGCTGGTATAGCCCATCATCAACACTACATCGTATTTTTCCTTACGTGCGTCCATAATGCAGTTGAGGTCATAAATAAATTGCCCTGCCGTGCCTATCTTAAATTCCGGGTCGTAGCAATGTTTTATCCTTACACCATTCCATGTATCGGCAGTGTAGGGATGGTTATGCGAGTTATAAACCGTTACTGAGTGCCCCCTTTTAACCAATCCCGCCGAAACATATTCCGATATGTGTTCAAATCCCCCGTAATGGTTCGGTATTCCTCTTGTCCCTAATATGGCTATCCTTAAATTTTTCATATAGCAATGGTTTGTTTATAAGCGTTTAGTGTTTGTATGGCTGCCTGTTTCCAGGTGTACCTTTTCAGTATCATTTCGTGCAGGTCTTCGTTGTATTTGTAATGGCTTGCCTTTTCCACAGCGGCCAAAATGCTTTGCGGCTCCGCCGGATCACAGTAAAAGGCATTGCTGCCAAAGTATTCCCGTGTATCGCCCTTATCCGTTATCACAATATTGCATCCCATCGCGGCGGCTTCTAATGAGCTTAGCCCGGTGGTTTCAAACCAGCTTGGCAGTACATGTACTTTGGCTTCGCGGTAATATTGCAGTAGTTCATCCTGGGGGATATGATCGATAAAACGAACATTGGCTCCCGCAATACTGCGGCACTCACTGTAATAAGCCTTCTGATTTGGCGCATGCGAACCGATCAGTACCAAATTGAATTTGGTATTGTTCAGCCCCATGATCAGGTTCAACTGGTTTTTTATGCCTTCTATCCGTGCCACGCAAAGCACCAGGTTATCGTCCTTTTTGGCAGAACAATCCCGCTTAAACAAATGCGGGTCTACTCCATTGGGCACGGCCAGGTATTTCACTTTGCAGGGATAGGTTTGCGTTACCCGTTTATATTCGGATACCGAGTTTGGCAGTATCATTGCGGTACTGTTCAATATCTCTTTTATGCTTTTACGCTGCCCTTTCCATATATAATCGCGGCTTGCCAGGTGATCCTTGCCTAACAGCCAGCGGGCAATGGTTTTCAGGTATTCAATACTATCGGCAGGCAAAAAACTGAACAATATGCCTATTCCCTTGCGGTGGTGTTTGTCATATTCGCTGTAATCAACCAGTATGGTCGAAACCACATAAGGCTTACCGGCTTTTTTGCTGTGATATAAAATATCTGCCGGGCGCGGCAAATTGAAAAAGTGCAGCAAATCATATTGCTGATAATCTATATTTTCATCGGTCAGCTTTATTTCAGCCTCAACACCCATATCCGCCAAATGACGGGCCGTCTGCACCACTTGCACCGTGTCGCCTCCCGGTACGGTATATAAGGTTGATCGTGTTATAAAAGCTACTCTCATATCATTCATTCTTTTCTTTTATAGCCTGTTCGGGCTTTGCCTGTGCAGCCAGGCTATCATTGTTTCCGGCAGATAGCTCACCGCATACAGCAGGTAATTATCAAACCGCAAAGGTTTTATGCTAATGGCTTTCAGTACATGCCTTCGTGCCTTTACCGGTTGGTAATTATTCGCCAAAAACTTCTTTCCGCATAAAGCATGATAGGCCCCTTCCTTTATTTTCCGCACATCCTGGCGTTTGATGATTGCCATTAGTTCATTACTTTCCTCTTCGGTTATCGAACCACGGGTAGTGGCCTGCCGCTTCAATTGCCTGAACCGCTCTCCCCGCCATTTTTCATCAATAGTTACCGATGAAGCGTTGAACCTCACTTTGATCAGGGATTCGCGCAGGTTTTGCATCTTACCTCCTTTGGCCAGGCTGGTCCACAACAGGTAATCTTCAAACGTGTGCGCCTGGATGCTATAGCCACCGGCTTTGATCACCTCATCCCTGCGGTACATCACCGCCGAATGGATAAAGGGGCAATACACATACAAATTCTTCTGCACCTCCTCGTTAGAGTGGGCGATACATTGAAAGCTGAACAGGAAATCTCCGTTCTCTAATATGTACTCCGCATCGCTGCCAACCAGCACATAGTCGGGATGGTCTTCCAGGAAGTTAAATTGCTTTTCCAGTCGTTGCGGCAGGCAAACATCATCCGCATCAAAGCGGGCAACGTAGGTGGCCTGTGCCAGTTTTAATCCCATATTTAAAGCGGCGGCTATTCCTTCATGCTCCTTGTTGATGAGCACGATCCTTGGGTCATAAAAAGACTGAACTATTTGCTCCGTTCCGTCTGTCGACCCATCATTGATCACCAGCAATTCAAAATCACGAAACGATTGGCTTAATACCGAGGAAATCGCCTCACGGATATATGACCCCGCATTGTAAGCAGGCATCAATACCGATATTTTGGGGCGGTTAGCTGGCATGGCTTAATATCTTTTTGGTCGATGATTCTTTAATATTCAGCAGCAGCAATAACTCAAAAAACAGGAGTATAGATAGCTGCTCAAACCAGTATTCGATCAGGAACATGGCCAGCACCAGCAGCAGGATAGGCAAACCGTAGGTCAGTTTTTTATAGTGCCTCAGGAAAAATCCGAGGTAACATAGCAGGAATGCGGCCATGCCGAGCAATCCGTATTCGGCCAGTAGCTGGTCGTACACCGAATCGGGATTATTGCTCAGAGTGTGATAGTCAGTCTTTTTGCTGAAGAAATCCAAATAAATATCCAGGTGATTTTTCAGGAAATCAGGGTTGATGTAGGTGTATTTCTGCGGATAGCCACCTGCGAAGCCCAGCCCGCTAGCCCGGAAGGCCAGTTTGGATGAGAAATTACCAATGCCATCGCCGGTGAGTATTCTGACGGGATGGTGGTGTAAAAAATTAAAGGTTTGTAACCAGGTCATCACCTTGCCCGGCAGTGTAGCTTTGTAATTATCCTGGCCGGCAATAGGCAACTCGGCTTTATGCGAGCCTATAAACGACAAAAGTTTCCATTGATAGGAAGTAGTATCGGCCACATGCTGGTAAGGCATCGAGTTGATATCGGGCTTTGGAATAATTACCCTTCCGCTTTCGGTAGCCGCCATTGCAATCGGGGCAACTTTAACGATCTCAGGTATCTTAGGATGAGCCACAGCATACATGCTGTCAATATATTTTTGAGCGATCTTTTGTCTTATTTGCTCCGGGTTAAGCAGGCTGTCGGGAGTTAAAGTGAGTGGCAGGTTTGATACCGGTGGCGGGGTGGTATGCTTCACTACCGGGTTAAGTGTATTTTTAAAAGTCTCGTGCACATACATATTATTCTGCGGCGAAACTTTTACCATAAAAACTACCAGAAACATCAGGCAAACCACGATGAGGCTTTTTTGGTCGCGACTGGTTTTAAAGATGAACAGCAACGCAAGGATGATCAGTAATGCCATATTGGTAAAGTTGCTACCGGTAAGCAACATAACGGCCATGCAAACCAACAGCATGGCCGTATTTTTTTTGGTCAAAAAATAGATCACGCCAAAGGCATTCAATACTGCGTTGGTGGTTGATGTATCAAATGTTAAGCCTTTAATGTAATCGCCGGTACCGATAAAATATTTCTGGTACTGGCCCTGGTAGGTGTAGGGGTTGATGGAGCCGGTTTCTAAAACGATAACCGCGAGATTTAAAAGAGAGCATACCGCATTCAGCACAAAAAAGATGATGATGGTGCGGTGAATAGTTTCTGTATCGTTGTTTTCGACAGAGAGTTTTACTTGGTGCAATGCCAGTATGCAAAGCAGCCAGAAGCCTATGCCGGTTAACATTACAATATTGTAATTGGTATTGCCATAATTGCGGCTGATGAGCCAGTTAACAACCGCTATAACAATGGCCAGCAAATAAAAAAGTGGTAGGCGCGAATTTTTAAGACTGAACCCGAATTTGAAATTAAACTGCAGCAGGTAAATGATCGCGATAGCAGGTATTTTCACCGCTAGTTTTACATTTAAAAAAAGCAGCAAAAACAGCAGAAGTTTCCAATCTGCCAGGTTTTTCAGTTTCTTAAAATTAAAAAGATCAGCGCTGATAACCATTCAGTAATTTCCCCTGTTTTTACTAAAGAGATTACGTCCTGGAAATGGAATTGGTTGCTTGTGATTACAGCGAAATGTGATTATTTATTCAAGAAAAATTGTCATTTCGAACGAGGTACGAGGAGAAATCTTATGGAAGCGCATGGCGAACTATACAGGGTATAAGTTTTCTCACTATCGTTCGAAATGACATGTCGGAGAGCCGCACGTCACAACAATCAGCGGCATCCTTTAATCCCATAAATCATGGTTCAGACAAAATTCCCCTCAACCCCTTCCCATCCTTCCACCTCAACTGCATCGACACAACCAACCCCACCAAATAAAACAACACCGCCCCACCTACTTCTGCCCAAATATTCACAAACAGCATCTTCGCCAAAAAGACACTTAAACAGGCACATGCAGTACAAATGATCAACGGGAACAATAGCTTGTTCAATTCCTTCAAATCATTCCTGACAATAAAGAAAATAGCCTGCGCAACATACCCCGCTAAAAAAGCTATTGCTGCGCCCTCGTTTTTGTAAATAGGTATCAGGATAATATCACCCAAAACATTTACCGAAAAGGTGATGATAAATGCCGTCAGAATCATTTTCAACCGCCCTTTTGCAAAGCTGATGGTCCATAAAAAGTTGGTGAGGTAAAGCAGGGGGATACATAGTGACAAGATAAATATCACATGCTCATTCACCGCGCCGTATTTATCGGAGGTCAGCTTATCAATAACCGGCGACCAGCAGCTGTTAAGCAGTACAATAGTAAACGCGGCGATGATCAGCTCTATCCTTGCCAATAGTTTCAGTTTATTAATATCAGGTATCCCTTCACCTTTAAACAGCCGGGTGAACCAGGGGATCAATAATGGGGCAATTGCCAGCAGGGGCAGGGTGGAGAGTTCAAAAACTTTATAGGCAAAGCTATATTCGGCCAGGCTGGCGGCTGATACCAGGAAACCGATAAATATCCAATCGAACCTTGCGAGTGCCGAAGTGATGATCACCACGCCAAACTGCGGCATCGATTCCTGGAGCAGGCCGATGTAGGCCACTTTATTCCATTTAATATTTAAAGCAATCCCGGTTGATTGTTTGAAAAGAAACACTCCTAATAGTAACTCTAAAACATCGCCACTGATAAATACAATGATGACCGACTGTAGCGTAATACCATGCACCAATGAAAGTGCAAACAAAGCACAGGCCCGCGCGATATTCGAAATAACCGACATGTAAGCCAGCAGCCTGAACCGTTCCATCCCGATTGCCGACTGCTTAAAGGGCGTTGAAAAGTAGATCGCCAGTTTCCCGGCACCTATCAATAATATTAAATTATAAGAGCTGATAGATGATGAGAATAAGCCCTTTCCAAAGAATAAAAGCAGATAAAATGCTATCCCGGTAAGCAATACATGGCTTAGGTATAAGGTCAAAACTTGCTGCGGGTTTTCGCCGGAAGCTACCTTCCGCACCACGATCTGGTCGATACCGAATGACAGGATATTGAATATGGCCAGCATGAGCGCCAGTGCCAGGTTGATCTCCCCGAAACTGTTTTTATCAAGGCCTATAGAAAGGATATAAAATATAACCAGCCCGAATAACTGGTTAATGATAAGCTGTAAAGTATTGGCCGAAAGATTATTTACCAGCTTTCTTTTCATTAATAAGAATTAAATATCAGCCCTCTCTAAATCTCCCCCGGTCGGGGAGACTTTGTTGATCTAAAGCCCTCCTAACGGGGGAGGGTTGGGTGGGGCTTAATACTCCACCACAAAACTGTCCTTAATGCCTGTTGCCTCCTTATAGTGGCGTTTGGGTTGGTTTTTCAGAAAACGGTATTTAAGCCGGGTGTGCTTTGATATCATCCGGGCTATGTCCAATCCCTCACGGCCATCCAGGAAACCTAAAAATACAATATAATTTTTGAGGAAATGAAACAGCGGCGCGATATGTAGTTTGGTGAAAGTGGCTTTTTTGCCGCTTGCCAAATATTTGCGGGCGCTTAATTTAGCGTAGTGCACCGTTTTATTCATGAATTCATTACTATCCCTTACCGAGTGATGATGCAGGTGCCCCTTTATTTTTTTAATAACTATGGCTGATGGAAGCACTAATGTTTCGTGCACCGCCGCCTCCGACCATTTTACCAGCCGGCGGTTAAACAAACGGATATGATGATCGCGCCCCCAACTGCCAAAATGTATCTGCTTTTTGCCAAAGTATGATTTGAAATTGATGTCATAAACAACCTCGGGCCTGTCAAGCTTCAACTCATGCAACGAACGGATCAGATCTTCATCAGCTACTTCATCAGCGTCAATACTTAATATCCAGTTATATTTGGCGTGGGTTATCCCCTTGTTCTTATTTGCGCCATAACCATCCCAATTTTCCTGGTACACGCTGCATCCTCTTCGGTGTGCTATTTCGCGCGTTCCATCGGTGCTGTCGTTATCCACCACAATAATATCATCGGTGATCAGCTTAGCCGCATTTGTACAAGAGGCGATCACTTCGGCCTCGTTTTTAGTAATAATAACAATAGAAACAGGAACCATTTATTATATTATTTATATAAATCAACACGGCTATCCGCGCGGAAAGGTTGCCTGAGATTGAAAATAATTGATTTTTTATTGTTTTTCTTGCTCCCCCTCTTTGCATAGCAGAGCGGGGGCTTGGGGGGTGAGTCGATTCTCCGCCCTGCTATTCAACTCATCCGGTCATCGCTTCGCCTGACCCTCTCTCCGCTAGCTAACGGACAAAGAG
>DATHKT010000043.1:0-99504 GCA_035489035.1 Mucilaginibacter sp.
AACAACGTCAAGTTCAAATTGATCCTGCGGATGTTCGCCCTTGTTAAACGAGGTGAAACTTTTGTGGAGAATTATAAAAAAGCTGCTTAGGAATGTTTTTATAAATAAAATTTGGAAATATGATTAACCTAGAATACATACGCCTGCAGGCCTTACGCGCGAGGGCCGGTACCCGCTGCTATCCTTCACGCAATGACAAAGGGTTAACCATATTTCTGTTAAAAAGATTAACTGAAAAGGTTCTGACAAAACAGTGTCAGTACTTTAGCAAAACCTTCTCCGTAAATTTGTAAATACCGCGCCACCGCAGAAAATACCGGGATAAACCTTACCCCGGGACGCAGCCCAACCAAATTATTTGTGACAAATAATTGAAATGTTCTTTGACATATTGGAAGCCTTTTGGGGGCGAAGCTATGAGAATTTTAATAGTGGAGACATGGTGTATATTTTATTTTTAATAAATCAGTGCTCATAGCTTCTATATCATTTTGCTGATGTCAGCAAAATGATCAAATGTTATGGAAACGAAATATTTTCTTCTAAAAGAGGATACACTAAGGTAATTCAGCTAAGCTAAAAAGCGAATTTGGCGCTTCATCGGTATATTCAACATTTTCAAACTCATGCCAAGTTGGGTCAATTTTGAAATCAAATGAATCAAGGAATAATTCAGGCAGTTTCCATTCATGAGCATAAAACCAGGTTTCATCTATCAATTTTGATTTGATAAGCTCTTCTAAATCTTTTAAGCTGAGGGATGGATCATTTTTGAAGATAACGAAATCGTGATTTTTGTAATTGGCACTGTCGCGGTAGCGATAATTGAATTTGATGTTTGGCATTCGCCAAAATAAGCTGATTGATAATTGTTGTCAATCGGAAATAAGTGAATTTTAACCAATTGCCAGTTTGCCACTTTGTTTCCAGATGTAGGCAGGCATAGGTTCATTTAATTTCCACTCCACATTCATGGGTTTTGAACCATTTGAATTATTAAAATTTGCTTCCCCTAAAAAGACATATGACATGGTGAAGCCATACTCATCATCATTTTGCTCCCTTACAAATAGCAATATTTTTTTCTCCATTGAACCATGATTAATGTATGAAAGTCCCTTAGGAGACTCTGCCGATGTTGCGTTTTGCGACTGCCAATGAAAAAGATATTCGCTAATAGCGTAATCATCATACAATGTCGTTGGAGAATATTCTTTTTCTGATTTTTTAAGGGTAACAAATAGGGCCTCTGTGTTTAATGCTTTATTTAAAGCCACACCCTCTCGGTTAGATGAAGCTTTTTCAAATTGATGTAATCCGATAGCTACTAAAATCTGATCACGGTTATAACGACTATGAACTCTTAATGGAAAGGGATAATCTAATTCAATTTCTTTTTCTACAAAGTCGATTTTATTTATCAAATAGTTAATAACTTCATTTAGCTCTTCAATCATTATCGGGTTCATAGCAATTTGTGAAATGCTTTCTTGTAGCGACTTGAATCCGGATTTTATGCCATCTGTTTGCCAGATATCATAGTGAAACATTAAAAGCATAAGCTTTTGTTCCTCATTATGAAGATTGAACTTAAAGCTGTTGTTGATTAGATTTCTTATAAATGTTAAGTAACTTATAGAATTACATTGTAATAATCTTCTAATCCCCCTTGTTATCTCATTCTGATTTTGTTCGCTAAAATCTTCTATTACTCCTGCATCAGCACAAAGCTGTTTCCAGCTATCTTTTTTATAAATTAATTGTAAATCAATATGTTGAAAATCTATAAAATTTTGAATTGTAAGCGGTAGCGTTGATTGATGTTTGAAATTTTGAATTTTTATAAGCAATTGCTTTCTGTTAAAACCAATTGCCTCTCTTATATTCTTTAAAATAAAATCTTTGGCCTTTTTCTCCAATACTATTGAGCATCCTAAAGGTAAATGTGGAAACTCATCTTCAATTTCCTTAATAATGGAGGTATGCGTTCGTCCCACTAAAGCTCTAAACTTATGTTCAAAATCATATTCTGGTCGAGCATTACCTACAAAGTCTAACACTGTCAAGCAATCCTTATCAGGCGCCAGCCTTAGTCCTCTACCGAGTTGTTGAAGAAAGATAGTCAGACTTTCGGTTGGCCTGAGAAAAAGCACCGTGTCAATTTCAGGAATATCAACACCTTCGTTAAAAATGTCTCTTACAAAAAGATAATTAATTTGTTTAGTGCGAAGGCGCTCCCGTAATTCTGCTCTGTTTCCTGAACTTTCGGTTGTTAGATAATCTGCTTTTAAACCCGCCAAAGTAAATTTTTCAGCCATATAGCGAGCGTGCTCCTGACTTACACAAAAACAAAGTGCAGTTACATCATGAACGTCGGTTAAGTATTTTTCACAGTTGGTTAAAATATCACTAACTCGGCGGTCATCTTCAGTATAAAGTTTAGTTAACTCGTTAATTTCATATTTGCCATTTTTCCAAGATAGTTTGGATAGATCGACACTATCAGACAAAGCAAAATATTGAAATGGAGATAATAGTTTTCTATTTAAAGCTTCTGGTAATCTAATCTCTGCAGCAATTACACCGCAAAAATCCTTCAGAATATCTTCTCCGTCTCCCCTTTCTGGGGTTGCGGTTAAGCCCAATAAAACCTTTGGTTTAAACTTCGCTAATATGGGTCGATAGCTTGAAGCAGAAATATGATGCACTTCATCAATAATAATAAAATCGAAAAAATCTTCTGAGAGTGATAATTGATTTATTCGATTAGTTAATGTTTGAACAGAAGCAAATACATATTCATAATTGATAGGTTCTGCGCCATCTACCCAAAGTTCACCAAAATTTGCATTCCTTAAAACATGTTGAAAGGTGTTTTGAGCTTGTTCTAATATTTCCTTTCGGTGAGCCACAAATAATAATCTGGCTCTTGGGTATTTATTTTTAAATTGCTTATAATCGAATGACGATATTACCGTTTTCCCTGTTCCAGTAGCAGCTACTACTAAGTTTTTATACCTATCATGTACAATCCTTTCAGATTGTAATTTCTCTAAAATTTCGTCTTGATAGGGAAATGGCTTTAAATCAAAAAAAGTGGTAATGCCTTGATTATCGTATGATTTTTGTTGTTTTAAAGCAGTCGATAATTTTTGAATGTCTTTACCTGGCTCGTATAATTCAAAATCTTTATCTACCCAATAAGTATCAAATGTCTTTTTGAATTTATCTATGATGTGATTGATTTCTTTTGATGTTACTTTTAAATTCCATTCTAAGCCATTTGTTAGGGCTGACCTTGAAATATTTGAAGAACCAATATATCCTGTGTTAAATCCAGTATTTCTCAAAAATAGATATGCTTTGGCATGTAGCCTTTCGTGATCTGCATTATAAGAAACTTTTATTTCAGTGTTTCTTAACTTCGATAAAAATTCAACAGCTTTGACATCTGTTGCACCCATATAAGATGTGGTGATAATCTTTAATTTTTTACCGTTATTAGTAAACTCTTCTAATTCATCCTTAAATATTCGGATACCCGAATACTTTATAAATGACACCAACCAACAAATTTCATCGGATGAAAGTATTTCTTTTTTAATCTCACTTTCTAAGGAGATGCCTACATTATTTCCTGTAAAGAGCTCGCTTTGGCTTAATCGAGTATATGGCGTAATTTGTTTAAGGCGTTCATTAAAATCAGGGAATGGAGAATCTATCTTTGAAAAAACAGCTTCGAGTATCTTGCCTTCATTCTCAATTAAATTATCAGATAAACCAAGCTTAGGAAGTTCATCTATCAATAATTGAATGATTTTATTTGAAAGTTCAATCTGCCGAAGCGTTTTGTTTTCGTCTTTAATCTCATTCAATGCAAACTTGATAGTTTCTGATAAGTATAGGCTTAAATATCTGGATGCTTCTTCTTTATCAATTGCAGCACTTTTTATAAAAAATTTCTGATCGCTAACTAAAGAAAGCTGATTAAAGATTAGCTTATTAATAAGCTGCTCATAAATTCCTAATTCAAATTGCATTCAGATAGTTTAGGTAATAATAAATGATAGGTATATCGGCATCAGCCCAATCCAAATCTAATAATTCATTTGTATTAAGCCATTTGAAATTAGCATGTTCTTTTAATATTATTTCTCCACCAATATGCTTACAGATGAAAGGTATGAGCTTTATAGTTATGGAAGGATAAGAATGTATGTTTGAGGGAAGATTTTTGACAATTTCTACTTCAATATTAAGTTCTTCTTTAATTTCTCGAAGTAAACATTCTTCAGAAGATTCTTTAGGCTCAATTTTCCCACCGGGTAACTCCCATTTTAGAGGCAAGGTCATTATACTGCTTCGTTGGGCAGCAAATAAACGATTTTGATTATCGCTAATTAGGGCACAAGTAACATCTATCACACTTCTAAAGTACAAACTTATGATTGCAATCCCCACTTGCCCATCACCTTAAGTTTTCGGAAGATCAGTCCAAATCACCCTTTTCAAACACAGCATCACCTTGTTTCAGGCTGCCGGTGTCGTATCCCCTACTGAACCATTTAGTTCGTTCGCTGATGGTGGAGTGGTTAAAGGGGTCGGGTTGTATCCTATCGGGTTTTTGTTCAAGATCGGTGCTGGTTTGTGTAGCCGCGGTAACGGCTATGGTTATGTCAATATGATCGATAGGGTTTTTGAAAGCATAATGTGCCCACACGCCGGCATAGTAATCGGCCTGCAGTTCCTGTTTGTCAACCAGTTTTTGATAGGCCGGAGGGGTTAGCGTTCCTTTAGCAAGCTCCAGTTTGGCGGTGATGCCCAGCAGGTACTGGATATGGTGCCCGGCCTGGTGCGCGATGATATAAGCCTGCGAAAGATCGGAAGCCGAGGCAAATCGTTTTTGCAGGTCGGTAAAAAAGGCGAGGTCGATATAGATCGCCTTATCCTGCTGGCAGTAAAAGGGGCCTGTAGCCACCCTCACATAGCCGCATCCCCCGGCGGTAATGGTATCGTTGAAAAGCTGTAGCGCTGGTTTGGTATATTTCTTCCCCATCTGGCGGAACAGCCGACCAAATACTTCATCCGTATTAGCAAACAGCTTTTCGCTCGACTTTTTCAAGGGACTTGCGGGCACAACAGGATGGTAGTTTACCGGGGCGGGCAACTGCTCCACGGGCATATCATCCTGCACCTGGCTCAGCAATTTGGTAGGGAAAACGGCTGTAACAATATAAATACAAATAGCAACTACCCCTATAATTCCTCCAATAAGGGCAAAGTTGGTACGTTTGGCAGGCTTGTGTTCGTGGATACTCACTTTGTCGCTATCACTTTTCTTAGACAATTGCATATAAAGTTGGCTTTAAATAGCTAAGTAAACGGTATTTATGATATAATTGTTTTACATCATTCGCTTCCTTACTGCTGTTTTTAAAATAGGTTCAGCAAAGATACAGCCCTTAGTTTTATCACGCAAGTAAAAATACGATTACAGACTTTAAAGTCAGTTAGTTAAACCCGGTTTAAAAGGTGTTTAAACAGATAAACGCACTCCTCTGTGGCAATCGGCCAGATAAAAACAGGACGTATCACTGATTAATGATATACGCCTATTACTGCCTTATGGTTTGTTATTTTTGATCAAAATTTTGCTACTTTCACTTTTCACATCACCATTTTCAGCATGAAAAAAACTTTTACCCTCGGCTTACTGACACTATCCGCGATAGCATCGGCACAACAAAAAACCATTTCGGGTTTTAACAGTACTTCAACAGCCAAACAACTGCAAACAGAGCAGCAATTTGATGCCTCCCTAAGCGCGCAGCAAATAGGCGAAACGATAAAGGAGCTATCGGCATTTCCGCATAATGTGGGGTCGCCGGGTGGTAAGGCGGTTGCCGAAAAGATATTGCAGAAATACAAAAGCTATGGGCTTGACGCGCATATAGAAACTTATTATGTGCTGTATCCTACACCCAAAACCCGGGTGCTGGAAATGACCGGCCCTACCCAATATACCGCCGTGCTTAAAGAGCCTGCTTTACCGCAGGATGCTACATCAGGGCAGGATGGCCAGTTGCCCACCTACAATGCCTGGAGTGCCGATGGCGATGTGAGCGGTCAACTGGTGTTTGTAAATTATGGCCTGCCGGCCGACTATGAGAAGCTGGCTACCATGGGTATTAATGTAAAAGGAAAAATTGTGATAGCCAAATATGGCCGTTCGTGGCGGGGCATCAAACCAAAAGTGGCATATGAGCATGGGGCGATAGGTTGTATCATTTATTCCGACCCGAAGGATGATGGTTATAGCGCAGGTGATGTGTATCCAAAAGGAGCTTATAAAAATGAATATGGAGTGCAGCGAGGTTCGGTGATGGATATGGTGATTTATCCCGGTGATCCGCTTACCCCGGGTGTCGGCGCTGTTAAAGATGCCAAACGACTGGACAGGAAAGATGCCACCACCATATTAAAGATACCGGTGTTGCCTATCAGTTACCACGATGCCCAGCCTTTGCTCGCTTCTTTAGAGGGCCCTGTAGCAACAGGCGATTGGAGCGGCGGCTTGCCTATTACCTATCATATCGGGCCGGGCAAATCGGTGGTGCATTTAAAACTGGAGTTTAACTGGAACATTGTTCCGGCTTATGATGTGATCGCGAAGATAAAAGGTTCCACCTATCCTGACGAATGGGTAATGCGGGGCAACCATCACGATGCCTGGGTAAACGGCGCCAGCGACCCCATCAGCGGGCAATCGGCTATGCTGAACGAGGCAAAGGCTTTGGGCGATCTGCTTAAAACCGGCTGGAAACCGAAACGTACTATTGTTTATTGTTCATGGGATGGCGAGGAGCCGGGATTGTTGGGCTCCACGGAATTTGCCGAAGGACATGATAAAGAACTGCAGCAAAAGGCGGTGGTGTATATTAATTCGGATAGCAACGGACGAGGGTTTTTGAGCGAAGGCGGCTCACAGGCGTTGGAAAATTTTATGGATGAGATAGCGCAAGGCATAACCGACCCGCAGACCGGCGTAAGTGTGTTTGATAGGGCAAAGGCAGAGGAAATGGTCGGGAAATCGTCAGCAAAAGATAAAAAGGAACTTTTTGAGCGGAAGGGGAGACGGATGGAATCTTTGGGTTCGGGTTCGGATTTTTCGGCATTTCTGCAGCACCTGGGCGTACCTACTTTAGATATTGCCTATGGCGGTGAAGACGGCGGCGGCGATTATCATTCCATTTATGATAGCTATGATGATTATACCCGATTTAAGGACCCCGGATTTAAGTATGGCGTAACCATGGCGCAAACAACCGGGCATGCGGTATTGCGGATGGCTGATGCTGATCTGCTGCCTTTTGATTTCAGGAACCTGTATGCTACCATAGACCGCTTCAGTACCGAGCTTACCGACCTGGCAACCAGTATGCGCGAGAGTACTTCCATTGAGAACAAACTGATCAAAGCCAATGCCTATACATTAGCAGCTGATCCAACGCAGCATCTACAGTCGCCGGCCGTTAAGGACACCGTACCGGATATCGACTTTAAGCCACTAAAGAAAGCATTGGACAGCCTTAAGAAAAGCGCCGATAAGCTGGCAACTGCCTGGACACAGGCATCGCAAACCAATGGCAATCACGACAAACTGAATAAAGCACTATACCAGGCCGAGCAGCAGTTGTTATCAGCCGATGGCTTGCCCCGCCGCCCCTGGTATAAGCATACCATTTACGCCCCGGGATTTTATACCGGCTACGGCGTTAAAACCCTGCCCGGCATCCGCGAAGCCATGGAGCAGCGCAACTGGTCCGAAGCTCAGCAGCAAATAGGGGTAGCAGCGGAAGCAGTAACGAGGTTGGCGGTGTATTTGGAGGGATTATAATTTTTGTAAGAACTAAGATTTATAGGATTCGCGAATGATAAAATACATCCCATGAAATATATAAGCCGGATAAGTGTATTGGTTTTCATGATCTTTGCGATTAACGCGGGCGCCCAGTCAAATTTCAAAGGCGATCAGCTTATATCGGGGCGGTATGGCGAAGTAGAATTGTCATATGATAGTGCTTCAAAGCGTTTTACCGGGATAGACCACGCCCGGGAAAATGAGCACGGCTCAATTCTTTTCTCCGGAAAAATGATTAAAAGTAAGTCTGGGTTTATTCCTGTTAAGGTGTATGAATCTGGGAATGAGGGCAACGACTTAGTTGGGAGAATAGTTCTCAAGACGGATAAAAATGGCCAAAACTATGCGATTTCGATAGTGATAGACAAAGATTCGGGCCGAAAGTATACCGGGTATATCCAGAATGGCGATTTTTTACCTTTGGATAAAATTTACCCATATCACAAATTTAGCATGATAAAATCGGCTAAAATAAATGTGTATTCGGATACTTTAGGTACAGTAACTAAAGGTGCAAGTTTATTTAAGGGAGATCTGGTATCCATTCTTGCAGAAAATAAACACTATAGTTTTGTACAATTTATCAGAGAAAAAGATGATAAAAGACCCGCCCTAAACGGGTGGGTTCGTAAATCAGATCTGATTTTATGAATTGCCCATCATAGAACTTTTATTGTACCAAAATGTCGCGTAAAGGACTTCAATCTTTAATGTATCAAATCCTTATAAACCTCCCCACCCTTCATCACAAACTGCACATTTTCCAAAACGGTAATGTCTGCTAAAGGATCATTTTTAACAGCTACAATATCGGCGTATTTGCCGGGGGCGATAGAGCCTACTTTATCCTTCCAACCCAGCAAGTCGGAAGCGCTAATGGTGGCTGATTGGATAGCCTGCATGGGCGTCAACCCAAACTTTACCATATACTTAAACTGCTTGCCGTTCCAGCCGTGGGGATAAACTCCGGCATCAGTTCCAAAAGCAATTTTGACACCTGCCTTTGCCGCCCGCTGAAAACTTAGCCGCTGGGCTTTGCCAACCAATCTTTCTTTATTGAGTATTTTTTCGGGAGTGCCGTGCTTGGCATAATCGCTCATGATATACTCGTCATTATAAATATCAGCCACTAAATAAGTGCCATGTTCCTTCATCATATTGATGGCCTCATCATCCAAAAAGCTGCCGTGCTCGATAGAGGCCACGCCGGCTTTTACCGCCATTTTTATAGCGATGGTACCATGTGCATGCGCGCAGGCTTTTTTGCCCCAAAGATGCGCTTCGTCCACAATGGCGTTCATTTCTTCCTGCGTAAACTGGGGAGCGCCTACACTTTCTTCTTCGGTTAGCACTCCGGCGCTCGCGCCAAATTTGATCACCTCAGCGCCGTATTTGATGTTGTACCTCACTTGCGCCCGCACGCCATCCACCCCATTGGCCACGCCCGTCATCATCGGCGGACCGGTAAATTGCAGGTAAGGCGAAAAGCCGTTCAGGTCACCATGACTGCCGGTGCTGCCAATAAACAACGTAGCCGGCAATATCCGCGGACCAGGTATATCGCCACGGTTAATGGCATTACGCAAAGCCACATCCATAAATTCGGCTGAGCCTACATCCCGGCAGGTAGTAAACCCGGCCTCCAAAGTACGCTTGGCATATATATGGGCGATGATAGCCACATCGATAGACGTTTTGCGGAAAAGGTCATCATAATAATTATCACCGGGTTGTGAAGTAAGGTGCGTATGGCAATCGATCAGTCCGGGCATTACGGTGGCATTACTCAGGTCGATGATCTTAGCCCCTGCGGGGATTGCGATATTGGCACCAACCGCTTTAATAGTATCATGATCTACCAATATCATTTGGTTGGTAAGCACCTTGCCATGCTCCACATCGATCAACCGGCCGGCCTTAATTATTTTAACTGAATCTCCTTGCGCAAAACAGGCTAAAGCAAAAAAAAGCATCATGGCTGTCATGATACTTCTGGAGCATATTTTTTTCATGTGGTATGGATTAATGTTGTAATCCAATATTACGAAAAATCCCCGAAAAAAAGTCTTTATTCAGAGCCTGATAGGCCCTCCGTTAACCTCAAAAACCGGCATCAGCGTTGTTTGGCTGGCACAGGCAAAGCCCTACCACTAACTTTCACAGAACATAAGCGTAGCCGGGAGTTTTCTTTGGTTACTTTCTTTTGCGGAAAATGAAAGTAACATTCACTGCCTTTCAAACGGCACTTTACCTGTATTTATAAGCACAACATTTATAAGGCTAACTTGTAAATGCCTCCACCGCCCTCTCAATCCTCCTAATAGTTTCCTCCTTACCCAATAACACCGCAATATCAAACACATGTGGCCCAAACTTACCCCCTACCAGCATAATGCGGAATGGCAGCATCAACTCACCCGCCTTAATGCCTTTTTCTTCAGCTAAAGCTTTAAATTGTGCTTCGAGATCATGTGCTTCTATAGGTGCTTCACCATCACCCAATAAGGCAATAAAGGATTTAAAAAACTCCGTTTTCGCATCCGTCCATTTAGGCTTTACGGCATTGAGATCATATTCCTTAGGCTGCTCAAAAAAGTAAGCCAGCTGCTGATAAAAATCCGGTAACAGCGTACAGCGCTCTTTTACCAGATCGATCAATTTCAATAACTTACCATCATCGGTTACCACGATTCCCTTATCCTCCAAAATCTTTTTGACTTCCTTCTTCAGACTTCCGGCTTCCGACTTCTTGATCCACTCCGCATTAAACCACTTAGCCTTCTCAAAATCGAATTTGGCCCCGGCTTTATTTACCCTTTCTATCGAGAATTTCTCTACCAGTTCATCCAGCGTGAATATTTCGTTTTCGGTACCATCGTTCCACCCCAGCATTACCAGCAGGTTTATAAACGCTTCGGGCAAAAAGCCCAGCTCGCGGAAACCGGGTGTCAAGTCACCGGTTTTTTCATCGAACCAATTCATGGCATATACCGGGAAACCCAATCGTGCGCCATCGCGCTTGCTCAGTTTTCCGTGGCCATCGGGTTTTAATATCAGCGGTAGATGCGCCCATTGTGGCATACTCTCCTTCCAGCCCAAATACTCCCAGAGCAACAGGTGTACCGGCGCTGATGGCAGCCATTCCTCGCCCCTGAAGGCATGGGTTATCTTCATCAAATAATCATCTACCACTACGGCCAAATGATAAGTCGGCATGCCATCAGCCTTTAACAATACTTTGTCATCGCTCTGGCTGGTTTCAAAACTTACATTGCCGCGTATCATATCGTTAAAATGAATATGCTCGTTATCCGGCATTTTTATGCGGATCACATGCGGCTCGCCTTTGTCAAGCAACTGATCAACCTCGTGTTGTGTAAGGGATAATGAATTTCGCAGACTATTGCGGTAAGCATGCCCATATTGAAAATTAGGTATCTCGCGGCGGTTGCGTTCCAGTTCTTCGGTCGTATCAAAGGCATAATAGGCGTGCCCCTGCATCACCAATCGCTCGGCATACTCGCGGTAAATGGCTTTGCGTTCGCTTTGGCGGTAGGGAGCATAGCGTCCACCCACCACAGGGCTTTCGTCCGGTGTTAAGCCGCACCATTTCAGGCAATCCAAAATATAATCTTCGGCGCCGGCCACGTAGCGGCTCTGGTCGGTATCCTCGATGCGCAGCACAAAATCGCCGCCATGCTTTTTGGCAAAAAGATAATTAAACAATACGGTGCGCACGCCACCCAGGTGAAGGCCACCGGTTGGGCTTGGCGCAAAACGAACTCTAACTTTTTTATCTGACATTATGGGGCAAAGATACGAAGCCCCCTCTAAACGGCGAAGCCCTCATGAATTCCTTTGATAAACAAACAATACTATGAATAATCTCCCCCTGTAGGGGAGACTTTTAAATCCAGAAAGGAAAGTCCTCCCTGCCGGGGAGGATTTAGGTGGGGCTTATTTCCGACTAATTAACAATTTTATGTAATTTGGGCATGATTTCATTAATACGGTCGTTACTCCCTTTGGCACACTTCCGGACTTTCTGACTTTCCGACTACTAACACATGAACCCATACCAACAGAGAAAACGCTGGAAATACTCATTGCTTGCATTTGCTGTGGTTATTGCCAGCGGTTCGCTATTCTATACCCGTTATTTGGTCGATACCATTAAAAAGTCCGAACGTACACGGGCGCAGATATGGGCTTTGAGTATCAAGCAGATATTTGCCTCGGATGACAATGATTTTTTAAACTATGTATTCGCTGTGCGCGATAGCCTGACCGTTCCTGCTATTATTATAGATGAAAAGGGCGACTACATAACCACCAAAGGGCTCGATACGACAAAAACCTACATCAAGATACCCATAGGGCCGGGATATAATGCAAAATTGGCTCCAAAATATGATACGGCTTATTTCAGGGCCCAATTGGAAACGATGAAAGCGCAGCACGCACCCATCAAACTAAAGGTGCTGGGGGCCGACTGGTATGTTTATTACCAGGATTCTTTCGTACTTACACAATTAAAAGTGTTTCCCTATATCCAGCTTTCGGTCATTGCTATCTTCCTGCTGGTGGCCTATACTGCATTTAATTCATCGCGAAAATCGGAGCAGAACCAGGTTTGGGTGGGGCTGGCTAAAGAGACGGCTCACCAGTTGGGTACTCCCATATCTTCGCTAATGGCTTGGGTGGAACTGATGAAGGAAAAATTTAATGCCGAAGAAGATCCGCTGATAGCCGAGATGGAGAATGACATCAAGCGACTGGAGATCGTGGCCGACCGTTTTTCCAAGATCGGCTCAAAACCGGTTTTAGAGCCCAACATAGTATATGATGTGGTGAAAGACTTTGTAGATTATTTTAAGGTAAGGGTAAGCAACAAGATCAGCTTTGAATTGACAGGAAATCCGCTTTTAAGAGCAGGACTTAATGTGCCCTTGTTTGCCTGGGTACTTGAAAACTTGCTAAAAAATGCCGTAAATGCCATCGAAAATGCCGGGAGCATCAAGGTGGAAATCTCCGGGAGCAAAACAAAGCAGCAGGTTTATATTGATGTGACCGATACCGGAAAGGGCATACCGCGCTCCAAATTTATTACGGTTTTTCAACCCGGATACACTACCCGCAAAAGAGGCTGGGGGCTGGGCCTATCATTAACCAAACGAATGGTAGAGAACTACCACAACGGGCAGATATTTGTAAAGGACTCCGAATTGGGCAAAGGAACAACTTTTCGCATAGTATTAAAAAGCATGACAAATGATAACCAAACCACAACCTGAAGAATATAATCCCTATTATGTTACCTACATAGCCAAAGTGCCTGATGGTGATGTGATAGAACTATTGAAACAGCTTAAAGAGTCAAGCTATGAGTTGTTTAGCAAGCTGAGCAATGAGCAGGCCAACCACGCGTATGCCGAGGGTAAGTGGACGCTAAAAGAGGCGCTGGGCCATATGATCGATACAGAAAGGGTATTCGCGTTCCGCGCGTTCTGCTTTTCGAGGGAGTACAGCGAGCTTCCGGGATTTGATCAGGAAGTATATATCAACAATTCCAACTTCAACGATCGAAGCATACAGGACCTGGCATCAGAATTCAGGGTTACGCGAGAATCGAACCTGTATTTATTTCGCTCCCTGACAGAAGAACAGTTAAACAGGAAAGGGATCGCCAGTGGCAACCCCGCTACGGTAAGGGCTTTAGTGTATATGGTTGCCGGCCACGAACTGCATCATTTGGGGATAATTAAGGAGAGGTATCTTGGTTAGGGGCAGATATTAAAGGGTTCACAGGCCGTGTATAATAAAAAAAAGATGCAGGAATATCCTGCATTTTTTTTTTATTAAGCCTAATGCTTTATTCCTTGTCACCTTGTTTGGAAAGGTATTTCATATCCATCACATATGACATATATAATCCCAAACCCCCAAATATTGCTATCAATGAAAAATATACTGCTACATTTTCATCTTCTGAATGAGTAAATACCGTTCTATCCAAAAGATAAGCTATAAACAAACCCAAACCAGCGCCTATTAATAATAAACCCCATTTCAAATTTGTATGCGGCCTGGGTAAATCTATACGTGGGTTCATTCCACGTTCAATCATCGCCATTCTTTCTCTCCTATACAAGTAAACTGCCCCAAAGATCATTGCGAAGAAGCCAAGCGAAATAATAATTCCTGCCATTACTCCTAAGTTTTCGGTTTCCATAATATTTAATTTTAAAAGTTAATTAATGTTTTCTTTTCTCAAACCACCACAATTGGTGTATTTGTAAGCTATGACTACACACTTTTTGAGGAGGTTACACTTTCTTTGAAAAAAGTTTTCAGTTTTCAGTTGTTATAATAAGGTAACTATAGCGGTGGTCACTACTGTTATTTTAAATTTAACGCCTACCGCCCTGCCCGCTGCTATCCGCCTGCAAACTGAGAACTGCCTACTGCAAACTGGTAACTGCAAACTGAACTGTCAACTATAATAAGTAATTTTACATAAAGGCTGTAACCTATGCAGCGCGGGTGTAGTCAGAGAGGTTGTAACAAATGCAAAGCAAGCTTTCAGATATTGAATTGATAGAACAAACCCTGGCGGGGAACCAGGCGGCTTATGCTGACCTCATCAAACGCCATCAGCGTTTCGTATTTACGCTGGCCATGCGGTTCAGCAAAAATCGCGAGGATGCTGAAGAGATAGCGCAGGATTGTTTTATCAAAGCGTACCGCTCACTGTCATCCTTTCAGCGGCAGGCAAAATTCAGTACCTGGCTGTATCGTATAGTGTATACTACGGCGATGACTTTTTTGCGCAAGCGGAGAGTGGATACCGATTCCATTGATGATGATGAAACTTATATTCAATTGGAGAATCATCCTTCGGGATTTGATACCAATTCGGTTGAAAATAAATCGAGGTCGTATTATCTCAACCAGGCCATAGAACAACTACTGCCCGATGATGCCGCGATAATCACTATGTTTTACATGGGCGAGCAATCGCTGGAGGAGATAGCACAGGCATTGGATATGGAGGCGAATACGGTTAAAGTAAAACTATTCAGGGCGCGCCAGCGTTTGAAGGAAAAGCTGGAACGCAATTTAAAAGACGAGGTGAAAGAATTGATATGAACAAGATGGAAGAGAGACTTTGGAACTATATCGACGGCACCTGTTCGGAAGAAGAACAAAAGGCCATTGATATGCTGATTGCGCAGGATGAAGTTTACCGGCGCAAGTACCAGGAATTGCTGGGCCTTAGCCAGGAATTTGCAAAAATGGAACTGGATGAGCCGCCTATGGCCTTCACTTATAATGTGATGGAAGGCATACGTGCCGAAATTGCGCAGAAGCCACTAAAGGCAGGCATTGATAAACGTATCATCAAAGGTATCGCCGGCTTTTTTATATTGACTATCGTATTGCTGGTAGTTTATGTGCTATCAACATTGAAGTTGGGAGCTGCCAGTTTTGATGTCAGTTTTTCAGGACACCTATCGGATAGTCTGAAAATGCCTGATCTGAAAAATGTATTCAGCGGCCCCGTTATAAAAGGCTTTTTGTATTTCGACCTGGTGTTGGGATTATTCCTGTTTGATGCCTATCTGCGTAAGCGCAAAGTATCAAAACAGCTATAAATTGCACAAAGGTGTTCCATTTAGAATACACTTTTGTAAACAAAAAAACACAGTTGATAAAAATAAGTGCGCATTATCAACTGTTGAAAATGCATACCTTAAGCTAAAAAACGATCAGAATAAAAATATAACTATTGGGCAATTCTTGGTATAGTAATTGCGTTATAATAACTGAACTGGCAATCTTGCCGGTTTAATTGTGATAAGGTTTAGGTTGAAAGCCCCCAAGCAGCAAGTGCAAGGGGGCTTTTATTTTGGCCTCGTTTTCACCATTGCAAGTATACAATGTATCGATAATATTGAACACCGAATTTTGAATGCCCAATAATGAAGTAACTGATACAATATTTACTTCGACGTTCAATATTCAACATTCAGTGTTCGATATTAAATCTAACAACCATAAAAAAGCCGGGCATATCCATATGCCCGGGCTTTCATTTTATAGGCGGATATTTTTATTTGCCGGCTTGCTTAGCCTGGTTCTTCATCTGGTCATTAGCTACAATAACTATTTCTACCCGGCGATTTTGGGCGCGCCCTTCGGTTGTGTTATTATCAGCTATAGGTTCATTTTCGCCTTTGCCCGAGGTGCTCAAGCGCGAGCCATCAACACCTCCTGCAGATAAATAAGATTTAACCGCCTGGGCTCTGCGTACAGACAGATCCATGTTATGCTCATCTGTTCCGGTATTATCAGTGTGACCAATGATCAGGATATTGGTCAGTGGATTTTTTTGCAGTGAGGCAGCCAGGTTTTGCAAGTTGGTTTGCGCCACCGATTTAACGTTGGTCTTATCCACATCAAACAAAATACCCGAATCAAATTTTACGATGATACCCTCGCCCTCGCGCACTACCGTAGCGCCCGGTACCGTTTGCTTGATCTCGGCAGCCTGTTTATCCATATTATGCCCGATGAAAGCGCCGGCGGTACCACCAACAGCCCCACCTATTATGGCTCCCAAAGCAGTATTACCGGCCGATTTACCGATAAAGGCGCCAATAATGCCCCCGGTGCCGGCGCCAATCGCAGCACCTTTTTGTGTTTTGTTAAATGAGCTGCATCCCGCGTTTAATATACACGCGGCAGTTAAAATGTATAGGAGTGTTCTGATCTTTATGTTCATACTGTTTAGATAATATTCTGCAATATAGATTGCAAAGCCGGTGCCATTAGCAAGTTAACGGCATTTATTTCGCCGCCGGCCATTGTTATGACGCCCGGTTGATATTTTTTAAATTGAAACGAAAAAATTTACCGCTTTCAGCAAAAAACTTGTAGCCTTTGATGGCCTTTTTTCAATACAAAATATTGATCTGAAAAAGTTTATACACAAAAAAGCCCCTGAAAAGGGGCTCTTCTTAAACAATACTTAACAATCATTATTGTTCGCTTCCTGGTACGCTTGCCACACGATATCCGGTACCATCAGCATCTTTAAATTCTTCGTAAAAAACGTTATCAGGCGATACATAGAATTTCTTCTTATTCAAAGTCACCTTGCGGCAATCCGCAGGTAACTCATCTACAACATCACCAACTTTTGCATTCACAATGGGTGCAGCTTGCTCTGTACGGTCATCGTTAGCTGTACTATCCATAATAGGATCATCACTATCCGTCACCGGCTGATCGGTCACTGTGTTACCTGTATCCAGCACGCCATCTTTGCCAACTACAACATATACTGTTTTGCCATTATCTTCAGTGGTTTCCTGGTAATAAACGCCATTATATTCATAATACGGGGCTCCGTCAATTTCAATATATTGAGCATTCTCAGGCAATGAAGGCACTGCCGCACCAATAGGCGGAACTACTACCTGGTAGCCCCCATTGTATGGCCTGTAAAAAGCGCCACCAGAATAATAGTACTGGTAATCACCATAATAGAATGGATAATAGCCATAAGGCATGGCGCCTAAATAGAAACCCAAATGCGGGTAGCCAAAACCAATCCCAAATCTGAAACCTGGCCTGTAATAACCACGACCATAATATCTGCCACCATAATTACGTCCGCCACCATAATAGCGCCCGCCCCTGTAGTAACCACCACGGTTGCGCAGCCCTATATTTCCTCTTACACCGCCACGATAAGCTGCCCCGCCTCTGTAGGCCGTACCATTTCTATATGCTCCGCCGCGTATTCCACCCCCGCCGCGATTGACAAATCCGCCCCCGCGTACACCAACCGCGCTGCGATTAGTAAATCCGCCGCGTGGGCCGCCATTGCCGCCACGTATGCCAGCATTACCGTGAAACCCGCTACCACCACGAAACCCGCCGCCACTAACGCGTGGACTGCTGCCGCCACCGCCATGAAAGCTACTGCCGCCACGGAAACCGCCGCCACCACTAACGTGCGAACCGCCTCCACCTCCGTGAAAACCACCGCCGCCGCCGCGCGAGCCGCCGCCACCATGCGAACCGCCACCACCACCACGGTGCTGCGCAGAAGCACTGCCAAACAATGCCATTGTAAGTATTCCTGTCAACGCGAATGCGGACATGTATTTAAACAACCTTTTCATAATATCTACCTCGTGTTTAATCATTTCTATGTTCGACTGCAATCATTGTAAAAGGTTTATTACTTAACGTAATTTCTTGTAAAATTGATCTGATTGTTTTTCTTTTTTGACGAAAGACACACAATGCAGGCTATATAAAACAGGAAAAGGGCCCGGCAAAACCGAACCCTTTTCATTTATATCAAAGGATATTTTAAATATTAATTCTGATCATCCGATGGCAAGCTTACTATGCGATACCCTTTAAAGTTGTGGGCATCTTTATATTCTTCATAATAAATCCCATCGGGCGATACAAAGTATTTTTTATCATTCAGCTTTACTTTGCGGCAGCCTTCAGGCAACTGATTTACGATATCGCCAACCTGCGGAGCGGGAGGGGCATTATCATCATCACCGGTAACATCGGTGTTTGTATTCAACACGCCATCCTTACCGGCAATCACATAGATCTTTTTGCCTTTATCATCAACACTTTCCTGGTAATACACGCCACTAAATTCATAGTATTGCTGGCCATCTATGGCAATAGGCTGAGCACCTTTTGGTAATGAAGGCACTGCCGCACCCACCGGCGGTACGGTAACTTCATATCCGCCACCATCAACAGGCCTGTAAAAGGCACCACCGTAATAGTAGTAAAGATCAGATCCCCAATAGAAAGGATAATAACCGTAAGGCAAATAGCCCAGGTGAAAACCTACCCGGGGGTAACCGTAATGTCCCCGGCCAAAAATGCCTCCAAATCCCAGCGAGAGGCCGCCATGAAAACCGCCACCACCGTGAAATCCGCCGCCGCCAATACGAATACCACCGCTAACACTACCACGGTGCTGGGCCGAAGCGCTGTTAATTAATGTAACTGAAAGCAAACCGGCAAGCGCCATTCCGGATGCATATTTAAATAACCTTTTCATGATCTTTATAAAACACTAAAACTTAATTTCCGGCTATAAATTATACCTGCTTGAAATTTTCAGCCTTCTTTTATTTCGACTATGATCTGTGGCAAAGGTTTAATCACTATTTAACATTAAACATAAAATATTGGCTGCCTGCTTCGCCGTTGGATGTAATACCCTGTATCACCCCAATATATTGCCCTTGCTGGTCTGACGTATAAAATGACACCTGGTTTTTGCCCTGTGCATTTGTGCGCACTGTTGGCGCCCAAAATAACAGGTTCCTGAAATCGGGTAAGCGGCTTGCAGCCTGGCTATCCGTATCATAAACAGGCGAATAGAATACCCTTTGCTGTTGCATTCCTTCATAATCAACCACTACAGCATGGGGATCAAGCTCTACTCCGCCCAGGTCGCCTTTATAAGTGGTATAGCTCAAAATTCCTTCTGCATCGGCTGGCCCCCAAAAATACCTGTCTTTTATCACGTCAAGCCTCCTTATTTTCAAGGGGTCTAAAGCAACAACTTTGTTGATATCAAATATGGGTATACCATCCAGCATCACCAGCGGATCGCCCTCTAAGAAGCCCTTTTCGCCGATCACTTTAATATGATACTTGCCTTGAGGATGAAACACATTCACTTCCCTGATATATTCACGCAATACCTCTTCCATGGTGGTAAAACGGGTATAATCATCAAGTTTATAAGATTTATCAGGCTTTCCAAAAAATGCGGCACTATCAATGGCCGGTTCGTAAAATTGCTTTATTTTGTTACCTGAATAAATATTCAACACCTGGGTAGCCAAACTCTGGGTTTCAAGAGATTGCTGCATATCTGCATTAAGACTATATGCCGGCAATAGATTTTTGGAGTACTGTTCTGAAAACGGGCTCAAAATATCTATCCGGTAAATGCTGTCTTTTTGTGTATTTGTTTGAACCACAATTTCGCCTGGGCCATAAATATCCCTGGTATTAAACAGCAGGTGGCCCGCGGTATCACTTTTAGCGGTGAATAACTGCACCTTTTTACCCGGAACCCCCAAATAGGCTACAACATCTGCTGTAGGCACATTAGTTGCCGAATTCACCAATTTTCCGCTGATGATATGGCCGTTATACTCGGGTAAAAAGCTGAATGATGCCGGTTTGTTTTTTAACACCTCGTTCCATTGAAACCTGCGCCATCCTTGTGTAAGCATCAGGTTGTCCAACGCTTCATCTGTTTCGGCATTGGTATTTTTAAAATAATATTCGGGCGATTCTATACTCCCCCGCAAATCAGAGCTTAACCAAAGATAGCTTGCAATATCGCCTTGTTCAACCGTTTGAAAAGCATCCAGCCGGTATACAGACATGGACATATCCGCATTGAGCGGCTTGCCCGCCTGATCTTTGGCCGAAACCGAAATGTTCACTTTTTTGCGGCCTGCATACTGTGGCTTATCCGCGGCAGCATCTATGAGCAATTTTTTGGATGGCCGTTTAAAATAAAGCCTTTCGCATAATGGCTCCCTGTTACTGTTGAAAATGGTGATGTGTGATATGCCATCTTCAAGCGCATTTTTATCGATCACAAACCGGGCAACACCGCTGGTAAATGTGGTGCTTTTGGCCACTTTTACCAATTGCCGGGTATGCGCAAAAAGAAATACTTCCCCATCGGCGCCACTGTTGTTGTTGGTTACTGTTACCTGCAATTGCCCCTGGCTATTGTTAGCTACCTGCATCACATATCCCTGCGCGCTTACGGCTGGTAGGTCCTTTACTGCCGAGCTGTTATTGTCGCCCCTGATAATGGCTTTATAGGTGCTGTTGGCTGCCGGGGTAAATGAAAAATGCCCCATGCCAAATTTTACTGGCTGGAATTTTACTACGGTATCATTTTTCTGGTCGATAATGGCGCCTTTAAAGCTGATGCCTTTTCCATCTTTGCCAACAGCTTTGAATGCTACAGTGCTGGTGATACCGGTTACTAAATTTCCCCCTTCAGGAAAAAACTGGATATCATAATCGGGCCTGTTTTGTTTGGCCGTTGCAAGAGGCGACCTTAAGGTATTTACTATGGTGATCTTTTTATCAAAATAATAGTCGGGACTAAAATTCTTCATCCAGTTGGTATATGCTCTTAAACGGAAATTACCGCTATTTGCAGATACCGGTATGTATAATGAGCCGCTTCCGCGCCCGTCATGCAGGGCAATTTTGGCCTGCACTAAAGGATTTTGCGCCTCATCCAGCACATCTACGTAAACCACTTTGCTCAGGCTTAATGGCTTGTTGAGCGCGCCATCAACCACATAAACTTTAAACCAAATGATCTCGCCCGTAAGGTAGGCGCCTTTATCTGTATGCACAAATACCTTTTCCTGCAGGGCCGTCTGCCTGTAGTTATTAAAACTACCCAGAATATCATTCAACGTTTGTGCCGAACTGCTTAATGAAAGCAGTAAAACAAGGGCAATGATGCCGGTCGCTTTTTTAAATAATTGTGTCATATCTTTTAAATCATAGTAAGGTTATTTCCAAAAATCAGGTTTAGTTGTTGTTCCTCTTATCGTGCAATCTGCACATTCAATGGATGAGGTCATATAGCCTCCATCAGTCTTTGTTTTTATCTTATATAAAGCCAGCGCCGATGGCGGCAGCGGCACCAGCAGATCAAATACACCGTTCGGGTTTGAGCCAGATAAGGTCGAATCCATATGGCAGCCCTCGTATGGGTAGTTTGGCCTCCAATCGGGCGGCAGATCTGCATTTGATATAAATATTCTTTTAGTCTGTTCGTTCCCTGCACTAATATAACCCAAAACAGGTTCACTGGCATCGTTTATATTATGAATATTGCCCTTTAATTCTGATGGTAACGCGTCAAAAATACTTCCCAATGATTCGGTGTTCTTTTTCAGGTTTTCATAAAATGAATAGGCCTCCGGCGTCAGCGAATATTGTTTAACTAAGATGCTATATTTTGTTTCAACTTTTTCAGACGTTGAGGGGATAAACGCAACCGGGTTTTGATAGATCACATCCTTAGTCAGTTTGGCTGTTGAACCCAAATTGATGGTGCTTGATACATCATGATTAAAGCAATAATAAACCTGCTGATCAGCATTTCTTTGTGATAATGTTTGCCCATCGGATACATAATCAGAAATATACTTGGCATGAAACTGCCAGGTTTCTTCAAAAACCCAACGATAATAACGACTGCTATTGGTAGCATCATGTGTATTGATATATATCTGCAGCCCATTACTTTTTGCAGTATAGCCTACACTATCAATAGGCGGCGTAGTTTTAACAGGAACAAAAGCTGACCGGTATACTTGTCCATCGCTGGTTTGTATTCTGAGGCGGTATTGCCTTGTATTATCCAGGTTTAGTGGGGCGGATACATAGGTTCCATCGTTCCTGGAGCTAAGTGTAAAAGTTATATTCTGATCATTTTCAACCGTTACCATAGCGCTTGCTTCAGGCCGAATGCTTTCGTTGCCTGACACTCCCACATCAGCTGTACGGCTAAGTTTTATAACGGTAGAATCGCCGCCGCCTGTAATAGCACCCTCCACCACCAGGTAATGGTTACCTGTAGCTGTGGTAGTTGGCATATAAGGCTTTTTACAGCTGGTGATTGACATAATTATTAATATGATCCAACAATTTCTCATTTATCATTGTGGCCAAAAGGCCGGTTTAACATTTATTCCGAACGGCAGCTTAAGCCTGCAATCCACACACTCTTTTGGGGCATAGGTATAACCAGTTATAATGGGCACCCCTGGCGGCGATACAGCAGCTACCAGTATACTATCACCAGATCCTACGGCCTGGTTTAAACGATAGCCAAAGCTCTCATAGGGGTCAACACTTATAGATCCGGCCATACATGATCCTCCATCCGGTGGCCCTATGTAACTTGGCACAAACAGGTCGACATTAAATTTATCAATAAATAGCCGTTTTGATTTAATAGTGCACACACTGACATAGCCTATCACTGGTTCGGCAGCGTTGGTGGTATTATGAATATTGCCGGCTAAGGATGATGGCTGCGCATCAAATATCGAACCCAGCGACTCGGTGTTCTTTTTCAGTACCTGCCAGTAGGTAAAAGCATCAGCAGTAAGGGCATATTGCCTCAACAGAATACTGTAGCCATAGGATATTTTACCCGATCCGGCCTCAATGAAATCAATCGGCTGCATGGATATTACATCCTGCCCCAATTTAGCTGATGAGCCGAGCAACACCTGGTGAGATGACTGGGTTTTATAACATTCATGGATATTATCGTCAGGATAAAGATAAGGGATCCTGTAAACCGGTATCCCGCCTTCATATTTCCAGTTTGACGTGATCATGGATATATATTTCCACGTTTCATCAAAATCCCAGCGGTAATAGCGGGTATTGTTTTGCGGGTCGTGGGCATTTACCCAAAGCTGCACGCCATTATTTTGCACCTTATAAACGATGCTGTCAATATCTGGTGTGTTTTTAATCGGTACCAAATCCGACTCGTATAACTGGCCCGAGTTGGTTCTTATCTTTAAACGATATTTTAAGGTATTATCCAGTTGTAATACGCCTGCGCTATATTGGCCATTATTAAAATTATCAGACAAGATTATACTTTCGTTATGTTCATTTTCAACAGAAACCTCTGCCCCCAATTCGGGTTGCGGTGTGGTTTTACTTGAAAGCGGGATAGTGCGGCTTAGCTTGATCACTGTTGCATCCGTTCCGTTGTTAATTACGCCCTCAACTACCAGGTAACTGCCGGGAGCGGCAATAGCTGGCGGGTTGTATGGTTTTTTACAGCCATATACCGCTACGATCAATATCAATATAAGTATAATTTTTTTCATTATTGAAATGGCCAGTAAGGTGGTACAACATTAGTTCCAAAAGGCGCTTTAGCCTTGCAATCCACACACTCTTTGGGCGCGTAGCTATAACCTAAAATAATAGGGTTCCCCGGCGCTGAAATCGAATTAACCAATATATTATCACCTGAACCAACGGCTTCTGCCAAACGGAAACTAAAGCTTTCTGAAGGATCAACTGATATGATTTGCAACTGGCAGGCGTCCGCATCTGGTGGCTGCAAATAATACGGCACAAACAAGTCTATATAATAGTGGTCAACAACTATTCGTTTTGATCTGATATTGCATACACTGATATAGCCAATAACCGGCTCATTGGGGTTGGTAGTATTATGAATATTACTGGGCGATGATGACGGCTGTGCGTCAAAAATAGAACCCAACTGTTCTGTATTTTTTTTCAGAAGCTCCCAGTAGTTATAGGCCTCCGGGGTAAGGGCATATTGCTTCAATAAAATACTATAGCCAAAGGATATTTTGCCTGAACTGGCCGCAATGAAATCTATCGGCTGCATATATACCACATCCTCTGCCAGTTTGGTGGTTGATGTTGTTAATACCTGGTGCGACGATTGCGTTTTATAGCACTCGTAAATATTATCAGCAGGGTGAATAAAGGGTAACCTATATACAGGCCCTCCATTTTCATACTTCCAAGCCGATTGGTGAAAGGAAACATATTTCCAGGTCTCATCAAAATCCCAGCGATAATACCGTGTGCTGTTTTGCGGGTCGT
Organism: Mucilaginibacter sp.; assembly: GCA_035489035.1. Classification (GTDB taxonomy): domain Bacteria; phylum Bacteroidota; class Bacteroidia; order Sphingobacteriales; family Sphingobacteriaceae; genus Mucilaginibacter. The sequence continues at coordinate 24,650 of DATHKT010000043.1, forward strand.
GGGCATTTACATAAAACTGTACACCATTATTTTGTACCTTATAAGTTATGCTGTCAATATCGGGCGTGTTTTTATTCTCCACAAGATCCGACAGGTATTCAGAACCCTGGGTAGTTTTGATTCTTAAACGATATTTTCCGCCGGTATTCAAATTCAACGGGCCAGATCCATAGCGCCCGCTGCCAAGTTCATTTAGCGGTTTACTTACTCCCTGATCTCCTTCAACGGTTACCTGGGCATTGAGTTCGGGCTTTGGCCCGGCGGTGCTTGCAAGCGGGATAGTATGGCTTAATGTAATGATCGTTGAATCCGCTCCGCTATTGATCACACCTTCCACTACAAGGTAATTTGCATTATTGGCAATAACAGGTGGGTTGTACGGCTTTTTACAGCCAGCCATTATTATCATCATCATTGACATTATGCCTATCATTCCTTTCATCAAAATGGCCAATAAGAGGGTTTAACATTAGTTCCAAAAGGCGCTTTTGCCATGCAATCCACACATTCTCTCGGAGCGTAGCCATAGCCTAATATAATAGGATTGCCTGTTTCCGTTAGCGCATTAGTTAATATGTATTCTCCATCATTTAGTGCCTGTGCTAATCTGAACGGAAAGCTATCTGCCGGGTCAATCATCACACTTTGTTTAGGGCAGGCTTCAGCATCCGGCGGCTGCAGGTAATAGGGTGTAAAAAGGTCTATTGTACTATGATCAACAAATATTCGCTTTGACCGTACATTACACACGCTGACATAACCAATAACCGGCTCATCAAGATTGCTGACACTATGTATGTTGCTCGGTGATGATGACGGCTGCGCATCAAAAATAGAACCCAGCTGTTCCGTGTTCTTTTTCAAAAGCTGCCAGTAAGTGTAGGCATCCGCTGTTAAGCCGTATTGTTTTAATAAAATGCTGTACCCGAAGGATATCTTGCCCGATCCGGCTTCAACAAAATCAATCGGCTGCTGGTACACCACATCCTGTGCCAGCTTGGTGGTTGAGGTTGTTAATACCTGGTGTGATGATGCCGTTTTATAGCACTCATAGATATTATCAGACGAATTAAGGTTTGGCAACCTATAAACCGGCTGCCCCCCTTCATATTTATAGGTTGACTGGTAAAAGGACACATATTTCCAGGTTTCTTCAAAATCCCAGCGGTAATAACGTGTCGCGTTTTGCGGGTCGTGGGCGTTTGCATAAAACTGCACACCGTTATTTTGTACCTTGTAAGTTATGCTGTCAATATTAGGCGTGTTTTTATTCTCCACAAAATCCGACAGGTATTCCCGGCCTGCATTTGTTCTTATTCTTAAGCGATATTTCCCCCCGTTATTCAAATTCAACGGGCCCGATCCGTAGCGGCCTTTACCAAGTTCAGCTATCGGTAAACTAACACCCTGCTCACTTTCAACAGTTACCTGCGCATTGAGTTCAGGCTTTGGCCCGGCGGTGCTCGAAAGCGGGATGGTACGGTTCAGCGTGATGATGGTTGAATCTGATCCGCTGTTGATCACGCCTTCCACAACCAAATAATTTGCATTATTGGCAATAACAGGTGGGTTGTACGGCTTTTTACATCCCATTACTATCGCTATAAAGCAAAAAATTAACATCAATATCTGTGCGTGTTCTCTCATTATCTCCAAAATTCCGGTTGTAGGGTTGTTCCCCTCAATGTACAATCAGCACACTCGGGGGTGGTATAGTAAAATCCTTTTGGTAAGCCATTATCGCCAAGCCATGGATGGGTAGCTAAATACACTATTGGTGGATATACCAAAATAAATGGCACGTCTGCAGTATGTAAGGTATCCATTTTGCAACCGGCATAGGGATAATTAGGAAACCATGCCGGTGGTACCTGGGTATTTGAAATAAACACCCTTTTTTGCTGGATATTGGTAGCCCCAATATACCCGATCACAGGTATCTTCGGATCACTGGTACAATGAATATTGCCGCCTCCTGATGATGGCTGCGGATCAAAAACGCTTCCCAGTTGCTCAGTATTCTTTTTCAGGTTTTGCCAGAAATTAAATTCCTCAGGTGTTAAGGCGTATTGTCTTACCAAAATGCTGTATTTGGTTTCTATTTTTTCGGATGTTGATGGTATCTCTGTTACTGGGCTTTGGTAAATGACATCTTCTTTTAACCTCGCCGTTGAGCCCAATACAATGGTGGTTGAAGGGTTATTTCCAAAACACTGATATATCTGTTGTTGGCGTACCCCCAGACCTGTCCTTTCGTCGGATACATAATCTGAAGCGTATTTGGCATGAAACTGCCACGTCTCCTGGTATTCCCATCGATAATAGCGTGTGGCATTGTTGGGATCGTGCGCGTTAACATATATTTGCAAATAATTAGGCGTTGCTGTAAATCCAATGCTATCAATGGGCGGGTTAAGTTTTGCCTTTACAAGATCTGAATCATACTTCACTCCGTCTGAAGTGATGATCCTTACCCGGTATGACCCGCCTGGTGCTGAAAAGGTAAGCGGCGGCGTTGAATATCTTCCCGGCGAGGTTTCTGCAAGGCTGTACGAAGCCTCTGAAGTTTCGATATATACCACAGCATTGGTCTCTGGTTTAAAGGAAACCTTTCCTGAAAGTGGTACGGTACGGCTTAATTTAACTATCGTTGAGTCAGTTAGGTTGGTATTGATCACCCCGTCAACCACCAGGAAACTAGCTGTTGAATTAATCAAAGGGGGGTCATAAGGCTTCTTACAACCCATGTATATTATGGGAAGCAATGCCATCAGCACTAAAAAACAGGTGTGTTTGCATCTTCTCATTTCCAAAATGCCGGTTGTTTGTTAGTTCCCCTTAATGTACAATCGGCACATTCTGGTGTTGTACCGGTATGCCCTATCGGAGGCTGGCCTGGCAGCCCAATTGAAGTAACAGGTATTAATTGATTGCTGCCTTTATTCACATTAAAAAATAAATTTTCCTGGTTAATTGGCTGATCATGAGTATTAGGCGGGACGTAAACAAAGTAGCAGCAGGCTGGTACAATCTTGCAGTCAGTATAAAAAGGGGTAGGCAGCCAGTTAGGTAGCTGGATATTATTAATATATATCCTTTTTACCGAAGTAGCTCCGGCACTCAAATAGCCAATCACTGGTTCGTTTGGATTTGTAGTAGAATGTATATTACCGCCTATTTGTGAAGGTTGCGCATCAAATATACTTCCCAACTGTTCCGTGTTCTTTTTCAGGTTTTGCCAAAAACTGTAAGCACTGCTTGTTAACGCAGATTGCCTCACCAAAATGCTATACCTTGTAGTAAATTTTTCTGATGTAGAAGATACCGAAGTAAGGGGTTGATTGAGTATTACATCACTTGTCAATTTTGCTGATGATCCCAGCGTGATCGTACTGGAGGTATCGTGCTGCCAGCATTGATATATCTGATCATTCTGCAGGTCCCTGAATAAAACGGTGTCGCCGTTGGATTTAAATTGGGAAAAAAAATTAGCATGGAATATCCATGTTTCCCCATAATCCCAGCGATAGTAGCGTGTATTGTTGTTAGGATCATGCGTGTTGACGCTAAAATCCACCCCATCACTTTTTATCGTGTAAGAAACACTGTCAATTGGCGGGGAATTTAATACAGGAACAAAATCGGATACATATTCATTTGACGAGACAGTCTTTATTCTCAGGCGGTATTTCTGTGTTTGATTAAGGGTTAACCCGGCTATAAAATACTTTCCATCCGGGGCTTCGGTTAATGGATAAATATTATTCTGATCGTTTTCAATCGTTACCTGCGCATTCAGCTCCGGGTTAACGGTAACTTTGTTATCAAGATTAACTGTACGGCTTAAAGAAAAAATGGTTGAATCCGCCCCGCTATTGATAAATCCTTCTACCACCAAATAATTATTGGGCACACTAATAATTTGTGGATTGTACGGTTTTTTACATCCATTCCATATTATTAATATCATCAATGCACCAATTATCAGCATGTATATTCTTTTATTCATTTTACTTCCAAAAAACCGGTTGTTTATTTGTCCCCCTCAATGTACAATCCACACACTCTATCGGCGCCGCAAAATAGGGCTCTGATAGAGGTAGATAGGGAGGAGGAGTGCCGGTATAAGCAGAATGTATTGTAAAAACATCCTTTAATCTTACTGTATCCCGTCTGCAATCCATCTGATCATAATAAGTGTAAGCCTGCCATGCCGGGAGATCACGATTATCTATAAAAATTCTTTTCTTAGTTACTGTACTTGCACTCACAAAACCTAATACCTGTTCAACCGGATTACTGCTGCAGGTTATATTTCCTTTTATTGAGGATGGCTGGGCGTCAAAGATACTACCCAGTTGCTCGGTGTTTTTCTTAAGGTTTGCATAATACGTGTACCCGGCTTCGGTAAGTGCATATTGTTTTAGCAGTATACTATACCTCGTCTCTAATTTTTCAGCTGTTGAGGATATAAAGGTGATAGGCTGCTGTGTAACCACATCGCTGGTAAGCTTGGTGGTTGATGCCAAAACTACATTTTGGGATGTATCATTGCCCCAACACTCGTATACCTGTTCGCTTGAAGGCCTGTAAACAGGATCACCATCCACCAGCTTATAATTGGATGGAAATTGTGAGTGGAACCTCCAGGTTTCATTAAAATCCCAGCGGTAAAAACGCGTTTTGGCTTTATTATCATGCGCATTTACATATATCTGTACGCCATTGCCCCGGATAATATACCCCACGCTATCAATTTCAGGGGTTGTTTTTACTTCAACCAGGGCCGAGAGGTAGGTTCTATTATCAACCGTTTGTATGCTTATGCGGTACTTATGGGTATTATCCAGGTTCAAAGGGGCAGAAGCATAGACCCCATTTCCCATCTCCTGTAACGGATAACTGGTATTTGCATCACTTACAACCGCAATTTGTGCGAATAATTCAGGTTTGAAGCTCTGTTTTGTCGAAACGTTTACAGTTCTGCTTAGCCTAAAAAAGGTAGAATCCTGCCCCGGAGCAATAACCCCCTCAACAACCAGGTAATTGCTGTTTGTATCAGCAATGATAGGATTATAAGGCTTTTTACAGCCCGTTGCCACCATTGTTGATAAAGACATAATATATATGTACCTGCTCATCCGCATTTTAGAATCTAATATTATAGTTCACGAACGGGATTGGCCTGGCAAATATGGATAGCTTATATCCATTTATAACCCCACCCTGTTCGGTAAAATAAGTTGAGTATGCGTTTGCGCGCCCGGTAAGGTTATACACCCCAATGGTCCATGAGTTGTGTGTTAACTGGTGCACCTTGTGGTTACCCTCGATATTCATTGAAAAATCCGTTCTGAAATAGTCAGGTATGCGGTACGCATTTCTATCCGAATAGAATACCCGCTCAGACCCTGCATATACATATTTGGCTATTGGCAGGGTAATAGGGCGACCTGTGCTATAAGTGGCATTTAAGGAAACGCTGAACCTATGGCTAAAGCGGTAGTTACCGGTAAAATTAAAATCATGCGGTTTATCATAATTAGCAGGATAATAAACGCCCCCATTGATCAGTTCGCCGGCGTTTGGATCATTCTGCCTTAAGAAAGTGCGTGAGTAAGTATAGCTCATCCATCCGTTTAATTTACCGGCGGTTTTGCGCACCAAAAACTCTACGCCATAAGCCTTTCCCTGGGTGCTTAAAACATCACGTTCGATATGATCGTTCAGCAACAGGGTGGCGCCGCTCTTATAATCCAGGTAATCCGATATCTTCTTGTAATAAACTTCTATAGAGGTTTCTATCGTATTATTTTTTAGGTTTTTGTATAACCCTAATGATACTTGCTGCCCATATTGAGGTTTGATATTAGGATCGCTCAGTTTATAAGTATCCGTAGGCGAAATAGCTGTTGTGTTTGATAATAAATGGATGTACTGCCGTAAAGTGTTGTATGCAGCTTTTATGGAAAGATCATCATCTAAATTATAACGTGCCGAGACCCTTATCTCGGGGCCGCCATAGGTTTTAATCACCTTATTCTTCCCGTAGGTGGTGCTATCTATTACGTTTACACTTTCCTTCGGTAGGTTGGGCGCATAATTATCAACGGTTTGGGGGCCCAGGTAATTATACAAGGAGTACCTTATACCCGCACTGATGGAAAAATCAGGTGTAACATCATATTTATCGCCGATATATAAGGCACTTTCCAGGGCCTGTTCCTTCGCCACCATATCCGGGGCCGCTAATGATTTAGATCCGTTAGGTTCAAAATCACCCGGGTTCAGGTTGTAATAAATGGAACTGAGACCGAAGTTAATCGTGTGTTTAGGATTCAGATAGTAATTAAAATCGGTTTTGAAATTGGTTTGATGGACGGCAAAATTTAGCTTGTAAGCATTAACCGGGTTTGCAGTGCTTGCCACATCATAATTATAACGGTCGACACCGGCTGTTAAAACGCCGTATAATTTGTTATTAAAATTATGCTTCCACCTGATGTTCGCATTTTGATTACTGTACCCATAAGCGGTATCACTGTTCAGTCTGAATTTATCCTTGCTTATATAGGTAGTGATATAAAGATTGTTTTTATCATCTATCTGGTGACTTATATCCAGGTTAAAATCGTAAAATGATGCCGTACTGTGCTTATAGGCCTCGGGCAATAATTTAAGCAGCCAATCAGAATAAGTGGCGCGCCCTCCAAAAATAAATGATGTTTTATTCTTGATGATCGGGCCTTCCACATTAAGCCTGCTGGTTAATAAGCCTATGCCTGCCGACCCGGTGAATAACTTTTTGTTACCCTCGCGGTCATCCACTGCCAGTACAGAAGATAAACGGCCTCCGTATTTCTCCGGTATGGTACTCTTATACAACTCGATATTTTTTACGATATCGGGGTTAAACGCCGAAAAGAACCCGAAAAAGTGAGATGGATTATAAATAGTAGCATCATTAAGCAAGATAAGATTCTGATCGGCCGAACCACCACGCACATTAAAGCCGGTTGTTGCCTCACCCACTGTTTGTACACCAGGCAGCGTTAATACTACTCTTAATACGTCAGCCTCGCCAAATGCCGTTGGTATTTGCTTGATGCTTTTGATATCCAGCTTATTTACCCCCATCTCCACACTTCTTACGTTCGCTACCTTTTCTGCCGATATTTGCACTTCTTTTAATGAAGTTACCTGTTCCTGCAGGTCGATGTTTAATTTGCCATCAGAGTATAATATGATCTTGCGCCTGGTATCTTTCATGCCCAAACCCTTTATCACCAGGGTTTGCCTGCCGCGTGGCAAGGTGAGGGAGTAATAGCCAAACTGGTCTGTAGCTATACCCACTTTGGTATCAGGGTTATAAATGCTCGCCCCAATTATCGTTTCGCCCGACTTGATATTCCGCACATAGCCCGCTAAGTTGGCAGTGCCCGATTTAATATTATTGGTTCTTATACCTATTTCATACAGCTTGTTTTCTGTTGAGGCTTCAACTACCTTCTTTTCCTTTTCTTCACTATAATCAACTACCGCGGCAGTTTGGGCAGGCTGATTGGCCGGTTGGGTATTAAAAAACCCGGAAGCCAGTTCGGTTCTTATGGTACGACCCTTGGTTAAAAATACCTGCTGCTGGGTTATTGTATAGCGGAACTCGGTGCCTTGAAAAGCCATATTTAATATGGTTTCAAGCGGCTTATCCGTTGCCTGGAGCGTTACTTTTAAGCTGTCAAACTGTGCCTGGATATAATAAAAATGATACCCGGTTTTTGATTCCAGTTCGCTGACAAACTGTTCAATTTTCGCTTGCTGAAAATTAACACTGATCGTTTTTTTGGTTCCGTCCTGCGCAGAGGCCAACTTAAAAAGGATCAGGAAGCAGAAGCTTAAAAAGTAAAATTTTTTCATTACAATAATTCTTCGTTAGTTAATTGTTTTAAGGTACTCATGGGCTTTACATGCACAATTATCGATTGATGTATCCTGACAATAGTGGGTCTGAAGGTTGCTATTAATTTAGATGGTCATAGTAGGCGGCTAACCTGGCCATGCTTGCTTCGGGGTCATCACTAAACCGGATATTATTATCCCTTATGTATTGCTGAAGCTGTTTTTTCTTATCTTTCAAAGCGTTTAAGAAAGATCGCTGACTGCCAACACTGTAATAGGTATTACCTTTTTTAAGGTAGTAGCTATGTTTTTCTACAAAATAGGTTTCAAGTGTTGTCAGTACCGTCGAGGTTTGAATGGTTTTCGTCCTTTTGGCCAAAACCTCCACTTTCCCGCCATAAAGCTGGTCATAAAAACCTGTTGAGAGGCCGGGATTAATTAAAGAATCTACCTCCACCCTTACAAAATGATGATCCGAAAGGGTAAAATCATGCACCCGTTCATTTAGTAAAGTATATTTTGAAAACTTATTATACAAAAGCACCACCACCACATCCTTATAAATATCGTACATCATCGGCACGTTTTTATAGTTGAGGCCATCATAATTCACTTCACCGGCTTCCCAGGTGGTAGCATCAAGCGGGTAAAGCGCGTTACTTTTTATCACACGATCATACCCCTGGTATTCATGGCCATTATACAGCCTTGACTGCTGGTCGATCGCTTTATCGAAACTGGTTATGGTTTGGGTAAGTGAATTTTGCAGATAAGTACTGTCACTTTGCTGCGCCTGCGCGAATAAGTTGCTAATGCATATCATGCATAATACACACAAGATGCTTACTTTAAGGATAGGTTTATTCATTCAAAAAAAGATAAAAAATTTAGGGCAAAAGGAAAAATGGAATTTACACTACTTTTGCTTAGAAATCAAAAAGTTATTTCAAAAACATACTAAAAAGTCTTTTTTGTATTAATCTTGTTACCCGTTTATTTTTTACCCGGTGCTTTGTTGCAATAACTATCTATAAGTGCTTGCTTTTCATTCCATTATCTGACCGGCAGTTTATCATAATATTAAAAGCTGATATTTCAGCTAATAATATTATTACGTTAAGATGGTTAGCAATGCAACACCAATCATCTTAAAAAATAATTTATTAGTTATGAAAGCTTTAAAAGTACTCGTTATTATTCTATTGGCGACCTTTAGTTACCAGGCGGCAAGCGCGCAAACTGTTCATCACAAGAGGCATCACAAAGTGGTCAAAAAACATAACGGGGTGAAAAGACACCATCACGTGGTACATCGCTAAAAACAAAAAGGCTCCCCGGTTAACCGGGGAGCCTTTAATATGATATAGTTTATTATACTTTTACAACTTACGCTTCACTTCAACATTCTCATAGGCTTCCACGATGTCGCCCACTTCGATATTGTTAAAGTTCTGTATGTTCAAACCGCACTCGTAGCCTGTGCTTACTTCTTTCACGTCGTCCTTAAAACGTTTTAAAGAGGCCAGCTCACCGGTATAGATCACTACACCCTCGCGTACGATACGTATCTTGCTGTTACGGGTTATTTTACCATCCAATACCATACAACCGGCAATAGTACCCACCTTGCTAATCTTGAAGGTTTCGCGTATCTCTACGTTGGCCACGATCTTCTCTTCAAAGGTTGGCGCAAGCATGCCTTCCATAGCAGCCTTTATCTCGTTGATAGCATCATAGATGATCGAGTAAAGCCTGATATCAATTTGTTCCTGCTCGGCCAGTTTACGGGCGCCACTTGATGGGCGTACCTGGAAACCGATAATGATCGCATCCGAAGCCGAAGCCAGCAATACGTCAGATTCAGATATCTGCCCAACAGCTTTCGAAATAATATTTACCTGTATCTGCTCGGTTGATAGTTTAAGCAATGAATCAGATAGCGCTTCAATTGAACCATCCACGTCACCCTTAACAATAATATTCAACTCCTTAAAGTTACCAACTGCCAAACGACGGCCGATTTCATCAAGGGTAATATGTTTCTGTGTGCGCAAGCCTTGTTCGCGCTGCAATTGCAGGCGTTTATTGGCTATCTCACGTGCTTCTACTTCGCTTTCAAGCGCGTTGAATTTATCACCTGCCGTAGGGGCGCCCTGCATACCCAGCACCTGTACCGGTGTTGATGGGCCTGCAAATTCAACCCTTTGGCCACGCTCATTTGTTAACGCTTTTACACGTCCACTATAACATCCTGCCAATATCGGGTCGCCTACTTTCAGCCTGCCTGCCTGTACCAGTATCGTGGTAACAATACCACGGCCTTTATCCAAAGCAGCTTCAATTACGGTACCTACCGCGCGTTTATTTGGATTGGCTGTTAGTTCAAGCAATTCTGCTTCAAGCAATACTTTCTCTAATAGCTTATCAACATTCAAGCCTGTTTTGGCTGATATTTCCTGCGACTGGTATTTTCCGCCCCATTCTTCCACCAAAATATTCATGGCCGATAATTGTTCACGGATCTTATCAGCATTTGCGCCGGGGCGATCTATTTTATTGAATGCGAATATGATAGGGGCACCTGCAGCCTGCGCGTGGTTTATGGCCTCGCGGGTTTGCGGCATCACACTGTCATCGGCAGCTATTACTATAATTACAATATCTGTTACCTGGGCACCCCTGGCACGCATGGCGGTAAATGCCTCGTGACCCGGTGTATCCAAAAAGGTGATCTTTCCTTTATCATCAGGTAATGTTACTTCGTAAGCGCCGATGTGCTGGGTAATACCACCCGCTTCGCCGCCTATTACATTAGTTTTACGTACAAAATCGAGTAATGAAGTTTTACCATGGTCAACGTGGCCCATAATGGTCACAATTGGCGCGCGCGGTATCAAGTCTTCAGGGTTATCCGGCGCATCAAGATTCGCTTCCTCGTCCTGTGGTTTTACAAACTCAACCTGGTAACCAAATTCATCGGCCACAATGGTCAGCGTTTCGGCATCAAGCCTTTGGTTGATGGACACAAACATGCCCAAACTCATACAGGTGGAGATGATCTGCGTAACAGAAACATCCATCATGGAGGCCAACTCGTTTGCCGTAACAAACTCGGTAACCTTCAATACTTTTGATTGCAGTTCCTGTTCTAATGCCAGTTCTTCGGCAGTTGCAGCCACATCATCACGTTTTTGCCTGCGGAATTTAGCCCGCTGCGCAAATTTACCTGATTTACCCGCACCGCTTAAACGGGCAAGTGTAGCCTTAATTTGATCTTGTATTTCTTTTTCTGATGGTTCTTCCTTAGGTGTACCGGGTGCTGAACTCCTGCCACGGAAATCAGGGCGGTTACCGCCGCCACCCGCCGGTGCACCTGTATTTCTGTTGTTCCTGAAATCAGGGCGGTTAGGATTTACCGGAGCACTTGGATTAGCTCCCTGTTGCTGACCGCCACCACCACCGGGATGTCCAGGCTGGTTATCTTTACGTTTACGTTTTCTTTTATGATCAGCAGCGCTATTGGTATTGGATGATGAAGCCACAGGCTGATTACGTTTGGGCTGGTTTACCGGCAATTGTATTTTACCTACAACATTCGGCCCGCTCAGGCGCTCAGCCTTGGCGCGTATTACGTCATCTACTTCTGCCTCTTCTTCTGCAGCAGGTTGCTCCACTACAGGAGTTTCAACCGTTTTAGGCTGTTCTGGCTTTACCTCTTCTACCGGTTCCTTAACAACAACCGGTTCGGGTTTAGCAACAGGCTCGGGTTTAGGCTCTTCTGCTATTACAACAGGCTCGGCCTTAACTTCCGGAGTAACCACTTTAGGTGCTGCAACTACCGGTTCTTCTTTTTTCTCAGCACGTGGCTGTGGTGCATCCAGGTCAATTTTACCAACAACTTTTACGCCTGGTAAAGTGGCCTCATTGCGTTCTTCAACCTTTACAGGTTCCGGCTTTGGCTTTTCAACCGCCGGAGCTGAAAAATGCCCGGTATTTTTGATCAGGATCTCTTCATTCTCAAAATCCCTTGAGCGGCGCTGTTCGGTTGGTTTATCCGGAACATAGCCAGGCTCTTCCTTCCTGATCTTGCCTATACTGATCTGCTTGGCTTCTTCCTTAATAATTTTATCAACAGCAAATTCCTTAAGCAATACATTATACATATCACCGTCGAGAATGGTGTTAGGGTGTTTTTCAACTTTGTAGCCCTTTCCGCCTAAAAAATCAACGATGGTACCAGTACCAATGTTCAGCTCCTTTGCTGCCTTAAATAGTTTTATAGATTTGTCGTCTGACATTTAATAATTTTACTTTCCTTCTTATTTCTGCAAAAATACGATTTTAATTTTGCTTATTTTGCTTATTCAAACTCAGCCTGCAGAATTGATAACACATCCTTAACGGTTTCTTCTTCCAGATCCGTACGTTTAACAAGTTCATTTACGGTTAATGCCAACACTGATTTTGCGGTGTCGAGCCCTATGCGTTTGAACTCGTCAATGATCCAGCTTTCAATTTCGTCTGAGAATTCTTCGATATCCACATCCTCATCCAATTCGTCTGCTTCGCGGTAAACGTCTATTTCATAGCCGGTTAGTTTGCCCGCAAGTTTAATGTTATGTCCACCACGACCGATAGCTAATGATACCTGGTCGGGTTTTAAATATACTGCTGCTGTTTTTTTCTCATCATCCAGTTTAATGGATGTTATTTTGGCCGGTGACAAGGCGCGCTGAATGTATAGCTGTAAATTATTGGTGTAATTGATCACATCAATATTTTCATTTTTCAATTCGCGAACGATGCCATGTATGCGCGATCCTTTCATACCTACGCAGGCGCCTACCGGGTCAATACGGTCATCATATGATTCAACCGCTACTTTCGCTCTTTCGCCAGGTTCACGTACAATTTTCTTGATCGTGATCAGCCCGTCAAATATTTCAGGCACTTCCAGTTCAAACAAGCGTTGTAAAAACTCAGACGCTGTGCGCGAAATGATGATCTTCGGGTTGCTGTTCAGCATGTCCACCTTGCTGATTATCGCCCTAACGCTATCGCCTTTTTTGAAGTAATCGGCAGGTATCTGTTCTGATTTTGGAAGCAACAATTCGTTACCTTCATCATCAAGCACCAAAGTCTCCTTTTTCCAAACCTGGTAAACCTCACCGGTCACAATTTCACCTACACGGTCTTTATATTTCTTAAATATCTCGTCTTTTTCCAGTTCCAGGATTTTTGAAACCAGTGTTTGGCGAGCCGCTAATATTGCACGGCGACCAAAGCTTTCCAGCGTAACCTGTTCAATATATTCATCACCCACTTCCAGGTCCGGGTCCAGTTTCTTTGCCTCGGCCAGTTCTATCTCCAGGTCGTCATCTTCCGAAAAACCATCTTCCATTACCACCCTTGTGCGCCAGATCTCCAAGTCACCGTTATCCGTATTCACGATCACGTCGCAATTCTCATCATTACCATACTTTTTCCTGATCATGCTTCTGAAAACGTCTTCCAGTACACTCATCATGGTTGGGCGGTCGATGTTCTTGAAATCTTTAAATTCCTGAAAAGACTCAATTAAATTAATATTGCTCATTTTTTTACTTAAATGATATTAAAACTTTTGTTTCTGTTATTTTATTCATCGGGATCACGCTTTCAATTGTTTCAGCTTTCTTCCCTTTTTCCTTAATAGTTTCTTCTAATAAGATGGCGTCCTCGGTCAGGCCGTTTAGTTTGCCTTCCCTTTTGCTGCCATCAGCCATTTTTATAGCCAGTTGCCGTTCTATGTTTTTCACATACTGTCTCGGCAAAGTTAGCGGCGAATCAATACCCGGTGATGAAACCTCCAAATTGTAGGCGGTATCCAACACGTTCTCTTCTTCGAGGTGGAAACCTACATGCCTGCTAATCTGCGCGCACTCGCCAACCCCTATCCCTTGATCACCATCAACCAGGATAACCAGTTTTCCGTTCGGATGCATTTTTACATCCACCAAATACAGGTCAGTCCGCTCGATAGCGGAGATCTTCTCCTCTACTAATTCTTTAACCCTTTTTTCTATATCCATTCTTCAAATTCCCCTCCGCAAAATTTGATCGGTAAATAAAAGAGGGGGCAACTTGCCCCCTCTTTCTTAATATTAAATGCAAATATAGCATTTTTTATTGGAATTTCAATAGCAAAAATGCGATTTAGTACTTAAAAGTTAAATCGGTATAGCTCAAATTGCCGGGGCGTTTTTTATCCCGGATCAAATGGAGCGCATCGGGGTTTGTGTCGTATTGATAGTAGCGCACAAAATACGCCTGGTCTTTTTTAAACGCGGTGTCCGGTGTAAAAACTACCACACTGTCTTTAACCAGGTAATTACCCGGCTGTTCATTTTGATAATCTTTCATATCGGTATCAGCAGGCATCCTGTAAACTGGCAATAAGCTTTGCCATACGGCATTGCTGGTATCCCTGCCAATATCGGCAATTATCGCCTTGTCAAAACCTTTAATGGTAATGGATCGGTTACTGTCGGTTAGGCTAACATCAATATTTATTTTGTTGGACTTGTGCGAACAACCAAGGCAAAATAGCAGTAATATAACAGTCGATCTTCTCATCTTATTTTCTTCAGCGTCTCCTCAAACAGCTTATATATCCGCTTATACTCATCTGTCCAGCTGCTGGGCTGCACAAATCCGTGATCCTCTACCGGGTAGGGGGCCAGTTCCCAGTTCTCCTTATGCAGTTCGATCAGCTTCTGTGTAAGCCGCACAATATCCTGGAAATTCACATTCTGATCAACCATGCCATGCAGCATCAGCAAATGGCCTTTTAAGCCATTGGCAAAATAAATGGGCGAACTTTGCCGGTAAGCCTTTTCATCATTATAGGGCTCATTCAATATCTCGTCGGTATAGCCATGATTATAGTGCGCCCAGTCGGTTACCGAACGGATTGCCGCGCCCGAAGCAAATACATCAGGCTCCGTAAATAAAGCCATCAGCGTCATAAACCCACCGTACGAGCCGCCATACATACCAATATGTTTTGGGTTGACGCCGTATTTTTCAACCAGTAATTTGGCGCCATCCACCTGGTCGCTCAAATCCTTGCCACCCATGTGGCGGTAAATGCCGGTGCGCCAGTCTCGCCCATAGCCGGAACTTGCGGTGTAATCAATATCCAAAACCGTATAACCATTATCAGCCAGCATGTTGTTGAACATATACTCGCGGAAGTACGAGCTCCACCAGTAATGCACGTTTTGCAGGTAGCCTGCGCCGTGCACAAATATCACTGCCGGTTTAGCCGGATCAGGATTTTTGGGTTGATACAATCGCGCATATACATCCGCGCCATAACGATTTTTAAAGGTGATCATTTCCGGCACCCGCCATGGATACGATTCAAACTCCGCCGTGGTTGAATGGGTAACCTGTACTGCTTTTGCACCCGGTTTGTTGGGCTGAATATATAATTCCCAGGGCTTGTTGGAGTAGGAATAACGGATAGCCAGCCATTTTTCATCCGGCGAAAGTTCCACATCATTGCCACCTTTCATCGAGGTTAATTTAACCGGCTCGCCACCACTTACGGGTATCCTGTAAAAATGCGTTACACCCGGATGCTCGATATTCGCAGTAAAATAAAAGGTCTTTTTATCTTTCGATAGGTCGAGGCTTTGCACTTCCCATTTGCCGCTGGTCAGTTGCTTTTTTGTGCCGGTAGTTACGTCCGCCAAGTAAATATGCGAATACCCGCTGACCTCGCTCTGGAAATAAAAATGGGTATTATCCGTCCAGCCCAAATTGCGCGTACCCGGTCCGCCTACCCAGGCTTCATTACGCTCACGGTCAAGCAGGCTCAATTGCCCGGTTGCGGCGTCAAGCTTCATGATCCAGCGGTCCTTATTATCATCAGCTTCTACTACGACTACAGCATTTTTGCCATCCTCGCTCCAATATGGACCTCGTAAATTCACTTTACGATCCTCATTCTTCTTAGTGCGGGCTTCCAACTCCTTGGGATAATCCTTTACATAATCCGGCAGATCCTTGATGCCTGGAATTTCTTTGGTCGAAACATTGTAAATTGTATCCCGCTGCGTATCAAAAATAAAAGTTTCGGACGTAGCCTGTGGACCGCCTACCTTCTCCCGGTTAGGGATATCCTCCGTAAAACCCGATGCCGTTACATAATCAGGTACGATGGTCAATTTTTCATCTTTAGGCGAGGTGATGAGTCTGTAAGTAACATAGCGCCCATCCGGGCTTAATGTCAATCCACTTACCCGTTTGTCATCAATAACGATCTCTTTTAACTTTTCAGGCTGAAGGGCTTTACGTTCAGCGGTGGTGTATTTGTCATTTTTTTCTTTCTCTTTGATCACATCGAACAGCTCCAATTGCTGGGCTTTCAGCCATTTTTCCTGTTGATTGCCGCCATCTTTACTGTCAGCGCCCAGTCTTCCCCTTCTGCCTGTTGCCGCCTGTGCTGTCGCCGCTTTAACAAAATTAGTAAGCTGTTTTAACTCGCCACTATTCAGTTTAAGGGCATACAAGTTGTCACCGCGAAGAAAGAGTACCTGGCTTTCATCACCATTAAAAGCAGGATTGCTTTCGCGATCAATTGTGCTGGTTAACTGTGTGATCTTTCCTTTGGTGATGTCCGAAAGAAAGATATCGCCATTCTTTTCAAACAGTTTGATCGTATGCTTTTTGTTCCAGTTGCCATTGGCAGCAGGCAATACCTTCCGTTCCTCCAGGCTTACTACCTGTGGCTTGCTGTCATTCGGGGTGATGCTATACAGCTCATCATGATCTGTCGCGTTAGGGTTCCAGGTGAAATATATCTTTTTACTGTCATCGCTCCAGCGGATATTGGAGGGCGATGTGCCTATCCATTTTGGGTCGCGCATGATCTTTTCAACGGTCAGGGTTTCAAGCTTTTGGGCAAAGGCATTAACGGATGCTGTAATAAAAAATAGGGTAAAAAGTCTTTTCATATTTATCGAATGGAAATGCAAGTTAGCAAATAGTTAATATTAGTATTTTTAGCCATTCTCTTTGTTACATTTAAGTTTAATTTAGACAACTTGCTGCTAATTTTACCCCTTATTAAAGGCACTGCAAGTTGCAATAACAGTAATTTCCCTTATAATAGGAGAAGACAATGGCACTGCCAAAGCAGTTGCTTTAATAGGGGTAGTTACAAATATGGAATTAAAAGGAACAGGTTTTACCCTGCGGGGATGGAAATACGGCGATGAAACCGCCTTGCAAAGGCATGCCAACAACCCAAACGTTTCTGCCTGCCTGATGGATAGGTTTCCCTACCCTTATACTATGGAAGATGCTGTTGATTGGGTCATTTACCTGGTGGGGCAGGAGCTACTGATCAACTTTGCTATTGCTATTGATAATAAAGCGGTAGGCGGCATCGGCCTCGACCCAAGGGAGGATGTTTACCACAAAACAGCCATACTGGGCTATTGGCTCAGCGAAGAATTATGGGGCCGTGGCATAATGCCCGAAGCCGTAAAGTTGATTACCAACTACGCTTTTACCCAACTTGATTTTATCCGCCTGCAGGCCAGTGTTTACAGTAAAAACCCTGCTTCCATGCGGGTGCTTGAAAAAGCAGGCTTTATAAAAGAGGGAATCATGCGGAATGCTGTTATCAAAAATGGCGAAGTGATGGATGAACATTTGTATGCGATCCTTAAGTAGCCTTTGTTTTTATCATTAGCATCATTACCACACCGTTGAAACACGGTAAAAAATACCGTGAAAATACTATCACTTTAGTAGATTAAGTACTTAGCTTAGTTGACAAAGGAGTGTAGTAGAAAATCCTTAAAAGAGTAAACAACCGGTAAGCTGAAAACGGTATCCAGAGTAGGCAAATAAACAAAAATATTATGCCTATAGTTTACAACCCGCAAACCGCATTGCAATTTACCAAAGTACAGCTTTTGGGCGGATGGTTTAGAGAACTAGGTGATGTTTGTATTTATTGGCCCGAATCCGCTAAATGCGAAGTATTAGTGGTTTCTCAGTCTCCAACAGGGAGTGAAATTACCTACCGGTTTACTAATATACCCGATGCTGTTTATATCAGCCACAACGCAAACAATATTCAACTTTCTGCTATTTGCGTTAAGAGCACGGTGGGGGATATTGCTAAATGTAACCCTTAATATTACCAGGCCGGAATAGTGGTTCACGGCTGCATCGATCAATTTTACAGGGACATTTCCATTTGTATGTTAGCCCGCTCATAAGGCGATGGCCTGCCGGTTACTTTCGTAAAGCCCAATTTATAATACAGTGCTATTGCGGGTTTTAATAGCGTATTGCTTTCCAGGTACAATTTATCAGCATCTGCCTCCTTTGCTTTGTTCATCGCGGCTTTGCCAAGCAGATAGCCAATTCCCTTGCCCTTCGCTTCTGGCGAAACAGCCATTTTGGCTAACTCAAAAGTGTGTCCATCCATCTTGATCAAGGCGCAGGTGCCAACAGGTTTGCCTTCAAAAATTGCCATAAGTATGTGGCCCCCTTTATCCAAAATATACTCTTTAGGATGATCGAGCGAACGATGATCAGCCTCTTCCATTTTAAAATGCTGGGTGATCCACTGCTCATTTAATTGACTGAATGCAGTTTGGTATTCGGGCGTATAATCAATAATGGATACATTGCCGCTTTCCCGCTTTTTCCGCTCGTCTTGTACCCTGTTCAGCAGGCTTTTCTGATCCAGGTGAAACTCCCATTCGGCTATTGCCTTCCATAAGTTATGATCCGTTTCGGCAAGCAGTTTTTCGACAGCCGAGTTTACATCCGTGTATTGCACCTGGATGTCTTCATTCAATGCCACGCCTTTGGCAGTCAGCTTCACCATATTCTTCCGGCCATCGCCTGAACTATGCTGTTCAACATATCCCTTTTTGATCATTTCCTTTACGATGGTGCTAACGGAAGGGTGGGAGTGGCCGATCTCCGCTGCGATCTCAGTTATGCTTTTCCCCTCACCTTCTGCCAGGGCGAAAAATACCGGGAACCATTTTGGCTGCAGGTCATTATTATACAATTCATAAATTTTAGCCGATTGCTGGGTAACCAGTTCACTTAAGCCCCTCAACCTGCTACCGATCGCTTTTTTACCTGTTTTATTGTAGAAATCCATAATTATGTAATTAGTTACGTAATTGATTTCAAAGTAAAATAAAAAGATTTAAATGTGCAAATTTTTATGCTTGATAAAATGTGAGACTTAGTTCACCACTCTGCCGCTTATATCCACCCGCTTAGCAAAAGGATTAAGGTATCGGTTGGTCAGCACCGCAAATTCCAAACGTGTAACCGGGCGGCTCATATCGAAAGTTCCCGTCAGCTTAAATTGGCTGGTCCAGGCTTTTTGCATCATTAACTGGAGTGTTTTTGGATCGGTTAAAGTATTATCGCTGATGAGCGAGAGCAGGTTACCCACGGTAAATTTTTCGCCCGGTTTCTCCTTATTGAACCACAAAAAGCCACGGGTATAAAGTTCAGTCAGTACAGGTTGAATTTCGGCGGTTTTCACGGTATCATTTGGTTCAAAATGTATTTCTACGGGGTTGCCGTTTACTTGAATACCTCTCAACATGCCGGTCGCGCTCACCTGTTGTATGGCCCTGAAATGCGGATCTTTTTGCGGGATATCGGTAAAGGGTAACAGGTAGCCCTTATAGTCTAATATTTCGCCTTGTATAATACGCACGTTTAAATGCTGGGTGGTGGTTTTAAAGAACGCGCAGTAAGCCGCTATCGCTCCAACACCTTGCCCTAATGTCATTTGGACAGTGGGATACATCGTGCTTTCATTTACATCATGCGTAACCGACAGGGCTTTTTCAGTTACCAGCAAATTATCCATATCCTTTAAAACAACCGCGCCTAATGGGATTGAGTATGCCGGGAAGCTGGTGGCATGATTCGGCATAGCATCACCAACAGCTATTGATGTACGGTACAATTTTGATTCCCGGTCATAAGGTTTAAGAATATCATCAAGAACCATAGTAACCAAGCCTTTTACAGGTCGGCTCTGAATAACGTATGGTGCCAAAGGCAAATGATCTGGTGTACCGAACTGATCATCAAGGCCAAGATTTTTATACCCTAATTCTGTTTTCAGGTAATAAACCAAGCCCAATGCCTGCAGCTTTGCTGCTTGCGAGGTTAGTTGACCCAAACCAGGCTGATGATTAACCATCCAGTTGAGCAAATGCTTATCATTCGGGATACTGCTTGCCTGCAGCATTTGCCGGATATCCTTACCCTTAAGCCATCCATATTGTGCCGGGTCATAGCCTTCCGGTTTAGGCATGGTCTCATCTGCATTTCTGCCAAAATCCTTTACAATAGCTATCCAGGCGATCTCGGGTTTCTTCATTTCAGTATAATCAGTAAACTTGGCCCCTGCCTTAGCCGCAACCTCACCTGTTTCAGTACCGTCAACAACTATCCTGGCTTTAACAGTCACTACTTCGCCATTGACCTTAATATCCACCGCCCAGCCATCACCGTCTTTTTTGATGCTTGTCCAGGATGTGTTTAATTTGACCGTCAGGTTTTTCACCGTATCGGTCCATTTTTTCAAAATCTCAGCCGCGGTATAAGGTTCAAATCTTAAAATGGAATTGTGCGTGGTGTCATAACCCAGCCGGGGCCTGTAATAATCAGTGACCCTTTTGCGGAACTCGCCCCATATTCCCGATGGTAAATTGCGGTTGGCATCCAGTACGCACATGCCGCCCATGGTCATGCTGCCGCCAAGCCATGGACCGGGTTCTACCAATAAGGTTTTTACTTTGCTTCGTGCGCTTTGTATAGCCGCCGCCACGCCGCTTGCACCTCCGCCAATAACCAGCACATCGGTTTTAATGGTCTCGGCATTGGCAATAGAAAAAGCAAAAAGCAGAAGAGGTACAAGTAGTTTTTTTATCATGGGGTTTTAAAAGCAACACTAAAACGCTAAAATAGAGTAAACCTTGCGTCGCACAAAAACAATAAATCCACCCGCGATAGTATTTTTTACTTTTGACAATCAAATTATTGATTACGCAAGGTAAAATATTTATACTTGAATGATTTGCCGCACAAACCAATTTTAAACACTAAAAGCCATGACTGACGAATTAGCGCGCTACCCTATCGGGAAATTTACGGCCCCGGCATCCTATACCCAGCATAACATCAACGGTTGGATAAATGATATCAAAACCTTCCCCGGCAAACTGCGCAACGCGGTGATCGGTTTGACAGAAGAACAGCTGAATACCCAATACCGCACCGGAGGCTGGACCATCAGGCAGGTGGTGCATCACGTGGCCGACAGCCATATGAATTCCATCATTCGCTTTAAGCTGGCGCTTACTGAAGATAATCCAACTATAAAACCATACGAAGAAGCCGACTGGGCGCTGTTGCCGGATTACCGACTGCCTATTGAATCGTCCCTAAAAATGCTGGACGGTATCCATCAACACATGACGGCCCTTTTTGAAACCTTTAGCGAGGAACAATGGAACCGCACTTTTACTCATCCAGAATCAGGCGATACCAGTCCGCTTAAAAAGATACTGGGTCTGTATGCCTGGCACGGCAAGCATCATTTAACACATATTACGGAGACAGTGAAGCGGTTTAAGTAATATATCCTTCCTTGTCATTTCGATGAGGAACGAAGAGAAATCTTGTAAAAGCGCATGGCGAATATTCAAGATGTACAAGATTTCTCTCTGTCGTTCGAAATGACAAAGCCTTATATGTAAAAGTTCAAATAGCTACTTTTTCTCCGAATAGCTGATCCTGAAAATAGTACCCTTCAGATCATCCGATACATACAAAGAACCATCTGGCGCCTGGGCTAATCCCATAGGGCGATGTTGGATAGGCCCTGTAGGCTTGTTTAAATCCATCCCTGCAAAATTATTGGCAAAAATCTCCCAGTCACCCGAGGGTTTACCATTTTTAAAAGGCACAAAAGCCACAAGGTACCCTTTTTTCAGTTGTTGCGATTGACCATGGAAAACAATGAAAGCCCCGTTCTTATACCTTTTGGGGAACATATTGCCTGTGTAGAATAACAGGTCATTTGGTGCCAGGTGCGCCGGGAAAGCAACGATCGGGTCGAAGTATTTCTTTTTGCCTGTCTTTTTTCCATCCCCGCCGTATTCAGGCGACTGTATTTGTTTTTTCTGAAATTGGTCGTAATAGATAAATGGCCAGCCGGCATCCGCCCCCTGGTACAGCTCATACATGGTTTCGGCAGGTAACTTCGAACTTTGTTTGGGGGTATAGTACTGGGGGAACTTATCATCAAACGGCCCGCGCCCGTGTTGCATGGCAAAAAGGGACTTTGTACTGCTGTTCCAGTCGATGCCGACCACATTTTTCAGTCCCCTGGCATAGTGAACCGCATCGCTATAGCTTTGATTGAGCTTGCTTGTTTTAAATTCCCAAACGCCCCCCACCGAATCCAAAAGAGGGCAACCCGGGATGCCTTCTCCCGAGCCTTGCTTCCGGCAGGTTTCATTATAGGAGCCAACAGTTACATACAGGTTATCCTGATCATCTATAGCGATGGACTTAGAATTGTCCCGGTTTTTATCAATAAGCCCCTTCACAATTACTTCCGGTTTGCCGGTATCAACCACCATACCTTTATCATCCAGTTTATACCGGAAAACCCCGGTATTTGAAGAAGCATAAAGCTCCTTGTTTTTGATCAGGATAGCAGTGCCCGGATAATTCCCAAACCCGGTTTTTTTGTCGATACGGCCATCATGGTTGGTATCGCTAAGAAAGTATATCCCTTTTCCGTCTTTCAATGCATTCAACTTTACATAAATATCACCCTGCCCATTAACGGCCAGGTGCCTCAAAGGGCCAAGCGAATCAGCAACTACGCTTGCAGAAAAACCCGCAGGGAGTGTCAGATCTGCTTTGTAAAGAGAATCATTTTTAGCTTCTGCGGATTTATTGTTGTTATTGCTGCAACCGTTTAAACCAGTCAGTGCAAGTAAAAAGCAGGCTCCGGAAAGGGTTAATTTATTCATAAAAATCGATTTAGAATGCTTGAGCACCAAAGTTATCAAAAAATGCTTCCGATGGATATTGCACCTATTTTCGTTTTGTAAAAGAATTGATATACTGTTTAAGAGAAACTTCAATGCGGACTTATCCTCAAATAAACCTCGAACCCAAGCGGCGCGCCGCCATACAAAGCTTTTAGTGCCGATGGCGATACATTCAAAGTACCCTGTATCCCGGCCGTTAAGTTGGTTTCCTTATAAGTAGTCAACAATCTGTTAACACCCAAAGTAACGGCATTGATGCTAAAGTTTGGGTTGAGGGGAAAATCACCTGCCAGATCCAATTCCTCCGCGTCCTTTTTCACAAATTCATACTTGCCATAAACGGCGGTTTTATGTAATTGCAGGCTGCTTTCCAATAGGGCAGAGGGCAGCGTTTTGCCATTATCCGAATAATGGTTTTGCCCATAAACCAATGTTGTAGCCAGGTAGCTATCGTCATTCAGCATTTTGGTGTAGATGGCAGATGCGGTAAATCGTTTCACATTTTGTTGCGGTTCCAAATCTTCCGGGCTGTGTATCCAACCGTTGGAAACCTGCAGGGCCCATTCTTTGGATGGATTGTACGATAGGCGCACTGAATACGAATCAAACTTCGGCTTATCAAAATTATAACGGAACTCATCCGGTTCGCGCCCGGTAAATATGGAGCCTTCCAGTTTTATGTCTTTATATCTGAACCCTAAGGTTGTGGTACCAAAAGTAATGTGTGTGGCATCGGCATAATGATGAGTGAGCGGCGCATCCGGGTTATTCATGGCCGAAAGGCGGTGCATAAATACAGGCGGCCCTAAGGCTGGTTCACCGGGATAACCTACCGACAGGGAAACATCAGCATCCTTTGCTACTTTCTGCGTATAATTAACACTCAGCTCGGCAAACAGGTCGTGCGGGTGCTGGCGATCCACCAACTTATTTCCTTTATAGGATTCGCCGGTTTGATAAAGTAATGGGTATCCGCTCGGTCCAACTAGAAAGGGGTCGAAAGAGAACATAGTGTTCACCGAAAATAATCCGCCTTTGCCAACTTTACGTTGCGTCATAACCATAAACCAGCTTGGCGCATCCACTTTGCTGCCGCCGCGACTGCCCGAATTGAACAAATCCTGCTTATTATACCGCAGGAAAATACTACCATGTATCATGGTCATCCATTTTTTACCGTGGATCATATAGGCGTACATCGGCGTCTCATCAGGCACCCAGGATGAGCCGGAACCATCCCGGTTCATGGGGATATCCAGCGAATACTGGCTGTTCATATTCATGGATCGCATGGTATCCATTTTCATATCGCCCATATCCATCTCCTTCATGGAGGTATCTTTTTTCATGGGCGATTTTTGGGCCGAAACGCTGAAAGTACTTAACAGTAACAATATATATAAAATGACTTTCTTCATATTGATAGCATTAAAAAACATTGAACAAATTGTATTCCAGCCTAACGAGATAAGTGTTTTGGCTGGTACGTGTCATGTTGTTGTACAGCGGGGTGCGGTATGAGAAATCAACCCGGAAAACGCTATTAAATATAAGCTGCACTGCAGGCGCCACATCCAGGTAGCTTTGTCCGTAGCCGGGATTGGTCTTACCCAGCAACTCGGCATACACATTCAGGTTGACCTGGTTATAATTCTCATAAGATTTCGGTAGCAACAGGTAACCTGCCGACAGGGTATAGCCCACCGCATCATGTGCATTCCCTAAAGGCAAAGTGTGCCCGCCCCGGTTATTAAAGGCATGCAGGTAACTTGCTGAAGCCGATAGCGCCAGCTTATGCATTAACTGGGTAAATACCACGCCGGTTTGGAAGCCACTGTTATCACCCTCCAAAGCTATTTCCTGGTTTACTAATGGGTTGTTGATATCCGAAAGTTTGGCAAAAATAGCGCCTCTAAAATGCTTCTGAACCGAATCGACAGAGAGGAAACGGTACTTGGCATATACACTACCGCCTTCAAAATGCTGCCCGTTTTGATAATAGTCTGATGCATACAAGCTGCCATGCACCATCAGGTTTTTGCTGGCGCCGTACATTACTTCAAGGCTCGTTCGGTTTTTGTATTCCGGGTTAAAATAGCCTTGGTTCTCCAGCCGTATGCCGATGGAGTGGGTAGCCATATTGCTTGCCGGCTCGGTGTTCACGTATAATTCCTGCGAAAAAGCAGGGCCTATCATCCCCGAAAGGATGATAGGCAATAATATGCTCTTCATAACCGGGGACTATATCGTGATATGATAAACCCGTCCCGTTTCGGCTTTGTCGGTCAACTGGCTGCTGTATTTTTTATAAACAGCCGGAGGCGCAAAGCCTTTATCAACTAAGGTAACCGCAACCGGCCCGATAAGTGCTTTATCGCCGCCTGTCAGCAGCCTGTAGGTATCGCCGGCATAGCTGAAGGTATTATTGCTCACCTTCACATTATCAAAGTTGAAGGTCGCTTTCAGGTTATTGACAAAGAACCCGGCGTTTTGTACTTTTTTGCTGATCTGGTCCAGGTTTACCGGAACATCCTTTTTAAAAGTGATCACAAAAACATTGCGGTTCAGGTCGGCTTTGATATCGCCGATAAAACCCAGCGTACGCAGTGATTTTTCGGTCGCTTTAGAACACATGGAGCAAGTGAGGCCGCTCACCTGTAATTCCGCTTTGGTGAATTGCGCTTTAGCCGCGCTGATGGTAGTAATAAGAAGTACTATAAATATTTTAAGGGTTTTCATGTTGATCAAAAATTAATCGTAAATAAATAAACAGGCGACAATTGCCGCAAATAAATGGGTACGATTAATCGGGATCAGATCCTGAAAGTGCAGTTTTTTAGATAGAGGGTAACATCCTGGGATCGGAGCGGCGGTCCGCGATCGGCCAATTTACCGGTCGAAGTTTCCAAGATAGCCATGGAAAAATCAGCGAAGGTGGCTTTGGGCAGATCAAAAGCAAAAGATTTAGCCAAAAATGAGAACGACCCGCTTTGATGGGCATCCTTCACCTTGATGTCCACATGCTGATCGGTGCAGCATTTCATTTTGCTCACTGCCAAACTCTTCACACAATTTTTGGCAGGCGCGTCAATTTGAACTGATGAAAGCCTGTTAAAGCAATAATGCAAATTCAGCGCAAAACCGGATACTGTACCAAGGTACAATACCGTTAATATCATTGCGACTGATCTTTTGAGCATATTACAAAATTACCTGTTTACATTATCAATACCAATTGTTTTTTAATGAGTTGCATTATATTGATATATTAGTCCTGTAAAACCAAAAAAATGAAACATATTTATTTCTACTTAGCGGCCATGCTGTTAGCATGTGCCTCGCAAAACAGCTACGCCCAGTTGCTTAAAATACCGCAATTGAGTTCTACACAAACCATTATACAGGACCTCGGCCTGGGCAAGATCACCCTAACCTATTCGCGCCCGAGCGTAAAAGGCCGTAAAATATTTGGCGCTATGGAACCTTATGGTGTGGTATGGCGCACCGGTGCTAACGAAGCCACCATTATCAAATTTACGGATGATGTTACCATCGAAGGGCATAAAGTACCCGCGGGCGAATATGGCTTATTTTCCATCCCTGATAAAAACGAATGGACCGTGATCCTGAATAAAACTGCGCACCAATGGGGGGCCTATACTTATAAGCAGGCCGATGATTTTTTACGTTTCAAAGTAAAAACCAATACATTGACAGAGCCTATGGAAACACTGGCCATGCAGTTTACCAATGTCGACCAAACCAAATGCGAACTGAAATTGAAGTGGGAGAATATTTCTTTCTCCTTCCACATCAGTACTGATGTGGATACCAAGGTGATGGCCAACATTGACGATGTAATGAATACTGATAAAAAGCCTTACTTTGAAGCCGCGCTGTATTATTATGAGAACGGAAAGGATTTGAAAAAGGCATTGGAATGGATAAGCACCGCCGAAAAAGCAGAACCTAAGTCGCCATTCTATAAAGTTTGGAAGGCCCGCATCCAGTTAAAAATGGGTAATAAAGCTGCCGCGGCGGCGACTGCTAAAGAGGGCGTTCAACTGGCTAAAGATCAAAATGACAAGGAATATGAGCGCCTGAACCAGGGTGTAGTTGACCAGGCAAAATAATTTAAAACCAGGAGCACATGCAAAGCCGGAGAAAATTTCTGACCCAGGTTACTATAGGTACTGCGGGATATGCCTTGATGCCGCTACTGGCAAAAGCGGCCGTTGCTAAGGATAAATGGGATGTGCCGGTTGCATTGCAAAAAGAAATGTACCAGGCCGCGCTTAGGATCGCCCGGAAAAATATAAGGGGCGGCCCTAATGATCCGGTTTTTAAAAAGCCTTATTTGGACGCTGCTTTTAACGGGAACATCTTTTTATGGGATACCTGTTTTATGGCTTGCTACGCCAAATATCACCCGGGCGAATTGCCGGCTGCCAATGCGCTTGATAACTTTTATAGCAGGCAGGAACCCGATGGCTTCATCTGTCGTGAATATAGGAGGGATGGAAAAGCCATGTGGCCCAAAGAGCACCCGGTAAGTATCAACCCGCCATTATTTGGCTTTGCCGAACTCCAGTTGTATAGCCAATCGAAAGACGTTGCCAGGCTTAAACAAGTTTATCCTCATCTCAAAAAATTCTTTGATTTCCTGGTTAAAACCTATCGCATGGGGGATCATTTATTTTTTAGTGATGCTTTAGGCTCGGGTATGGATAATATACCCCGCTATCCGGAAGGCTGGAAAGATGATGGTAAAGGCCTTGCTATAAAAAACACGCCGGGGCATACTTATGCTTACAGCGGGTTAAATTCTGTTTGGAATAAGCAGGGAAGATCTGTAGATATGACCGCCCAGATGGCTTTATTTGCGGATAATTTAATAGAAATTGCGGGAGTAACAGGTCAGCAAGCGGATATAACTGCTTACCGGAAATTTCACACGGAAACCAAGGAAGCCCTCAACAAACACTGCTGGAACGAGGAAGATGGATTTTATTATGACCTGGGCTATGGCAAGCAGGTAAAGCGGATGCACATAGGTGGTTTCTGGACCATGATAGCCGGAGTAGTGCCCAAAGAAAGGGTAGACAGGCTGGTAAAAACGCTGACTGATCCTAAAAAATTCTGGCGGAAATTCCCTGTGCCAAGTTACGCTGCTGATCAGAAAGGCTACTCCTCAAAAGGTGAATATTGGCTGGGCGGCGTTTGGACGCCCACTAACTATATGCTAATAAAGGGCTTGCAAAGGGTAAACAAGAATGAATTGGCGAAGGAATTTGCCCGGAAGTATTACTGGTGCGTGGCGCAGGTATACATCAAAACCAAAACCTTTTGGGAAGATTACGCCCCCGATTCGTTAACAACAGGCGTACCGGCCAAGCCAAATTTCTGCGGATGGACAGCGGTGGTACCGATCTCAATATATCATGAGTTTATTGAGTAAGGGGGTTAATAAATTCGAAGTCAGACCCTTCGCTATGCTCAGGGTGACAATTTGCTTTCTGCTTTCTTAGGAACTATCAAATTGACTATTCCCGCAATTAGGATCACCAAAATACAGCCGATTGCATTCAGCCACAAATAGGCAACCACCTTATATTGCCCCATAATACAGATGATGATCTCGGTGATTATCGCGGCTATAAAAACCGAGTTACCCCGTATTCTTTTGAGGTAGAAGGCTACAATAAATACGCCTAATATGGTTCCGTAAATGTAGGAGCCCAGTTTGTTTACATACTCTAATAAATTGCCCACCTTGCTGGCGTACAAAGCCATCAGGATACATACGATCCCCCAAAATACGGTTGCCAGTCTTGAAGCGTTCAGGTAGTTTTTATCAGACGCACCGGGGTTGATGATGCGTTTGTAAATATCCACCACACTTGTCGAGGCTAAGGAATTTAAAGCGCTGGCTGTTGACCCCATCGATGCTAAAAATACAATGGCTATCAGCAAACCTACCAGCCCGCGCGGCAGGTAGCGGGTAACAAAGCTGAGAAACACATAATTGGTGTCGTCCTCATTGGCCTTGTCGTTATTCTTTTTCATGGTGGCGATAGCCTCTTTACGGATATCCACCGCCTGCTTATCAGCAATCTTTAATGCATCCTGCGCTTGCTGAACCTTGGTATTATCTTTGCTATCCAAAGCTTTAACCAGGTCTTCGGCCCTGTTTTTTCTTTGCTCGAACGCGGCGGAATATTGTGTGTCCAACTTATTGTATTGCGCAGCGTAGGGGCTTTCTTTAACCTGCTTTACCTCGTACTGATTAAAAAACATCGGCGGGCGGTTGAACTGGTAAAAGGCAAAAACCAGCACGCCTATTAATAGTATCAAAAACTGCATGGGTATTTTGATCAGCCCGTTCATGATGAGGCCCATGCGGCTTTGGCCTACGGAGCTGCCGGTAAGATACCGGCCCACCTGGCTCTGGTCTGTACCGAAATAGGAGAGCTGTAAAAAGAAGCCACCTATCAGCCCGCTCCAAATATTGTATTGATTTTTCGGGTCGAATTTCCAGTCGATCACATTCATGCGGCCCAACTTACCGGCTAAATGCAGGGCTTTTGTAAAGCCGACATTAGCAGGCAGCAAAGTCACCACCAGCACCCCCGCCAAAAACATCCCCGAAAAAATGATGCTCATTTGCAGCAGCTGGGTATAGGATACGGCCTTGGTGCCACCATAAACGGTGTAAAATGTCACCAGTCCGCCGATAAACAGCGTTGTATAAACCGTATTGATATTCAATATGGTTGACAGAATGATGGATGGCGCATAAATGGTGATGCCCGTTGATAAGCCCCGTTGTACGAGGAAAAGAAACGAAGTGAGCGCCCTTGTTTTTAGGTCGAATCGCTGCTCTAAAAATTCATAAGCAGTATAAACTTTCAACTTACTGAACATCGGCACAAAAGTGACGCATAGCACGATCATGGCCAGCGGCAAGCCGAAATAGAACTGTACAAAGCGCATCCCATCGGAATATGCCTGGCCCGGGGCCGAAAGAAAAGTGATGGCGCTGGCCTGTGTGGCCATTACAGATAGCCCGACCGTGTACCAGGGCATGGAGCGGCCGGCCATTAAAAACTGGTCGATGTTTTGATTTTTCCCGCTTTTCCATACACCGTAAACTACGATGATAAGCAGGGTGACACCTAATACGATCCAATCGGGTAAGCTCATTTAAATAGCAGGGTAATGAGCCAAAATACGAAAATTAAAAAAACCAGCCATACGATAACGATACCGTAAAACTGGTTCCAGTTTTTTATGAATGAAGGTAATTCAGGATCAGCGTTGCTCACGGCCCCTGACAAATACCTGCAGGAATAAAGCTGCGAACAATAAGCCAACAACACCCAAAGACAATGTCCAGGTAATACTGATATCAATAACCACACCTATAAACAGGCCGGTAAGTAATCCTACCAGGTAATATAATCCGTTAAAGTTTACTTCTTCTTCCTCTTGTTCTGCGTGATGTGCCATAGTTTATTGATTATAATGCTACAAAAGTAATTGTTTATATGATGTGTAGCAAGGGGGGATGGTTAAATTAACACTTAAAATTGTGCCAATACTGCCATCAGAACAAAAAGTCCAACATAAAACCCAAAACCATACAACGTCCACCTAACTAATTCTTTATACTTCCTGGTATATCCATCGGCTTTAAGCGTTCCGCCCAAGATCAGGGTAAATATAGCGGGAATGATAAATGTTAAAATCTTCCAACCTATGCCTAATGACTCATTGGCTTTATTTTCTTCCAACTGCTTTTCCTGTTCGATTGCTTGTTTTACAGCAGTGATTTTTTCTTCTGATAAATTACGGTGATTGAATTCATTTTGGGCCGCTTCTAATGCTGCTGGTTGGTAATCACCCGGTTCGCTTTTTAAAATCTTGATCAGGGCCGCGTTTGTCTGCTTACCCATGATCTCCTCAAAGTCGTTAGCCATTTTATTACGGATTTATCTTCGGCTTATTCAGCATATTAATAAACAACCGGTATGCCCCCGGCACACCTGCCGGTAACTGCCTGAAAAATGAGAGCGACGTATAAATAAACCTACCCTTACCATATTGCGTAGTGATCAGCGCGCCATCTTTTGGCGCTTCACCTGGATCGTTCATTTGCAGCACCTTTTGGTATTGCCCATCAGCATCTTTGGTGAAATATAACCCACGCTCCTGTATCCAGCCGTCAAAATCGGATTGACTGATCTTATTGGGGTAATTCAAAACCGGGTTGTTAGGGTCGATGATGGTTATTTTCGCGTTCTCGTCTGTCACCCTTTCGTTTACCACTTTAAATGGATAAGGGCCGATCTGTTTGGTCACCAGGCCGTTATTATTATTGTACTGCACCAGCAAATTGCCACCATTTTTCACATATTCCAATAATTTCGGATTTTCAATAGCCAAACGTGGGTCTACATTATAGGCACGCACGCCAACTACAATGGCATCGTAGTCGGAAAGATCACCGTTAAGTACCTCATTTTCTGAAAGCGTGTGGACCTCGTACCCAACCTGCCGCAAAGCATCCTGCACCAAATCACCGGCGCCATTGATGTAGCCTATTCTCTTACCGGCTATTTTAAGATCGAGTTGTACCAGTTTTGCCTGTGCCGTCGGGAACAGGGTTATGATTGGGATATGGGCATACCTTATATATTGTACGCCATTATTATAAGTATGCTGATCAAGATCAAAAGTTACCTGTGCTTCCAGCGTACCTGTTTGTGATTTGCTGTTGGCAGGGGTCAGGGTAAAATCCTGCTCCCATTCATCGCCTTTGGCTTTGTTATGGAAACTGACACTCTCTGGGCTCACTTTCCATCCCACCGGGGCATTTAAACGGATATTGCCAACGGCAGAGTTTTTGAAACTCTTCAGTTTTACCTGCACCGTTTGCGGCTGCTGGGAGTTAAAAATATACACCTGCTCCTGGATGTTGGCCGTTACCGGGGGAGCTATTTGTACAGGCTGGTAAATCTCCCCCTTAGCCGGATCGACATATTTATATACCAATTGGCGTTGAAAATGAACAGACCTGCCCTCAATAATAAATTCATAATCCACTTTAGGCAGATCAGGATTTTCGGGATTCCCTACCATGCGCTCATCATCAATAGTGTATGAGCCAATGGTATGCGGCTTTTCAAGCCAGTAAGGCTGGCTGATCTTGCCTGCATATATGCGGCTATTGAAGGTTTGCAGGTCATTTCCAGGGATAACTTTACCCCCATTTTCAAAATGCAAACCATCAACAGCACTTATTTTAACCCGGTCATTGTACCGGGCTATTACTTGCGAACGGATATCTATGCTGTCATGCAAAGCATATGCTTGTTCGGGAGCATAGCTCTCGAACCACAAACCCGCACAAGCAGCAATCAAATCGCTCAATTCTTTAGTTTTTTGAAGATGCCAGAATCTATACTCATCCACAACTGCCGGGATCAAGCGCACGGTCATCATGGCTTTGTCCGATTCAAAGGCCTGGTCTATCTTGCCCAACAAATTAACCAGCGCCGGTACGGAAGCCTGCGGGGCATCGCTGTTAAAGCTTTTGGTAACTACGGCCACTTGTGGGCCTATAGCATTTCCGCCGGGAATCCTGTTCCAGGTGGTAGTCACGCCATCCATCAGGTCATCCTTAGGTGCATCGCCCAAAATGGTTTTAAAATACTCAAATGCATCACCCCTTTGTCTTGCCGAGCCAAAGCCCTGTGTTTTGTGGTTGGACCGACTCTCAGCAGCCATTTCACCGTAGCCTTTTCCAAGCAGCGGGTTATACACGCCTACATTTACTTTAAATTGGTCGGGCGCGGTAGTATTGGTATTGCCAAAATTAAAGGTGTTCCACATCAGGCGTTTGGCTTGCCAGGTCTGTACATATTTTAATTGTTCAGGATAGCGCTTGGGGTCGGCAGCAGCAGCAAAGGCCTCCTGCGCCAGTATGGCCGAGGCTGTGTGGTTACCATGACCGCCTTCGCCTGTGGTAGGGAAGCGGCAAATGATCACATCCGGCCTGAACTTGCGGATCACCCAAACTACATCGCCCAGCACTTTTTCCTTGTTCCAGAAATCAAGTGTTTCCTCAGGCCCTTTGGAGAAACCGAAATCTACTGCACGGGTGAAAAATTGCGCGGCGCCATCCACTTTTCTCGCAGCTAAAAGTTCCTGCGTACGGATTAGTCCCAGTAGCTCGCTTTGCTCGTTGCCGATCAGGTTTTGGCCGCCATCGCCGCGTGTTATCGATAAATAACCTGTTCTATAATGCTTTTCCTGCGCCAGGTAAGCCAGCAGCCGGGTGTTCTCGTCATCGGGATGAGCTGCCACATATAGCACGCTGCCCAGCACATTCAGCTTTTTAAAATTTTGCTCAATAGTGGCAATGTCGGTTGGCGGGGCTGTTTGTGCAAAAACGCGGCAAAAGCCCGATAAAAATATAGTGAGTAGAATGGTACGCTTCATAATCATAAACAAGCTTGAAAGATAGGCAGCTAAATTTTAGCAATCAAATGTAAAACAAAACTGTTACAACAATAACAGGCTCATAATTAATCGTTTGATTGGAAATCTATAGTATGATAATCAAATGTTTACATTAAAATAACAAAAAACATTTTTAATTAATCAATCGCTTGATTAATTTTGTGCCGGAGAAAGAAATGGATAAAGATAAAATAGATAAAAAAGATCATATCCTGGATGTGGCTGAAAAGGTGTTTTCAGAACTCGGATTTGATGGTGCCTCTACCCGGACGATTTCGGGCGAAGCAGGCGTAAATATGGCCATGCTGAATTATTATTTCGGCTCGAAAGAGGGGTTATTTATCGCGGTTTTTAACCGGAAGATAACCTCGTTCCAAAACTTGCTGCAAAATTTAGGTAATGATGCCAGCATAAGCGCATGGGCCAAAATTGAAAAATACATCGAACTATATGCCCAAAGGGTGGTAAATAACAATTGCTTCCAAAAAATGCTGTACCAGGAAATGGCGATGCAGCGCCGGGGCGAACTGGCCGATAAAGTATCGGATATATTGATGAAAAATGTATCTGAGGTGCATAAAATATTAAGGGATGGTATAGATAGTGGCGAATTTAATAAGGATACGGATATGGAACTGGTGATCGCTACCATTTATGGCACAAAAAATTTCATCATCAACGCACCGCAATTGGCCTCGCACATGCTGGGATACGATGTGCTGGATGATAAAATGCTGGAGGAGAAATTAAGGCCCCGCATTGAAATTTATATGAAAAGACTGTTAAAATCCTACTTGCTGAATGAACATGATAACACAAATAAATAAACCTTTACACCAAAACCCATTTAAAAACATGGGCAAAACCCTGTTCCGTTTCGCTATCGCGATGATGGTTCCCGGTTTGTTAATGATCACTGCGGCGCAGGCGCAGGATAAGACGCTGACGCTGGATGAAGCGATTAAACTTGGTATTCAAAACAGCAAAACGCTGAAGCTGTCCCAATCAAAAATTGACCAGGCGGTATCACAGTACAACCAGGCTAAAGACAGCGCATTGCCTACCGGTAAAGCCAGTGTTGCTTACAACAGGGCAGAAATTCCGGCTAATAAGCTGGAATTTGGGCCCGACAGCCACTTCAATCTTCCTAAGAGCGCAGATGCTTACCTGGGTATTGTATCCTTAAATGAAACCATCTTTGCCGGCGGCAAATACAAGTATGCCCGCGAATCAACTGACCTGCTGACCAAAGTAGCGCGCCTGGATGTCGATAAGGATAAAGATGAGATCACTTACGATGTCATCAGCGAATACTATAACCTGTATAAAGTATTGCAGAGCAAAAAGGTGGTGGAGCAAAATTTAAGCTCTATCGATCAGCAGATACATCAATCGCAACGCTTTTTTGAGCAAGGCCTGGTAACCAAAAATGATGTGCTTCGTTTTCAATTACAGCGCGCCAATGTGCAGCTGAACGAGATCGACCTGGAAAGCAACCGTAAGATCATCAACTATAACCTGAATATTTTGCTGGGATTGCCCGAAACTACTAATATCACTATCAATCAGATCACCGAGGCTGACCGCCAGGTAGGGGCGTTAAACAACTATATCGATTCTGCGATGCTCAACCGCCAGGAAGTAATGCAGCTGCAATTACGTTCGCGCGTTGCCGAGACCAATATCAAAAGCGTAAGGGCTAACCAGATCCCGACACTTTCTGCATCGGCAGCTATGTATTATGTGGATGCAAACATCAATCCGCTGCCAAAATCGGGTAATTATATCACGCCGGTAACCGTAGGATTAACTTTTGCCTGGAACTTTTCCACCCTGTGGACCAACAAAAACAAGGTTTCGGAAGCCAGGATAGAACGCGACCAGGTTACCATAAACCAGGGCATTACTGCGGATAATATCCGTAATGATGTTAACAGGAGTTACCAAAACTATTTGGTAGCGTTGGATAAGATCAAACTATTGCAGACATCGATAGACCAGGCTGGCGAGAACAACAAAATACTCGAATCAAAATACAAAAGCAATATTGCCTCAGCTACAGACAGGGCCGATGCCGAAACCCTGCTTTACCAGGCACAGATCAATTTAGAGCTGGCCAAAGCCGACGCAGGGCTTGCTTATTATACTTTATTAAAATCAACCGGAAAACTTAACAAACAATAAAAAATCACACTAATACAATGGCACAAGAACAAGAACCCAAAAAGAAACCCAACAAGGTATTACCTATAGTACTTGGAATTATACTGGTAGGCGGTATCATATTCGGGATAAAAGAATATATATATTACGGAAAGCATATTGATACTGATGATGCACAGATAGATGCGGATATCAGCCCGGTAGTTGCCCGTGTAGGCGGCTATGTGGATAGTATCTTTTTTGAAGAAAACGGTCATGTAAACAAAGACCAGGTTTTAGTAAAACTGGATGACCATGATTACAAAGTAAAAGTAGAGCAGGCATTAGCCGCACAGCAAGGCGCAAGCGCCGGCATAGGCGTTGGTCAATCACAAATAATTGCTGTTGCAGCCAATTCATCAAGTGCACGTGCACAGGTTGCATCAGCAGCGGCCAGGCTGGAAAAGGCAAATAAA
Source organism: Mucilaginibacter sp. (assembly GCA_035489035.1). GTDB lineage: Bacteria > Bacteroidota > Bacteroidia > Sphingobacteriales > Sphingobacteriaceae > Mucilaginibacter. The sequence goes on from DATHKT010000043.1 coordinate 60,807, forward strand.
GATTATGCCCGGTATGCCAACCTGGTTAAGGATGGTTCCATCACCCAGCAGCAATTTGACCAGGCAAAATCAGATAAGGACGTTGCCGAGGCTACCTATCGCGCTGCGGATGATCAATATAAATCTTCTTTGGAACAGGTTGGAACAAGCCGTAACCAGTTAAAGGTAACTCACGTTGGCGTTACTCAAAAAGAAGCAGATGTTGACTTTGCCAAATTGCAATTAACCTATACAACAGTTAAAGCGCCTTCAAGTGGTTTAGCATCTAAAAAGAATATACAGATAGGGCAGTTAGTACAGCCTGGTCAAACATTGTTTTCCATTGTTAACGATAACAGCTTATTTGTTACCGCGAACTTTAAGGAAACACAACTGACTAACATGAAAAATGGCCAGAAGGTAGAGATCGAGGTAGATGCTTATCCTGACCTGAAGCTGAATGGTGTGGTGTACAATTTCGCTCCGGCTACGGGTGCTAAATTCTCTCTATTACCTCCAGATAATGCTACCGGTAACTATGTAAAAGTGGTACAACGTATCCCGGTTAAGATAAAGATCACCGCTGATAAAGAAACAATGGCAAAGCTGCGCCCGGGAATGAGTGTGAATGTTTCTGTAATAAAAGATGAAAAATAATGGCCGAAACTGGTTTTAAAAAATGGATCATTACTATTACGGTGATCACAGCCTCGTTGCTTGAGCTGATAGATACCACGATAGTGAATGTGGCCTTGCCGAAAATACAGGGTAACCTTGGCGCAACCCTTGAGGATGTGGCCTGGGTAGTTACCGGGTATGCGGTGGCTAACGTAATTATATTGCCGATGTCGGGATGGTTGGGCAGCTTTTTTGGCCGCAAGAACTATTTCCTGGGATCGATCATCCTGTTTACTATAGCGTCATTCCTTTGCGGTAATGCGCACTCATTAAGTGAACTGGTTATGTTCCGTATATTACAAGGAATAGCAGGTGGTGGTTTGATATCTACATCACAAGCTATTTTGGTGGAAACCTGGCCACGTGAACAGATAGGCACGGCAACGGCACTATTTGGTTTGGGTGCTGTTGTGGGGCCTACTGTTGGCCCTACCATTGGCGGATATATTACCGACCATACTTCATGGAACTGGATATTTTATGTAAATATTCCGGTGGGGGCGGTAGCGGCATTTTGTGCCTACACCTTTATCAATAAAACGCCCAAGGACGCCAAAGGAAAACCTATTGACTGGTGGGGTATTGCCCTGCTGGCAATTGCTGTTGGCAGCTTGCAGGTGATACTGGAAAAAGGTGAATCGGAAGATTGGTTTGCAAAACCCTACATATTGGCATTAACCATATCAGCAGTTTTAGGAACTATTTGCTTTATCTGGCGCGAGCTAAGTACCGATCACCCGATCGTAAACTTCAGCATTATGCGGCACCGGAGCTTTGCGGTGGGTATGTTCACCTCCTTTATATTAGGATTTGGGTTGTATGGCTCGGTGTTCGTATTCCCGGTATTTTGCCAGAATTTGCTCGGCTTTACCGCACAGCAAACAGGTGAGTTGTTGTTCCCTGGTGGTTTGTGTACCATCATCATGATGCCTTTTATAGGTAAAATGCTCAATAAGGGAATACCTGCCCAATTTATGGCTACCATAGGCATGTTCCTGTTCTTTGTATTTACTTTCATGCTTAGTAACTCCACTTTGGAAACCGGCGAGATCAATGTATTGATACCGCTGTTGATTAGAGGTGTAGGTATGGCCTTATTGTTTGTGCCTTTGACCACGTTGGCTATTGCCGACCTGAAAGGCGCTGAAATGGGCCAGGGTACCGGCTTAAATAACATGATGCGCCAGTTAGGCGGCTCATTTGGTATCGCGGCTTTAACTACTATAATACATATTCGCCAGGCATCGCACCGCAGCGACCTGCTGACCAATATCAATCCTTATAACAACGCGTTTTTACAGCGGATGCAAATGTTGGAACATGGTTTTATGGCTAAAGGAAAGTCGGCTCTTGATGCAACACAAATGGCCTATCACGCAATTGAAAATGCAATTGTGAGGCAATCGTTGTTATTAACTTACAATGATGCTTACCTGATATCCGGATTGGTCATGCTATTTTCCATACCGTTAGTATACCTGCAACCATTTAAAAAAGGCAAAGTAAGCATCCCTACAGATGCCCACTAATAAACGATAAAAGCCGTTCGGTTTTTGACAACTGAACGGCTTTCCCCAAAAAAAATTTAACAATTAAAAGCTTTTAATATCATCTCCCGGAGCTAACCGGGATTTGCTTATCTTAAAGTATAAATTTATAAGTTTTTAATTAATATTTCCAAATTTTATTGAAATTATTCCTAACAATCTGCCCGTCTTCTTTTCTGAAACAAAAGCCTGAAAAAGTGCTTATTAACTGATAGAACCACCAGATTATTCTTATGAAAATTTTAAGTAAGCAATTTTTTAAACAGTTTTGGAAAGTTATAGTAGCCACATTCGGCGGTTTTATTAATGATAATGGTTTAAAACTGAGTGCGTCTTTGGCGTACTACACCGTATTCTCTATTGCCCCTCTACTTATATTGGTTATTTCACTGATCAGTTTCTTTTTAGGCCATGATGCGATCAATAATTCGCTATATCCACAGATAAAAACTTATGTAGGGAGCCAGGCCGCAGTACAGATACAGGAGATCATTAAAAACCTGCAGGTTTCGGGTAAAACCGGGATAGCACTGATAATCGGCATGAGTATATTATTGATAGGTGCCAGCAGTATATTTATCGAGATACAGGATTCATTGAATATTATCTGGCGGGTAAAAGCTAAACCTAAAAGAGGTTGGGTTAAGCTGCTTCAAAATCGCTTCCTGTCATTTTCATTGATTGTCAGCCTGGGTTTTTTATTGCTTGTTTCATTGATCCTTAATATTGCTATTAATGCTTTAAGCGAAAGGCTCGCTCATTTTTTAGGTGGTGTTACCGTAGTGCTGCTCAGCGTTATCAACCTTGTATTAACTCTTATTGTTATTGCGGTATTATTTGGTATCATATTTAAGGTGTTGCCCGACGTGAAAATAAAATGGCGGGATGTGCGTACCGGTGCAATTTTTACAGCCGTGCTTTTTGTGTTGGGTCAGTATTTAATAAGTTTATATATAAAGTATACAGCGCAGGGTTCGGCGTACGGCGCTGCAGGTTCCATTATAGTTATATTGATATGGATCTATTATACATCGGCCATATTATATATCGGTGCCGAGTTTACCCAGGTATATGCCGAAGCGACCGGTAGTCATATTGAACCCGCCGATTATGCTGTCCATGTACAGCAAACCGAAGTTGAACAGGTAGTATCCCAATTGCCTCCGCAAAATCCCGACCTGGAAGGCAATTTGAAATCCCTCAGGAAGGATAAACCCCAGGTTTGACATTGCGGCAACATTAGTGAGCAATATTGGTCGGGTCTGAACAAAAAATAATAGTCTTTTCACCTATATTTGTTAACCGTTATTATTCAAAATCTTTAATTCATTTTTCGATGGGATCATTATACAGTTTTTTCCTGCACCTCCATTCCGGCTTAAGGTATGTGGTACTTTTATTGGTTTTGTTGGCTATCATCAGGGCCTGGGCCGACTGGCTGGGTAAAAAACCTTATTCCAACGGCAATCGCCTGTTGAATTTATTTGCCATGATATCGGTACATACCCAGTTGCTTTTTGGGATAGTATTGTATTTTGTGAGCCCGCTTGTGCAGTTCAACAGCCAGACCATGAAGAATGCCGACACCCGTTATTGGACAGTTGAGCATTTAACCATGATGCTGATAGCCATTGTTTTGATCACTATCGGGCATAGTAAGTCAAAAAAGATCGTACTACCCGAAAGCAAGCACAGAACCATCGCTTTATACTACACAATTGCCTTATTGATCATTATAGCAGGCATTATGGTAAGCAAAAGGAGCCTGTTGGGAATGAGTTAGTAATATTCCTGTTACAAAAAATGCAATTTATTTTCACTAAAAATTTGGTAATTCAATTTTCTTTATAAATTTGTGACCGCGATGATCAAAAACAACAAAAATAATAGCTGGTGGCACCAATCAAAAATTGGCGCACGGACATGTTCTTGATCTGAGATTACTAATCAATTGTAAACCTAATAGAACCCGGCGCCACCAATCGCCGGGTTTTCTATTTATAATGCTTTTTGAAAATTAGAATGAAACGATATAAAATAACAACTACCACAAAAAAACTATTAGCCGATACTACTACACCGGTAAGCATCTACCTGCGGTTGCGGGATGTGTTCCCGAACTCGCTGTTGCTGGAAAGCTCCGATTACCATAGCCGGGAAAACAGCCTGAGCTATGTTTGCTGTGAGCCCATAAGCGGATTGGTACTTAATGATGGGGAATTGAAAGTGAGTTACCCTGATGGCAAAAATGAAGTTAATGAACCTGGCACTTTTGACCTGGTTGAGCAGATCAATAAATTTCTTGCTGAATTTGAAGTGACCGATAATCCTTCCAAAATTATATCCAATGGTTTGTTTGGCTATTTTACCCATGAGGCTGTTGAGCATTTTGAAACCATCAAACTAAAACAGTGCAGCAATGATGCCCGGAAGATCCCGGTGATGCAATATCATATCTACCGCTACATTATCGCTATCGACCATTTTAAAAATGAACTGCATATTTTTCACAATCAAACTGATGGGCAACCTGAAGGCGGCAGTATCGAAAAAATAGAATACCTGATCAAAAACAAAAACTTTCCTGAATACCAGTTTAGCAGCAATGGCGAAGAACAATCGAGCCTTAGTGGTGAGGAATTTATGGCGATGGTGGAAAAAATGAAACAGCATATTTTCCGGGGGGATGTATTCCAGATCGTGCCTTCACGGCCATTTTCAAGGAAATTTTTAGGGGATGAGTTTAATGTTTACCGGGCATTGCGCTCTATCAACCCGTCACCTTATTTGTTTTATTTTGATTACGGCGATTTCAGGATATTCGGTTCATCGCCCGAGGCGCAGATCACCATAAAAAACCGGGTAGCGAGTATATTTCCTATCGCGGGCACCTTCAAGCGTAGCGGTGATGATATAAAAGACGCGGAGATCGCCCGTCAATTAGAAGCTGATCCGAAAGAATCGGCAGAACATGTAATGCTGGTCGACCTAGCGCGGAACGACCTGAGTCGCCATTGCGAGCAGGTGGAAGTAAAAGCGTTTAAAGAAGTGCAGTATTACTCGCACCTCATTCATTTGGTATCACAGGTGAGTGGTAACCTTCGCCCAGGCGTATCGGCATTCAAAATTGTAGCAGATACCTTCCCGGCGGGTACGCTGAGCGGCGCGCCAAAATACCGGGCCATGGAGATCATTGATGAAAACGAAAAGGTAAAACGCAGCTTTTATAGCGGAGCAATAGGCTTCCTGGGATTTAACGGCGATTTTTTTCATGCCATCATGATCCGGTCGTTTTTAAGCAAAAATAACATGCTGCATTACCAGGCCGGCGCCGGCATAGTAGCCGACTCGAACGCGGAAAGTGAATTGAAGGAAGTGGATAATAAAATAGCAGCGTTGAGGAAAGCTATCGAGTTGGCGGAGGAATTGTAGGTTAGTGATTAGTGACCGGTGATTAGAGATTAGTTAAATAGATTTTTAAATAAAGATACCCTCTTGAGAGGGGCGGGGGTGTGTAAAATGAGCAAGATATTAATAATAGACAATTACGATTCCTTCACCTATAACCTGGTGCATTTGGTGAACGAGATCGGGCTGGAGTGCGAGGTGTGGAGGAATGATAAATTCAGCATCGGGGATGTGGACGCTTTTGACCATATTATACTGTCGCCGGGGCCGGGTATCCCGTCAGAAGCGGGTTTACTTTTGGAGGTGATAGAAAAGTACGCGCCAACTAAAAGCATATTCGGCGTATGCTTGGGTCAGCAAGCCATTGCCGAGGTATTCGGCGGGAAGCTTTATAATTTGAGTCGCCCGATGCACGGCATAGCCACACCCATCAAAGTAACTGATCCACAGGAAAAGTTATTTTTGGGTCTCCCAGAGAGCTTTAATGTGGGCAGATATCATTCATGGGTGGTGGCTGAAAAAGGTTTCCCGGCAGATTTGACTATTACTGCTATTGACGAGAAGGATAACAGCATTATGGCACTGCGGCACGTTCAATATGATGTGCGGGGTGTACAGTTTCACCCGGAATCGGTATTGACCGAACATGGCCGGGCGATGATGCAAAATTGGTTAGCGCCTCAATTCGCCGAGGTATAATTTGATAAGACCCCTATGAATATATTAGATAAAATAGTTGCGTATAAAAAAATAGAAATACAATCTGCAAAAAAGCACGTATCCTATATCAACCTGGAAGAATCTGAGTTTTTTCACAGGGATGTCCTGTCTTTCAAAGATTTTTTATTGGATAGCAGTCGCACTGGTATCATTGCGGAGTTTAAACGTAAATCGCCATCAAAAGGAATTATTAACGATAATGTAACAGTAAAAGAAGTAACAACAGCCTACGCGGCAGCAGGCGCATCGGCACTATCAGTACTGACCGACCGCCAGTTTTTTATGGGCCGTAAAACTGACCTGGCAAGGGCAAGGCGGGCTAATTCGATACCGATTTTGCGCAAGGATTTTATGATTGATGAGTACCAGGTGATAGAGGCAAAGGCTTTGGGCGCAGATATTATTTTATTGATAGCAGCTATATTGACCCCAGCCGAGATACAGCAACTGGCCTCACTGGCAAAAAGCCTTGATCTGAATGTATTGCTCGAGGTGCATAATCTGGAAGAACTGGAGCGCAGCCTTAACCCCAACCTGGATGCCATCGGCGTAAACAATCGCAACCTGGCTGATTTTACGGTTTCGGTGGAAACTTCTTATCAGTTAGCAGAGCATATCCCGGCTGAATTTTTAAAGATATCTGAAAGCGCGATCAGCGATCCGGAAACTATCAAGCAATTAAAAAAGGCAGGGTTTAATGGTTTCTTGATTGGAGAGAATTTTATGAAGCAGGCAGATCCGGGAGCGGCAATGCGGGAGTTTGTGAAGGAGTTATAAGTTAACCAAAATTTGTCATGCTGAGGAACGAAGCATCTAATAGTCGAATAGATCCTTCACTCTGTTCAGGATGACAAGCAATTGTGTCATAAAAACTAACTTGGCACTTTGATTGATATAATCATTATTGAATGAAACAAAAATTTTATGATACTGCTGAGAAGCAGGAAAAAGTGGTATTGGTTGGTGTAATTACACCGCATGAAACCGAGGCACAGGAAAAAGAATATTTGGAAGAATTACAGTTTTTGGTGGAGACCGCCGGCGGAGAAACCGTGCGCAGTTTTACCCAGAAAATGCAACGCCCTGAACGGGCTACTTTTGTGGGTACAGGTAAGCTGGAAGAGATCAAAGAGTTTGTTACTGCAGAGGAGATAGACATCGTGGTTTTTGATGATGAGCTTACGCCATCGCAATTAAGAAATATTGAGCGGGAACTCCAGGTGAAGATACTTGATCGCAGCAACCTGATACTTGATATTTTTGCAAACCGTGCCCAAACGGCACAGGCTAAGGCACAGGTTGAATTGGCGCAATTGCAATATTTATTGCCACGATTAACCCGTTTATGGACTCACTTGGAGCGCCAAAAGGGTGGTATCGGTATGCGTGGCCCAGGTGAATCCCAGATCGAGACAGACCGTCGTTTGATCTTAAACAAGATAGACTTGTTGAAGGACAAACTAAAGCTGATAGACCGCCAGAACGAAACTCAACGAAAAAACCGCACCCAACTGGTCCGTGCAGCGTTGGTGGGATATACCAACGTGGGCAAATCCACTATCATGAACATGATCTCCAAATCGGAGGTGTTTGCTGAAAACAAGCTGTTCGCTACGCTGGATACCACGGTGAGGAAAGTGGTGATCGAGAATGTGCCTTTCCTGTTATCAGATACGGTAGGATTTATCCGCAAGCTGCCCCACCATTTGGTAGAATGTTTTAAATCGACACTGGATGAAGTACGTGAAGCAGATATTTTGATCCACGTAGTAGATATTTCGCATCCTAACTTTGAGGACCAGATCAGGACGGTTAATGAAACTTTAAAGGAACTTGGCGCGGTTGATAAGCAGATCATTACCGTATTTAATAAGATAGATGCTTATAAACCCATTCAGGCAAGCCCGGAAGAACATGCTCCGCAATTAAGTCTGGAAGATTTTAAACAAAGCTGGATGGGTAAAAATAATAGCCCTGCTATATTTATTTCGGCCCTTAAAAAGGAAAACGTGGACGAGTTCAAGGCGTTGATCTATAAATATGTGAAGGATATACATACGCTTAGGTATCCGTATGATAAGTTGCTGTATTAAAACCATAGCGATGGGTTTCAAACCCATCGCTATGGTTTAGGAGATTCTGTTAAAAATATCTCTTCTTTTATCTCCGGAATAATATTCTTCTCCTTCGCTGTATCAAAAAGCAGTTTGATCGCTTTTTTGCCTTCTACGCCCAAATCAAGCGAATATTGATTGACGTACAGGTCAATATGCTTATACATCACTTCTTCGCTCATTTCCTGCGCATGAGAACGGATGAATTCCAGGCCGGATTTTGGGTTATCAAAAGCGAATTGAACTGATTTTTTCAAAACGCGGTTCAATTTATGCTGAACGTCAACAGGCAATCTGCGGTTGGCTACTATACCGCCTAATGGGATGGCCAGACCAGTTAGTTTTTCCCAGTAATCACCGAGGTCAATGATCTTCTTTAATCCTTTGTCTTGGTAAGTGAACCTGTTTTCGTGAATGATCAAACCAACATCGATCTTTTCCTCAAGCAGGGCATCCTCTATTGCTGAAAATACCAGTTCCTGTTTATTGGTCGCATTCGGCAAGGCGAGGCCAAGTAAGAAATTGGCAGTAGTGTATTTCCCCGGAATGCCTATCGTATGATCGGGGTTATTCAAATCTGAAATCGAAAATTCGAATTTCGAAATCAACATCGGGCCTACACCAAAGCCTAATGCACTGCCCGAATCCAGCAGCACATATTGACCGGCCACATAAGCGAAGGCGTGATAACTCAGCTTGGTCACATCCAGTTCGCCGCGGAAAGCTTTTTGATTCAGCGTTTCCACATCGTCATAAAACACTTCAAATTCCAATCCCTCCGTATCGATCTTATGATGAATTAAGGCATCGAAGATAAAAGTATCGTTTGGGCAAGGGGAAAAGCCGAGGGTCAATTTCATTTGTGTTATACGTTTTACGTTATACGTTTAAACGGGTTAGCTTCAAACGTCCAACTTCTTCAAAAGTTCCACGGCAAAGCTATTCAGATTTTTAATAGCAAGCCCTATCCGCCAGGCATCGCGGTTGCGTTTCTCCACATAATTTGACACTGCCCTGATCTGCAAACAAGGGATGCCGGCTTGTTTACAGGCATAGAAAAATGCCGCGCCCTCCATGCTTTCCAATTGGGGTTGTATGCGATCGGTTAGCTTTTCTATGCTGATAGCGTTTCCATGCACCGTATTTACTGTAATAGCATTTACCTGCCTGATGTGGGTCAACCCAAAATCATAAAACCGTGCCGATGCTTTAAAAACGCCTTCGCCAAAGCCCAATTTTTCGATGGATAAGAAATCATCATCATCCTCGGCTCCTAATTCTGAAAAGTTATCTTCGATAATTTCAACTACTTCGCCTAAGGCAATGCTGCGGTCAAAACTGCCGGCAATACCTAAATTAATAGCGAGGTCGTATTTATTAGTAGCTAAGTGTTGTCCCAACGAAAATGCTGTGGCAACCATGCCAACCCCTGTAACCAGAAATGCCAAATCTTGATTCTTGACTCTTGATTCCTGGCTCAATTCCCCGACTTCAAACTCGGTAGCAGCAACAACCAATACACGCATAATGGCTTTATTTTGACAGCTAAGATAAAACAAACCCCTGTTTTTGTTTTGTATATTTGCGCCAATAATTATTATGATGATATATATTACACGGAAAGAGCATTTTAATGCCGCCCACAGGATGTACCGTGAAGAATGGAGCGAAGAGAAAAATGCAGAGGTTTTTGGCAAATGCGCCAACCCCAACTGGCATGGCCATAACTATAATCTGTTTGTAACGGTGAAGGGCGAAGTTACCCACGCTACGGGGTACCTGATCGACCTGAAGGAGCTGAAAGTGATCATCAACGATTACGTGATCGAGAAGCTGGATCATATGAACATCAATAAGGATGTTGAATTTATGGCCGGCAAAATGGCTTCGACCGAGTTGCTTTGTATTGAAATATTTAACCAGTTAAAGGCGCCGATAGAGGAGTATAAAGGCGTGTTTTTACATTCGGTGAAATTATACGAAACCGAAAATAATTCTGCCGAATACTTTGGCGATTAAACCTTAGAAATGAGTAAAGAAGATTTTATCCACGACCGTAATGAGGGTATTGATGGTTACACCAAGGTTGACCGGTATAACCCGGAACTGATTGAAAACCTGAGTACCCATTACCAGGACGTACTAAAGCAAATAGGTGAAAACCCCGCTCGTGAAGGTTTACTAAAAACCCCGGAAAGAGTTGCCAAAGCATTATTATACCTTACCCATGGTTATGATCTTGACGCGAAGGAGATCATGGCCTCGGCTATGTTTAAGGAAGATTACAGCCAGATGGTGGTGGTAAAGGATATCGAGGTTTACTCGATGTGCGAACACCACATGCTGCCATTTTTTGGTAAAGCGCATATCGCTTATATACCCAATGGCTACGTGGTTGGCTTAAGCAAGATACCGCGTATAGTTGATGTATTTGCCCGCCGCTTGCAGGTGCAGGAACGCTTAACTAACGAGATAAGGGATTGCATACAGGAAACTTTAAATCCCCTGGGAGTAGGTATAGTTATCGAATGCCGTCACCTATGTATGAGCATGCGTGGCGTACAAAAACAAAATTCGGTTACCACGACATCTGCATTTACAGGCGAATTTTTGAAAGAGAAAACCCGTACTGAATTTTTAAATTTGATATCGTCGAAACTAAGTTGATTGGTGAGTGGTTGATTAAGTGAGTTGTTTTTAACTCTCTTAACCCAATCAACTCAATCAACATAATAAACCAATTAACTAAACGAATGAAAGCATATTTATTTCCGGGTCAGGGCGCCCAGTTTGTAGGCATGGGCAGGGACCTGTATGAACAGTCGGACAAGGCCCGTGAGCTATTTGAAAAAGCCAACGAAATATTGGGCTTCCGTATAACCGATATTATGTTTAGCGGCACTGATGAAGATCTGAAGCAAACCAACGTTACCCAGCCGGCTATCTTTTTACATTCGGTAATATTGGCTAAAGTTTTGGGTGATGATTTTAAACCGGATATGGCTGCCGGCCATTCATTGGGCGAGTTTTCAGCTCTGGTATCAGCAGGAGCTTTATCATTTGAGGATGGCCTGCGCCTGGTAGCTGCACGCGCCAATGCCATGCAAAAGGCCTGCGAGCTGCAGCCATCAACCATGGCGGCTATTTTAGGTTTGGATGATTTTACAGTGGAGGATATTTGCCAACGAGCCGCAGAAGTAGTTGTGCCGGCCAATTATAATTGTCCCGGCCAGCTGGTGATATCAGGCAGCATAGCCGGGATAGATTACGCTTGCGAAAAATTGCTTGCAGCCGGCGCCAAACGCGCGCTTAAACTGAATGTGGGCGGAGCATTCCATTCCCCGCTGATGCAAGCGGCTAAGCTTGAACTGGAACATGCCATTGTCAATACAGAAATAAAAGAGCCAATTTGCCCTATCTATCAAAATATTGATGCCAAGCCATATACCGATCCGGCTAAAATAAAACACAACCTGATAGAGCAATTGACAGGCCCGGTGCGCTGGACACAAACCGTAATGCATATGCTGGAAGACGGAGCAACTTCCTTTACAGAAGTTGGCCCCGGAAATGTGCTGCAAGGCCTTGTAAAAAAGGTCGACAGGGCGGCAGTTACCAGCAGCGCTGTTATTCCACAATAATATTACAGGCCATTCCTTACAAAAGCGAATGGCTTTATTTTTATATTGTAACTTTATACTACCTTGATAAAATCTTGACTACCTCCGCAAAAATACGGCTGTTGCTGGCTTTACTGTTTGCCAGTTTACTATTGACGGCAATTATTGTCCAAAAAACTTATACGTCCAAAAATAACCTGAATCAAACCGCGCAAACGCTTGAGGATAATCTGCACAAAAAAGAAGCTGTTGTAAACAAAGTTATCAATGATAAGGCCAGTTTTGAGAAATTAAAAACGCTTAATAAAAATGAACTGGAGGCTCTTAAAACTATCAAGACCTTTACTACCGATGAGAATATATGGGCTTTAACCTACAATGATGGACGTTTATCCTTTTGGAGCGGCGTAAAAGTAATACCATCTCACCCAAAATCTATACGGGAGGGATATTCATTTATTAAGGAGACTAATGGCTATTACGAAGTAATAAAAAAGAGCGAAGGTAAGTTTTCGGCCATCTTTTTTATCCCCGTAAAAATAAATTACCCATTTCAAAATCAATATCTCCGGAATACTTTCGCCAAAAATCTATTAGACGATACCAATATTGAAATAGCTGATTTTACTGATAAAAACGTTTATGAGATACATAGTACCGACCAATCGTATTTGTTTTCGGTAAAAATAATTGAGAACCAGGTTAGCCATAAGTTTTTTTATTTTGAGGCCGGGGTATGGGCACTATGCGTTATGGTGTTGTTGCTGCTTATACACAGCATTTGTAATTATATTGCAAACAAAGGCTACGTTTATCTATCCTTTATCATGCTGGGCGCATTTATATGCCTGGTCAGGTTTATCAACCTGCAATATGGGTGGCCTGATTTTACTTATAAGCCGGCTATTTTCAACCCACAGCTTTATGGCTCCGGTAGCATCTACCCTACATTAGGCGACCTGTGTATCAATATACTTTGTATTTGCTGGTTTGTTGCCTATGTGTACCGCCATCGCGATAAACTATCAAAACATATTTATAATAAAATTGCCGGCTATGTTATTGTAACCGGTTGCATATTGGTATTGCTGGTAAGCTCTACCTCCCTGTTAAAGCTTTTTTACGGATTGGTAGTTCAATCAGAGATCAGCTTTGATGTCAATAATGTACTTAATCTCTCCGGCTTTAGTGTGCTTGGCGTATTAATGCTGTGTTTTAGCTTTTTCATATTCTACCTGTTAACTGAAATATCATTAACAGTTTGTAATAAGCTCTCGGTACCCGTTTCACACCAGGTAGCATTGTTATTAGCAGGTACTATCATAGCTACTATAATTTCCATCTATTATCTTGACGGATTTACTTTATTCTATATCCTGGGTGCGGCCTGGGTTTTGATAAGGGGTTATGCTTACCGCTATGATCACGGTAAGCTTAATACTGGCTCGCTGGTTATTATTGTATTGCTTTGCGCAATTGCTTCGTCAATAAAGTTGAATAATTTCCAGTCGGCAAAGGAGATGGGAATCCGTAGGGGGCTGATACAGGAACTGGCAAAGTCTGATGATGCCACGGCTGATCTGCTATTCAAGAAGATAGAAAAGCAAATAGCGACCGATCCCTTTATAAAAAAATATTTTACTGATACGGTTCATAACATTGATTATTTAAAAAATTATTTTCAAAAAAATTATTTCGACGGGTACCTTGGGAAATATGAATTTAGTGTACATGACTTTGATAGTAATGATGAGCCTTTATCCGGGCCTAAAAACTATGAGTTAAGCGTCTTTAAGGAAATGGTGATGTTCAACTCCTATTTCAAGGTGTCTGATTCTTATTTCTACCGCGATAACGAATCTTTCGGGGTTCAGAATTATTTTGCAATGCTGCCGGTGTTTAAGGATGATAATAAACTTGGAACACTGGTTTTCGAATTGAAATCAAAATCAATAGAAGGTGAAAATTCATTCCCTGAATTATTGATCGATGGAAAAAATAAATCGGGGGATGATTTTAAAGATTACTCCTATGCCTTTTATATGGATGGCAACCTCATCAGCCAAAAAGGTAAATATGTTTATAGCCTGGTAAATAATGAATTTAAAGGCAAGGTTAAAGACTACATGGTTAAAACAACCCGTAGCAATGAACCATCCAGGTATGGTGTTTCGGCACGGTACAGTCATTTAACTTACAAACCAGGAAAGCGCAACCTGATCGTAGTAAGTAAGGAAGAAGATATCCTGATCAATACCATCACCTCAATTACTTTCTTCTTCATCGTGTTTTTAATTTTTAGTGTGATCATTATTATAGTAAGGTGGTTATGGGCCCGTATCCGGATATTGTACATTAAGGACAATTATTTACACTGGGTACTCCGGCTGAACTTTGATAAAATTCTCTATAAAACACGAATACAATTTTCTATAGTCCTTGCCGTCGTGATCACCCTGGTACTGGTAGGTATAATTACCTATGTATCAATAGTTGGCCAATATAATGAGCAACAGGATAAAATGATCAGCGACAAAATTTCCAGGATTGCCAGGGCTTTCGAGAATAGTGGTTTTTATAGTACAGGTAACAGGATCAACGAGTCGCAGCAGATTAAATTTGATGAATTTGCCAATACCTATGCTGCCGATCTTACCTTATTCAATATAGATGGTGTTGAGCTTACATCTACACAGCCCAAAATATATGATGACGGTTTACTGGCCAAACGCATCAACGCCAAGGCGTTTATCTACTTAAATAAACTTCAAAAATCAGAGTTTATCAATGACGAGAAAATAGGCGCATTGAGTTATAAGGCCGCGTATGTGCCCGTAAAAGATTCGAAAGGAACCACATTGGGTTATCTGCAGCTACCCTATTTTTCAAACGAAGCAGATTATAAAGAACGTGTAGGCTCGTTGCTTAATGCCATGATCAACATCTATGCTTTAATTTTTATCGCTATTGGTTTATTGGCAATTATTATTGCCCGGCAAATCACAAACCCGCTGAATATTATTCAATACAGCTTAAGTAAAACAATTTATGGCCAAAAGAACGAGCCTATAAAATGGGAGCGTAATGATGAAATAGGAGCACTTATAAAGGAATATAATAACATGATAGCTGCATTGGAGCACAGCGCCCAGCGGCTTGCCCAGTCAGAACGTGAGAGTGCCTGGCGCGAAATGGCAAAACAGGTGGCCCATGAGATCAAGAATCCGCTGACGCCATTAAAACTGGGCTTGCAATTACTGGAGAAATCATGGAGGGATAAAGACCCGAAATTCGATCAGAAGTTTGAACGGTTCAGCAAGTCCTTTGTCGAGCAGATCGAAAGTTTATCGTCCATTGCGTCTGAGTTCTCGGCCTTTGCAAAAATGCCCGATACCCGTATCGAACAGATCGACCTGTTCGAGATGCTGACACAAGCGGTTACCATTTTTAAGCAGATGGATAATATTAAGATATTATTTGATCCCCCGGCCAACCCCTTTTTGATTAATGCCGACCGTGACCAATTACTGCGATGTTTTAATAACTTGTTAAAAAACGCCATCGAGGCCACACCGCCTGAAAGATTTGGGCTCATAGAAATTAATTACCTGATAACCACTAAAAATATCCTGCTCAGTATAAAAGATAATGGCAACGGGATACCAGAAAATCTGCGGGAAAAAATATTTGAGCCCAACTTTACCACCAAGAGTTCGGGCACCGGGCTGGGGTTGGCCTTTGTGAAAAACTCCATTGAAAACGCAGGGGGCAAGGTTTGGTTCGAAACAATTATCGGTACAGGTACTACCTTTTATTTCAGTTTGCCGGAGGCTTCGTGAGACAAGGCAACACACCTGTTTAGCCTGTGGTCAGTGTTATCACCGTACCACAAACGAATGAAATAACACCGACCATACGCTGAACAGCGTCTATTGAAATCTTTATTAATATATTTAAACGTGAGCAGTATTAAAACAATGATTAATGTGATGACCTTTTTAATGGTTTTCGCAAGTTGTACCAACCGCAATGCGATTGTTAATAAAAAGGATCTATTAGGTTCTGATTATCGGTTATTTCAAAATACACCTGTTTGGGAGCTTGCAAAGTCGGTTCGGGATAGCGATGTTGCCGGAATTAAATTAAACGTCAATAAAAACAAGCAACTGATTAATACTGGTGATGAAATCTTTGGGAGTACTTTATTAAGCATGGCAGTTTATAATAGAAATTACAGCTCGGTAAAAACACTTCTTGAGTTAGGAGCTGACCCCAATAAAACAGATAATTATGATGGCACTTCGGCTCTAATGGTAGCAGCTGAATTAGGGGCTGGTGGAAGAATTCACCCTTATGCGGATTCAAGGTACCTTAAAGTATTATTAAAATACGGAGGCAATCCAAACGCAATCCAAAAAGAGGTTATTCCATCACATAATCAAAATTACGCCACGCCATTAATGTTTGCTTGTCTTTCTGGCATATTCGATTATGTCCAAATATTAGTGGATTCCGGTGCGGACATTAATTACAAAAATAAACATGGCTTTAGCATATTGTATGCAGCAACAGTATCAGGTAATCCTGATATAATTTTGTATTTGTTAAAAAAAGGCGTAGATTTTAAGCTGCCGATGTATACTACTGCAAAAGGAGAGAAAAAATATATTTTAGATGCCTTAAAGTTGAATCAATTTGAAAAAGGCTCCGAAGACTATAAAAAGCAAATGGAAATTATAAGCTTTTTAAATAAAAACGGTATTAATAAATAAAAGAAATTAAAACCAGTTTTTGCCTGTGATGATAGCACCGACCATAGGCTGGCATTATAATGCATACAACTTTCTTTGATTTAAAAGATAACCACTTATAAAAAAACCTGCTTGTACATAACAAGCAGGTTTTTTATAAAGTTTAGTCGTTTCTTATTTCAAAGAGAATCCGCCCTTACCCATTGTCGATCCATCAGAATACAGGATCACAGTATAAGCGCCTTTCTGGAACGGATTAGGAGTAACCGGGCTTAACCAGTCAATAGTGTAATTTACGCCATCGTCCTTAAAATCAATGGAGGTCTTGTAAGTATATTGCAGATCCTGCCCGTCAGCAGTAAACGTTCCGGAATCTGTTCCGGTGATCAGGTTACCTGTTGGGTCCATAATGCGCACATAAACATCATGCAGGGATTTATCAGCCAGGCTATTTTCAGCAACTGTAAAATTAATTTTGATCTTTTTGGCTGGGCTGGCCCGGGTCACTTCTACTTCTTTTCCACTACCTTTTATCTTGTAGGCCACAATGTTCATACTGCCCATTTTTAGAGCCTTAGCAACCTTAACCTTGCTGTCGAGGTCGGTATTTTGCTTTTCCAAATCAGTTGCCTTAGCGCTCACTGCTGTCAGGTTTGTTTTTAAAGTATCCCGTTCTGTAGTTAAGCTGGTATTTACCTTTTTCAATTCTTCAATATCAGCAGTATATTTGGTAACAAAATATCTCAATTGCTTCACATCTTCCTGTGCTTTTCCAAGCTCAGCTGCTGTAAGTTTACCTTTTGCCAGTTCCTGGCGTAAAACTTTGATCTTCGCCTGCAGCGAATCATTTTTGGCCCTCATTTCGGTCGACATTTTTGCCTTACCGGTATTTACCTGTTCAATTTGTGCTTCCAGGCTATCCAACTCAATTTTCAACCTGTTTCTTTCATCGTCCTGGTACACAATTTTGACGTCCGATTTGTTTTTTTGTAAATACAGGTATACATCAGTTCCCAGCAAAGCCAACACCACAACGATCAGAAAGTAAATAACATTTGAATTTTTTTTAGGGGCTTGTCCAGTTTGGTTTTCCATAGTAATTTTTTTAGTTTTTAAATTGAAGTTTAATACAGGCCGTTTAATAAACCGCCATTTTAAATATACTTCTAAAGGCTTTTTTGCACGGTTATAACAACGTATAAAATAGCATTACCCGAAGTGTAACACATATTATGATATATTGTTTATTTCCCGGATCAAAAATTATAAATAAAAATGAGAAAATTATGACAATGTTGCGTTCGTCAGCTATAATTCTCAGGTGGATTTCAGTTTAAAAGTAAGTACAAAATAGTTAAAACACAAAATCCGGGGAATAATTGCCTAAGACAATAAAAAAACAAATTGATGAGTTTTATATCTTTGCAGCTTTTAAACAGCCCCTTGATGCGTGTATACAGATATTTAGTCATTTTCATTCCTCTATTTTTTATTTTTCTCAATATTCAGGCGCAAACGGAGGTTAAACCAATAGTTAAATTGGAGCCCAAACGAGAGTTCAGGGGGGTGTGGATTGCTACTGTTGTAAACATCGATTGGCCCAGTGATGTGCATTTATCTGTCGATAAACAAAAAAAAGAACTACTCGCTATAATGGATATGGCCCAGCGCACGGGCATTAATGCCATTATGCTGCAGATCCGCCCGGCTGCTGATGCGTTTTATGCCAAAAGCCAGGAGCCCTGGTCAAGATGGCTGAGCGGCAAACAGGGGCAGGCCCCCGACCCGGTTTATGACCCATTGGAATTTGCCATAGTTGAAGCGCACAAACGCGGCATCGAGCTGCACGCCTGGTTCAACCCTTACCGGGCTACTTTCGATGGTAATTTTAAAAGCCTTAGCCCCCGCCATATCACCAACCAGGAACCGTCATGGTTTTTCATCTATGGCGGTATTAAATTATTCAATCCTGGCCTGCCCGAGGTGCGTGACTACATCGTAGAAGTTATATTGAACGTGGTGGATAATTATAATATCGATGGTGTGCACATGGACGATTACTTTTATCCGGACGCCACCCCGGGGCAGGTAATAGGCGATGCGGAGGCTTTTAAGGAGTATGGCCAGGATTTCGATAATATAAAGGATTGGCGGCGCCATAATGTGGATACATTAATAGAAATGCTGGGCGATAGCATCCATGCGCATAAGCCAAATATGAAATTTGGTATCAGCCCGAGCGGGATATGGAAAAATGTAGGGCAAGATCCCGAGGGTTCCAGCACACATGGCAGGGATTCGTACTACGAGCAGTATGCCGATACGCGTAAATGGATGAAAGAGGAATGGATCGATTATATCGCGCCGCAGATCTACTGGCAATTTGGTAATCGCCTGGCCCCTTTTGAAAATTTGGTCGACTGGTGGAGCGATAATGCTTTTGGCCACCACGTTTATATAGGGCAGGCCCCGTACCGGGCATTTGAAGTAAAATCGAGGGCTTTTAAAAATCCTTTTGAATTACCCAACCAGGTAAAATACATCCGGAATAACCCCCGGGTGCAGGGTAGTATTTATTTCAGCGCCAACTCGTTGATGCGTAATCCGCTTGGCTTTACCGATTCGCTGCGGACTAATTATTATAAATACCCGGCCCTGCCGCCAGTAATGCTTTGGTTGGATTCCGTTCCGCCGAATGCGCCAAAAAATTTGGTAGCCAAAATCAATTTTAGTGGGGTAAAACTGAAATGGGAAACACCAGATACCGCGAAGGACAAAGAGCCAGTGTATGGTTACGTGGTTTACCGCTTTGATGGTACAGATACGGTTAATTTAACCGATCCCAAACATATTCTGCATATCCAGTATAATACAGATACCGAATATGAAGACAAAACCACGCTAACCGGCAAAACCTATTTATATGTGGTTACGGCTATCGACAGGATAAAAAACGAAAGTGATCCCACGCCAACTATCGCGGCAACAACCCAATAGTGATTTTTATAGATCAATCAATTGCTTGTCAACAAGCTTTTGGAGATAAATATCAATTTCAAGGTCGCCCATGCCATATATCTTTTCTGTTTGCCAAAATACATGATAAATATTGGGTTTGGATTTGATGCCGCTAATGTAAATATCCAGTAGTTTTTGTTCGATATAATTCAGGCCATTTTCGTTAACTCTTATTCGTTTCAAATGAGCCTGCAATGCAGGTTTAAGTAAGTGCAGGTTACCCCAAAAAGTATTTTCATTTAACCACTTTTCTAAGGCATCGGCATCCCCGCTCACATACAGTTTCCAGGCTTCTTCGGCTACAAAAAAATCAGGCTCGCCCAACTGCTCCCTGATGTTATCATACAAATAATCTAATTCTTCTCCGGTAAGTTCGCCCATGCCTTTGAAGTTCTCCTTACCCGGGAAATCATCCGGGCAGATGAGGTAAATTGCCGGAGCCGATAGGTCAGTTTTTTTATTCAGCAGAGCCATTACACCCAGCAGATTTGCCTGGCAATGCAGGTCGAACTCAAACCATAAATTGATCTCTTTATAAGGCTCGCTAAGTTTTGCCAGAGGGGTAACTATTCTTTCGCGGTACTTTTCAAAAGTATCCCCTAAAGATTTACACACCCATTCGCAACGAAGCTTCCAGAATTCGGAGGATGTAATATCCTCTATCAGCGGCCCCTGCGAAAATACCTCGCGCCAAACCAATATATCGCCTTTAAGCCCGGCATCGTTAAAACTGTGCGCGGTGGAGTCGCCGTTGAGGATGTGGAGGATGGTGCTCATATTTTATATCGAATTCAATTATATAAAACTACATATCATTCCACACTTAGTTTGTAATTATTTGGATTGATAAAGATCATTCAATCGTTTTGGCTAAAGCCTCTATTTGCTTTATTATTCATCCGTCCCATAAATGGGACGGCAATGAAGTTCAATGCCCGGTTAAATTCATTGCCGTTGGCTTTAGCCAACGGATAAAAAAGGCACAATGAAAGGCTTTAGCCAAATCAACATATGCTATTGTAAACAATTGATTTGCGCCCCTCTTTCCCATTTCACCTCAATACCTTACTTTTGACCCCCGATGTCAACCCGCAACAAACTCTATTTTGCTTCCGACTTCCATTTGGGTGCGCCAAGCTATGCCTCGAGCCGCGAGCGGGAGGCCAAACTGGTGCGCTGGCTGGATATGACCAAAGCGGATGCTGCTGAGGTTTTCATCATGGGCGATGCTTTTGATTTTTGGTTCGAGTATAAAACGGTGGTGCCCAAAGGCTATATCCGCTTTTTAGGCAAGCTGGCCGAACTGTCCGATTTGGGCATCAAAATCTATATGTTTAAGGGCAACCATGATATGTGGATGTTCGATTATTTTACCAAAGAGTTTGATGCAACCATTATTACCAACGAGTTAGTGATCGAGCGGAACGGTAAGAAATTTTACTTGCATCATGGCGATGGTTTAGGGCCGGGCGATAACTCCTATAAATTTCTGAAAAAAATATTCAGGAGCGGATTATGCCAATGGCTGTTCGCCCGTATTCACCCCAATCTGGGGGTAGGCATCGCCAATTACTGGTCGGGCCATAGCCGTATTGCCAATCTAAAAATAGCCGACGAAATATTGGCCAGGCAGGAATACTTAGTGACCTTTTGTCGTGATCTCTTGAAAACGGAGTATTATGATTACCTGGTTTTCGGTCACCGCCATAAGCCTTTGGATATTAATATGGGTGGAAATAGCCGCTACATCAACCTGGGCGAGTGGGTAAGCAATTACTCCTACGCTGAATTTGACGGCGAGCAAATAACCCTCAAATACTTCGAAAAGCCCTTGTAATTCAAGTGTAATAACATCCTTCTGCAGAGGTCAACCTCTTCAAAATGTGCTTAAAATTTCGTACTTTTGTGCAATTTTTAGAAACAAAATAAAGTCTTCTCCTCTGGAGAGGAATTTAGGTGAGGCTATATGTTAGAGAAATTAGAAGCGATAAATCAGCGTTGGAAGGATGTGGAAGTAGAGTTGAGCAATCCGGATGTAATGTCGGATATGAAACGCTACGCCCAGTTGAACAAGGAATATAAGGATCTGGCTAAAGTTGTTGACGAGTATAATATATACCGCAATATCATGAGTAATATCGATGCCAATAAGGAGATTCTTGCGACTGAAAAGGACGAGGAATTTCGCGAAATGGCTAAGATGGAGCTTGACGAATTGCTGGCAAAGCAGGATGAGAAGGAAGAAGAGATACGCCTGATGCTGATCCCTAAGGAGCCCGAAGATGCCAAACATGCCATTGTGGAGATCCGTGGTGGTACGGGAGGCGATGAAGCGGCATTATTTGCTGGTGATCTTTACCGTATGTATATGCGCTATTGCGAAAAACGCGGCTGGAAAACCGAGCTGGTTGACTTTACCGAAGGCACGGCCGGAGGATACAAGGAAATTGTATTTAACGTACTGGCAGAAGATGCTTACGGAACATTAAAGTATGAATCAGGTGTGCACCGGGTACAGCGCGTACCTGATACTGAAACCCAGGGGCGTGTGCATACATCAGCCGCCAGTGTGGTGGTATTGCCAGAGGCGGATGAATTTGATATCGAACTGAATGTAAGCGATATCCGTAAAGACCTTTTCTGTGCCTCAGGACCAGGCGGACAATCAGTAAACACTACCTATTCGGCAGTACGGTTAACGCATATACCGACCGGTATAATTGCGCAATGCCAGGATCAGAAATCACAATTAAAGAATTACGATAAGGCTTTACAGGTACTGCGTTCAAGAATATTCGAAATGGAATTGCAGAAACATTTGGAACAAATATCCAAAAAACGCAAAACCATGGTTTCCACCGGCGACCGTTCGGCTAAAGTGCGTACCTACAATTTCCCGCAGGGGCGTATGAGCGAGCACCGCATCGGCCTAACTATTTATAACCTGCCCGGAGTAATGAACGGCGACATACAGGAAATACTGGAAGCCCTCCAATTTGCTGAGAACGCGGAAAAATTGAAAGAAGGCACTATAGCTTAAGAGGCAACAGTCAAAATATATATTTCTTATATTATTTTCAATTTATTCATTAATAAATTGCAATAAAGCGGCACCCAAGCCGCTTTTTCATCTTATTTTCATAAAAGGGCACTATTTTCGATATTATAAAGGGATGCTACTACCTTTTTCCCTGATTCAGGCACCCCTATGAATTGGAACTAACGATTTTTTGATCTGTTATAAATTCATTTGCCCATGTTAGCTGTTAAAACATACAATAACGATTTAAATATTTTCAGGCGCGTTATGCGGCTGATGGGAAACCGCTTTGAAATAAGCGTAGTTGGCAACGATCCTGTTTTTGCCGATAGCTGTATTGACAGCGCCATTGCCGAGATCAGCCGGGTTGAAAAACTGTTAAGCGCGTTAAGTGACGACAGCAGTATTACTGAAATTAACCGCAATGCAGGTTTGAGGCCGGTAAAGGTTAATGCCGAAATATTCAGGCTGATAGACCGTTCCTTAAAAATATCCGAACTGACACACGGCACATTTGATATCACCTACAGTGCTGCTGATAAAAATATTGATGTTCAGAAGATCGAACGCAAATCGGTAAAGTTTACTAATTATCAGAAAGTAGTACTCGATTTTGAAAAGAACACCATTTTTTTGAAAGAGAAAGGTATGCGTATAGGCTTTGGCGCGGTGAGTAAAGGTTACGCTTCGGACAGGGCAAAGTACATTTTACAGTTAATGGGCGTAAGCAGCGGGGTGATCAATGCCGGCGGCGATCTGTTAACCTGGGGATTGCAGCCAGATAATGAACCATGGACCATTGCCACAGCAGATCCCGACCAGGTGAAGCAGCCATTTTCAGATATCAATATCAGTAATATGGCAGTTGCCACATCGGGCAATTTCGAAAAGAATGCCACCATCAGCAATAAAAAACACCTGCAAAATATTGATGCTAAAAATGGTTTTCCGGTTAGTGTGCTAAAAAGTGTCAGTATTGTTAGTCCAACCGCCGAGCTTTCTGATGCAATGGCAACACCAATCATGCTGATGGGTGTAAATGCCGGGCTTTACCTGGTTAATCAATTACAGCAGCTTGCCTGCGTTATTATAGATGACCATGACCGTATTTATACTTCAAAAGAAGTTAATTACTTAGCTTAAACGGTAATATCAGTTTAACTTTGCCCTTTATTGCATTTATTATAATATATTCACTCAAAATACCCCCGGATCAGCCTGTCCGTAAACCAGGTTTTATAAACCGTATTATTGTTACAACATATCGATATTATTCCTTGCCGTTAGCAACTGATAGTGCTGAAAAATTTCCATTTTTGAGATATTAAGTATGAGGTTGAAAACAACGGGTTTTGATCATAGTGCGTATTGTGTAATTGGTTGATTGATAATATTTGAAAAGATTTTTAAGTTTTTCTCTTACAAATGATTAAGTGGTTTGCGTATATTGTCCTGCTATTGATACTCATACCATGTTTATCTTCCGCTAAAATTAAAGTCAGCCGGCACGACCTTATTTTTGCAAAATATAATTTGCGAACAGACTCGTCAAATGAAGCTTTTACCGATACTACAAAAACGGCCAAACAGAAGCAGCAGGAAATTGACGACAAGAAGAAAATAAAGGAAGTATCAAAAGCGAAGCGTTTACCCAAACCGGAAAAGATTGATGAAGCCGGCGCAAACTCTCAGCAAAAGGCCAAACCAAAAAGACAGCGCAGGCCACCGGGATTAGAACGCCCGCCCGAAATACCGAGAAGGAATAATTAATAAGGTCAGTTAAACGCCATATTGGAGTATTAATAAGATGAAATATATTTGCACCCTGCTTCTTTTGATCATTTATTTCGATGCCGGTGCAGGCATCAGCAAGCACCGCGTTCTTATAGATCGCCCGGCGAGGATGACGGCGGATACGGATACCGTTGTTAGGAAACAGTCTCTTTCGATAGGTGTTACCCTGGGCAGCGATGCCAGCTTTTTTGGGCGCACCGGGCCTGTTAAGTATCCTTTTTTGAATACCGATGTTATTTATAATGCCAAATCCGGATTTTTCATTTATGGGTCGGCCTACAAGGTATTTGGCTCGGCACCTACAATTGATGAAAACGACCTGGGCGCCGGTTATCTTTATCGTGCCGGCACGCAATTTTCCGGCAATATAAGCTACACCCGGTTCTTTTTTAACAGGAACGCGCTCATTATAAAATCAGCCTCATCCAACGATATCAATTTTAAAAACAGCTATGACTGGAAGATCTTGAAATCGAGCATTATATTGGATTATTTGTTCGGCGAATCAGACGACTTTTTTGTCACCATAAGTCACTCCAAATATTTCGAAACAAGCTGGGGTATTTTTGACGATAAGGATTACCTGTCGTTCAACCCATCTGTAAACATCATTTTGGGCACGCAAAACTTCGTTCAGAAATATTCAACCAACCATCCGGGAAAATTGGGGTACGATTATGGAAGTATATTTATTCATGATGATGCCAAAGATAATAGCCACTTCAACGCGTTGAACTATAGTTTTAAAATACCAATAGCTTACAACAGGCCCCATTATACGGTGGAGTTTTCCTATAAATATTCAATACCTGTAAACGTTGAAGGTTTACTAAGGAACCATAAGGAGTCGTTTTATAACTTAACATTTTATTACGTTTTTTACTAAGCCCGCATGAATGTCCTGATTGTTGAAGACGAGAAAGCGCTGACAACCGAGCTGGAAATATTTTTAGCCAACTGCAACTACATCTGCGAAACATGCTACGATGGCACATCTGCTTCTGAGAAGATCTCCACCAACTTATATGATTTTATATTGATAGACCTGGGCCTGCCCGATTATGAAGGCCTCGATCTGCTAAAGGAAGCCAAAAAATACAACCCGGAAGCCGCCTGTATCATATTGACAGCCCGCGCAGAGGTTTACGACCGCATTAAGGGTTTGGACCTTGGAGCAGATGATTACCTCGCCAAGCCATTTTCGTTATTGGAGTTGCAAAGCAGGATGCACGCAATTACCAGGAGAAAATTCGGGCTGAAAAATTCGGTTGTTGTTTTAGGCGAGTTTTTAATCGACCTGACCAACCGTACCATTGCCCATAGCGAAACACTGATCAATACAATTACAAAAAAGGAATTTGACCTGGTAGCTTACCTGATACTACATAAAAACAGGACACTAACACGATCGCAGTTGAGCGAACATATATGGGGCAGCATAGTAAATGATGACTATGATTCAAACTATATCGATGCTCATATCAAAAATATCAGGAAGAAATTAAACGCTTACGCCCCGCCTGATTGGCTGGAGACAGTAAGAGGGTTGGGTTACAGGATAAGTATTAACAATTAAATATTGAGACTCGGAACCAAATTAACGCTATTTAATACCATTTCAAAACTGGTAATTGTGGTGTTGTTTGTACTGTTGTTGCCTTCCCTGATCAGGAATATCAATCAAAACTATACGGATAACTGGCTTCGCAGCCAGAAAGACAAAGTACTTAAACTGGTGAAAGGCCCGGGTATCAAGAACTATATCCAGAATGGCGAAGGCTACGGGAGCTATAACGCCCTGCTTAAGGAAGAATATGTGAGCCTGGAGGTTGACTCAGTTGACACGGATATAGATACCATTGTAAACGAAAAGCGACTGGTTGAAGGTGATACCATTCAATACAGGATATTGAGCCACACGTTTAAAACAGGCAAAACAAACTATTTGCTCGAAATAGGAAAAAGTGTTGATACGATAAACGAAACAGCCGCACCTTTACAAAGCATAGCTTTTGAAATACTGTTGGGCATGGTGCTTTTAACCATCCTTGCCGACCAGATTTACTCCACCTATGTTTTGCGGCCATTGGGTTTGATCATTAAGTCAAAGCTCATCGGGCATAAATTTCCGCATCATACGCCCTATAAAAAGGTGTGGACCACCACTTCGGATTTTGAATACCTCGATATCAGTATCCATAAAATGATACAGACCATTGAAAGTACATTTCAAAAGGAACGGGAATTTATTTCGAATGCATCACATGAATTAATGACGCCTATCTCCATCCTGCAATCAAAAATTGAAAACATGTTTGAGCGCGAGGATATTATTGATGAGGTGAAAGTGCGCCTGCTCGAGATGCAGAAGATTTTGAACCGCTTAAAAAGTATAACAAAAACCTTATTGCTGATCTCACAGATAGAAAATGACCAGTTCCTGAAGGAGGATAAGGTTTCATTAGCGATCCTTATCCACGAGGTTTATGATGAGATATCCATTCGCCTGCAGGAAAAAAATATCACCTGCGAAATTGATATCCCGGAAGAATGGCAGTTAGCTGGAGCCAATAAATTTTTATTATTCAACCTGTTTTTTAATCTCATCAATAACGCGGTGAAGTATAATAAAGAGGGCGGGGAAATAAAAATAACAGGGCAGCTTGAAAATAAAACCTTTGTAGTGAATATAGCAGATACCGGCATCGGCATCAGCACCGAACAGCTGCCCCATGTTTTCAACAGGTTTAAAAAATTCAGCCAATCGCTTCAGCAGGATAGTTTCGGGCTGGGCTTACCCATCGTAAAATCAATCGCCGATTTTCATCATATCAAGATCGAAATAAGCTCTGAACCCGGCATAGGCAGCACCTTCAAGTTGATATTTCCTGTCGAATTAATGGAAGTATGACCACCTTTTTAAAGAGTGGTCGCACCCCAACCGGATTTTATTTATTTAATTCTATAAATTCTACCTATTTAGTAGGAATAATGAAAAATGTATTTATATTTGCATCGTAATATCGCAACAACATCTGATATTAGATTACAAGGCAGGGCGCTGGTCTGGCGGCAAAATGATGGTTCGATTCCGTCCTCTGCGACTCTCTTCTCTCATAATTTAGGTTTTATAATTGGTTGTAAGAGTTCCTGCCCATCAGGAACTCTTCTTTTTTTTATAATAGTCTGATGGGACCTATTTCAACAAAAAAGCCACCTAACTTTTTAAAGTTAGGTGGCTTGGTAATTTTAAAAATATTTTAACTCCGGCAGGGTTTTATTTGTAGGGAATGATGGTTGCCGGCAAAATTGATGCAGTAATACTTGCGTTCCATGTATTGGTGCTCCAGCCGGTTGGGGTAGCGCTTCCGCTCCCGATATAGCTATTGTTTTTCCCATACATACCGCTTGTAAAGTTTACTTTATTGCCGCTGATGGTAACTGCTGAGCTTGAAAGCCCGGATTGATTCCAATAATATAAACCCACATTAGTAAACGACTGAGCTTTTGCGTAAATAGAATTGTTAGTTATCTGCATATTAGTTCCTCCGGATACAGCCATGCCGTATTGACCCGGATCAACCAGGATGTTGGCTGATGCTGTTTGATAACTGCCACCATTGTCGCCAAGCATAATGCCGCCGCCAGTTTTGCTCGGCCCGCCACCCCTGATCCAGTTGCCTATTATATATATGGGATCTGAAGCTATGCCATTGCTTTTGTACATGCTTATCGCATCTTCCGGATAGCTTGCACCCATAATGTTTTCGAATTTATTAAAGCTGACCCTGTTATATCCGCCGCTTACATTATCAAACTGAACAAAAGCGCCACGTGGATATGGACCTTGCATATTTTTCATTTCGTTATAATTTACACGCACTGTTTTACTGCCAACGGCATATACACCAGTTGATACATTGGTGATATAATTATAATCGATGAGGATATTGGTGCAATTGGATAATTGTATTCCCAATGTTTTTGAATTCCCTAACCTGCAATTGGTTATGTGTATGTTATTACAACCCACTAAATTAATGCAGACCTGCGAGCCTCCATTAATAGAATCACCGCTAATGGTGATATCATGAGCGCCATTTAATGAAATTGGGTTGGAAAATTTGTATTTTGATGCAGTTGCAGCCGCGCTGCTTGTAGTATTCAGATCTTTTAGGTTCGCATCTTCAGAAACCGGGGTTGTAGCCGCATCCTTTTGGCAGGATGAAATAAAAGAGAGAGCCGCCAGTAATGGTGCAAAATAAGCACACCTCACCATTGGCTGGGTCAGTTTTTTTAAATTCATTTTAAAACAGTTTAAATTAATAATAGTCTCTTTAACGTAGTTAGTTTAAAGATGTTGTGCTAATAAAGAAAAAATTTCTAATTGATTAAAAATATTAAATCGACGCAATATAAAATTGCCTATTAGTTAGTATTTGGCAACTTTTTAAAAATACTTCAGATGAGACGGCTGATTGCCACAAAGTACGAATTTTCCAAAGTAACAACCAAACTTTTATAAAAATATAAGTTATGATTGATTCCCCAGGTGATTGCGCATGCGTTTCTTAGTTTTTCAACCGACCCTTTGTCAGGGTAATTAATCCGGCGTGTGAAACATATTCCTTTCAACTGGTTTTCCGAGTAACCTACTTTTGTGCACATAATCAAACAAGCGGCAATAGCGTTTTCTGGAATTTTCTTAAAGTTTCATTTGATTTACTTTTTCTGTTTAATTTGATTTCAATTCGGGTTATATTGATCCGGTTTTGAATGCACCAATTAGTTCATTGAATCTAAATTATTAAGAATAAAATATACATATCATGGCTTTGCTTAAATATAAAACGGTTTTAACCTTATTTATACTTTGTATATTCTCTTTTTCGCATGCCTTTGCGCAGGAAAAAGGAGTTGTTTTTACCTCTTCGGATAAGGACCTGGAGCGGGCATTTAAGTGGGCAAAAGAAATGGCACTGCATTACAAAGGCAAGGCCGGTGACCCAGTCGGTCCCTGGTATGAGTCTGCCCTTCCGCCAAGGGATGCATTTTGCATGAGGGATGTATCCCATCAATGCATAGGTGCAGAAATATTAGGGCTAAGCCGCGAAAATAAAAACATGTTTAACCTGTTTGCCGGTAACATTTCAGTCTCAAAAAATTGGTGTTCTTATTGGGAGATTAACAAACTGGCAAAACCGGCACCTGAGGATTACAGGAATGATAAAGAGTTTTGGTACAATTTGCCTGCCAATTTTGATGTATTATATGCCACCTGGAGACTGTATCTATGGACTGGTGATAAACACTATATCAGTGATCCGGCTTTTGTACGTTTCCAGGAGAGATCTGTAAGGGAATATATAGATAGTTGGGTGCTTTCGGCCGATTCACTGTTAAAAAGACCTGCCCATCCTAATGCACCGATTCCTTATAACGAAAGTGATTCTTTCCACCGTTGCCGCGGATTGCCTTCCTATTCTGAAGGGGTACCTAATTTGAGAACGGGCGTAGACTTGGTCGCTGCATTATACCGGGGGTTGCTCACCTATTCGGAGATACTGTTGCAAAAGGGGCAGAAAAAAGAAGCTGCTTTGTATGCCCAAAAGGCAGAAAGATACCGGCAACGGCTTGAAGCAGGCTGGTGGGATGAAAAAGATGCACGTTATTATTCTTATTTAAGTAATGACGGTAAATTCGGTAAGGATGAGGGAGAAACTTTCCTGCTGTGGTTCAATGCGCTGAAAGATAGTGTTAGGTTAAGAAAAACGATGGCGCATATTGCATCGGTAAACTTAAATATGGAAAACACTTCATACCTGCCTTACCTGTTTTATCAAAACGGCCATTGGGATAAGGCAAAAGCATATATCCTTTATCTTTCAGATCCATCCACAGCCAGGCGGGAATACCCTGAAGTTTCTTTTGGGGTGATTGAGGGAATCGTCCAGGGGCTAATGGGCGTTACTCCCGATGCTTCAAGCGGTACAATCAGCACTATATATAAATCAAATGGAACAGGTAATGCAGCAATTCGTCAATTGTCTCTTTTGCTCACAACGATTGATATAACCCATGTGAACAAACAGCAATCGGTTATGAAAAATACAGGCCTGCGATCATTTAAATGGAAAGCTATGTTCTATGGCGCTTATAAACGGGCCTATGCGGATGGGCACTTGCTCCCTGTAAAAAAAGAAACTGACCCACAGCAAAAGGAGATATCTATAGTAGAAACAACTGTAAAGCCTGGTCAGAAAGTAAATATAAAAGTGGAGAATTAATAAGCAAGCCTTATCAGTTACATTTATGAAAGTCTATAAAATCAAATTCCTGTTGACTTTACTTGTAGTACCTGCTCAGTTTTCGCTGAATCGAAAAACATATTACTGTGTTTTATTGAGCATACTGTTGCTGAATGGCAATGCAAGCAGGCTTTACGCTCAAAATTTTCCCCTATACCCTTCATTCGAAAATCGTAAACATTCCCCTGGTAAAACCACCTATTATATTGATCCAGAAAAGGGAAATGACAAAAATAGAGGTACGGTTATTAAAAGTCCGTGGAGAACTTTTAAAAGGGCTAACCAGCTAATATTTTCAGCCGGAGATAAATTAATGATCGTGGCGCCTGGCACGTTTCATCAATCGCTGGTGATTATGGCCGGTGGGAATAAGGCATCACCGGTAACTATCAGTTTTGCACCGGGCAGGTATGATTTTTATCCAGACAGTTCCTATAAAACCCGCTTTGATATTTCTAATACGAATGATACTCCATTGTCTCTAAAAGCCATTGCCATATATTTTGTTAATTCAAAATATGTCAGATTGAATGCCCGTGATGTTAAGGTCGTTTTAAGAGGTAAGATGATTGAAACCTGTATCGACAAATCCGAAAACGTTCGTATTCATGGCATTAGTTTTGATTATGAGCGACCGACAGTATCCGAATTAAAAGCGATCAATGTAAGCGACCATTATGCTGATCTGCAAGTTCACCAGGATTCAAAATATAGTATTAAAGATAGCGTACTTACCTGGGAAGGAGAAGGCTGGCGTCATCAGCCAGGGTGGTACTGGCAGATATTCGATCCCCAGACAGGAGACCTGGCGCGGCTTGATATGGATTTAGGCAAAGTAAAGTTTGCGAATAGTGGCGGAATGGTTAGGGCCTTTTTCGCACAAAACCCCGGCTTTAAAACAGGGTTGATTTATCAGACCCGGGACGTAACACGAGATTGTGCCGGTATATTTATGCAGCGGAGCAAAAATATTTCGCTGAGTAACATCCATATCTACTTTATGCACGGGATGGGTGTTGTAAGCCAATTTTGCGAAAATATCAGTATCGATTCCCTGGTCGTAAAGCCTGATGAAAAGTCCGGCAGAACTTGTTCGGCTTGGGCCGACATCCTGCACTTTTCGGGATGCAGGGGTTTGATCAACGTAAATAACTGCTTTCTTTCTGCCGCTAATGATGATGCTATAAATGTGCATGGCACGTATTTGAGAATTATAGAAAAGCTATCCCCCCATCAAATAAAAGTGCGCTTTATGCACAATCAAACTTATGGCTTTGATGCGTTTGAAGCAGGTGATAGCATCGATTTTATCCACGCTGCAAGCCTGTTGGCTTTCGGGAATAATAAAATCGTATCCGCAAAAAAAATAAATGATAAAGAGATTCTTTTAACACTTCAAAAACCGGTTCCATCTAATATCCTGGATAAGGATGTAGTGGAAAACACCACCTGGACACCAAGGGTATGGATTCACCACACTACTATAACTAAGATTCCTACAAGAGGCATTTTAATTACCACCCGCCGCAAGGCCGTTATTGAAAACTGCACCTTTCAACGTACTTATATGAGCGGCATACAGGTGGAAGACGATGCGGAAAGCTGGTATGAATCAGGCATGGTCAAAGATCTGACTATACGTAAAAACAAATTTGTTGAATGCGGTGAGCCGGTCATCAGTATTCATCCTGAAAATAAAGTATATGAAGGGGCAGTGCACCAGAATATTTTGGTTACTAAGAATGTGTTTATATTGAAAGATACAAGTGCGATGCGAGCTCAAAGTGTGTCGAATATTTCATTCTCGGGGAATGAAATCAGAACACGTGCCATCGTAAATATAAATGGATTAATAAAATTAAAGGATTGCCGCAAGGTTACGCTATCAGATAGTAAGATCTTGCTGAAATAGGAACAGCGCCCGGCGCTACCAACAACCCGCAAAAATCATAAAGCGCCGGTTGATTCTCTTATTACAAGTTTGGATGGTATAATGATATGCTCATCTTCCAGCCTGGTATATTTATGCGATAAATACTCAAAAAGAATTCCAACGGCCTTTTGCCCCATTTGATAAGCCGGCTGTAAAATGGTTGTAAGGGGCGGATTTAAAACCGGGGCAGTAACCTGGTTGGTAAAACATGCAACCTTTATGTCCTTTGGTATGTGCAGTTTGATCTCAATGCACGCAAGGTAAACGGACGTTGCAAGATGCTCAACTGTCAGCAAAAGGCCATCCGGTTTTGCCTTATCCAGGTAGTTCCTGATCAACGCAATATTTTCTTCGGAATATTTATTTAAACAGTAGATCACATTTGAGTTATCCGTGTGAATTTCATTTTCTGTCAATGCTTTCTTATACCCTTCTTCCCTTGCGGCAAAGATAGAAACATACCCTTGTACCGTTATCAGCGAAATGTTTTTGCAACCCTGCTTAATCAGGTGACAGGTAGCATCGTATGCGCTATTAAAATCATCTGTCTTAATACTTGCCGTAGGGATTTGCTCACAATCCCGGTCAAAAAAAACAATTGGGATACCCGCCTGCTGTAGTTTGCTGATATGAGTGGTATCGCGGGTATTACTTGCAACGGATATAAGTACACCATCCACACGGCCGCTTGTAAATTCATTAAGAATGCTTACTTCACGTTCATAACTATCATGCGTCAGATAGATCAGGGAATGATAATTTTCTTTACCTGTTATGCTTTCAATACCGTTGATGGCCTGGCTAAAAAAGCTATCGGCAATTTCCGGAATTACGATGGCTATGGTATTACTCCGGTGTTTTCTAAGGCTGCTGGCGTATGCATTGGTAACATAATTTAACCTGTTGGCGGCTTCTCTCACCCTTACCTTAGTTTTCTCACTGATATCATAACTATCCCGGAGCGCTTTGGAGACTGTAGCAATTGATAAATTCAACACTCTTGCCAGTGTTTTCATGTTGATCTTTTCGCTGTTTATTTCATCATCCATGGTAAATGAATTCTTGGGCATTGATTAGCAATATAATAAAAAGAGGTTAAATACTATTCGCATTTTACGTAAACGTTTAAGTAGATAAATAGAACCTTTTTGTGAAAACTGATCGTTTTAATTAAGAAATTTGATAACAGTACTTAAAGTAATTACCAATTATTTCTTTAATTAAAGTATTATGAGCAAGATCACACAAGCACAGGATCAAAACCCTATGCAGTCTATTGAAGAGTGGGAAGAAGATTTGCTGGTTCGCTATCCTGACGCCGAAACCATAGCAGCTGGGCGGGATACTGCAGAGTTCCGTAACTATGAAGCTACACTTAAAGATACCGTAAGAGAATTTTATCGCTTACAGCACATAAATCAAACTTATGATTTTGTTCTTCAAAAAAAAGAGCAATATTTAAAGTTCGACAAAAAGGAAATGTCGATATGGGAAGCATTTGATTTTTTAAATCAGTTGGTTGATGACTCTGATCCTGACACCGATCTGGATCAGCTTCAGCATTTGCTGCAAACCTCAGAAGCTATTCGTGCCGATGGGCACCCAGACTGGATGGTTCTTACAGGATTATTCCATGATCTGGGTAAAGTGCTTTGTTTATTTGGCGAGCCGCAGTGGGCAGTTGTAGGTGATAGTTACCCGGTCGGATGTGCTTTCTCTGACAAGATTGTTTTCTCAGAATACTTTGCAAACAACAAAGACCATCACGATCCGTGTTATAATACCAAATATGGTGTTTATGAACCTAACTGCGGCCTTGAAAATGTACACATGACCTGGGGCCATGATGAATATATTTATCACATGATGAAACCCTACCTTCCCGAGCAGGCGCTATATATGCTCCGTTATCATTCCTTTTATCCACAGCACAGGGAAAACGCTTACAGCCATCTAATGACGCCACATGACCATCAATTATTTAAATCAGTGGCACAATTTAATCCTTACGATCTTTATTCAAAAAGCCCTGTGATTCCTGATTGGAATAAACTCCGGCCATATTATGAGGACCTTGTAGCCAAGTACCTGCCTGCCACTTTGAAGTTTTAAAAGGATAGATATTTATAGCGCTCCTATCTGAAACGAGCGCTTTGAGTATTGTTTGATACACTTTTAGCGGAAAGGACTGGACCTCCTGCGTTAATAAAATATTCTAAGCATAAGCGTAAGCAAGAATATATCACGAAGCACTTTTATCGCATTATGCAGTGTGTTGTAGATCGTCCGTTCAGTAAGCCCGGTTCTTTCGGCTATTTCGCTAAAACTTATCTCATCGAAATACCGCATCTGCACAATTTCTATCTGCCTTGGCGATAATTGGTTAAGCGCCTTTTGCAACCGTTTCTTGGTTATCTCATCGTGCTGGCTGGCTATCAGGATATTTTCGTAAGGTTGTTCAGTAGCAGCAGCGGTGATGGTATCTTCATCTAAAGTAGATGTAAGGGTATTGCGGGTGTAAAGTTGGTATGTTTTATAAAGTATCCGCTTATAGATCGTAAGTACGTATTGCTGCACATTCTGCACATCTGCCAGTTTATGCTGTACTCGCCAAAGTTCGATAAACAAGTTGTTAATGCCTTCCTTCACCAACTCCGGATTTTTGTACATCGATAGGCCAAAGCGGTAAAGGTCATCATAAAAAATATCAAAGCAGTTGTACAGTCCCTGCTCGCCGCCTTCTGCAAGCAGCGCCCAGTTCTTTTTTACACGTGTGGCGGGGTTACTCATTTATTGTTTTACAGGCAGGCTGAAGCGTACTTTGTAAATTGTTGATGAAATTAATAAAATCTTTTTAAAAAATTTTAAAAAGTGTTGGTAAAAAAGAATAATCTATTGCACTTGTATGCAAATACCAACTAAATGGACTACACAAACTATAATATCGAGGATTTTTTAACGGATGAAAGCTTTATTAACTATTGCTATGATCTAAACGACTCCGATAAAGCACACTGGGAAAACGTTACACTAACCCAGCCCTTGTTAAAAAAGAAAATTAGCGATGCCCGGGAACTTTGCCTGTTATTGGGAATAAGAATTAGCAATGCCGATAAACAAAGAGAGCTTGAAAAATTAAAAGCTGCGATTGCAGGCGAAAAGCTGAAAAGCATGCCTGTGGCTAAAGTGCGCCGGATGTGGATACCCCGCCTGGCCATTGCCGCCACTTTACTGGTGCTGGCAATCTCTTATGGCCTTTATAGGTCGAATGCCCCGGTATCAGGCGCGGTTTTATACAGCCGTGTTAATACTTCAACCTATCACACGGTTGCCCAAACAGAATATAGCAGCCGTAAAGTAGTGGTATTGCCCGATGGTTCGCAGGTCACGCTAAACGGATCGAGCACGCTGCAACTGGCAAACGATTACGGACACAACGACAGGCACGTAATGCTTGTGGGCGAAGCATTCTTCGAAGTGAAGAAAGATAAAACCCGCCCGTTTGTAGTGCTAACTAATAAAACAGCTACCACGGCTTTAGGTACCTCGTTCAAAGTAAGCAGCTATGCTACTTCAAAAACGGCGAGTGTAATGCTATCAACCGGTAAAGTGAAGGTAGAAGCCACACAGCTAAAATCGGGCATCGCCGATCAGCTATTAATCCCCGGCCAGCAAGTAGTTTTAAATGAGGGCGAACACCGCTTTAAAAAATCTGGCTTTGATCAAAATGAAATCAAAAACTGGCTGGACACCAAAATGGAATTCAGCAATGCCAGCTTTAGGGAGATAGCTGAGAAAATAAACTATATCTACGGCGTGCATTTAACAGCCGATGGTAAAGCGGCAAACAAGATCATGTTCACCGGTAGGTTTGGCAACAAGAGCCTGGCCGAAGTGCTGGATGCCATAGGCTTTGTAAACAACTTCACCTATACGCACCAGGGAGATGCCATCAAAATTGTTCTAAACCCGACCCTATAACTCACACACCCTAATCTTTAAACTATGCTCAAAAAACTACCCGATTCGCATTTTATCTCTAAAATGTTATTGAGGATGCTTGGCGCAGTGTTCCTGGTAATTTGTATCAGCGCGCACGCCCAATCGACACCGAAAACGCTTTACACCTTTAACTGGCAAAAAGTGCCGGTAGAAAAAGTGTTTAAACAAATTGAAGATGCCACTAAAGTGCATTTCTCTTATAATCCAGCCGATGTTGATTTCAGCCAGAAAATAAACCTGAAAATAACCAACAAACAACTGACTGAGATTATGGATGCGTTGGCAGCCCAGATACCTATCAGGTATAAGATCTCCGGTGAAACTGTGCTGATACAAGCGGTAAAAGCCAACAAAGGGGCAGCCGTATTTACCCTGCACGGAAAAGTATTGGATACAGATAAAGTGGCACTGCCCGGTGTAACCGTTACCAATACAAAAACCGGCAAGGTAGCGGCTACCAATACCGCCGGTGAATTTTCCATCGAAGCCAATACTGGCGATGTGATCACCTTTAAAATGCTGGGTTTCGAACCTTCATCAATTGTTGCCAATGAACAAATTACCATCGTAACCATAAATCTGGCAGTAGCCAGCACCGAATTAAAAACGGTTGTGGTAACAGCTTTAGGTATAAAGCGCGAGGCGCGTGCACTGGGTTACGCCTTTAGCGAAGTAGACGGCAACGAACTCAAAAAAGCCCGTGAAACAAACGTGATCAACTCGCTTGCAGGTAAAGTGCCGGGTTTGGTCATTAACAGCACAGCAGGCGGCCCGGCAGGTTCATCGAGAGTTATCATCAGGGGTAACACGACTATTACAGGTAACAACCAGCCCCTATATGTGGTGGATGGTGTGCCGATAGATAACTCCAACTACGGCCAGGTAGGCGGTGGCAAATATAGCGGCGGCCAGGATTTTGGCGATGCCATATCAGCCATTAACCCCGATGATGTAGATAAAATAAGCGTGCTGAAAGGCCCTGCTGCTGCAGCCCTTTACGGTAGCCGTGCAGGTAATGGCGTTATATTGATCACTACTAAAAGAGGCGGCAACCGCAAAGAATTAGGTATTGAATTTAACAGCACCTCATCTATGGAAACACAGCTGACCTCCCTGGATGGTAACCAGTACATCTACGGACAAGGCACTTCGGAGCAATTGGTAATTGATCCCGCACAGGCAAAAAATACCTTGTTCAACAACTTTGGCCCGCGGTTAGACCCTAATTTGCAGGTGGTAGGTTTTGACGGCGTTTATCGCCCATTCGCTTTAGTGAAAGATAATATTAAGGATTTCTTCCGCACGGGTTCCACCTTTACCAATACAGTTGCGTTCTCCAACTCAACTGACAAAACATCATTCCGCCTGTCGATATCTGATTTGCGTAACCGCGATATCGTACCAGGCAGCAACATACGCCGTAACACTTTTAACTTTAACGGAACTTCAAAATTTGGCAGCAAATTTACTTTAGAGGCCAGGGTAATGTACATGAACGAGGATGTCGTTAATCGCCCCTCACTGGCAGACGATCCGGGTAACATCGGCAACAACTTTATAGGTTTGGCCAACAACGTGGATCAGGCTTATTTTAAAACCGGTTACAAAGATGTGGAAGGCAATTATGTGGAATGGGGTGGCGGCCAGTACAGGCTTGACCCATACTGGGTAATAAAC
Source organism: Mucilaginibacter sp. (assembly GCA_035489035.1). Taxonomy (GTDB): domain Bacteria; phylum Bacteroidota; class Bacteroidia; order Sphingobacteriales; family Sphingobacteriaceae; genus Mucilaginibacter. The sequence goes on from DATHKT010000043.1 coordinate 99,396, forward strand.
GAGATGAAGAACGAAACCAAAAAGAACCGTATGATAGGCGGTTTGCAGGGTAACTATACCATCACCAACTGGTTAAGTTTACAGGCCCGTGCTTCAACAGATTTTACTT
>DATHKT010000044.1:0-19501 GCA_035489035.1 Mucilaginibacter sp.
GGCTGATTATACGCCCACCGAAGTATCGGCACAAAAAATAAAGAAACAGGATAACGCCCTCAATATCGAACTAAAAACAACCACTGATATATTAAAGGCCCTGGGCGAACAGAAGCGCGATGGCCAATTGTTAGTCGGCTTTGCTTTGGAGACCAACAACGAGGAGCAAAACGCGATTGATAAACTAAAGAAGAAAAACCTCGACTTTATTGTATTAAATTCGTTGAACGATAAGGGGGCCGGTTTTAAAACGGATACCAATAAGATAACCATCATTGACCGTAGCCTGCAAAAAAGCACTTTTGAGCTGAAGGATAAAAATGAAGTGGCCGCGGATATATGTAATAAGCTTGCCGAACTGATAAACGCATGAAGAAACTGATCACTTTACTTTTAGTAATAGGCTTGGCTTACACAGCCTCTGCTCAGGATCTGAATGCGCGGGTAAAGGTTATTAGCGGGAAAATAAAAACCAGCAATACGCATATCTTCCAGTCACTCGAAACCGCCATGAAGGATTTCCTGAACGGCAGAAAGTGGTGTGCCGACAACATCAAACCATCAGAAAGGATAGACTGCAATTTTGTATTGAACCTGACTGCCTGGGACGGCAGCAGCGCATTCAGCGGCGAATTGCAGATACAATCATCCCGGCCAATTTTCAATTCTGGTTATACCTCATCACTATTAAACATAAACGATAAAGATTTCGATTTTACTTATGCCGAGGGGCAAACTATTGATTACTCCGATCAAAATTTCCAAAGTAACCTGAGTTCGGTAATGGCCTTTTACGCCTATATTATTGTGGGGATGGATTATGATAGTTTTTCGAAACTGGGCGGCACCACCTACTTTAACGCCGCACAAGCCGTAGTAACCAATGCGCAAGGCTCATCTTATAAAGGGTGGAAAGCTTTTGATTCCAACATCAACCGTTACTGGCTGTCCGAAAACCTGAACAACAAGATATATACTCCACTGCGCGAGTTTATGTACGAATATCACCGCAACGGCCTCGACCAGATGGCTGATAATTCATCCAAAGGCCGCAAAGCCATCAGCGACCTGCTGCCATCGCTTTCTCAGGTGGACAGGCAGCGCATTGGCTCCATGTTCCCACTCGTCTTTTTCACTGCCAAAAGTGATGAACTGATCTCCATTTTCAGCAAAGCTGATTCACGCGAGCGAAATGAGGCCGTTACCATCCTCTCGCAGGTTGACCCCGCCAATGGGACGAAGTACCAGGGGATTGGGAAGAATTAGTTTTGGTTGATTGGGTTGATTGAGAGAGTGGTTGATTGGGTTAACGAAGATTTGCAAAAATAACCCAATCTAACTCAATCAACTTAATCCAACCCAATCAACCCCAAAATGGCCCTTAAAACAAAAGAATTAGGCCTTTAAAACAAAACCCATCTTGCTGTATCCCGCTACTTTTGTTTCTATCAAATAGATAATCAAAATGAAAACAAAAGAAACAGCAGACAACTATAATGGCGCTTTACAGCAACCCATTAACTCCGGCTTTGCAGCCTCTTCAACTACCTCAGATGTAATTCAAGACATCGACCTTAGCGGCAAAACCGTCATCGTTACAGGTGGCTATGCAGGTATCGGTTTAGAAACGGTTAAAACGTTAACTACCGCAGGCGCTAAAGTGATCGTCCCCGCGCGCGACATAGCTAAGGCCACAAAGAACCTGGAAGGAACGAAAAATGTTACCGTTGAACAACTGGACCTGATGGACCCGGCATCTATCGATGCCTTCGCCCAAAAATTTCTCCAAACCAATACCCCGCTACATATCCTTGTTAACAATGCAGGCATTATGTGGGTACCGCTTCAACGCGATGCGCGCGGTTATGAGTCTCAGCTGGCCACCAATCATTTGGGGCACTTTCAGCTTACCGCGAGGCTTTGGCCGGCATTAAAACGTGCAAACGGGGCGAGGGTGATCAATATATCTTCCTTCGGGCACCAGATGGCGCCATTTGATTTTGAAGACCCCAACTTTGAACACCGTGAGTATGAAACGCTGCAAGGCTACGGTCAATCCAAAACAGCCAATAACCTCTTTGCGGTTGAACTGGATCATCGCGGGAAAGATGTTGGTGTGTGTGCCTACTCGGTGCATCCGGGTTCTGTATATGGCACTGACCTGGGCCGGGTAGCACCGATGGCATTATTTCAGCAAATGGGTACACATGATGCAGATGGTAATATCTATCCGGAAGTGGCTAAAAAACTCAAAACTGTGGCACAAGGTGCGGCAACTTCCGTATGGTGTGCAACCAGTCCGCAGCTTGACGGCATAGGCGGTGTTTATTGTGAAGACGCGGATATCGCTGAGCTTGACCTGGGAAATATAGATCATCAGTATGATCAACCTTCCACACTTCACGGGGTGCAACCTTATTCGGTGAATGCGGATAACGCGAAACGGCTATGGTATTTAAGCGAACAATTGACCAAAGTGATATTTAAGGCGGATTGACCCCAGCCTTAAACTTTAGATTACTTAATTTTATACCGATAGATCATGGCACATCAAATACAATATATACATGGCGATATCAAACGCTCGTGCTTTGAAGACCAGTTCTTTAAAGCGGATGTACTGTTTGAAGATCATTTGCTGGTATGGCTGATCTCCGGCGAGACCCGGATCGTACAGGCGGATCATACTTATATATTCGGCGCGGGTGATACCTTGCTGTTTCCACGCCATTCGCTGGCTACGGTGATCAACTATCCAAAAAATGGCTTGCCGCACCGGTCGGTAACTATGCATTTGAAATCGGAGCGGCTTAAAGACTACTACAATAAAAATAAAGTATCAGCCAAAGCCGGACTGGCGCCTGTCCTAACTTTTCAAATCTTCGGCCAGCACCCTTTACTAAAAAGCTGCCTGGCTTCCCTCGTTCCATATTTTGATCTCGAGGAAACATTACCCGAAGCCCTCGCTTCACTGAAAATAGAAGAGGCCATCCATATCCTGCGGACTATTGAACCCGGCATCGACCAACTGCTGGCCAATTTTGCGGAGCCCGGCAAGATTGATATCGCTAATTTCATGGAGCGGAATTATATGTTCAATATGCCGATGGAAAAATTCGGCTACCTCACCGGCCGTAGTCTTACCACTTTTAAACGTGACTTCAAAAGAGCTTTTCAAACCACACCGCAAAAATGGCTGACCCGCAAAAGGTTGGAGCTGGCACACTACCAGATCAGGGAAAAGAAACGAAAGCCATCAGAAGTTTACCTCGAAACCGGCTTTGAAAATCTTTCCCATTTTGGCTATGCGTTCAAGAAATGTTTTGGCTATGCGCCTACCGATCAGCCTGGTGCTCAGTTATAACAAAAAACCAGCGCCACAAAAAAATTTCACATCCCTGTAACACATCCCTTATTCGTGCGTCTTTTAACTACGAAACAAATCGTAACAAAATATTTTTTTCAAAATATTTGCAAATACGAAAAATATCGTAGATATTTGTACGAAGTTATTCGTATATCAAAAAAAGAACATGGAATTGAAACCAACAGAAAGCGAACTGGAAATTTTACAGATACTGTGGAAAATGGGCCAGGCTACCGTAAGGGATGTGCATGAGGAATTAGCCAAAACCAAAGGAGCCGGTTATACCACTACTTTAAAGCTGATGCAGATCATGGATGAGAAAGGCCTGGTTGAACGTGATACCACTTCGAAGACCCACGTTTACAAAGCCCGCTACACCCAGGAAAAAGCACAAAGCAGCGCGCTTGATAAAATATTATCCACCGTTTTTGAAGGATCGACATCCGACCTGGTAATACAGGCCCTGGGCCACCACCGCGCCTCCAAAGACGAGATAGATGCGATCAAAAACTATTTGGAGCAGTTTGGTAAGAAGGGAAGTTGATTAAGTTAGATTAAGTTAATAAAGATCATGGTAATCCTAAAATCCGGTAAATCATGGTTCAGACAAAATTTTTAACAATATGCAAACCATACTTTATAACATCAGCCAGGTAATAGGTGTCGCTATTATCCACTCGCTATGGCAGGGGCTATTTATTTATTTATTGCTCCGCCTGGTATTCTTGTTTTCTTCCCAATTATCATCTAAGGGGAAACATAATGTGGCCATTGCCGCTTTGGCAGGCATCACCGTATGGTTTGTTATTACGCTATCCAACGAGATCAGCATTTATAAATGGGTTACTTTAAAGCCTAACGACAAAGGGCTTATACCCGCCATCCTGGGCATGCCGGTATATGTAAAGCACGCTGCCAGCTATAGCGCCCGATATTATTATACCATCGAATGGCTACTGCCCTATATCACCATTATCTATATAGCCGGGCTTATCTTTAATACCACTAAACTGGTATGGGCACGCCAAAAGATCAACGATATACGGCAAACCATGAGTATTGATGTACAGATGCAGCTTAAGGTTGATCAGTTTGTCAAAATACTCAACATTAGTGATAAAGTACGGTTTGGCCTGAGCAAACTGGTTGACGCGCCCTGTATGATGGGCTATTTTAAACCCGTTATCTTGTTGCCATTAACCTTATCTACCTACTTGTCGGCCGAGGAGATCGAGATCATCATCCTGCACGAGTTGGCACACATCAAACGCAACGACTATCTCATCAATTTGGCCCAGCAAGCCATGTCGGTAGTGTTGTTCTTCAATCCATTTGCACAATTGATCAGTCGCACTATAAGCAAAGAACGCGAAAATAGCTGCGATGATATTGTAATAGAAGCTACCCAAAAACCTTTAGTGTATGCGCATGCATTATTGAAATTGGAGCAAACCCGCCGGCAGGAATGGCAGCTCGCGTTGGCAGCTACCGGCAAAAAGTATCATTTATTAAACCGAATTGAACGTATCATGAAAACTAAAAAACCTATTGGCAATGCACGCCATATATTATTAGCAATTGTATTGCTCACCGCCAGCATCACCGGCCTGGCCTGGTTGAACCCAACCATCGCAAATGGTAAAATATCCATCAACAAACTAAAACCGTCATTTATCAGCAGCATGTTTGCTGATACCGTTAAGAAAAAGTCGGCAAAAACTTACAAAACACCAAAAACAGCATCAACAGCCAAAAAAGCAGTTAAAGCAAAGCATGCTTACGCCTATAGCAATGATGATAACTTCAGTTACAATGGCGAAGTGAATGGCTTTCGCGACCCTGAATTAGAAAAACTTTCTGCTGAAGTAAGCAAACATGGCGAGGCTATCGGCAAATATTATGAAAGCCCCGAGTTCAAAAAATTCTCGGTAGAGATGGAAGAAAAGGGCAAAATGATGGGAGATTACTATAATAAGCCCGAAATGAAAGAGATGCAGGAAAAAATGCAGGCAATGTCTGTTGATTTTCAGAAAAACTGGGGTGATAAAGAAGGGGAAACTGGCAAGCTGGGAGAGCAAATGGGCGAAGCCGGCAAAAAGATCGAAAAATATTATAATAGCCCAGAGTTTAAAAAATACAACGCCGACTTAAGAAAAAAATATGGCCTCAAAAGTGATGAATACGATGATGATCGCGACAATGAAAACTACAGGAAATATCACGACGAAATAAATGCCCACACACCTGCCGAAATAAAAGAACAAACTGAGTTGCTGAAAAAAATGGGTGAGCAAATGCGCGGCCGTTTCAGCTCGCCAGAGTTTCGCAAGAGCCAGGAGGCCATGAAGGCCATGGGCGATAGCATGAGAAGGGCCTATAATAACCCGGCTATTAAGGAGCAGCAAGCCGAAATGAGGAGGCTGGGCCAGCATATGCGCGCCATGCAAAATAACCCGCAAATACAAAAAGAGAAAGAGTTATTACGCCAGGCCAGCGCCAAAATGCGCGCCTATATGAACACGCCAGAGTTTAAAAAACGCATGAAGGAATGGAGAAAGAACTTTAAATATGATTATCGTTACAATTGGAATAACGATAATGACAATAACAACGATAACAATAACGATAAAGTCGAAAAAACGGAGAAACCTGAAAAACAGGAGAAACCTGAAAAGCCGGAGGCTCCTGAAAAACCAGAGCCGGTTGATACGACAAAAAATTAGTTGAATAGTTGATTAGGTTGATTGTGTGGGTAGTTGATTCCAACATAATCTTACCCGATCAACTTAATCAACCTAATAAAACTCAACCCACCAACATACACAACAAAACCGTAATTTAGTATCCTCAAAAGGGATACTTTTTTTATGCTTCAAAAGCTCGTTATAAACAACTACGCATTAATTGATAATCTCGAGATCGGCTTTGGGGATGGGCTAAATATACTAACCGGGGAGACCGGTGCGGGTAAATCCATCATTTTAGGGGCGCTGTCATTAATATTAGGTCAGCGGGCCGAGAGCCGGTATTTTTTCAATCAGCAAAAAAAGTGTGTGATCGAAGGAATCTTCAAAATATCCGATTTTCACCTGAAAACCTTTTTTGAAGATAACGAACTGGATTACGAGGCAGATACTATATTAAGACGCGAGATATCTGCTGACGGAAAATCAAGGGCCTTTATTAATGATACCCCGGTTAACCTGAATACCATTAAAGCTTTGGGCGAAAAGCTAATCGACATACACTCGCAGCATGCTACCTTAGAGATCAACGATCCGGAATTTCAGCTATTAGTGGTGGATTCTGTAGCTAAGCACGGCGATCTTTTAAATGATTACCAGTCGAAATTCAGGGCCTTTAAAAAAGCGACTGCCAAACTACAGCAACTCATCAGTGAGAGCGATAAAGCTAAATCCGATCTGGATTATTACCAGTTCCAGTTTGATGAACTGGAAAAAGCGAACCTGGCTGAAGATGAGCAGGAGAAATTGGAACAGGAGTTATACACCCTCAACAATGCCGAAGAAATAAAAAGAAACCTCGCAGGAGCCTGTCTTTTGATGCAGGATAACGAAACATCAGCACTGATACAATTGCGGGAAGCGGCACATCATTTATCATTGCTCGAGAAATTTAACCCACTGATAGAAGAGTTGAATGAACGGCTGAAAAGCTCATTAATTGAATTGAAGGATATTGCTGCTGAAATAGAGAACCTGGAACAACACACGCATATCAACGAAGTAAGAGCCATTGAAATAAACGACCGTCTGAGCCTCATCTACAACCTGCAAAAGAAGCACCGGGTAAATACCAATACCGAATTATTGCAATTGCAGGAGGAGCTATCAACCAAAATACAACAGGCCCTGTTTGGCGATGAGGAAATAGAAAAGCTGCAAAAACAGCTCGCTGCCGAAAAGCAGGAGCTGGAAAAACTGGCCGGTCAACTATCAGCCAATCGCGCTAAAGCAATCCCGGATATTGAGGCACAGGTGATCCGATCGCTTGCTGAAATGGGGATGGGTAATTCGACCTTGAAAATAGAACTTAATGCTTTGTCGGCTCTGGGAACTACAGGCATCGACCAGGTCCGCTTCCTCTTCTCCGCCAATAAAGGCCACGCCCTGGCTGAAATGAGTAAGGTGGCCTCAGGTGGTGAGCTTTCCAGGCTGATGCTGAGCATCAAATCGCTTATCGCCCGTTATACCGCTTTGCCAACAATAATTTTTGATGAGATCGATGCAGGCGTATCCGGCGAGGTAGCCAACAAGGTGGGGCAAATCATGGAACGCCTGGCCGAAAATCTGCAGGTGATTACCATAACCCATCTGCCGCAGATTGCCAGTAAGGGCCAAAGCCATTACTTTGTTTATAAGGATGATGAAACCTCAACTACCTATACCCGCATCCGGCAACTGGATGAAAAGGAACGCGTGCTGGAAATAGCCAAAATGCTAAGCGGCGACAAACCCGGCGAAAGTGCTTTGCAAAATGCAAGGGAGTTGTTGAGTTTGCAGTAGGCAGTTGGCAGTATTATGAGTAAAGTTTTAAAAACATCCATCGGATTGTTGGTGATTTTTGCAGTGATTGCAGGATCGGTCTACCTTAATCATCCAATTATATCAAAATGGATATTTGGCAGTGCAAGAATTATTGGTAAACCTATTAACGCCAATGTATATACAGATGGACATATAAACAACGATATTAAAGTCTACCACTATCAAAAATATTGGGACGGTGAAAATACCAATTGTTATCTTCTAAGCTTAAAAGAGTTTGACAAAATAGGTATGCTAAAATTTATTAATGTAGACCTAAAAGATAAATGGATTGGCAGGCCTGTTGGGACAACTAAGGATGATTACGATTCGATTAATAGAAATCTATTTCAAAGTGAAGTAGGTTCACATTTTGCAGATTTCAAAGACGATATGAAGGGATATGACTTCGACCCAAAATTGACTTTCAATGATACGGAGATAAAATTCAATATACCACCCAATCAATTAAAGTTCAATTCCATAAGAATAGAATTAAATGATGAGGAAGTCCTTAATAAGTAATATTTGACTATCGACTATAAATTATAACTTTACCACTTTAACAAAAAACCAAACAAATGGCTTACAACTTATTAAAAGGCAAAAAGGGAATTATTTTTGGCGCGCTGAATGAGCAATCTATCGCATGGAAAGTGGCTCAAAGGGCTGTACAGGAAGGTGCAGAGATCGTTCTGTCAAATTCACCACTGGCTTTACGCATGGGCGAATTGAATAACCTGGCCGCCGAATGCAATGCACCGGTTATCGGCGCTGATGTAACCAGCAGCGAAGACCTGAACAACCTGTTTACCAAAACCATGGAACATTTTGGTGGTGGTGTTGATTTTGTACTACATTCAATAGGCATGAGCGTTAACGTGCGCAAGGGAATACCTTATTACGAAAACAACTACGATTTTACACACAAGGGTTTTGATATATCGGCATTAAGCCTGCACCGCGTTTTACAAACCGCCATGAAAATGGACGCCATTAATGAATGGGGTTCGGTACTGGCGCTTACTTATATCGCTGCGCAGCGCGTATTTCCTGATTATAATGACATGGCTGATAACAAAGCGGTATTGGAAAGCATTGCACGCAACTTTGGTTACTATTACGGTACCAAAAAGCATGTGCGTGTAAATACCGTATCACAGTCGCCAACGCGTACAACTGCAGGTTCGGGCGTTAAAGGCTTTGAAGGCTTTATCAGTTATGCCGAAAAGATGAGTCCACTTGGTAATGCCAATGCCGATCAGTGTGCTGATTATTGCATCACCTTATTTTCAGACCTTACCAAAATGGTAACCATGCAAAACCTTTTTCACGATGGAGGCTTCTCCTTTACCGGGGTAACTCAGGCGGTGATCGAGCAGATGGAGAAATAAAAGCCCCAAGCCCCCTCTAAATCTCCCCCTGTTGGGGAGACTTAGATATTTACACTTTTACCTGTTTAAGTCCTCTCTCCCGGGGAGGATTTAGGTGGGGCTAAATAAAAAAGGTGAATCGATATCGATTCACCTTTTTTATTAGCATTTCTTCCCTGTCGTTAGTTGGAATCTACCAGCACAATTTTTAAGGATGCTGCATCAGGGGCCGTAATGGTCGAAACACCATCGGATGCCTGGGCATACAATGTAATGTTGTGCAAATTGTGCGTATAGCTGTAAGCTACGCCCTGGTAAGTTTCCGGTACCTGCTCATAAACCCCGGGGGTAAACGAAAGGTAAACCAATACCCCGCCATGATCATTGAAATAGTCATCAATTTCGGGCATATCTTCAGGAGCTGACCATGTTTTTCCGCCATCATCTGTTTTCCATTCACTTGAAGACAAGTTAATCAGGATTGTTTGGTTGGTGTTGGGTGTTACGTACTGTTTAGTACATGAAGATACTGTGAATAATATCATTGCACAGCAAACGATTGATAAGAGTTTTCTCATAGTTGTGTTGTTATCTGTCTTATTAGAACAAAATAAATTAAAAAGGTTTAAAAAGAATTAAAAGAATAATTCTTTTAGCTTAGTTTTATTTCATGCTTCTAAAATACCTAACGATTATCATCCTATTCTTATTGCCATCCGCCTGCCTGGCACAGCTAACTTTAACAGGAAGAATTATAAATATAGTAGATAAAAAGCCGGTAGCCGGCGCCAGCGTATTCCTAAACAACGCCACCATTGGCAATAGCAGCAACAATGACGGCTCTTTTATCCTGACAAACATCCGTAACGGGCATTATGAATTGGTGGTATCTATTGTAGGATATGAGCCCTATCGTCAAACCATGCTCATCAATAATGATATCAACCTGGGCAATATCGAAGTAATACCCAGGTCAATTGGATTGAAAGAAGTAAAAATAAGGCCCAATTTTAACAGGGAAAAATATTACCAAATATTTAAACAGAAATTTTTGGGCACATCAGATAATGCAAAACAATGCAAGATCCTCAATTCGGATGTGCTGGATATAGACTACGATAGTAAAACTAAAAAGTTAACCGTAAACTCGGATGAATTTCTCGAAATTGAAAACAAGGCACTGGGCTATAAATTAAAATACCTGTTGACCAGCTTTGTGAGCGATGGCAAGGATATGATACTCACCTACCAGGGTTCCGGTGTATTTGAGAATTTGCCCGGCAGTACATCGCAGCAGCGCAAGTGGCAAAAAAACAGGGTAAAGACATTCGAGGGATCGATGATGCATTTTCTGCGCTCGCTTATTACAGGGCAAATGGACACCACCATCTTTAAAGTATATCCCCTGATCAGGAAATCAATTGACAACCCGGTTAGCGATAGCATTGTTCAATCGAAGATCAAATTTTTCAGGGTGCAAACCGGCAATAGCGCCAGCTGGAACGATTCTTTAGCTTACTGGACCAGGATATCACAAAGGCCGAAGGTGGTTCAAAAACTTATAGACAGCCCTTTGCTTATACCCGATATATTAAGGCTTACCGACAAAAAGGGCATCTACGCTTTATATAATCCTAATTGCCTTTATATTATATACCCCACAAAACGGGTGCATGAGGACTACGTGGTATACCGCCCTGAGGGTATTGTCAAGGATTATCCCGTTACGATCATCACTTTTCTATCTCCAAATATTTTTTTTGATGGCAACGGTGGTATGCTTAATGCCGAGAGTGCCTTTACTGAAGGATATTGGGGTAATAAGCGGATAGGCGATACACTGCCTATAGATTATCAGCCTGAAGTCGCTAAATAGGAATGTCATTATGCAATTCTTATCAATTTATTTAAAATAACTAATTATTTAGTTTAGCTTTAATCATGATTAAGCACCTGCTCCTCATCCTTTGGTTGCTTCCCATTACTGCAATGGGGCAATACCACATTTCGGGCAGGGTGACCGATAGCACCGATAAAAAACCGATGGCCTATGTCAGCGTGTTTTTAAGCAATGCCATTGCTGGAACCAAAACCAACGATGATGGCACCTATACCATTACTAATGTGCGTGGCGGTCAGTATGAACTGGTAGTGTCTGTAGTGGGTTATGCTACCTACAGGCAAACCATTATGGTAAATAATAACCTGGCATTGCCTGATATTGCAATTACACCGAAAGCCATCGCGTTAAACGAAGTAAAAATACGCCCCGACCCCAACTGGGCCCAGCATTACGACATGTTTCGCAGAGAGTTTCTTGGAAATTCAGAGAATGCTACCCACTGTAAAATACTTAATCCAAAAGTGCTGAATTTCAGTTATGACGACATGACCAGCGAGCTAACAGCAAGCTCTTCTGATTTTGTTGAGATCGAAAATAAGGCATTAGGCTATAAGGTGAAATATCTATTATCCAACTTTACCAAGGTATACAACACCGGTTTTCTTTATTTTGAAGGGTCGGCAGCTTTTGAAGAACTGCAGGGCAAAAAGTCGGCTATAAAAACATGGCAAAAAAACCGACTGACAGCGTACCTGGGGTCAAGCATGCATTTCCTGCGTGCCGTGATCGCCGCCAAAGTGGAGGCTAACGGATTTAAAGTTAAAAGACTGATCAGAAAGCCAAATCCTGATTATAAGGGCGGGCCAAGCAATAAGTATATCGAAACACTGGTTACTACCCCCCTGGCACCAGGCGAATATGCAATGCTTACCCACATTAAGGACCAGTATGCCCTGGCGTTTAAAGATTGCCTTTATATTATGTATGACAAAAAACCGGACAACGGCGGCGATACCGAACTTTATCCGCAATACCTTACTTCTACCATAACATTTGAGGAGCCTTATACCTATTTTGATAATAACGGGATCATTATTAATCCTCAAAGCGCAATTTTTGAAGGTAGCTGGGGCCACAGTCGCATGGCCGAGCTGCTGCCTGTGGATTATGAGCCATTGCCATAATAATGTCTCTTAATCATCGTTATTACTTTGTTCAGAGTATCTGTAACACCTTTATTACAAAATAAAACTTATAGCAGAGGCAACCCTAAGGCCTTATTCTGCGTGTTAATTATACCCATCTACCTATGGATTATATAGATATTGTATATCAGTACGTTATACACTTTATCTAAAGCTAATACAAACTTAGCACTTGGTTTACAAACCAATTGTAGTTTTAGCAAAAAACTTTACAACACAAAATAATAGATGTTTTAACATTTGTTTTTAAAAAAAATTGTTATATTTGTTTTATAAATGGTTGATTTTCAATAATTTAACTATAATTATCTGAATTAACTACTACTACTACCTGAATTTTATTATCACGAAAAAAATTGCAAAGATGAGTATGGACCCATTTAACTCCCGGTTTATTTTAAAAGAAAAACGATGGTTATGGATAGATTACGATAAAGGTATCAGCATCATTTTGGTGGGATACGGACATTGTTACTCCACTTTGTTGGGTCACTCCATCGATTTGGCCAACTATCCGTTCTTCAATTACATCGGGGTTTTCCTGTACGGTTTCAGGATGCCTTTGTTTTTTATTGTATCGGGGCTGCTGGTAGCGCGCAGTCTTAACAAGAAAGGGCTTAATTCCTATATTGGCGATCGTACCAATAACATTTTGTACCCTTTGCTCATCTGGGGCTTCCTGGAGATCACGCTGCAGATCCTTGCAGCCAGGTTTACCCATTTTACCAACCACGATGATATAACCCCGATGAAATACCTTAGTCTCCTGATAGATCCGAGACAAACAGGGCATTTTTGGTACCTCAACGCATTATTTTGTATCGGGGTGATCTACTCCGTTTTACGGACCAAACTTAAATTGAAGCCGCTGACACAGCTTGCAATAGGCTTTGGCTTGTTCTGTGTATCAGCATATCTCCATGTAAATACCATCAACGCCGGGTTTTTAACCGATGTTTTTGAGTATTACATTTTCTTTGCCCTGGGCGATGTGATCACCAATGTAATGCTGGACGAAAAGAACATCAAAAAATTCTCTTCCTGGAAGGTATTCTTTCCCTTACTGGCTCTGTTTGTTACCATCCAGTACTTTTTTACGCAGATCAACTTAAGGCCAAGCGCCGATGGGATAAGCTTTGTGGAGCATAAGATGCCTTTCTTCTTCCTTATTGAGGCATTGGTAGGCTGTGCCACATCAATTAGTTTCTCTTTCCTGTTGCAAAAATACAAGGTGTTTACTTTCCTGCGCGTCGTGGGTTTCCACTCGCTGTTTATTTATTGTATGCAGATCATCGTGATGACCTTAACGCGCATCCTGCTGATGAGCGTGTTTAAGATCACTTACGTGCCGGTGCTGATCCTGCTGATCTTGTCATCAGGCATCATCCTGCCAATATTCTTCTACAACTTCTGTCTGCGATATAACCTGTGGTGGTTATACACTTTCAAAAAGCCGGAAAGGCAAGTGGAATATCTGCGCACAAACAATATTTTCAGCTTTAAAAAAGCAGCCCTCGATTAATATCGATAGATCGACCTTAATCAAAACCCCCGTTAGCTAAAAGCTGGCGGGGGTTTATATTTTTAAATGATCTGTGCTGTAGCACTTTTCATCTCTGCCCCGTAATATGTTTAATACCAACCCATCACTAACATGAAAAGAATATTATTTTACCTGCTTATCCTGATAACCGTAAGTACGCTATCAGGCTGTAAAAAAGAAACCCCTATCTCCACCGAATTGGCAGGCAGCTGGGAACTTATGGCGGATATTAACGGGCAAACCGGCAAACCAACTAACTATCCTGCCGGCAATGGCCATGTGCTCAAATTCACGGCCACTAATTATGAGGTTTATGAAAACTTTAAGCTCACCCGTTCGGGCACTTATGCTGTTAAGCGTGATACAATCTATACATATAATCAGTTAGGGAACAAGATTTCCTATGACGGTAGTGAAGATTACCACACTTTTTATACGATTGAGAATAATCAGCTTAGCTTTGGATACGATGTTAATGATGGTGGTGGAGTGGTTTACAGGAGGGTGAAATAACTATATGCTCTACTAATGCAGGAGACCTTGCGGACTTCCAATTAACTTATCCAATCGAGCAAACTATCAACCTTCTTCCATTTATTTTCTCCTTTTATATAGATACTTAACTCGCCTCGGCCACACATTTCACCACAGTGATAAGCGATATAAAAAATACAAATTGTTTGGTCGCGTATAAATACAGGCTTGGAGAATTCGTAGAAAACTTTCCCATAATGCTTATTAAAAAACTGCCAAAAGCTTTCCTTATCGATTGAGACGGGATGTGTATCATATATCTTTTGAAGGGTATCATGGTTTAACAAAAATGAATTTTCTATCAACCCTTTTTTCCATATATGACGCTTTGATTTATCTAACTGGTTAATGATAAATATCCTCTCTGCCTTTGAGAAAGTTATGCCAGGTAATGAACGATTATGATTTACGTTAGAGGTTTTTTTGTAAGTTTCGTATTTGTTAATGTCTTGCTTAATTCTATCGATCATCCCGGGATCTAATCTATCTACATAGATAATCTTTTGTTCGTTAAGAAGCCCCTTAATAAATCGGCTTGGTTCCCTAAGAGCTGACTTGATAAATTGCTGTGTAACCGCATCGTTCTGTGCATTACTTTTAAGGGAAGAACAGATAACGAGAAGTAATAAGGCTAAGTATCTCATTATTACAATAGAATTGCGGATTGCTGAGCCATAAATTTATCTTTAATTATTTGTTTTTGCACACCATCTTTTCACCCTATTTTACCAAAAACAAAAACCCCCGTCAGCAAAAGCTAACGGGGGTTTAATATTTATTAAGGCAGTCTATTATTCCTGCGCTTCTTCTTTAGGCTTTTTGTTTTCGCCTTTATCATTCCGGTCTACCACTTTCACCTGGTCGGTTTCCTTGTCATAGTCTACCTCCATGGTATCGCCTTCGGTCAGTTCACCTTTAAGTATCTCTTCCGCAATTGGGTCTTCCAAATATTTCTGGATAGCCCTCTTCAACGGACGAGCGCCAAATTGCGAATCAAAGCCTTTATCGGCAATAAACTCCTTGGCATTTTCTGTCAGGGTGATCTTATAGCCTAAGCTATTTACACGGCTGAACAAATAAGCCAGCTCGATATCGATGATCTTGAATATTTCGTCCTTACCCAGTGAATTGAACACGATTACATCGTCAATACGGTTCAGGAACTCCGGTGCAAAAGCGCGTTTCAACGCATTCTCAATTACACCTCTCGAGTGGGCGTCAGCCTGGTTTGTTTTGGCCGAAGTGCTGAAACCAACACCTTGTCCAAAATCTTTCAGCTGTCGTGCGCCAATGTTCGAGGTCATGATAATGATCGTATTCCTGAAATCAACCTTGCGGCCTAAGGAATCAGTTAACTGACCTTCATCCAGCACCTGCAACAGTATGTTAAATACATCCGGGTGTGCTTTTTCAATTTCATCCAGCAGGATCACGGCATAAGGTTTGCGGCGAACTTTTTCAGTCAGCTGGCCACCTTCTTCGTATCCCACATAGCCCGGAGGCGCACCTACCAAACGTGATACCGCGAATTTTTCCATGTACTCGCTCATATCTATTTGTATCAGCGCGTCATCGGTATCAAACATAAAGCGTGCAAGCTCTTTGGCCAATTCAGTTTTACCTACGCCCGTAGGGCCCAGGAATATAAATGAACCGATCGGCTTTTTAGGATCTTTCAATCCGGCACGGGTACGTTGTATGGCACGGGTCAGCTTTTTAATAGCTTCTTCCTGCCCGATGATCTTACTTGCAATAGTGTCAGACATGTTCAACAGCTTGGTGCTGTCGGCTTGCCCTACACGCTGAACCGGGATACCGGTCATCATAGCAACCACTTCGGCTACATTATCTTCGGTTACCGTGTAACGTTTTGATTTTGTTTCGGCTTCCCAAACAGCTTTGGCCTGCTCCAATTCTTCCAGCAAATGCTTTTCAGTATCGCGCAGTTTAGCCGCTTCTTCATATTTCTGGCTGCGTACAACCTTGTTCTTTTCAATTTTGATCTGCTCGATCTTAGCTTCCACATCCAAAATATTCTGCGGAACATGGATATTGGTCAAATGCACCCTTGAGCCCGATTCGTCCAAAGCATCAATTGCCTTATCCGGTAAAAACCGGTCGGTAATATATCTTGCTGTTAATGATACGCAGGCATTAATTGCCTCTGGAGTATAAGTTACGCCATGGTGCTCTTCGTATTTATCCTTAATGCGGGTCAATATCTCGATAGTTTCATCAGGAGTAGCAGGTTCAACCATTACCTTCTGGAAACGGCGGTCCAAAGCGCCATCCTTTTCAATATACTGGCGGTATTCATCCAATGTTGTAGCGCCAATGCATTGGATCTCTCCGCGTGCCAAAGCCGGTTTAAACATATTGGATGCATCCAGCGAGCCCGAAGCCCCGCCTGCGCCTACTATTGTATGAATTTCGTCAATAAATAAAATTACATCAGGTGATTTTTCCAGTTCGTTCATTACCGCTTTCATGCGTTCCTCAAACTGTCCGCGGTACTTGGTACCTGCCACCAACGAGGCCAAATCAAGCGTAACCACGCGTTTGTTGAACAAAACACGGGATACTTTACGCTGAACAATGCGCAATGCCAGTCCTTCAGCAATAGCTGATTTACCTACACCTGGCTCACCTATTAATATAGGGTTGTTCTTTTTACGGCGCGATAATATCTGCGATACCCTTTCAATTTCCTTCTCACGACCAACAATCGGATCAAGGCGGCCATCTTCGGCAGCTTTGGTCAAATCACGGCCAAAATTATCTAATACCGGGGTTTTTGATTTAATGTCGGATACTTTCTTAGGCTGACTGAATGAATCGTCTTCTTTGAAATCGTCCTCGCCACCTGTTGGTGAACCGGGCATTTCATCCGTCACATCATTTTTGTGCGATTCAACCTCGCCTTTAAATATTTCGTAATTCACATTAAACTGCACCAATATCTGCGATGCAATATTATCTTCATCGCGCAAAATGGACAGCAGCAAATGCTCTGTTCCAATTACATCGCTCTTAAATATCTTAGCTTCCAGGTAAGTGATCTTTAATACTTTTTCTGCTTGTTTGGTCAGCGGGATGCTGCCAATGTGCACATTTGTTCCGATAGTGCCTTTCACAGCATCTTCAACGGAACGGCGTAATTTGGCGGTATCTACACTTAATCCTTTCAGCAATTTAATTGCAATACCGTCACCGTCGCGAATAAGCCCAAGTAGAAGGTGCTCAGTTCCGATATAGTCATGCCCAAGACGTAGTGCCTCTTCCCTGCTATATTGAATAACATCCTTAACCCGCGGCGAAAATTTAGCTTCCATATAATACCTTTCCAAAATTATGTACGTCCTAATCTATCAAATAGTTTCCTCTGATCCTGACGTTTGTTTCTTTTTAACTTCAACAATACTGCCAACTATTAAAACCCAACAAAAACAGACACTATTATGATACGCAATCTATCAAAGAAAACTTTTATTCCAAGAAAATTGTTGCAAAAACCTTTATAAACATTAAAAATTCACAACATTATTTCAATTATAGATATTGACCTTATTATGCATCAATAGTTTAACATAACCTACACGCCAATAAATACAAAAGAACAGCTAAAACAAGAAATTTCGTCATCAGGTATGACATTACGGCATTAAAACGCTTGCAGCTCTATCTCGTTTATTTATACGTATGCCTATCCAAAAATGATTTTATTTCTTTAATAATATTGAAATTAGTTTTCAAGATATCCACAGGCCTGTTAACTATCGCCTGTTGCTGTTTAAAACGAATCCTTCTAAAAACTAAAAACCACCTGTTTTATTACTATTAATATAGACGTTGTTTGATGGGCTATTGTTACAGCTGGGTTGATTAGGTTGATTTAGTTGGATTAAGTTGATTAGGTTAGGTAAGAGAGTAAATCAATGCCGATTTTATAACTCAATCAACTACTTAACCTAATCAACCCAATCAACTACACTACCAACCTTGCTAATCCATCATTTTTCAAGCATATTTGTGACCCCTAATCAATTGTTGATTTATTAAATTATTGAAATGTCGCCAATAATTGTTTAAATCAATAAGTCATTAACTCAATCATTCGATAATTAAACATATGGCAGACGAGAAGATAATTTTTTCAATGGCCGGAGTAAGTAAAATATACCCTCCGCAAAAACAGGTTTTAAAGAACATTTACCTATCATTTTTTTATGGCGCCAAGATCGGAGTAATAGGTTTAAATGGTTCGGGCAAGTCATCTGTACTCAAGATCATAGCCGGCTTGGACAAATCCTACCAGGGCGAAGTAGTCTTTGCACCGGGTTATACCGTAGGCTATTTAGCCCAGGAGCCTGAACTCGACCCCAACAAAACCGTAAAGGAAGTGGTGGAAGAAGGCGTAGCCGGGATCACAGCCATACTGAAGGAATACGAAGAGATCAATGAAAAATTTGGCCTGGAAGAAGTTTACAGCGATGCCGATGCCATGGATAAGCTGATGGCGCGGCAGGGTGAGCTACAGGATAAAATTGATGCAGTGAACGCCTGGGAACTGGATATTAAGCTCGAAAGGGCAATGGATGCCCTGCGTTGTCCTGAACCTGATACCAAGATCTCAGTCCTTTCAGGTGGCGAGCGCCGTCGGGTGGCCATGTGCCGCCTGCTGCTGCAGGAACCTGATGTGCTTTTGCTGGATGAGCCTACCAATCACCTGGATGCCGAGTCTATCGACTGGCTGGAACAGCATTTAAAGCAATATAAAGGGACGGTGATTGCGGTTACCCACGACAGATATTTTTTAGATAACGTAGCTGGTTGGATACTGGAGCTGGATCGTGGGGAAGGCATTCCATGGAAGGGAAATTATTCCTCATGGCTTGAGCAAAAATCGAAACGGTTGGCACAGGAAGAAAAGACCGAAAGCAAGCGCCAGAAAACCCTGGAGCGCGAACTGGAATGGGTGCGCATGGCTCCTAAGGCAAGGCAGGCCAAAGGCAAGGCCCGTTTAACCAATTATGAGAAACTGGCTTCAGAGGAAACGAAGGACAGGGAAGATAAGTTGGAACTGTTCATT
>DATHKT010000045.1:0-23614 GCA_035489035.1 Mucilaginibacter sp.
ATCGTTGAAGTTTTTACTACTACCGCGAACGGCCCTGTTGAATTGCCTGTTGTACCGGATAAACAAACCAATATAGACGGTGTGCCGGTTACTTATTTTAAACGGCTTACTAAGGATCATAGCCATTTTTCGCCTGCATTGGTCCGGAGGATATGGAAAGATGTCCCCGGGTTTGACGTAGTACATGTTCACGCCTGGTGGAACCTGGTGTCGGTATTTTCCTGCTGGATAGCATTGATACGGGGCGTGCCGGTAGTGATCTCGCCAAGGGGCACATTGAGCCCCTACTCCTTCATCAATAAAAATAATCTGCCTAAAAAACTGATCCATCACCTGCTGGGTAAACATTTATTGAAAAGATGCAGCTTCCATGTCACTTCAGAGAGAGAAAAAGCGGCCATCGAAAGCATTACTCATCCAAAAAGAATAGTTACTATTCCGAATTTTATCGAACTGCCGGAAAAAGTCTCCAATTCAGCGCCTAAACCAAGCAGGCTTTTAAAACTGATCTTCTTTTCGCGCATAGAAGAAAAAAAAGGGCTCGATATCTTATTAAATGCCCTCGCTACGGTTACCGCGCCTTATCATCTGACCATTGCCGGGGATGGCAAGCCCGAATACATTGACGAACTGAAATCAATAGCCGAACAAAACGGCATCTCTCCATCTTTGAGCTGGATAGGTTTCCAGGGGGCTAATAAATTTGACTTGTTGCAGCAGCACGACCTGATGATATTGCCTTCCTATGATGAGAATTTTGGCAATGTGGTGATTGAAAGCCTGAGCATGGGCACCGCGGTGTTGGTCAGCAAAAATGTAGGTTTAGCTGATTATGTGGCCGAAAATGACCTGGGGTGGGTTTGCGAACTGGATAAAGGCGATATCAGCCGCGCCATTGATGCTATTTATAACGATACAGAGAAATTAACTGCCATACGGCAACAAGCACCGGCTAAAATCCGTAATGATTTTAACGAAAAGGCCCTGGCCAAAAAATATATAACGATGTACAATCAAATCATTAATAATGACTGAATATAAGGACTACGGATTTACCAGTGACGACCCCAGTCATACCTTTTTTTACCTGCAGGGGCCATTGCTTTCCTTACTTGATAAAAATACCAATCGTAACATATTAGACCTTGGCTGTGGCAATGGTCACTTTGTGAGCTACCTTATCAAACAGGGTTATAACGCCTATGGTACCGACGCTTCCATGAATGGTATTGCCATAGCCAGCAAAGAACATCCAGACCGTTTTTTTGTACAGGACCTGTCTACCGGGAAATTACCAAAGGAACTGCAGATTATCCCGTTTGATACTATTATATCAACAGAGGTTATCGAGCATTTGTATGATCCGGAAGGCTTTATTGACCTATGTGTACAGTCGTTACAAAAAAATGGGGAGATCATTATTTCAACACCCTATCATGGTTATTTAAAAAACCTGGTGCTAAGTATTTTTGACTTGTGGGATACGCATTTGAGCCCTACCTGGCATGGGGGGCATATTAAATTCTGGTCGCGCAGAACGTTAAGTAAATTATTAATGGATAAGGGATTTGATGTGGTGGCCTTCAGGGGTTGCGGCCGTGTGCCTTATTTCTGGAAATCTATGATCATCAAAGCAAAGTTACGTTGAACACGCAATTTTCATTTATTATCATTTCATATAACGAGGAAATTCACCTGGGCCGCCTGCTGCAATCTATCAGCGATCTGGATGCGCCTATTTTCATACTGGATTCGGGAAGTACGGATAAGACCATTGAAATTGGTAAGCAATTTGGCGCCACTTTTTTACAGCATCCGTTTGAGAATCATCCACTTCAATGGGACTATGCTTTAAAGAACTTCGAAGTAAAAACCCCCTGGGTGATCTGCCTTGATTCTGACCAAACCGTTACTCCCGAACTAAGAAACTTACTGAGCAATTTCCGGGATGAGGATCATGCCGGTGTTAATGGGATCTACTTCAACCGTAAAAACTTTTTTAAGGGAAGGTGGATAAAGCATGGCGGTTATTACCCGTTCTACCTGCTCAAAATGTTCCGTTATGGCATCGGCCATTCGGATATCAATGAAAATATGGATCACCGCTTCACAGCACCCGGCGGATCGGAAATATGGAAAGATGGTATCATCCTGGAAGAGAACCTGAAGGAAAACAATATCAGTTTCTGGATCAATAAACATAACCGTTACAGTGATTTGGTGGCGCAGGAGGAAGTGGAACGCATGAACCAGTTGCGCGCGCAGACTGAGCAGCCGCATTTTTGGGGTTCGCCAAATGAACGTAAAGCCTGGCAAAAACAGCTATGGTGGAAATTGCCGCGCTACGTGCGCCCGATGATCTACTTCACCAAACGGATCATTTTTCAACTGGGCATACTGGATGGCCGTACCGGCATTATATTCCATTTTCTGCAGGGTTTCTGGTTCAGGCTGGTGGTGGATATCAAGATAGATGAGCTGCTAAAAAAACAAAAGGATGACGCTTAAAAACGTCGGCAAAGAATCACCCTTAAGGTTCATTATTATATTCCTTGGCCTGTTCCTTATTTTATATTACTTCAATATATTCTTCTTTGGCGTTACCTCTGCCGGTAACCATTACAATGCTTTCCTGGCCGAACATCTGAATTATATCCGTGGCTTACGATATATTTTATTACACACCAGCGCGCAAGTGCTCAATTGGATGGGCTACACCGCCATTACAAGCGAGTATGAAATGTTGGTTGTGGGGCACGGCATTATACAATTGGTTTACTCCTGCCTGGGTTTGGGTGTGATGAGCTTTTTTACCGCTTTTGTGATCGCTTATCCCAAAAAGCTAAAAGTAAAATTGCTGTTCCTGGTATCGGGTATATTTATCATCCAATTGCTCAATGTGCTGCGATTTATTTTATTAGCATTGTTCTGGCGCAAACAAAGCGGCGTGATCGTAGATCACCATACCATTTTTAATATTATAATCTATATAATTATTGCTATAAGTCTTTACTTTTGGGTTAAGCATGATGATAACAGAGAAACGAAGAAAGCAGGCTAACCTGGTAGAATACAACAATTACCCTTATAACCCGGGTGGATCGGCCATCAAAAGGGTGCTGTGGTATTATGTCAATGTTTTCTTTTTCAAGTCAAGCCTGTTTCCATTTTACGGGTTCAAAAACAGCCTGCTAAGGCTGTTCGGCGCTAAAGTTGGTAAGCAGGTAGAAATTAAGCCTTGTGTAAACATCAAATATCCATGGCTGCTTACCATTGGCAACGAGGTTTGGATAGGCGAAAATGTCTGGATAGATAGTTTGGTGATGGTCACCATTGGGTCAAACGTTTGCTTATCACAGGGCGTAACCATACTTACCGGCAGCCACAATTACAAAAAAAGTTCTTTCGATCTGATCACAGCAAGCGTGGTTTTGGAAGATGGCGTTTGGCTGGGTGCGGGCTCTGTGGTAAACCTGGGGGTTACGGCCGGCACTCACTCGGTATTAAGTAGTGGAGCGGTAGCCACTAAAAATCTGGAGCCTTATAGCGTATACCAGGGTAACCCGGCAGTGAAGATACGCGAACGGGTTGTTGATTAAGCCGTTTCTGGCTATTCAAAAAATATCGTGATATTTATTAAAACAATTGAGCGATATCTGATATCATACATGGATTCGTTTTTGCCATTTACCCGAGGTCAGGGATGTAACCAATTAACAGTATATTTTGTCCTTGTTTTTGTAGGGTTCTAAGTATTTACAAAGAAAGCGATTGTTCATCGTCTTCATGGGGAGCGGCTTTGCGGCCTTTTTCTCTTTCCCGCTGGCGCTCCTTTTTGGCCCTCCGCCTTTTTTCCCGGTGACCATCCGGCTTTTGGCGACCGTTTTCCCTCTCCTTATCTTTTTCCTTATTATCTTCCAGCTCATCCAGTTCTTTCTTCAGCAATTCCGCGATATTCAGCCTGATCCTTTCGTAGGTTTCCGTCACCATTTCCTCGGTCACCGGTTCTTTGACCGGTATCGGCCGGTAAGCCGCCTCTTCTTTCGCGATCGTCGCATGGTCATTTTGTATCTCGGCATGGAACATCTTCAGGCGGATCCGCTGTTCGGGGTTATCGGCGACCATGCCGACAAATTCCCCGGAGGAAAGGGCCGCGATCTTCGAGGCTGGAATAGCATGATCCAGCTGGGTCGCTTTCGAGATCGAGGTATCGCTGCTGTTAATGGTCATACTATTTTTATCCTGGACGATCTTGCCAAAGTTTTCGGAGAGCGTCTTCGCAGTATCCCCGGTCACCTGCCCGCTGATGATATTGCCGACAATACCGGTGATCACATCCGCCTGCTCCTTGCCATACTCTTTGCTTAACTGGCTGAAATCCTGCACGGCCAGCGTGGTGGCCACCTTGTTCGATCTGGCCGTGGCGATCAGACTGTCCATATTATTAAAGAAAATGGTGGGAAACTCGTCGAAGATCAGGCTGCTTTTCAGCTGGCCCTTGCGATTGACCAGTTTGATCATGCGGGAAATGTAAAGGGACAATACCGCGCCGTAGGTCTGTAGCTTCTGCGGGTTATTTCCAAGGCAGACGATCTTGGGCGCCTCCGGATTATTGATGTCCAGCGTAAAGTCATTGCCCGACAGCACGTAATACAAAGCTGGTGAGGCCAGCCGGGCCAGCCCGATCTTCGCGCTGGCGATCTGTCCTTCCAATTGCGCCTTTGCCCCCTGGTTATAAGCCGAGATAAAGGGATTGATCAATGCCCCGATCTCCGCCTCTTTCAGCAATACGGCAAACAACTGGTCATAGTCGGCCTGGATCAATTCGATCACATGCGGCAACGTGCAGTATCTTCCGTCCTCATACTTCCGCAAATACCAGATGATCGCCGTTAAAAAATTGATCGGGCTCTCGACAAAGAAGTCACCCTGCTTTTTGATCCAGTCCCTGTTGAGCCCCAGCATAATCGTCCGGGAGGCTTCAGTCGCATCGGTGATATCCACCATGCTTTCCGGGTAAAGCGGGTTACAGCGGTGGATGATCCGTTCAAAGTCGATGAGCCAAAAAGTGGGCCTGACCGTATAATTCCGGTAATACTTCAGCAACGTGTTATAAACGATGATACTCAGGTCATCAAACTTGAAATCGTAGAGGAACATCGAAAAACCCTTTTTGATGTGCTGCTCGATGATGTGCCGGATAACAAAATAGGATTTACCCGCGCCCGGCGTACCCGCGACCAACAGTCCCCTGAACGGGTTAATCAGATTGATCCAGCTATTCCTTGTTTTGCCCTTCAGGTTATACTTTGCCGGCAGGTTGACCGAATATTCATTTTCCAGCAGCCGTTCTTCCTGCGGGAAGGTCTCATTATCGGTATTGAAGATGTCCTTACGCAGTTTGTCTTTTAGCAGCCGTGACAAGTAGGTGCCGCCCGTGACCATGAATAAATAACCTATCCCTGTAAGTGCCATATAACAGATGGCAATTCCTTGTAAACCAAGAGGCAGGTAAAAAACCAGGATGCTGATCCAGTAGACGAGCAACCCGGTCAGCAGGTAGGCCGTGATCATTTTGCAGTTGATCTTTTCGTCCTTTTTGCCGTTGACGCCCATTAAGGAAACAGCAAGCGCCAGTAAGGACGCCAGCTTCGGGCGCCACCAGTTCACGAACAGGCCCGTACGCGCGATATAGCTGATGATCCGGTCGGTGATGGCCGCTGTCCAGTGCCAGCCTGCAAAGGACTGGTAACAGCTGATGTAGAAATGAATGGCCAGTATAAAGATACTGATCAACCGCGTCAGGTCCATGATCCGCCGCAGCCCGTTTATATCCTCTCCTGTTTGCATGATCGTTTATAGATCCCGGGATTGCTCCTGTTCCGGGTCTTTTTTCTTTCGTTTCTTTTTCTTCGGGATGCCGGGCAGGGCTTCCGGTTTGCTCTTACCGAAGGCCAGCTTTAAATAATGGGGTGGGTATGGTGGCGCCAGGTAGCCTCTGCCCGACGAAAGCTTGACGGTCACTATCTGCACCTTTGCCTTTTCCCGTTGCCTGGTTTTATTCATCGGGCTTAGCCGCTCCAGTAAACCTTTCGCGCTATAGGCCTTACCCAGGTCGCTTCCATTGAATACTGTCTTCTTTCGATGGTCGACATAGGTGACCCCGTAGGTGATCCCCTGTTCGTTCGTGCGGAACAGGACAGCAATGTTTTGTTCCTGCAGCTCGCGGATAAGCGTGGCTTTGCTGATCGCCGTATACCGGCCAATGGTTTTATCGATCAAAGTTTTCAGCGGTTCCTTAAAAGGCTTGCGCCTTTCCAGGTTTTTGTAAAATTGCTTTTCGAGGCTGGGCAGCGTGGGTTTATTATAAATGGCGCTGGCTTTGATCGGCACACCTATCGCTTCCCCTTTGGAATTGATCAGGGAGTAAAGCAAGCCCTTTTTCTCATGCATCAATGTTCCTTCCGCGCCCCGGTCGGCCCGGACGTTGAACTGTTGCAGGATTGCATTGAACTCGGCCAGTGAGGTGAAGGTATAGGTGCCAATCACCGCGTTGACGATATTCGTAATGGCCCTTTTGCTTGGCGTTTGGCCATAAACCGCCTTCTCCAAATCCGCCGGTCTGATGGCCAGGCTATTGCTGTTCTCCCTGCCTTTCGCCACGATCAACCCGAACTCCTTTTCGATCTGCTGCCGTGCGGGCTCGGATAGCTTCCAGCCGATGCCGTGTGTGTCGATCCGGCTGCCGTCCGCGCGGATATTCACGCTGGCGATATGCACGTGGGTATGCGCCGCATCGTTATGCCGGTAGACCAGGAAGGGCTGGTCGCCGAAACCGATCTGCGCCATATACGACAGGCTGACCTGCTGCAGCATTTCATTCGTCAGTTTATCCTGCGGATCGAAATTCAGCGTGATGTGTATGGCGTTCGTTTTCACGTGGCTGTTCAACATGGTGAGGTACTCGAAGCGCTGCAGTTTTTGCGCCAAACTAAATTGTGTCGCTTCCCCTGCAAAACCGCTGGCAAGTAACAGCCTGGCCTCCCCTGCTGCCACCTTGTTCTCATTATAGTGCAGCATGCCCCTTATGCTTTTGCCGTTGACGAACCTTGCAACCATTTTTCTGCCAGGCGGTTGATGATGGTTAATAATTCTTCGACCCTCCCGCCCACCTGCTTGTACAACTCCCCCGTTTTCAATGCATAAAAAGCCTTTTGCGTTTCGTTCCTGCTGGCATGAAAGAATCGGGTCTGCTGGTTAATGTTGATGCCCATGGCTTTGAGTTCCCTGCGGATCAGCGCTAATTCTTCCATAGGCGCGCTCAGGGAGATATCCCTGTAAAAACAGGTAATGGTCTCGCCAGACAGGATCATGCGGGCGACCTCTCCCACGCTTTGACAGGCGCTTTCCTTTTGCAATTTTTCCAATCGCTCCCCTGTCCTTTGCGTGACGCGGGTGCGGATGGGGTAGCTTAATAAGGTGTCCTGGTCTGGTGTTTTCTTTCGTGGCATGGGCTACATTTTAAAAAGTTCCAGGCTTTGCGAGTTCCGAGCAAAAGCCCCCGGCTCAAACCGGGCAAGATGATTTTTGTGGACAAAAATCCATCTTGCTGCATGCGGGGGCATGCAGAAAACGGGCTTCGCCAAAACCGCAAAACTTGGGGCTGGTGGTTATTAAATTGGGCAAGTGGCACTATTCCTCGCCGGTATCGGGTTTCGTGTGCAAAGTATGACGGACCGGCGGAATGGCGGGAAAAGAATTCAACAGGTGGCGGATCCTTTTGCGGATTTGTTGGTCACGGCATCTGGTACCGGAGTTAAATTTGACTTTGGTGTGTTGATCTTTCATGCCTATTGGATTTTCTCCAAAATTCCAACATCGACAGATCGGCGATTGACAATCACCATGAAAAGCAACAGAAATTTCCAAACAGGTAAATATATATTTTGACTACTACCTCCGGTTACTGCTTTTCTCACACCTAAATGGGAAGATGTCAAAGATACCTGCTTGTCAATGTGATTGTTAAAATCACTTAGTAATAAGATTGATAATTGTAGTCAAAAAGCGAATATGGAATTCTTTGAGCGTCCTCAAATACGAACCGTAACTCCGGAAAAGGCAGTAAAGATTTTAGCCAAACATGGTATAATTCTCACGATCGAAAAAGCAAAAATTATGTTGGATTTTATGTATAAAATTGGTAATTTGTCTGTCAGCCAAACCCTAAGAAAGGTTGAAAAATCAAAAAAAAGGCGGTTGAGGCGGATAAAAACGGGTTGTGGTACAAAAATCGAACACCATGAAAATTGCTGATTTATATGTTAGAGTAAGTACAGATGAACAGGCTGACAAAGGCTACTCCCTTAGAAGTCAGCAAGATGTTTTAGTTAAATACTGTGAGGTAAATAACATCAAAGTCCGTAAGATATTTATTGAAGACCACTCTGCAAAAACATTTCTAAGGCCGGAGTGGAAAAAATTAATGATCCATATTCGGAAATATCGTGGCAAAGCCGACTTATTACTCTTCACAAAATGGGATCGATTTAGCCGGAACACAAGTGACGCTTACCAAATGATAGCATCTTTGCGAAAATTAGGTATTGATCCACAGGCGATCGAGCAGCCACTGGATTTAAATGTTCCGGAAAACAAAATGATGCTCGCAGTTTACTTAACTACTCCAGAAATCGAGAACGATCGTCGTGGTCTAAATACTAAAATAGGGATCCGTCAGGCCAAAAAAGAAGGACGTTGGATGGGTATGGCGCCGCTTGGATATGCCAATAGGGCCTACGAAAACGGTCGAAGGTATATTGGGGTTAAAGAACCCGAATGGACAATTATGCATTGGGTATTTGATCAACTTGCAGAAGGAGTGTATTCCGGCGAACAAATCTTAAATATGGCGAGGGAGAAAGGACTCAAATGCAGCAAGAACAACTTTTATAATACCATTCGTAATCCAGTTTATTGCGGAAAGATTAAATTGCCTAAATATAAAGATGAAGAAGCCCGGTTAGTTCAGGGACTGCACGAACCGCTAATAACTGAGAGCCATTTTTACCATGTGCAGGATATTCTTGATGGTAGAAGTAAAATCCCGGGAATCCCAATATCCTCTCCGAAAGATTTACTCTTGCGTGGATTTTTACATTGTCCGAAGTGTAGCAGAAAGCTGACCGGCAGCGCGTCAAGAGGTAGAAATAATCATTTTGTCTACTACCATTGTACTTCCTCCTGTGGTGTAAGATTTAGAGCTGATGTCGTAAACGATAAATTTGTGGAAGAACTGATGGATTTTCTACCCAGGAAAGGTTTTGATGAGCTTTTTGTAGAGGTTATCACTGATTGTTATAATAGCCAAACGAGATCCGTTCAAGATGAAAAAAAATTATATATCCAGCAAATAAATGAACAAAATAAAAGGTTAGACAAAGCAAGAGGATTATTATTAGAAAACGAGATTGATAGTGCCGACTTTAGGTTGATCAAAATAGAATGCAACGAAAGAATAACCAGGCTGGAAGCGAAATTAAGTGATCTGAATGTTCAGAACGCCTCATTGTTAAACATAAGACCAATTGCCGAAAAAGCAATTCAGAGTCTCCAAAATCTGGATATGTTATACGAAGATGCCACCACAGAAGGCAAAAGGTATTTGATTTCAATAATTTTTCCCGAAAATTTGGTTTACGATGGGGTGGCACATCGAACCGCTTTGATCAACGAAGCGGCCGAGTTAATATACCTGAAAAACAAAGAGTTAAGGACAAAAAAAATGGGACAAAAATCTTTGGAAAAGACCTTGTCCCATAAAGGGTAAATGATGGGGCTCGAACCCACGACCCTCGGTACCACAAACCGATGCTCTAACCAACTGAGCTACATCTACCGTATTGGAGGCTGCAAATGTAAAGATTTACAGCCTAAAGTCAATAGGTTTTTTAAAATTACAATCGCCTTACCATTTTATTTAGAACGCATCTAAATTAATACCGAAATTTGTACCTATGGCTGAGCAATTAGTTGAATTGAACGTGACGGGGATGCATTGTAATAACTGCGCTATGTCGGTGCACAAATTACTCGAGAAAAAGGGATTTCATGACATATTGGTTGATTTCGCTTCCGAAGAGGTAAAATTCTCCGCCGATGACGAAACAAAGGTTCAGGACGCAATCAAAGGCATCGAAGGACTGGGTTACAAAGTAGCGGAAGAAGGTACCCTGCACCAGGAAAAATTCTACGAAAAGATAGAGAATAAGCTGATCTTCTGTACCATTTTTACTGTACCGCTTTTGTCGGCTATGATATTGCCCTGGCATTTTTTGCATTTACCTTTAGTACAGCTTTTATTATGTCTCCCCGTTTTTATAGTCGGCTGTCTGCATTTCGGCAAAAGCGCCTGGCATTCGGTAAAAGGCGGCGTACCCAATATGGATGTGCTGATATTCATCGGCTCATCGTCCGCTTTTATTTATAGTTTGATCGGTACTTTACAACATTTGGGCATGCATTACCAGTTTTACGAAACGTGTGCTACCATCATTACCCTGGTGTTGCTGGGCAACCTCTTCGAAAAACGATCGGTTACGCAAACTACTTCTGCTGTAAAAGAAATGGTAAAGTTTCAGCAAGTAAATGCTAACCGGATGATCGATGGTGAAATTGAAGTGATCAGCGCACGCGAAGTACGGCCCGGGGACACCCTTTTGGTAAATACAGGCGATAAAATACCTGTGGATGGCGAAGTGTTATCTGGCAATGCTTCCGTTAACGAATCCATGCTTACCGGCGAAAGCATACCGATAGAAAAAGGCAAATACGACAAGCTAATTGGCGGAACTATTGTAGAACATGGCAATATCACCATGATAGCCACGAAAGTTGGTTCCAATACGGTGCTGTCGCAGATAATCGAGCTGATGAAGAAAGCACAGGCTGCCAAACCCCCTGTACAAAAATTAGGCGACCAAGTAGCCGCTGTATTTGTGCCTGCCGTAATATTGATTGCCGCGCTCACCTTTGTTCTGACCTATTTTGCGGGGCACGCAGGACTACAGCACTCATTAATGAATGCCATAGCTGTATTGGTGATCTCCTGCCCTTGTGCTATGGGATTGGCCACTCCTACCGCCGTGATGGTGGGGCTTGGCAGGGCAGCCAAGAACGGCATCCTGATCAAAGGCGGCGACACTATTGAAGCGGTTACCAAAGCCAAATACATTGTATTTGATAAGACCGGTACATTAACTACCGGCAAATTCCATATCAATAATATAAAAACCGAAGGGAGAGCAGATATTGAAACGGTGCGAGGCGTAATTACCGCTATTGAAGAGCGATCCAGCCACCCTATCGCACGTTCGCTGGTGAATGAATTGAAAAGCCTCCCACAGCAAAAATTGATCTTAAAGTCGGTGACGGAAGAAAAGGGGTTGGGTATGCGTGCCGAGGATGTAAATGGCAATCATTATTTCCTGGGATTGGGGAAGGCTAATAAAGAAAACGACTTTAATGTTTCCCTATACAAAAACCAGGTGTTGCTGGCGCAGATAGAAATTGATGACGAAATAAAGCCCCAGGCTGCGGCTTTGATAGCCAAATTAAAACAGATGGGAATAATCCCTGTATTGCTAAGCGGCGACAAGCAAATCAGGTGCGTCAAAGTAGCAAAAGCGATTGGTATTGATGAGGTGCATGGAGAAAAGCTACCCGGTGAAAAATTGACAGTGATTGATATCTACAAAAAGAAGGGCGAGACCATTATGGTTGGTGATGGTATCAACGATGCCCCTGCCCTTACCAAAGCCGATGTAGGTATTTCTATGAACGACAGCAGCCAGGTGGCTATCCAATCCGCAAGGGTCATACTGCTGAATACCGACCTGTATTCGCTGGTAAAATTTTTACAGATCAGCAGGCACACGCTTATCACCATCAAACAAAACCTGTTTTGGGCATTTGCCTATAATATTGTAGCTATCCCTATAGCGGCACTGGGCTTCTTAAACCCGATGGTAGGCGCCTTCGCTATGGCATTTTCGGATGTAGTTGTGATCGGTAATTCGCTGAGGCTGAAGGCGAAGAAGGTCGATTAATTTCTCGGCCCATAGTCGATAGACCATAGTCCATGATCAATTTTATATTTAATATCGATCAAATAATTCAATTAGCGCTAATGTTTCTATTTTTGACCTTAGCTATGGACTATTGACCATGGTCTATGGACTGATAAAAAATGATCGAAATTTTTACTGACGGTGCATCAAGTGGTAACCCGGGGCCGGGTGGGTACGGTGTTATTCTGCGTTCCGGCAAACATTATAAAGAACTTTCGGAGGGATTCCGTAAAACCACCAACAACCGGATGGAACTGCTGGCTGTAATTAAGGGTCTTGAAGCGATTAAAAGTCCAAATCAGAATGTCACTATCTATTCCGATTCAAAATACGTGATTGACGCTATCGAAAAAAGATGGGTTTATGGATGGCTGCAAAAAGGTTTTGCAGGTAAAAAAAACAAAGACCTGTGGCTGCGTTATCTCGAAATAAGCAAGCTCCACAATATCAAATTTGTATGGGTACGCGGCCATGCCGGTCACCCGGAAAACGAACGATGTGATGTGCTGGCCGTAGCCGCCGGTAAACAAAAAGATTTGTTGATAGATTCTGTATTTGAAATGGAAGCGGCGAAGGTGAATTTGTTGTAAGGTTGGAAAGTTGAAACGTTGGAAAGTTAAAAAGGACGATATTGTAAAACAACATTACAACCTTCCAACATTTCAACTTTCCAACTACTGTATCGCCACCAACCCTTCAAAAGTCCGCTTCGTTACTTGAGGTGAAAAGCAGGCCATCATTTCTTCAGCCTGTTTCACCATATTTTCTGAGCCGATAAAAATAGCCGAGCGCTGATGCAGTTCGGTTACTTCAAGATCAAGTATCCGCTCATAGCCATTGCTGGCCTTCCCTCCTGCCTGTTCGATGATAAATGCCATTGGGTTACACTCATAAACCAGCCTTAATTTGCCTTTTGGGGCGCTGGCAGTTATCGGGTAAATAAATATGCCTCCTTTGATCAGGTTGCGATGAATATCAGCAACCATAGAGCCAATATAGCGTGAGGTATAAGGGCGCTTGGTCTTTTCATCCTCCACCTGGCAATATTTAATATATTTTTTAACCCCATCGGGGAAATGAACATAATAGCCTTCGTTGATGGAATAGATCACGCCGTCTTTTGGAATTTTCATATCCGGGTGCGATAAACAAAACTCCCCGATGGAAGGATCAAGGGTAAATCCATTCACCCCCTTACCCGTAGTATAAACTAACATGGTTGATGAACCATAGATCACATAACCTGCAGCCACCTGCTCAACCCCTCGTTGCAGTACATCTTCTAAAGTTGCACGGCCCTTGGTGGATTTACGGCGGTAGATGGAAAAAATAGTACCTATGCCTACATTCACATCGATATTGGAAGAACCATCCAGCGGATCAATGGCTACGATATATTTGGCATCTTTTGAAACGTCCGAATCGATATAAATATGATCGTCATTTTCTTCTGACGCCACGATGCAACATTCTCCTCCATGTTTTAAAGCCGATATAAATTGCTCATTGGCATATACGTCCAGTTTTTTCTGGCCCTCGCCCTGTATGTTGATCGTACCGGCTTCGCCAAGTATATCGGCAAGTCCTGCTTTGTTCACCTCGCGGTTCACAATTTTTGATGCAATGGCAATGTCTCTCAGCAACCTCGACAGCTCACCCTTAGCGTACGGGAAGTCTGCCTGTTTCTCAATAATAAATTGACCTAAAGTTTGGACTATTTTCATAGGCTTAGTGTATTAAATACATATTATTTTTGCAATTCTATGGCCTCTAAGGTATGGATTTTTTCCTCAGAAATGCAAAATCTAAGCATTGTACGTACTTTATGCCAACCTTGTTGCCCTGCTGCTCCGGGATTTAAGTGTAAGCAACTGATCTTTTTATCATAGATCACTTTCAGGATATGCGAATGCCCGCAAATGAACAATTTTGGAGGGTTAGTGTAAATTTCTTGTCTTATTGACGGATTATATTTTCCTGGATATCCGCCGATATGGGTCATCCAAACATCTACATCTTCACATTTAAAACGCAGGTGTTCCGGGTAGTCAAGCCTGATCTCTTTTCCATCAATATTGCCATACACACCGCGCAGCGGTTTAAAGGCAGCCAGCTTATCCGCCAGCTCTATCGTACCGAAATCACCGGCGTGCCATATCTCGTCGCAGTTTTCAAAATGCTTAAAAACGGCATCATCAAGGTAACCGTGGGTGTCTGAAAGGAGGCCTATTCGGGTCATTAAAATCTTACAAATAGCGAAAGAAATGTATAAATAACGATCATAGTGCTTAAGAATATTGCATTTACGACATATTTCTTTTTAATGTTAAAAAAGATGGAGATTAGAAAGGCCACGGTATAGATTGTTAAACAGATAATACTCGGTTGTGCAAGTGAAGCAATTAATTTATTGTCAACACCGAAAGATTTTAGAGGACCTTTACTGTCATATAATTGAAATATGTGCAATAAAAAGAAGAGGATTGGGAATAACAGCACTATTGAAAAAAATACCGATACGACTTTCATATCAAAAAGCAATAAAATAAGGTTTCAGCAATTTAATATATTCTTCCGAATAAACACCTACCGCCTCATAGATCACCAATTTACTTATTTCTGTTGAAATCTTTTCGGAACCAAAACAAGCAATAACCCGGTGCGGTAACGAATCTTCAAATGATTTTACGTTGATCCTCTTTTGCAGGCAAAGATTATTTTCCGCGGCGAGGTAGAATATAAAATCTGCAATAGTTAAAGGAATGATCAGCCAGCAACGGCCTTCTGCGTTCAAGTGTGCGGATATAGTTTTGATCAGCTTTCTAAAAAAGTCCTCATCGGTATGTTTCGCTAATTCCTTTTTTGCTTCAGGCGATTTTAAGGAATTAATAAAGAATGGCGGATTGGATACAATCAAATCATATTTCTTACCGGGATTTTCTACAAAAAACTGTTCAAAGCCTGTAGGGTATAGTTGCAGTCTTTCAGCAAATGGCGAACTGGTAAAATTCCCCCCGGCAGTTTGGGCAGCCGTTGCATCGATCTCGACTGCGTCAATTTTTGCTCCGCTAAACCTTTGGGCCAGCATTAAAGCGATAACCCCGGTGCCGGTGCCAATATCCAGTATGTTTTTAGGCTGATCCACTTCGGTCAATGCACCCAGCAGTACGCCATCGGTATTGATCTTCATGGCGCAACCACTCTGATCAACATCGAACTGTTTGAACCGAAAAATATCAGGCATGGCTATTTCTCGTAAAACTCTATGGGTAATCCGTCTGGGTCAGCAAAAAAGGTAAAGCGTTTGCCTGTAAATTCATCTATCCTGATAGGTTCGGTTATAACATCATGGGCATTTACATGATGTACAGCTTCCTCAATATTATCCACCTCAAAAGCAATATGACGCAAACCAAGGGCCTCGGGCCTTGAAGGGCGTGCAGGAGGGTGGGGAAATGAAAAAAGCTCAATCTGGTATAAGCCTGCAACTTCCAGGTCGAGTTTGTAGGAGTTTCTTTCAGTCCGGAAAACTTCGCGCACCATCTTAAAACCAAGCACTTCGCTGTAAAACTGCTTCGACCTTTGATAATCAGAGCAGATAATGGCGATATGATGTACCTGGTTAATCCTAAGCATAATAGAGGTTATAAAAAATGTTCCATAGGAACATATGGTCGGTAGAAAAAATCATTATAAATATTCAGCGTTCCATCGGAACGCCTGGTGCTATTCCAATTCTTTAAATATATATTTTTCATCCCAGTCAATTTCAAATGCTTGTAAAAATTTTCGGTATTCACCCAGGAATGTTTCTTTCTGATGATGCTTCTCCTGGTTCTGAATATACCGGATTACATCAGGCACCTGGCTTTTGGCATATGAAAAAGCGCCATAGCCTTCCTGCCAGGCAAATGGCTGGGAGCAGAAGTTCTGTGTCTTGATCCATTTACTGCTTTCTGTTTTCACATTTTGTATCAATGAAGATATCGATTGATGTGGCCGCATGCCTATAAAGATATGAATATGATCGGGCATGCTATTTATTTGAAGCATCTTATGCTCATTCTGCTGAAATATACCTGTGATGTATTGATGCAGCCTGCCTTTCCATTCAACGTCAATAAGTGCAGACCGGTATTTTACGGCGAATACAAATTGTATATGAATTTGGGTGTAGGTATTAGGCATGGCTTATGAAAACATGTTATAACGGAAAGCACCAATCGTTCCTATGGAACGAATATATGCAATTCCCCTATTTTTTTCTACCTACGAAATGTTCCTACGGAACATTAACATTTATTCTCCCAAAATAACATGCAGCACATTATCATAAACCAATTTGATATCGGTAATATGACCGAACGGCTCTTCGTCGATATGCAAGTAACCATCAGTTACCGAACCTAACAGGCTAAATTCGACTTCGCTTGTGGCCATTAGTTCAATAAAACGTTCCTGTTCTTCAGGCGAGATACTTACCACTACCCGGCCCTGCGCTTCACCGAATAAAAAGGCATCTTTACGTACCGAACTGTCTGATTCTATCTCGAAACCAAAACCGTTTGGCATGGCCGACTCGATCAATGTGATAAACAAGCCACCGTCTGATACATCATGTGCCGATTTGATCACCTGGTGTTTGATCAGTTGTTTGATCACCTGGTGCATATCATATTCCTTATCCAGATCAAAATAAGGAGCCGGGGCCGATGATATTTTATGATAAGAAGCTAAATATTGAGATGAGGCAATATCATTCTGTGATTCACCGATCAAATAAACCATATCGCCCGGTTGTTTGAAATCCGAGGTCATCAGGGTCGATTTATCATCCAGTACTCCTAACATACCAATGGTCGGGGTTGGAAATACCGGCCCATCATCCGTAGATTGGTTATAAAAGCTCACATTACCGCCGGTAACTGGAGTTTCAAATTTAGTACAAGCCTCGCTCATACCTTTTATGGCACCAACAAATTGCCAGTAAACTTCTGGTTTGTAAGGATTGCCAAAATTAAGGCAGTTGGTTATAGCTACGGGTTCGCCGCCGGCACAGGTAATGTTACGGGCAGCTTCGGCTACAGCAATGGCACATCCCTTTTGTGGATCAGCATATACATAGCGCGAATTACAATCAACTGTTAAAGCAATAGCCTTATCTGTTCCTCTTACATCAACTATAGCCGCATCACATGGACGGTTAGTCGTCATGGTTGAGGCTCCTACCATCGAATCGTATTGTTTGGTTACCCAACGTTTTGATGCAATATTTGGATGCGATATCAAATGCTCTGCCACATCTTTCAAATCGGCAGGCTCTTTTACATCTTCAATTTTAAATTGCTGGTTTTTCCTGAAATACGCTGGTTCGCTGTATTGACGTTCGTAAACCGGGGCACCTCCACCTAAAACCAAATCATCCGCAGGTACATCAGCAACCAATTCACCATTCATATAATAAAGCAACCTTTGAGTATCGGTCACCTCGCCTATGATGGCGCAATTCAGGTCCCATTTATCAAAAACTGCTTCAACTTCTTTTTCTCTGCCTTTATGCACCACGATCAGCATGCGCTCCTGCGATTCTGAAAGCAGAATCTCAAAAGGCTTCATATTTTCCTGGCGCGTTGGCACTTTATCCAGGTCGATACGCATACCATGCTCTCCTTTAGCCGACATTTCGGAGTTGGAGCAAATAATACCTGCCGCACCCATATCCTGCATACCTACAACAGCACCAGTTTTAATTACTTCAAGTGTAGCTTCCAATAATAATTTTTCCTGGAAAGGATCACCCACTTGTACTGCAGGCAAATCATTCACCGAATCCTCAGTAATATCTTTTGACGCGAAAGCGGCGCCATGGATCCCATCCTTACCCGTTGCCGAGCCTACTATGTAAACCGGATTACCAACTCCATAAGAAGTTGCTGAAACTGTTTCGCCAGCCTTAACTATACCTGCCGACATAGCATTTACCAGCGGATTAACATTATAGCAATCATCGAAAAATAGTTCGCCACCTACAGTTGGGATACCAAAAGCATTGCCGTAATCGCCAATACCTTTAACTACACCTTTGATGAGCCATTTGGTACGATCAAGGCTCAAATCTCCAAAACGCAACGAATTAAGCTGGGCGATAGGACGTGCGCCCATGGTAAATATATCGCGGTTAATACCACCAACACCCGTTGCCGCACCCTGGTAAGGTTCCAAAGCCGAAGGGTGATTATGTGATTCTATCTTGAAAGCGCACCCAATACCATCACCTAAATCAACCAGGCCGGCATTTTCTTCGCCTGCTTTGGCCAGCATACGCGGACCATCTTTTGGCAGTGTTTTGAGCCAGGTAATTGAGTTTTTATAAGAACAGTGTTCGCTCCACATTACCGAGAAAATAGAAAGCTCAGTAAAGTTCGGCACACGGCCCAATATCTCTTTTATTCGTTCAAATTCTTCGGGTAGTAAACCTAAATCTTTCGCGGTTTGAGGGGTAGTTAATTCCAGTGTCTCCAAGGTAATTATCGTTTTTTTGAAAGGAAGCACAAAATTAGAAAAAAAAGGCGAAAGGTAGAAGGTGAAAGGCGAAAGGTTAAAGCATAAAGGTGAATAAAGTTCAATTTAGAAACAAAGGGTAAAGATGAAGCGATAATAACCCTTCACCTTTACCCTTTTACCTTTATCCTCAATATCACTCTTCAGATATCACAAAACTAATTGGTATAGTATACTTCACACGCACATGCTGGCCGTTTTGGATACCTGGTTTCCATGCAGGCGCCAATTTCAATACGCGTAATGCTTCTTCATCCAGGCCATGGCCAACACCCTTTGCAACCACAATGTTTGATAATTTTCCATCCTTTTCAATAATAAAACTCATCCAAACTTTTCCTTGTATGCCTGCTTCAGAAGCCTGGGGTGGATAACGCATATTTTTTTGGAGGAATTTTGACCAGGCCGCGGCACCACCAAAAGGTTCGGGCATTGTTTCAAGTAATTCTGTTCCTACAGGTTCATTACTTACAGCTGGGGCAAGAGTACCTGTACCTCCCGTTGTCGTTTCTGGTCTTAATATATTGTCACCGGGACCTGTGCCTTGCACATTGTCTGTACCTATTGCAGCTTGACTAAGCTGAACTTGCGTAGGTGGATTAGCTACTGTCGGCTCAGACGTCGGTACGGGCGTTGTAAATCTTATGGTGGGTGCATGTGTTGCCGGTGGTGGGGTTTGATGATGTATTGGTCTGGACGGTTCTACCCTTGGGCGAAGATTTACCGGAACTACAACTTCAATAGGCCCTTTGTCGATAATTGGCGCTGGAGTAGTCTTGTGCAGTAAAGAATAAGATAAACCCAATGTTGAAAGTACAACAAATGTAATACCCATCGCCATCAGCAAATTATCGGCATAATGTTTCCGCAGATCGTAAGCGCCGTATTCCTGGTTGCGGTCTTCGAATACAAGCTCGAGCCACTCGGGCTTGTACAGATCAGATTTTGAAGTAAACATGGTTTTAAGTTTTAATTAGATGATCATTAATAAACCTTCACTCTTTTTATACTTAAATTCTATCCTTAGTCGGAATCCGGTATCACGAAATTGATAGGCAGGGTGAATTTCACACGTACCGGTTTACCGTTCTGGATACCCGGCTTCCAGGCTGGCGCTAATTTTAACACCCTCACTGCTTCCTCATCAAGGCCTGAACCAACTCCACGCTCAACTACAATATTTGATAAATGTCCGTCCTTCTCCACAACAAAACTTACAAAAACCTTACCCTGAACTTTATTATCGGATGCAACGGGTGGATAATGCATATTTCTTTGTAAAAATCTTCCCCAAGCTTCGGCACCCCCAACTGGCTGAGGCAGTATCTCAACAGAATTCATTTCCTTAGGCGTATTATCTTCTGTCACCTTTCCTATTTCTTTGCTTGGCCCTGTTTCCGGTATATCTATAACCTCCCCGTCTCCCTTCACGGTTTTAGTGCCTATTGCAGCAGTTTGCAGATCAGTTATTTTGGGCGGATCTTCTGCCTGCTCATCAGGCCTTACCACAGGGGGAGGGAATTTTATAGTAGATTGTACTTGAGCTTTTGGAGGATCAACTTTCGGCGGTATCACGGGTGGCTTAATGTCGGTTGGCGGGAGGATTGGTATATTCTCAATTGTCCGCGTAATTTCCAATGGTGCTGATTTAGATAAAACACCATGCACTATGAATAGAAGAGCAACCGATGCAAAGGCAATTGCCATCGCCTTCACCAGGTACCTGTTGTAATGTTTTCTGAGATCGTAGGCGCCGTATTCCTTGTTACGGTCGTTAAATACAAGCTCGAGCCACTCGGACTTGTACAAATCAAATTTTGAGATAAGCATGGTTTTGAAATTTAATTTTGATATATAACGTATATACAATATTAAATATTGTACAACATTGATATATTTTAATTTTCAAGAACCAAAAGCCATTTAGGCAGCGTATTCGGGTTTCGCTACCATTTATCAGTGACTATTTTTTTTGTAGGCTGTTTATCAGGTATTATTAAGTGGTGATCCTCCACCATATATTGTTTTAATCTGCTGCCGAGTTGCGTGCAAAAGGCACTCGTTTGTTCAAGATAACCATTCAGTTCCTTTTGGCTTACTTTGGTTATTGCCGATTCAAGAGGAATATTAATTCCATTTACAGGTACGTAAACGCTATAACGGTTTCTTTCATAAGGAGTGAATACAAAATCAGTCAGCCAATATCTATATTTTGAATCTTTACATTCAATATTTAAAATGTAAGCTATCTCGCCGCTCTCATGCTTCGCGATAGGGCTATAGATCAAAAATTTATCTTTAACCAGGATACCCGTAATACTTATTTGCCTTGACTTATTTTTAGGATAGGTTATTTCAACAAAGGCATTGCTGTTACGATGTATGCTATCTGCAGAAATACCGGGAAGATCAACCACTTCGTAATAAACATATTTATTATGCTCATCAAGCGATAGCTGGTTTTTTTGTGCGCTGGCAATTCCGGCGAACAGTAAAAAAAGGACAATGAATAATATCTTTTTCATGGTATAAATATAAAGCCGCTCCCCCATTTATGGAGAGCGGCTTATAAAATAATTTCAGTTAACCTTATTTAGAAGGCGTAAACAGCAGCCAGTACAAACTGTCCGGCTGATTTTGTTGGTGAACCATCGCCCTTGGTAAAACCAAAAGTATCTATGCTGGCGCCATCAATTCTAACTTCTGGTATGAAAGTTAACGGACCTGCTTTGATATTTGAGGTTATGGTAAACGACTTAACATCCGGGCCACCTTGTTTGAATTTAAAGTATTCACCCCTTAAACCAAAGGTAACCGATTTTGACACAGCCAATTGCGGGTATAAAGCTATGCCTTCAAAACCACCGCCATTGTGCGGAGCGGTAAATGAAGCTGCATTAAGTCCTAATTTGAAAGCGTCAGTAATTTGATAGGCAGTTGTAAGGTCGATTTCAGTGCCTGAATAAGAACCGGTCAGGAAGTTTACATAAGCGGTCCATCCTTTTGCAGGCGCTACCATTAACTGCGCGCCAAAAGTTGATACATCGCCTGATGCAGCATCTGATTCACCAATTGGCCTAAAAGAAGTATAAGTGTTCCAATAGTTATTGAAAATACCGGCCATCAAGCTTACTTTATCAGAGAATGCATAAGTAGCCTTGAAACCTGCATTTTGGAACGGGCCATAGCTAAACAGGTAAGAAGTTGAATAGTTGAAGTTACCTGCTGGTGAGATCACTTCGTAGCCTAAGAACGTTGCCATATAACCTGCGGTCAGGTTAAATTTGTCGGTCACATCGTAGGAAACATACAAATTTTGGATGTGATAACCTGAATTTGGGATCGAAGCATCGCTACGCGGGCCGAAGGACAGTTCACCTACAAAGGCAGCTTTACCAACTTTTTTCTTCAATGCCAGGTCTATCATACCGATAGATATGGAGTTTTGCTCGTTTGCAAAATAGGTGCCACCCGCTCCGGGGAACCCAATATTATTGTGGCCAGAAAAATCATATTTGTAATAGGTGTCCACTGAACCTGAAAATACCAGTGGCGGATCTGGCGGGGCCGGGGCAGCGACTTTACCGGTATCTACCAGGGCGGTAGTTCCGGCCTTCGCAGACATCGTGACAACAATAAATAAAGATAAGAGTAAAAGTACTTTTTTCATGACAATAGTTTAATAGATTAATGATTAGTTGATTGGGTTGAATGATTATATATTTAGTTAAGTGTTTTGCTTTTATCAGGCCAAACTATCCCCATTAAGGGTCAAAAAGGCTCAACTCTATTATTATTTATTATAAAAATTCATGAAAAACTTGCACGGTTGGCTGCCCCAAACGGTGGTTAATAAACACAGGCCAACCAACCGCGCAAGTAATATATATAGATAGCTTATTAAGCTTCTGCAGGCAATTTAACGCCCTTATCAAACAGACCGCTTAAGCTGATTTCATCATCCTGAGGGGGATAAACTTCCATACCGTGATCGAATACATCCAGACCACCTAAACCTGCTTCACCATGTTCTTCAACACGCAATCTCCATGGGTTAGGCAGTTTATTGATAAGATACATCATGCTAATGGCTACAATAAAAGTAGCAGCGGTAATAGTAAAACTACCGATAGCCTGTGCTTCGAACACCTTCCATCCACCACCGTACAAGGCACCGGTAACTGGCGCGCTATTGTCAGCGCCAAACACCCCGGTTGCACCATACTGACCTGACGCGAACAATCCAAGTGACAAGGTTCCCCAGATACCGCAAAACCCGTGCACAGATACTGCACCAACCGGATCATCAATACGGAACCACTCAATTAAATACATACCGCCGAATACTATGAAACCGGCTATAGCACCAAGCATAATAGCACCAAACGGACTAACCCAGTAACATGGACATGTGATAGCAACCAGTCCGCCCAAAAGGCCATTCAAAGTAAATCCTAAATCGAATTTACCTTTGGTAGTGCCCCACCATAATCCGGCCAGCATAGCTGTCATACCGCCTGCACAGGCCGCAAGGGTTGTATTAGCTGCGATACGGCCGATACCCTGGCCATCCATAGCAGAAAGTGTGCTGCCCGGGTTAAATCCGTACCATCCAAACCATAAAATAAATGTACCCACAGCGGCAACTAACATATTATGTCCCGGTGGCATGCCGCCTTTCTCTTTATCGTCTCGTCTGAATACACGCCCAAGCCGTGGCCCAAGCACTATAGCACCCGCAAGCGAAGCTATACCCCCGATGGTGTGAACAACGGTTGAACCAGCAAAGTCGCGGAAGAAATTACCTAAAGTAGGGAACAAACCGCCTGGTGCACCCATAGTTACCAGGAAGCCATCCGGCCCCCAGGCCCAGTGACCGATGATTGGATAAATAAACCCAGTTATACCTATACTGTAAAGAATAT